>JBGAKC010000018.1:0-90297 GCA_044224605.1 Hyphomonadaceae bacterium
CCTCAACGCTCTCGCACGAGGAGCACGGGGCCGTGGTCGAGCTCTGCGTGAAAACGTCGGCAGGGCGCATTCCGGTCATCGCAGGCACAGGCTCCAATTCCACCGATGAGGCCATTAGCCTCCTCCAGCATGCAAAGTCGGTCGGCGCTCACGCAGCCCTTATCGTGAACCCGTATTACAACCGCCCCTCACAAGATGGGGTTTATGCTCATTACAAAACTTTGAATGAGGCGGTTCAACTCCCTATTTTTGTTTACAATGTGCCGGTTCGCACGGGTTCAGACATGCAACCGGAACTCATCGGCCGCCTGGCCAAATTGCCAAACATTATCGGGATCAAGGACGCTTCGGGCGATGTCGCCCGGGTCGCCCGCCACACGGCGCTGGCCGGCAGGGATTTCATCCAGATTTCCGGGGAAGACGGCAACGCGGTCGGCTTCAACGCCCTGGGCGGGGTGGGCTGCATCTCCGTTACCGCCAACGTCGCCCCCTACCAGTGCGCCGCCATGCAGGCCGCCACCCTCAAGGGGGACTATGCCGAGGCCCGCCGCATTAACGATACGCTGGCCCGTCTCCACCGCGCCATGTTCCTCGAGGCCAGCCCCGCTCCGGCCAAATTCGCCCTCTCCCTACTCGGCCTGTGCTCCGACGAGGTCCGCCTGCCGCTCGTCCCGGTCCAGTCGGCCGACGTGAAGAAGGAGATCGAGGCGGCCATGAAGGAAGCCGGCGTCCTCTGATGGCCCAGTCTCCCCGCAGCGGCGGACAGAACCCCAAAGGCAAGACAAGGCGCGAGCTCGCCCGCAAGCTCGTGGCCGAGAACCGCCAGGCCCGCCGCAACTACGAGATCGTCGACGATCTCGAAGTCGGCATCGTCCTCACCGGCTCGGAGGTGAAGTCCCTCCGTGAAGGCCGCGCCAACATCGCGGAGGCCTACGCGCGAGAAGAGGGCGGCCAGATCGTCCTCGTCAACTCGACCATCCCGATCTACCCGCCCGCCGGTCAGTTCAACCACGAGCCCGGCCGCAAGCGCGTCCTCCTCCTCAAGAAGCGCGAGTTCAACCGCCTCATTGGCGCCGTTGAACGCGAAGGCCGCACGCTCGTCCCTCTCGAACTCTATTTCGGCCCCACCGGCATGGCGAAGATCAAGCTCGCGCTGGCGACGGGCCGCAAGGCGCCGGACAAACGCGACGTCGAGAAGAAAAGAGACTGGGACAGACAGAAGGGCAGGCTGTTGCGAGACCGGGGCTAAGCGCCAACTTGCCCTTATGGTGAGCAGCCGCGCAAAGCGCGGCGCCCATCGATCAACGAGGGCGCACTCATCGCGCGATGACTTGCCGCCTCAGTCTCGTGGCTTCTTCACAACCCCCACCGTATCCCGCTCCGTCTTCCGCACGCCGGACAGTATCCCCGCCATCCCGTAATTGCCCTCATGACACGCATACTCCCAGATGCGTCGCATGGGATGGAAGCTGTACGAGATCGACCAGACGCCGGTGTAGGTCGCCAGGTCCGTCACCTCGGCCTGATAGAGCAGGGAATTCTCGCCGGTCCGCGTGAACCGCTCGACGATCTTCGCATCCGCTGACATCGGCATGGGGCTCTGCTCACGCTGGCGTGCGGCAACACTCGTCGTCTCGACCGCCAGCGTGTCGCCCTCCCACCAGCCGACCGGATCGCCCGTCCAGCGCTGCAGCAGCGGCGACAGGTGCGTCTTCGCCGCTTCGCTCGGGCCAGCGACTATCGGCACAATCCGCATCTCATCCATCATCTCGACGGCAATCGCGACATGCGACGGCGTCTGCACGATTTCATAGGCGTCGTTATAGCCCTGGCTCGTCATCGGCGGCGCTGCCGCATTGGCGGCCATCAGGCACCGATCCCGGTTGGGCAACGTATCCGGCCCGAGCGTGAACTCCGGCAGCGGCTTGCCAACCACGTAGGCGCCATACTTCTCCCGCCACGCAGTGGACGAGGCATGATCCCTGAACGGCAACCTGGTATCCCACGGTTCAACGAATGATGAAGTCTTCGGTTCCCCCTCAACAATCTTCGTGAGCGTCACGGCCTCATCGGCATTGCTCCACACCCCACCGAGATCGGGTTTGCTGTCAGCTGTGCGGGGCGGAGAGTAGGGCGCAGGCTGGGCAAAAGCCGTGGAGGCAAGAAACGCTGCGCCGCTCGCGCCAATCACGATCGCACGTATGCTCGCCGCCAACCCCAACGCCCCTCTCCATACTCGCAGCCTGGCGATCGCAATCTTAAGAAACAGCTAGTCGCCGTTGGTAGGATGGTGCAAGAACTTTGCGGCCAGTTTCAGGCCGCTAGCCGCCGAAAGCGTGGGACAGCGCGGTTCAAATCCAGCCGGGCTCCAGGCGGGCGTGCAATGTCCTGAATGACACAGCTCCGGAGAGCATTGCGGGTCTTCCTCTTCCTTCACAGCCAGCCGGCGCGCTAGATGACCCATGTCTTCACCTGCCTTTGTCTTTTCGACCAGATCCGCGCCGATCTCGATGAGTCCGAAGACTGCCAGTCCCCCATGGCCGCCGCCTGATCGACAGCCAGATCGCGACAGCCGAGCACTGGGTCGGCTTCCTCACCAACGCCTGCGTCGCGGAGCTCGCCGGCCTCAGCTGGACCTGCAGAAAAAACACAAGCCGCCGCGCGGCTCCCGCATGTCTAACGCTCCTGGCGGGATCTCATGCAGCGCGATCAGCGCATGCGCGCTTCGTTCAACACCATCGAGCGCATGGCCAGACGCCAGGCCGCGCGTCTGAAACGCGAGATGGCCGCCAATCACCCTGACATCATCGATTCACTGCCCACGGTGCGAGCCCTGTGTCGAATAACATCACCCAGAAATACGCGGCGCCAGCTGCGCCAAGCTTGACGATGCCCGCGGGAAACGCCTCCCAGTCAGGAGGTTTCAGGTTACGCGACGCGGCGGTCGATAACGCATAAAGCGCCAGCGCCACTGAGCCGGCATTCAGTCCTGTCAGCACAGGCTGATACCGGCCGGCCCCCTCTCACCACCCAGCAATGCGAAGCTGCCTGCCACCCATAGTCCGCTGCCTCTGATCCATCATCGTATGAATGATGAATTTTAAGAGGCCCGGCCGCAACTATGTCACTCGAACCGCTGTCCTCCGTGTTCCCGGCGGCGGCGGAGGCTCCGCCGCCCCGGCAAAACACTGCGCTTTCGACATCCAGTTCTTCGCGTTCGCTCCCGTCACCTTCAGCTGTGTGTCCGCAATGTTCCGCACCTGCGTCACCACTTGGCAAAATTCATCCGCTGCGCCCTCGATTACTTCCGTCGCGCTCGGATCGTTGTAGAGCCAGACCTCGCCCGAAGGCGCGGTCAGCTTGAGGTGCGGCCGGGGCTCCGGCGCCGCTTCGCCGCGCACCTTGAACGTCCACCCATAGGTGTTGTTGCCCAGCACCACGATATTCCGGATCCGGTCCCCATTCTTCCGGACGGCGCCGAGCACGTCATAGACTTCCTGCCCGTGCGCCCACGTCTCCATCAACCGCGCGGTGAGGGACGACCTTACGCTCATGTCTGGCCCGGCCCACTTCACGCGCCCGGCCGGATCAGCCCCCGCGAACCGCTCGGCCGTGCCGACAAATCCCTGCCTCCATGCCTCGACCAACGCCCGGCCCGAAAGCCCCCTGATCCACTCCCGTTCGAACCCGCTCATCTTGCCCCCGCCCTCGAGATGCTTCGCGAGCCCGGCATAGTATCGCTCGAACGATCCATCCCCCTTCAGCGACATCTCCGCGGCAAGGTTCCACACATGCAGGTGCTGGATCACCGTGTTTATGGTCCAGCCCTTGAACCCCGTGACCTGTTCCAAATCCTTGTCACTCAGCGGCGAGACGAGCGCGTGCAACGCATCGCTCTCTTCCCGAAAATCCCTCGCCAGATCGCGCATGCTCACTCCCCCAGCGCGGACGACAGCCGCTCGTACGCAGACAGGAAATCTTCCTTGAACTGCTGCACCACCTGTCCCGCCGACATTGACTGGTTCATCAGCCCCACGCCTTGTCCGACCCAGTAGGTCGCAAGCTGCTGCGCCCCCTTGTGGCCGCCCTCGGCAAGCTTATCTACCCGCCTCAGCGCCGGCTCCGACACCAGCGTCTGCAGCGGCATGGGCAGGGGATCAGGCGCGCCGTCCTGTTCCCACGCATCCGTCCACGGGCTGCGCAGCTGCCGTGAAGGCTTGCCCGTGCGCGACCGCGACCGCACCGTGTCGCGCGAGGACGCCGCCAACATCTTGGCCTTCACGGTCGGGCTCGTTTCGGCCTCGGTCGTGGTCAGCCACACCGAACCGCACCAGGCGCCCGAAGCGCCCATTGCCATCGCCGCGGCCATCTGCTCGCCCGTCGTGATACCGCCAGCCGCAAGGATTGGCGTGTTCTTGCCCATCGCCTTCACGGCGCGCGACACCTCCGGGACCAGCACCATCGTCGAGACATCGCCACAATGCCCGCCCGCCTCGCCGCCGGCGACCACGAGAATGTCCACCCCCGCCTGCACCTGCGCGACCGCATGCTCCTTCGCGCCGACCAGCGCGGCGACCGGCACGTTGTGCTTCTTGCCCAGCTCCAGCATCAGCGGCGGCGGCACGCCCAGCGCATTCGCGATCAGCTTGATCGGATACTGGAACGCCACCTCAAGGCTGTTCGCCGCCCCATCGGCCCGCATGTTGCGGGCGAAGTTCGCCGAGTTGCTGCGATCGGAGTCCAGATCGCCCGGCTCGATGCCGTGCTGCTTCAGGATGCCAGCGGCGAAGTCCTTGTGCTGCTGCGGGATCGCGCCGAGCAGGGCGTCGCGGTTGAACGGCTCGGCCTTGCCCTCCATCTTGTTCGGCACGATGAGGTCGACGCCATACGGCTTGCCGCCGCAATGCTTATCGATCCAATCGAGCTCTTCCTTCAGCCGGTCAGGGGGCAGGTTGACGGCGCCGAACACGCCCATGCCTCCGGCTCTCGAAACGGCCGCCACCACGTCTCGGCAATGGCTGAACGCCAGCAACGGGAATTCGATGCCCAGCATCTTGCAGATCGGAGAGTTCATCATGATGCGCCTCCCTCCAGAGGTTCGATTTCGAGTATCAGTGTCCGCGCCGCGATCTGCGAGCCCTTGGCCGCCGCGATCCGCCTTACGCGCCCATCAACGCCGGCGGACAGCTCGTGCTGCATCTTCATCGCTTCAAGCACGGCCAGCCGGTCGCCTCGCTTCACACGATCGCCCTCGGCCACACAGACGTCCAGCAGCTTGCCATGCATCGGCGCGAGCAGGGCGCCTTGCCCGGCCTTGTCCGCCTTGCTCCGTGCGAATGAAGCGAGATTGACCAGCTCCACTGTCCGCTCCGCTGTCGCCAGCCAGATCGTGCGCCCGTCTTCGCGATATGTCACGTCGAGCGAACCGCCATCAACAGTCAGGCGCGCCGTCTCGCTATCCATTGTAAGGACGGCGATGCGCCTCGATATCGCGCCGTCGGTTACCTCGTATGTGCTACCGCGCATCGGCCGAACGGATATTTTCCGCGTGGCGCCGCCAACCTCATACTCCACGATTGTCTGCAGCCGCCCGGCGCTCGACCAGTCGAGCAGCTCCGGGCTGACGTGCAGCGCTGCGTCTCTCGCGCGCTGCAGGCCGCAGGTGTGTTGGATCACAGCTGCTGCCGCAACCCATGCATCGGAAAGGGCAGGCGCTGCGAACCTGTCACCATACGTCTCGCCAATGAAAGCCGTCGTCGCTTCGCCCGCCTCGAATACGAGGCGATCAAGGGCGTCAATCAGGAAATCGCGGTTCGTCCGTGGTCCGAACACGGCCGTCTGCCCGAGCGCCGCGACCAACTTCCGCCGCGCATCCTCCCGCGTCGCGCCGTGCGCGATGATCTTCGCGATCATCGGGTCATAGAACGGCGACACCTCTCCGCCCGAGACGATGCCGGCATCCACCCGAACGCCGCCGCCCTCCGGCGCGCGGAACAGGTCGACCTTGCCCGTGCTCGGCAGGAATCCAGCTTCAGGTTCCTCCGCATACAGCCTCACCTCGATTGCATGCCCGCCGAGCTGCACATCCTTCTGCGCCAGCGGCAACTTCTCGCCACGCGCCACGCGAAGCTGCAGCTCGACGAGATCGAGCCCCGTCACCATCTCGGTCACGGGATGTTCGACTTGCAGCCGGGTGTTCATTTCTAGGAAGTAGAAGGCGCCGTTGACGTCCAGTAGGAATTCCACCGTCCCCGCGCCGACATAGCCGACCGCCCGCGCCGCCTCGATCGCCGCCTGTCCCATGCGCGTGCGTAACTCCGGCGTCATCACGGGGCAGGGCGCCTCCTCGATCACCTTCTGGTGTCGCCGCTGCACGGAGCAGTCGCGCTCGCCGAGATGGATCACATGTCCATACGTATCCGCGAATACCTGCACCTCGACATGGCGAGGCCGCTGGATTGCCTTCTCGAGGATCAGATCGCCGCTGCCGAACGCATTCTCGGCCTCGGAGCGCGCCAGTTTCAGCGCCTGCGCCAGATCGGACTGGCTCGCGACCAGTCGCATGCCGCGCCCGCCGCCGCCTGCTGACGCCTTTACCATCAGCGGGAAGCCGATGCCCTTCGCCGCCGCTAGCAGCGCCTCGTCGCTCTGCTCCTCGCCTTCATAGCCGGGCACACACGGCACCCCGGCCTCGATCATACGTCGCTTGGCGCGCGCCTTGTCGCCCATCGCATCGATGGCGTCCGCAGGCGGCCCCACGAATGTCAGGCCAGCTGCGGAAACTGCGCGCGCGAACCCGGCATTCTCCGACAGGAAGCCGTAGCCGGGGTGGATGGCTGTTGCTCCCGAAAACTTCGCTGCGTTCAGGATGGCGTCAACGGACAGATAGGACTCGCCAGACGGCGCTGGCCCGATCCGCACGGCCGCATCCGCGACACGCGCATGCGGCGCGTTCACGTCTGCATCGGAATAGACCGCAACCGTTCGCAAGCCCATCGCCCTGGCGGTGCGCATGATCCGCACGGCGATCTCGCCACGGTTGGCGATCAGAAGGGTGGAAACGTCCCCGCTCACGGCTCGACCACCCAGCGCGGCTTCCGCTTCTCGAGGAAGGAGGCGACGCCTTCCTTTCCCTCATCGCTTAACAGCCGGTCCGCGAAATTCTCGGCCGCCATCTGCACGGTTGCCCGCCGATCGAGGCCGGGCAGAGCGTGGATCAGGGCCTTGAGATCAGCGACTGCTCCCGGCGCGCAGGCCAGCACGCGCTTGCGTATCTCCATCTCGGCGGCGGTCAGCGCTTCCGCGCCATCGACCACCTGGTCGGCAAAGCCAAGCGCCTGCGCCTCGCGCCCGTCGAACCGCGCGGCAGTCAGCATCAGCCGCCGCGCCGTCGCGTATCCCAACTTCTGGATCACGAAAGGGGAGATCTGCGCTGGCGTAAGTCCGATCGCCGTCTCCGTCATTGCGAACTTGGCGCCCGCCTCGCAGATCACCACATCGGCGCAGCAGGCAAGGCCGAACCCGCCCGCCATCGCAGCGCCCTCGACCACGGCCACCAGAACCTGTGGCATGGTGTTGACCATCTCGAAGATGCCTGCGCCGCGCTTCGACATTTCCACGATCGCATCGCGCGTCGCACCCTTTCCCTGGTGGTTAGACTGGAAGGCCTTGAGATCGCCGCCGGCACAGAAGACGCCGCCGCGCCCGCGCAGCGTAATGCCGCGAACGGACCGGTTGTTCTCGACCGCCTGCAGCACGCGCATCAGGTCGCCGGTCAGCTCCTGGCTCAGCGCGTTGCGGCTTTGCGGTTGGTTGAACCAGATCGTGAGCCACCCGGATTTCAGCTCGCATTCGATCGCCGTGGTCGCTGGCAGGTGGATCATCCTACATCCTCCCCACGCCAAAACTGTTGGGCCGCACGGTCCGTGCGCGGCTCTCCCACACGGTCGCGAGCAGGAAGCCAAGCGTCCGCCGTGTCTCGCGCGGATCGATCATGCCGTCGTCCATCATGTGGCCTGAGGTGTAGAACGCGCCGGCCTGGCTGTTGAACATGTGGGTCAGCCGCTCTTCCTGCTTCTTCAGCGCCTCGCGATCCGGCGCGACGCCCGCAGCCTTCGCCTGTCCTTCCGCTACGATGGACATTACCATCGCCGCCTGTTCCCCGCCCATCACACCGGTCGAGGCATTGGGCCAGGTGTAGACGAAGTCGGGATCATATCCACGGCCACACATGCCATAGTTTCCCGCGCCGTAGCTGGCGCCGATCATGAAGGTGATGCGCGGGACGGAAATGTTGGTCACAGCCTGGATCATCTTCGATCCATGCTTGATCATTCCGCCCTGTTCGTACTGCTTGCCGACGAGATAGCCTGTCGTGTTCTGCAGGAAGATGGCTGGCGTGCCGGCCTGATCCATCAACTGGAGGAACTGGGCGACCTTTGTTGCGCCATCCGGATCGATGGGGCCATTGTTGGCGACAATACCGATGGGATGGCCCATCACCTCGGCCTGCACGCAGACAGTCGAGACACCATAGCCCGGCTTGAAGTCGGAGAAGTCCGAGCCATCGACAATCCGGGCGATTACCTCGCGCGCATCGTAAGGCGTGCGGTAGTCGATCGGCACGATCCCGGCGATTTCATCCGGATCGAGCATGGGCTCCCGCCAGCTGCGCGCGGGTGGAACGGGGCAATGCCGGTTCCATCCCAGCCGCCCGACCACTTCACGCCCGACCAGACAGGCTTCGACATCATCCTCGACCAGATATTCGGCAAGACCGGAGATCGTCGCGTGCATCTCCGATCCGCCGAGCTCTTCCTCGGTCGCAACTTCCCCGGTCGCCGCTTTCAGCAAAGGCGGTCCCGCGAGAAACGCCCGGCCGCGTCCTTTCACGGCCACGACATAGTCGGACAATCCTGGCATGTAGGCCCCGCCGGCGGTCGAGGAGCCATGCAGCAGCGCGATCACCGGCATGCCCTTGGCCGAGAGCCGGGCGAGATTGGCGAACAATCCTCCGCCCGAAACGAAGCCTTCGACCTTGTAGTTGAGCAGGTCTCCGCCCGCGCTCTCGACAAGATGTACGAACGGCATCTTCTGCTGAATGGCGATCTCCTGCGCCCGACGCAGGCGATAGCCGCCGCCTACCGTCATGGCGCCAGCCTGGATGCCGCTGTCATCGACGACGACAACACAGCGTGTCCCACGAATGAAGCCGATGCCGGAGAAGATAGTCGATCCAGCTATCGACTTCGCCTCATCCGGCGTGTCGACGAGGTAACCCGCGATATTCCCGATCTCCAGCCATGGCATGCCCGGATCGAGCAGCCGCGCCAGCCGTTCGCGCGGCAGCAGTTGTCCACGCTCTTCGAACCGCGCCTTGCGCTTGGCGGAGAGGGCGGGCGCACGCGCATTCAGTTCGCTCAGCTTTTCGATAAGCCGCAGCATGTCGGCACGGTTCTTCTGAAAGCCTGCCGAGGCCGTGCTGATGCGTGACTCGAATAGGGGCATGTCAGAGCGCCTCCGCCAACGCGCGCGGAATGGGGATCGGCGTCTGCAACAGGATCTGCGAGTAGCCCTTTGCCTGCGGATCGTTCCGCAGCGAGGCGACGCCGCCGCCGCCAAGCACATTATGCAGCAGGAAGTTGATCGCGCCGGTTCCGGGCATGTAGAACCGTTCGACCGGACCTTTGAGGTAATGCGCGAACCGGCGCGCAACTTCCGCCTCGGTCAGCTTCGCCCAGATCCAGGGCGCATAGGCCAGCTCGCGTGGCAATACGCCGATATTGGCATTGTCGCCCTTGTCGCCAGAACGAGCGAAGGCAAGGCGAACCAGCGGAACTTCCACGAAATCTACCTCAGGCAATGTGACGGGCGATGCCGGTCGGACGATCGCGATCGGAAAGTGAGGGACTCCCGACTCCATATCGAAAGCAATCTCTTCGTTCTCAATGATCAAGCGGATCTGGACCTTGAATTTCGGAACGAGAAAGGAGAACAGCCGCAAGACGGGCGATGGCGTCGGGCGGCTGCCTGCGAATCCGGAAAGTCCCGGCGGGGCTGCAAGGCCGTGTCCGGTCAGCTCCTTCAGGATCAAACCCGCGGCGCGCTGGTCGCGATGCTTCACGGCAACCTTCAATGCCACATCGCGCGCGCTTGTCTTGCGCGCCTCACCGCCAAACAGGCTTTCATCGCCAATGACCTCGACGAGAATTTCTTCGTAGTCCGGCGCATTCAGCGCGCGCAGCTTGGCGCGAGCACGTTTCGGCAAAAGCGCGGCCGCGCGCGGCGGCGTCCTCGCCGTAGAAGAACCAGACTGCTCCGGCGCGAAAACCGTCTTCGAATGTAGCGCTGACCTTGTAAGTGTCCGGTGCAGGGTAGCCGCGTGCGCCGGAGACCTTCACGCGATCTGGGCCGACCTGCTCGAACTTCACTGACGTGAAGTCGCAAACCACATCCGGTAGCAAATAAGCCTGCGGATCGCCGATCTCGTAGAGCATCTGCTCGCCGACCGTACCCACGCTGACCGCTCCGCCGGTATCCTTCGGCTTGCTCACAGTGAATACGCCGTCCGGGCCGACTTCCGCGATCGGATAGCCCACGTTCCAGAGAGTGTCGGCCACGCTCTGCCAGTCTGTGAAATTGCCGCCCGTCGCCTGGGCCCCGCATTCGAGAATGTGCCCGCACAAGCTGCCCGCCGCGAGCAGATCGTGATCGTCACGTTTCCAGCCAAACGCGTGAATGCAGGCCGCCAGTGTCACGGCGCTGTCCACGCCGCGGCCCGTAATCACGATATCTGCCCCCCGCTCCAGCGCAGCCGCAAGCGGAAAGGCACCGAGATAGGCGTTGATGCTCGCGAGCTTCTCAAGAGGGGGGAACGCTTCGCCTGAAAACATCTCCTTCGCCGCGCCGAAATCCGCTGCGCGCGCCAGGAGGTCATCCCCCTCGACGACGGCGACCTTAAGATCCAGCCCTGCCGCATTTACCAGCGCCCGCACGGCTTCGCCGCACGCACGTGGGTTCACGCCGCCGGCGTTCGAAAGAATCTTCACGCGCTGATCTGCGATTGCCTTCAGATGCGGCTTCCCGGATCCTTCGCGCGGGCGCGAGCCATGATCGACATGGTGATCTCGGCCAGATAGTCGAAAACGATGTAGTCGAGACCGCCTTCCTTCAGGAACTGCGGCAGCGCCATGTCGCTGTCGCCCCAATAACCGGAAGCGCCGCCTATTCTGATCGTGTCCGGGCGGTTCGCCTTAGACACCTCCGTCTCCCTGTAGTGCTGCACTCTCAACCGGCGCATGCTGCTTGAATGAATACCGCTCATATTCTATGAGTCAATTTCACCGCGCGACAGACGTGGGAGTTGGGAGATGAAAAACCCGTTCGAGACCGAGGAGCGCCGCGCGTTCCGCGAAACGGTTCGGCGCTTCGTTGCGGCCGAGGTGACGCCTTACGCCGCGGAATGGGATGAAGCCGGCGAAGTGCCGTGGGAGCTGCACCAGAAAGTCGGCGCGCTGGGCGTCTGGGGTTTCGGAATTTCCGAGAAGTATGGCGGGCTCGGCTTCCGCGACCAGTTCATGAGCGCCGCATTCTCCGAGGAATTCGCGAAGTGCGGCGCGGGTGGTGTCGGCGCGGCGATCGGCGGGCGGTCGATCTCGATCGGACCGATTGAGCGGTTCGCGAGCGAAGACATCAAGATGAAATGGTTGCCGGACATCATTGCCGGGCGAAAGAGTTCGAGCCTCGCCATCACCGAGCCTTCGGGCGGATCGGATGTCGCGAGCCTGCAGACCGTGGCTCGCCGCGATGGCAATCACTGGGTGATTAACGGGTCGAAGACCTTCATCACCGGCGGCATGAAGGCGAGCGCGTATGTTGTTGGCGCGCGTACAGGCGAGAAGGGTCTGAAAGGCATTTCACTCTTCTTCGTCGAGGCCGATGCGAAGGGATTCTCACGTACGGCGCTGGACAGGAAGATGGGCTGGTGGGCTTCCGATACGGCAACGCTGCATTTCGACGAGGTGCGTGTGCCGGCGGAAAATCTGCTTGGCGAGGAGAACCGCGGCTTTCTCTCCATCATGAACAATTTCAACTACGAGCGGCTGGGCATGGTCGCGGGCATGCTGGGCATGATGAAGGTTTGTCTCGACGAGTCGATCGCCTGGGCGCGCCAGCGCGAGACATTCGGCAAGAAGCTGATCGAGCATCAGGTACTCCGTCACAAGATGGCGGACATGTCGGCCCGGATCGACCAGATCGAGTGCTATCTCAACTGGATCTGCTGGCAGGCCAATGAAGGCGAGATGCCGGTGGCAGAAGTTTCCAAGGCCAAGTTCTCTGCCTCCAAGGCGCTCGAATTCTGCGCGTCAGAAGCGATGCAGATCATCGGCGGTGCGGCCTATCTGCGCGGCAATCCGGTGGAGCGCATCTATCGTGAGGTGAAGGTCAACGCGATCGGTGGTGGCTCCGAGGAGATCATGCGCGATCTCGCAGCCCGCCAGATGGGGCTCTGACATGCCCGTTGCCAAGGCCGATCCCTCCACCCGCCGAGGCCGCGTCGAGGAAAAGGAGCGCGCCATCCTCGCCGCTGCGCGCGCCGTATTCGTGAAGCACGGCTTCGAGCGTGCCCGCATGGCGGAGATCGCCAAGAGGGCCGGCGTCGCCGATGGCACCATCTACATCTACTACAAGACAAAGAACGACCTGCTTCAGGCCGTTGTGCTCCAATTCTGGGATGGCATCACGGAAGGGGCAGCCAAGTCTGTCGATCCCAAGGCGGGGACGTTCGAGCAAATTCGCGCGCTCGCAGATCACCATCTCACGCTGATGATCCGCGACCGGGAGTTCATCGAGCTGGAGGTTATCCTGCGCAATTCCGGCGCCGAGCCGATCGCCAGCGAACGGATGACGCTTCGCCGGTACGTCGCCGTGTTCGACAGCGTGTTTCGTCGCGGGCAGGATCGCGGCGATCTTGCACGAGACGCACAGGTCTGGATGGCGCGGGACCTGTTCTTCGGAACACTGGATTATTCTGCGCGAACTATCGCTTTGCGTGGAGCAAGGCGCCCGACCGGCGTGATCGATAATCTCGTCGAGGTGTTTCGCGCGCGCTACGGGCAGGACGCCGGGGCTGCCGCGCCGGCGCCGTCGCTGGTGGAGCGCATGGAAGCTGCTGTCGAACGGCTCGAGCGACGGGCAAGAGGGTGATGGGGAAGACGTCATGTACCGGGTGAAGCTGACAGAGTCATACTTCCCGGCGCAGACAGACGACGTCATCCTGGATACCACCGTGGGCGGCATCCTGCGCGAGCGCGCCGCGATATCGCCGGATGCCGAGGCGCTGGTCGAGGATGCGGATAACTGCATCGGCCGCCGCTGGACTTACGCCCAGTTGCTCCAGGATTCCGAGCGTCTCGCCCGGGCTTTGCTGACCCGTTATCGCCCTGGCGAGCGCATCGCGGTCTGGGCGCCGAACATACCCGAATGGGTGATCATCGAGTTCGCAGCGGCGTTCGCCGGCCTCACGCTCGTCACGGCCAATCCGGCCAACAAGGCGCGGGAGCTGAAATACGTACTCGAGCAGTCCCGTTCAGTTGGCCTGTTCATCGTCAAGGAGCATCGCGGGAATCCCATGGCGGAGATCGCCGCCGAGGTTGCGCGCGACGTTCCAGCCATTCGCGAGGTCGTCGATTTCAGCGATCACGCGGCGCTGTTCCAGGGCGAGGATGTGGCGGTCGCATTCCCCGATGTGAAGCCCGATGATCCAGCGCAGGTTCAATATACCTCAGGCACGACAGGTTTTCCCAAGGGCGCCGTTCTCCACCATCGCGGCCTCACCAACAATGCGCGGATGATCGCCAAGCGCCGGATGGCTGCCGAAGGCGACACGATGCTGAACTTCATGCCGATGTTCCACACGTCAGGCTGCGCCATCAACACGCTCGGTTGCGTGCAGCATGGCGGCCGGCACATCATTTCGAAGATATTCGACCCCAACCGTGCGCTGGATGTCATTGAGCAGGAACGCGTCGTGACCGCGGCTGGCGTGCCCACCATGCTAATCGCCATGCTCGAAGCGCAGGCTGCTCGCCCGCGTGATGTCTCGTCCTGGAAGGTCTCGGGCTCGGGCGGCTCCATGGTGCCGCCTGAGCTGGTTCGGCGCGTGCAGTCAATCTTCGGCTGCGACTTCGGTACCGTCTATGGGCAGACGGAAACGTCTCCCGTGCTCACGCAGACGCGGCATCACGAGTCCATCGAGGACCTGTGCGAGACCGTTGGCCAGGCGCTGCCGCAAATCGAGCTGTCCATCCGCGATCCGCAGACAAACAAGGTCGTGCCCGTCAATGCGGTCGGGGAAATCTGTTCGCGCGGCTATTGCAATATGATCGAGTACAACGACAATCCGAAGGCGACGCGCGCGACGATCGACGCAGAAGGCTGGCTGCACACCGGTGATCTCGGCACGATGGACGAGCGGGGCTATATAAAGATCACCGGCCGGGTGAAGGAGATGATCATTCGCGGCGGAGAGAACCTGTTCCCTGCCGAGATCGAGAATGTCCTGGTCGAGCATCCCTCGGTGGCTGAGTGCGCGGTTGTCGGCCTGCCCGATGAACGCTGGGGCGAGATCGTCGCCTGTTTCATCCGTCTCAACGCCGGTCATACGCTCGACAAGTCGGCGCTTGTCGCACATTGCCGCGAACGCATGTCGGGACCCAAGACGCCGGCAAAGTGGTTCACGGTCGATGCCTGGCCGCTGACGGGTTCCGGCAAGATCCAGAAGTTCGCGCTGCGGGACCTCGCTGTCGCCGGCGAGATTGTCGCGCGCTAGCGCAGGGCGGCGTTGATGTTGTCCAGCGCGGCGGCGCCCGGCGTGAGGTCGGGCGTGCCCAGCTGGTTGAGCGGCTTCGCCGTTGTCCCGAGCCGGTCGTGCAGGTCGGTCGCTTCCGGATCGACGTAGAGCAGGCCGGTCACGATCTCGCCCTCGGCATGCCGTTCCTGCAGGTAGTTGGCCGCGCCGATCTTGTCGGTTGCGTCGTAGTCATCGTGGAGCTTGCGCAGCCGCAGTGTCGAGCCGTCATGCTGCGTCACCTCACGCACCTGTCCAGGCGCATAGCTCGTGGTGATCGGCGTGCGGCCGAGGATCACGTCGAGACGGTTCACCGCCTCATTGTGTTCGCGCACATAGTCGAAGCTCTTCGTCGATCCCGGATGGTTGTTGAACGCCACGCACGGGCTGATCACGTCGATGAAGGCCGGGCCATGATGCGACAGCGCGCCCTTGATCAGCGGCACTAGCTGGTCCTTGTCGCCTGAGAAGGAGCGCCCGACATAGGTCGCGCCGAGCTGCAGGGCGAGGGCGACCAGATCGATGCCGTTCTCCGTGTTCTCGACGCCCTTCTTGGATTTCGAGCCCTTGTCGGATGTCGCCGAGAACTGGCCCTTGGTGAGCCCATACACGCCGTTGTTTTCGACGATGTAGGTCATGTTCACGCCGCGCCGGATCGAGTGCGCGAACTGGCCAAGGCCGATCGAGGCGCTGTCGCCGTCGCCCGAGACGCCGAGATAGATGAGGTCGCGGTTGGCGAGGTTCGCGCCCGTCAGCACGGACGGCATGCGGCCGTGAACGCTGTTGAAGCCGTGGCTCTGGCTCAGGAAGTAGTCCGGGGTCTTCGATGAACAGCCGATGCCGGAGATCTTGGCGAGCCGGTGCGGTTCGATGCTCAATTCGAAACAGGCCTGGATGATGCCGGCCGAGATCGAGTCGTGCCCGCACCCCGCGCACAGCGTCGAGACCCGGCCTTCATAGTCGCGCCGCGTGAACCCAAGCTGGTTCTTTGTCAGCGCGGGGTGATGGAGTTTCGGCTTGAGGATGTAGGTCATAGGGCCAGTCCTACGTCTTGGTCGTGATCTGGCGCGTCGCCTTGCGGGCGTCGAGCCGTTTGCCGATTGCGTCGATCAGGAAGCGCGCTGTGATCGGCGTTCCATCGTAATGCAGGATGGAGGTCAATCGCGCCGGATTGATGCCGCCCTCGATCATCAGCAACGAGCGCAGCTGCGCATCCCGGTTCTGCTCCACCACGCAGATTTCTTCGTGCGCATGGATGAAGTCGTAAACCTCCTGCCCGAACGGGAAGCCGCGCACGCGCATGGCGTTGATGTGGTGGCCCTGCGCCTCGAGTTGTTCGAGCGCCTCATGCATCGACGGCGTCGTCGATCCGAAATAGATGGCCCCGATCTTGGTTGGTTGCTTCGCGTTGCGCACGATGGGTTTCGGAACGAGCGTCGCCGCCGTGTGGAACTTCTTGAGGAGCCGCTCCATGTTGTCCTGGTAGTCGACACCCTTTTCTGAATAACCCGCCATCCGGTTGCGTGACGTGCCGCGCGTGAAATAGGCGCCCTTGCTCGGGTGCGTGCCGGGATAGGTGCGATAGGGAACACCGTCGCCGTCCACATCCGTGTAGCGGCCAAAGAACTTGCCGGCCTCGAGTTCCTCCGCTGTCATCACCTTGCCGCGGTCGAGCTGCTTCCTGTCGTCCCACTTGAAGGGTTCGACCAGCCATTCCTGCATGCCGATGTCGAGGTCGAGCATCACGAACACGGTTGACTGCAGGCGGTCCGCCAGGTCGAACGATAGTGCGCCGAACTCGAAGCACTCGCCCGGATCGCAGGGCAAAAGCATAACATGCTTGGTGTCGCCGTGACTGGCGTAGGCCGCCAGCAGGAGGTCGGATTGCTGGGTGCGGGTCGGCATGCCGGTCGAGGGACCGCCGCGCTGGACGTCAAAGATCACAGCGGGAATCTCGGCGAAGTAGGAGAGGCCGATGAACTCGTTCATTAGCGAGATGCCAGGGCCGGAGGTGCAGGTGAAAGCCCGCGCGCCATTCCATCCGGCGCCGACCACAATGCCGATTGAGGCGATCTCGTCCTCCCCCTGCACGATGGCGTAGTTCTTCGTACCGTCAGCCGCCGTGCGGAAGTCCTCGCAGTAGCCGGTAAACGCCTCGGCAAGTGAAGTGGACGGTGTGATCGGATACCAGGCGCACACGGTCGCCCCACCATAGACGGCGCCCAGCGCCGCCGCCGCGTTGCCCTCCACGAAAATGCGGTTGCCGACCGCATCCGATTTCTGAAGCAGCAGGCCGATGGGCTTCAGGTTCTTCTGCGCCCAGTCGCGGCCGAGATTGAAGGCTGCGAGGTTGGCAGGGACCAGCTTGGGCTTGGTGGCGAATTCTTCCTTCAGGAGTTGTTCGATGACCGCGGGATCGATGTTGATGAGCCATGACAGCGCGCCGACATAGCAGATGTTCTTGAAAAGCTGTCGCTCGCGGGGGATCTTGTAGGCCTCGTTGCATATCGCCGTCAGCGGGACGCCGATGACGTGAATATCCTCGCGGAATTTCGAAGCGGGCAGGGGCTTGGTCGAGTCGTAAAAAAGATAGCCGCCCGGCACGATCTCCTTGACGTCGTCGTCCCATGTTTGCGGGTTCAACGGCACGGCGAGATCGACGCCGCCACGACGGCCCAGATGTCCCGCGCCCGAGACACGCACTTCATACCACGTCGGCAGGCCCTGGATGTTCGATGGGAAAATGTTGCGCGCCGCGACCGGCACGCCCATGCGGATGATCGACTTGGCGAAGAGGCCGTTGGCTGAGGCCGAGCCCGAGCCGTTCACGTTGGCGAACTTGACCACGAAATCATTGACCGCTGTGAGCGGCGACGGTTTCGGCGCGCTCGCCTGAGTTACCGTGTCCGGCATTTCGGTCCTGCCTGCGTGATGTCGATCAGGTATTTCTGCATGTCCCAAGCGCCAGTCGGGCAACGTTCGGCGCAGAGGCCGCAGTGGAGGCAGACGTCCTCGTCCTTCACCATCACGCGGCCGGTCGGCAGGCCGTCGGCGACATAGAGGTCCTGTGCGGCGTTTGTCGCCGGCGCCTTCAGGCGCGCACGCAGATCGTCTTCCGGCCCGTCATCCGTGAAGGTGATGCAGTCCATGGGGCAGATGTCGACGCACGCATCGCACTCGATGCAGACTTTGGCCGTGAACACCGTCTGGACATCGCAGTTGAGGCAACGCTGCGCCTCCTTGAAGCCCAGTCCCTGGTCGAAGCCCAGCTCCACCTCGGCCTTTACGTCCTTCAGCGCCTGCGCCTTGTCGCGATGCGGAACCTTGAAGCGCAGGTCGTTGGAGACGTCGTTGTCGTAGCTCCATTCATGGATGCCCATTTTCTGGGAGATCACGGTGACGCCCGGCGCCGGCCGCACACTGATGTCCTGGCCGTTCAGGAACATGTCGATCGACACGGCCGCCGAATGGCCATGTGCGACCGCCCAGATGATGTTCTTGGGTCCGAACGCGGCGTCGCCGCCGAAGAACACGTTCGGGATGGTCGACTGCATCGTCTCCTGTCCGACAACGGGCATGCCCCACTTGTCGAATTCCATGCCGATATCGCGCTCAATCCAAGGGAAGGAGTTTTCCTGGCCGACGGCGATCAGCACGTCGTCGCATTCGAAATGCTGGTCCGGCTCGCCGGTGGGCACGAGGCTGCGCTTGCCCTTGTCGTCCTTCACCCAGTGCATCTTCTGGAAAGTGACGCCGGTCAGCTTGCCGTCCTTGTGCGTGAATTCCTTGGGATTGTGGAAGTTGATGATCGGGATGTCTTCATGCATCGCGTCCTCCTTCTCCCAGGGAGACGCCTTCATTTCGTCGAAACCGGAGCGCACGACGACCTTCACATCGTCCCCCCCCAGCCGGCGCGAGGTGCGGCAGCAGTCCATCGCCGTGTTGCCTCCGCCCAGCACGATCACCCGCTTGCCGATCTTGTTGATGTGTTCGAAGGAGACGTTCGACAGCCAGTCAATGCCGATATGGATGTTCGCCGCGGCTTCCTTGCGGCCGGGAATGTCGAGATCGCGGCCGCGCGGCGCACCGGTTCCCACGAATATCGCGTCATAGCCCTCGGCCATCAGCGCCTTCAGCGAGTTCACGCGCTGGGTAAGATGCATCACGGGCCCGAGGCTGGTGATGTAGCCGACTTCCTCGTCAATCACCTCTTCTGGCAATCTGAAACGCGGAATCTGGCTGCGGATCATGCCGCCGGCCTTCTTGTCCCCGTCATAGACGTGGACTTCGTATCCCAGCGGGGCGAGGTCTCGTGCGACTGTGAGGGAAGCGGGCCCGGCGCCTACACACGCGATCTTCTTGCCGTTGCGTGGAGCGACCTTGGGCAGGAGGGCGGCGATATCGCTCTTGTTGTCGGCGGCCACCCTTTTCAGGCGGCAGATCGCCACCGGCTCCTCTTCGACTCGTCCCCTGCGGCAAGCGGGTTCGCACGGCCGGTCGCAGGTCCGTCCCAGGATCCCCGGAAAGACATTCGACTTCCAGTTGATCATGTAGGCGTCGGTGTAACGCCTGTCTGCGATGAGGCGTATATATTCGGGTACGGGCGTATGCGCTGGACATGCCCACTGGCAGTCGACGACCTTGTGGAAGTAGTCCGGACGGCTGATGTCCGTAGCCTTCAAAGGCGGACCCCTGTTCTGGAGCGAGCGCTTTCCAGTCCCGTTAAAGAGAAGCCTACTCCCGCTTCGCGGAAAAGGTCCATGGGGAATGCAACGACTTTCGGCAGGCGCCGCAGCGCAGCAAAGCACGCGTCGCCTTGTCGTGAAATTCGTCGGAGTCTCGCTGGTTCGTGAACGCTAACGCGGCAGGGTGGACGAACCCATCAGGTATTCATCAACGGCCCGTGCACATTGGCGTCCCTCGCGGATCGCCCACACGACCAGCGACTGGCCGCGACGCATGTCGCCGCAAGCGAAGATCTTGTCCGACGAAGTGAGGTAGGTGTTCGTGTTCGCCTGCACATTGCCTCGAGGATCGAGCGTGGCGCGCGTCTGGTCGACGAGGCCTGGCACGACCGGTCCCGTGAAACCCATGGCGAGCAGGACAAGGTCCGCCTTCAGCTCGAACTCCGAACCGGCGACTTCCTTCATCTCCATGCCGTTCGCGCCGCGCACCCATTCCACGCGGGCGCAGACGAGGGCTTTCACCTTGCCGCCTTCGCCGATGGCGCGCTTGGTCACGACCGCGAAGTCGCGTACGCATCCTTCCTCGTGGGAAGACGATGTGCGGAGCTTCAGCGGCCAGTCGGGCCAGGTCATGGCCTTGTTTTCCTTGGCCGGCGGCTGCGGCATGATTTCGAGCTGCGTCACCGACGCTGCTCCGTGGCGGTTCGACGTGCCGATGCAGTCCGAACCGGTATCGCCGCCACCGATCACGATGACATGCTTGCCCTTGGCCGAGATCGTTCCGCCCGGAGCGGCCGTCTTCTCATCGTCGCCTGCCACGCGCTTGTTCTGCTGCGTGAGGAAATCCATCGCGTAGTGGACGCCGTCCAGCTCACGCCCCGGGATCGGCAGGTCGCGCGGCTTCTCGGCGCCGCCGGCCAGCACTAGCACCTGATAGTCGTCCAGCAGACGCTGCACCGACACGTCGATGCCGATGTGCATGCGCGGGCGGAAGATCACGCCTTCGCCTTCCATCTGACGGATGCGAAGGTCGATGTGCTTCTTCTCCATCTTGAAGTCTGGAATGCCATAGCGGAGCAGGCCGCCGATCCGGTCGCTCTTTTCGAACACTGTCGGGGCGTGGCCCGCACGCGCCAGCTGCTGCGCGCAGGCGAGACCCGCCGGGCCCGAGCCCACGATGGCGATGCGCTTGCCAGTGCCGCGCGGCGCCAGTTGCGGCTTGATCCAGCCTTCTTCCCAGCCGCGATCCACGATCTCGCACTCGATGGATTTGATCGAGACCGGGTTCTCGTTGATGTTCAGCGTGCAGGACGCCTCGCACGGGGCGGGGCAGACGCGGCCGGTGAACTCCGGGAAATTGTTCGTGGAGTGCAGGTTCTCCAGCGCCAGCTTCCAGTGGTCACGATAGACGAGGTCGTTCCAGTCCGGGATCTGGTTGTTCACCGGACAGCCCGACGTTCCCGGCGCAACAGAGCCCGTGCCAGAGCAAAACGGAATCCCGCAATTCATGCAGCGCGCCGCCTGCTGGCGGATCTCCGCATTGTCCATCCGCTTCACAAACTCGGTATAGGTCTTCTTGCGCGCATCCGGCTTCTCGTAGCCGCGCTCCTTCTTCTCGTACTCGAGAAAGCCTGTGGGCTTGCCCATGTGATTTCCCCTGAACTCTACTCGGCCGCGACGATGCGCTGGCGCTCGGACTGCATGTCTTTCAGCGCGCGGGCGTAGTCGGTCGGCATGACCTTGACGAAATGGGTGAGCGCCTCGCTCCAGTTGTCGAGCAGCTCGCGCGCACGCGCGCTGCCGGTATGGAGAAGGTGGCGTTCCACCAGGATGCGCAGGCGTTCGGCGTCGAACCGCAGCATGTCGCCCATGCCGTTGTTGTCGACCGCAGGCGCGCGCTGAACGGGAGCGTCCGCTTCCGGCCCGCCTTCGGCCGGCTTCACTGGCTCCAGCGCGACCATCGAAGGGTTGCACCGGCTGGCAAAGCCTTTCTTGGGATCATAGACGTAGGCCACGCCGCCGGACATGCCGGCTGCGAAGTTGCGTCCCGTTTCGCCCAACACGATCACCACGCCGCCCGTCATGTATTCACAGCCATGGTCGCCGCAGCCTTCGACGACAGCCGTCGCGCCTGAGTTCCGCACGGCGAAGCGTTCGCCCGCCACGCCCTCGAAATAGGCTTCACCCGCAATGGCGCCGTAGAGAACGGTGTTGCCGACGATGATGTTCTCGGTCGGCTCGCGCTTCACATTTTCCGGCTGCTTCACGATCACGCGGCCGCCGGAGAGGCCCTTGCCGACATAGTCATTGCCGTCGCCGATAAGGTTCAGCGTCACCCCGCGCGCCAGGAATGCGCCGAAGCTTTGTCCTGCCGTGCCGGTCAGGGTGATCTGGATCGTGTCGTCCGGGAGTCCGGCATGGCCGAACTTCCGCGCGACTTCGCCAGACAGCATTGCGCCGACCGTGCGGTTGACGTTGTTGATCGTCTCGGTGATCTGAACGGGCTTCGGTGTCTTCGCAAGAGCGGCCTTCGCCCCCTTGATCAGCTTGTGATCGAGCGCTGCCTCAAGCCCATGGTTCTGCGTTTCGCTCGCCCGGATCGCCACGCCGTCTTTCGCCGGCGTCTGGTAAAGCAGTTTCGACAGGTCGACGCCCTTGGCTTTCCAGTGATCGATCGCCTTGCGCATGTCGAGCAGGTCCACCCGGCCGATCATGTCCTCGAACTTCCGGAAGCCGAGCTTCGCCATGATCTGGCGTACTTCCTCAGCCACAAAGAAGAAGTAGTTGATGACGTTCTCGGGCGCGCCCGTGAAGCGCGCCCGCAGGACGGGATCCTGCGTCGCCACGCCGACCGGGCAGGTGTTGAGATGGCACTTGCGCATCATGATGCAGCCCATCGCGATCAGCGGCGCTGTCGCGAAGCCGAACTCATCCGCACCCAGTAGTGCGCCGATTGCCACGTCGCGGCCAGTGCGTAGGCCGCCGTCGACCTGCACCGCGATCCTCCCGCGCAGCTCATTCAGCACCAGCGTCTGCTGTGTCTCGGCAAGGCCGATCTCCCATGGCGAGCCGGCGTGCGTGAGCGAGGTAAGGGGTGACGCTCCCGTGCCGCCCTCGAAGCCCGAGATCGTCACGTGGTCAGCACGCGCCTTGGAGACGCCGGCGGCAACCGTGCCCACGCCAACCTCGGACACCAGCTTCACGGAAATCCGCGCAACAGGGTTCACATTCTTGAGGTCGTGGATCAGCTGCGCCAGATCCTCGATCGAATAGATGTCGTGGTGCGGCGGCGGGGAAATCAGGCCCACGCCTGGCGTCGAGTGCCGTACCTTGGCGATGTTCTTGTCGACCTTGTGCCCCGGCAGCTGACCGCCTTCGCCGGGCTTTGCGCCCTGCGCCATCTTGATCTGGATGTCGTCGGCGTTGACCAGATATTCCGTCGTCACGCCGAAACGCCCCGACGCCACCTGCTTGATGCGCGAGCGCATCGAGTCGCCGTTCTTCAACGGCTTGAAGCGATCGGATTCCTCGCCGCCTTCGCCCGTGTTGGAGCGGCCGCCAATCCGGTTCATCGCGATGGCCAGCGTGGTGTGCGCCTCGCGGCTGATCGAGCCGAAGCTCATGGCGCCGGTAGCGAACCGCTTCACGATCTCCGCCGCCGGCTCGATTTCCTCGATCGGGATCGGCTGGTCAGCGAACTTCAGCTGCATCAGACCGCGGATGGTCAGCAGCCGTTCGTTCTGTTCGTTGATCTGTTCGGCGAACGCCGCGTAGTCGGCCGAGACATTGCCGCGAACCGCGTGCTGCAGCTTCGCCACAGTGTCCGGAGTCCAGGCGTGATCTTCGCCGCGGATGCGGTAGCCATAGTCGCCGCCGACATCCAGCAGGTCACGATAGATCGGGTTATCGCCGAAAGCATTGGCGTGCCGGCGCACGGCTTCCTCGCCGATCTCCATCAGACCGACGCCCTCGATGGTCGTCGACGTCCCCGTGAAATATTCCGCGATCAGTTCGGACGACAGGCCCACAGCGTCGAAGATCTGCGCGCCGCAATAGGACTGGTAGGTCGAGATGCCCATCTTGGACATCACCTTCAGCACGCCCTTGCCGATGGCCTTGATGTAGTTCTTCTTCACGTCCTTCTCGGAGAGCTTCATGCCCTCGCGCTGGCGCACCTGTTCCAGCGTCTCGAAGGCGAGGTAGGGGTTCACCGCCTCGGCGCCATAGCCCGCCAGCGTGCAGAAGTGATGCACCTCGCGCGCCTCGCCAGTTTCGACCACCAGCCCGACCTGCATCCGCAGGCCCTGCCGGATCAATTTGTGGTGCACGGACGACAACGCCAGTAGCGCCGGGATCGGAATGCGTTCGGCGCTCACGGCCCGGTCCGAGAGGATCAGGATATTGATATCCTGCAGGACGTGCTCGGTGGCTTCCAGCCGGATGCGCTCGATGGCTGCCTTGAGCCCCGCTGCGCCTTCCTTGGCGTCCCACGTGATATCGATCGTCGCCGTGCGGAACGTGCCGTCCACGAGATCGCTGATCGACCGTATCTTCTCCAGCGCCGCGTTGGTCAGTACGGGATGCTCGATCTCGAGCCGCTTGTGCGTGCCGGCGGCGAGGCCAAGCAGGTTCGGCCGTGGCCCGATCATCGAGACCAGCGACATGACCAGCTCCTCGCGGATCGGATCGATCGGCGGATTGGTCACCTGCGCGAAGTTCTGCTTGAAATAATTATAGAGCAGCTTTGGCTTGCGCGAGAGCACCGCGATCGGCGTATCTGCGCCCATCGATCCGATCGGATCATCGCCCAGCGCAGCCATCGGCTCGAGGAAATATTGCAGGTCCTCTTGCGTATAGCCGAACGCCTGCTGGCGATCGAGCAGGCTCACCGAATTGTCGCCCAGCTTTGCCGGAGCTTCCTCAGGTTCTGGAAGCTCGGTCAGCTTGAACTGCATCTCGTGCAGCCACTCCTCATAGGGGTGTTTGCCTGCGATGGTGTTCTTGATCTCCTCGTCCTCGATGATGCGGCCCTGCTCGAGATCGATCAGCAGCATCTTGCCCGGCTGCAGGCGCCATTTGCGCATGATCTTCTCTTCCGGGATCGGCAGCACGCCGGATTCCGAGGCAAGGATCACATGATCATCGTCCGTCACGATGAAGCGGGCAGGGCGCAGGCCGTTGCGATCCAGCGTCGCGCCGATCTGTCGGCCGTCCGTGAAAGCGATCGCCGCCGGGCCATCCCATGGCTCCATCAGCGCTGCATGGTATTCGTAGAACGCCCGGCGCGCTGGATCCATGTTGGGGTTGCCGGCCCACGCTTCCGGGATCAGCATCATCATGGCGTGCGCCAACGGATAGCCGCCGGCCACCAGCAGTTCGAGCGCATTGTCGAGGCACGCCGTGTCCGACTGTCCGTGCGGGATCAGCGGCCACATCTTGTCGAGGTCAGCGCCGAGCAGGGCGCTTTCCATCGACCGCCGGCGCGCATACATCCAGTTCACGTTGCCGCGGACGGTGTTGATCTCGCCATTGTGCGCGATGAATCGATAAGGGTGCGCCAGCTTCCAGCTCGGAAAGGTGTTTGTCGAGAAACGCTGGTGAACCAGCGCCAGCGCACTCTCGCATAACGGGTTCGTCAGATCCTTGTAGAACGCGCCCACCTGACCCGCGAGCAGCAGGCCTTTGTAGACGATCGTCCGCGTTGACAGCGACGGCATGTAGAACTCGGCCAGACCCGGCAGGTTTTTCTTCTTCGCCATGTCCGCCAGCGGATTTTGCGTCTCCTTCCGGATCGCGAGCAGTTTCCGCTCGAAAGCGTCCTGGCTCATCGCAGACGAACCCTTCGCGATAACCGCCTGCTTGATCACCGGCATTGAAGCGATCACCGCCTTGCCGATGCCCTTCGTGTCAGTCGGCACGTCGCGCCAGCCGAGCAGGTTCTGTTTCGACTTGGCGAGGTAGTTCGCGAACTGGTTCATTGCGAATTCTCGCGCTGCGGCGTCCTGCGGCAGGAAGCACATCGCAACGGCGTATTCGCCGGGCTTCGGCAGCTCGACCTTCGCGGTCTTCGCCCAGTCGCGGAACAGCTTGTCTGGAATCTGGATCAGGATGCCGGCGCCATCGCCCAACAGCGGGTCCGCGCCCACGGCGCCGCGATGGTCCAGGTTCAGCAGAATCTGGAGCCCCTGCGCCACGATGGCGTTGGATTTTCGGCCCTTCACATTGGCGATGAAGCCGACGCCGCAGGCGTCGTGCTCATTGCGGGGATCGTACAGTCCCTGTGCCGGAGGAAGTCCCATTTCCATGCGCGTAAACTCGTAAGGTCACTCGTGAGACCGAGCGCGTAACAGCTAGGCACAGAATTTCAACTGCAGAGCCGGTCTGGCGTTGCGGATTGCGCAAAGGCGCCTGTGAAGAGGCGAGTTGCGCACAGCTCTTGCCGTGGCAATTCGCACCGAGTCATGCGGCGAAGGGGAAAACGATGGCCGCGATCACGCTATCGCGGGCAATCTCTTGCTGCCCGAGCGCTCGTACGTAGAATTTCCATCGAATGGCTTAGCTCGTCCCGCTGAAGGTCCGCGCGGCCATAGCGAGCGCCCGGACGGCGTCCCGCTCCGCCGGAGCAAGCAATGGGTTCCATACGTCAAAGATGAGAACGACCCGCAACTCGTCGCTGTCGTTCCGCGCCATGTGTTCGATCGTGTCGTCAAAGATCAGTAGTTCGCCTTCTTTCCAGGTCCGGTGCTCGAACCCGACCCGATAGGTGCATTTCGGCGGCACGATCAGCGGCAGGTGAACCACCAGCCGGGCATTCGTCTCGCCGGTATGCGGCGGGATCTCCGTATGTGGCGCCAGCGCCGAGAACATCGCGTTCGGGCACAGCCCCCCGATCTCCGCCATGTCGACCGCCTCGAGCGCCTTCCGCGTCTGCGGACATTTCGCCAGATGATCTTCGATCGGCTGTCCGTTCCGCCAGAGCCCGTAATGGCTCCAACTCGCTGAATGGTTCAGCTTCGCCCACTGGTCCACCGGTTGCCCCGGCCGCAGTGCGATATAGGGCGTGAAGTCCTTCTTCTCTTCCGCCAGCGCCGCGCGCAGCTCCTCACGGATCACATCCGTCTTCGCTTCCAGCGCCTCTGCCCAGGGGAACAGCTTCCGGTCGTAGAACGGTATCGCCGGCAGCCGCGGCACATAAAGCTGGTTCGCATGCTGGCGGTAAGGCTCAGTCACGCCGGACATGATCGACGCCGCCTCGCGCCACCGCTCGATCTGGTCTGCCGGCATGCCGGCGATGACGCCAGTCAGCGCCGCTTCGAGATGCGCGCGCTGTTGTCCCGAGATCCTGGCAGCGAAATCCCGCCCGTGTGTCAGCTGCTGCCGGAGCACGTCCGGCCATATACCTTCGGGTCCCGCCACCTTAATGGCGTTCCGGTAGAACATCGCCGCCGTTGGGCCAATGCCCAGCCGCTCCAGCCGGTTCGCCTTCGCCAGCAGGGCGGGGAGATAATAGGGATCGATCGACAACACTTGCTCGATCGCCCGGCCTTCACCGTCGATGTCGCCGCTCTCCCGTCGCGCCTTGGACAGCGTTAGCAGGATGAAAGGATCACGCGGCGCAGCGTTATGGGCCTGTTCGATCAGCATGCAGGCGTTCGCGAAGTCGCGCCGTTGCATCGCGTGGACGCCAAGGCTGAACGCAGCGCGCGAGTTGCTCGGGTCGCGGCGGCGGACGTCGGCCCAAAGTTTCTCCGCGGCATCCCAGCGGCCGGCGTTGGCGGCCGCTTCCGCCTGCCTCACCAGCTGCGCGATTTCGTCTGTCATGCGGTCATCGTGCCTGTAGCGCCTCCGGCGATCAACGCCGGCTTCCAAAAAGTTGCGGCGGCCCCCGAGGGGACCGCCGCCTTGCAGACATGTCTATATCGACTGCCGACGATTAGAACTTCGTCGTCACGCCAACCGTGAACACGCGGCCGAGGACGTCATACGTCGACGGATAGGTGTTGCCCGAGTTGTACGGCGTCGAGCCGGTCTCCGTGACCACGAACGGGGCGTCCTCGTCCGTGATGTTGGTGATCGACAGGCGCAGTTTCGCCCAGTCCGTGATCTGCCACGAACCAGCGATGTCGAGGTAGTTGTAGTCCGGGATCGAAGCCGAAACCGGATCCGTGTCCGCCGCCTGCGTCGGGTCGACTTCCGAGCCCGAGAGGTAGCGCCAGATCAGCGAGGCGTCGAAGTCGCCGAACGACCAGGTCGTGCGCTGCACGAAGTGATCTTCAGGCGTCGGGCCGCCGGTCGAGCCGGAGACGGTCGACGGAAGGCCGCACTGCTTGCCGTAGTGAGCAACGCAGTCGACCGACGCACCGCCCGGAGCCGGGATGTACGAGGAGTCGAGAACGTGCGTGCCGTCGAGTGCGAACTCGAGGCCGCCCCACTGGCCGAGATCCCAGCCGTAGCGCACCGAGTAGTCGATGCCTTCGGCATGGACTTCGCCGATGTTCTGCGTGACTTGCTGGATCCCGTAGATCAGGTCGCCTTCGATCGTGCCGTTCGTGGTGTTACGGGCGATCAGCAGGCAGTCCGCGTCGGTCGCCGTCATCGTCGGGTTGCGGCTCACATTGTAGCAGCCGTCGACGATGTCGTAGTTCGGGCGGATCGAGATCGCATTGTCGACCTGGATGTCATAATAGTCCAGCGTCACCGCGAGGCCCGGGATGTAGTCCGGTTGCCAGACGGCGCCGAAGGTCACCGTGTCGGCTTCTTCCGGCGTCAGGTTGGGGTTGCCGCCGAAGAACGAGTTGACCTGGCCCGACGTGGGTTGGGCAAGCGTACCGCCCGAGATCGCGCCGGCGGGAACGCCGGTAGCGACGCAGAGCGCGGCCAGCTGGCCGGTGAGCGGTGTCGTCGACGTTCCATTGGCGCACGGATCAACCAGCAGGTCGCCTGTGCCCGGGGTCACCGGAGCGAACAGTTCCGCGATGTTGGCGGCGCGCACGGCGCGCTGCCCCATGGCGCGGAAGCGCAGGCCATCGATCGGAGCCCAGTCAGCGCCGTACTTGTACGACTCGACGCCGCCCGACGTGGAGTAGTCGGAGTGACGGTAACCGAGTTCGACGTTGATCGATTTGGCGAACGGCATGTCTTCCACGACCGGGATGATCGCCTCGCCGAAGTATTCGGAGACGTCATAGCGGCCTTTGGTCGGCAGCGTCTGGCCGAAGCCCGGCGATAGGCCCGACTGAGAAGCGGCGTCCGGACGGTAGTCCGACGATTCGTCGCGGTATTCGGCGCCGAACGACACGGCGATCGGCGACGTGGCCCACGGCGACTTGAAGTCGCCGAGGTCGCGGCTGGCGACAGCCGTGACGTAGTCTTGCGTCGTGATCGACTGGACCTGGAGGTTCAGCGAGACGAATTGCGCAGCGGCCGAAGTGACCGGGACTGACGGGTTGAAGATGTTGATCGGCGAGCAGAGGCCCGACGGATCGATACAGGCAGTTGTCGAGGAGGCGAAGAGCGCCTGCTGGAATTTGCCTGAATCGATGTCGTTGTTCTGCTGGCGTTGCAGGCTGGTTTCACCGTGCGAAGCGGCAACGTCCCAGTCCCAACCCATGAAGTCGCCGCGGAAGCCGACGAGGCCATGGATCGTGTCGTACTGGAAGTTGTACTGGCGCGGGCCAACCGGCACGGCGCGCCAGCGGATGCCGACGTCGACGCACTGGCCGGCAGCGGCGACCGAACAAGCGGCAACAGGGTTGTTGGCCGCAAGGTAGGTCGCAGCTTGCGTGGACAGGAAGGGGTTGGTCAGCGGGACTTCAAACGAGAAGCCGAACGTGCCCGAAGAGGCCAGCTGCGGCGCCGAGGTCGAACCCGAGTAGATGAAGCGCGAGTAGGCTTCGACGTGATCGTTGAGCTGGTATTTGGCCAGCGCGGTCGCCGTCCAGCGCTCTTGCGGCGTCTGGTAGAGGTTCTGCGGGTTGAAGTCGAAGCCGAGATAGAACGGAACCAGGTTGCCCGTCGCGTTGAACTGCGTGCGGCCACCGACGGCCGAATCGATCGCGGCCGGGTTGGTGGTCGACGAGGCCCCCGGCGTGGCAGAGCCTGGCGGACGCGTCTGGTACACAGCTTCCTTCTCGGCATAGCCAACCGACAGGACCACGTTGCCGCGGCCGTCGTCGAAGCCAGCGCCGATCGTGCCCTGCACGTTCACCGCTTCGCCATCGCCGTGGTCGGTGATGGAGTAGGTGGTGTCGAGCTGGGCGCCCTGGAAGTCGTCGTTGAGGATGAAGTTCACGACGCCGGCGACAGCGTCCGAACCGTACACAGCCGAAGCGCCGCCGGTGACGACGTCAACGCGCTCGAGCAGGGCGAGCGGGATGGCGGTCACGTCGAACAGGCCGTTCGGGTCGAAGGCCACCATGCGCTTGCCGTCGATGAGCGGCAGGGTGCGCGGCGTGGTCAGACCACGCAGGTCGAGGGTCGAGGCGCCGGCCGAACCGTTGTTCACCTGGCCGCCGTTACCCGGCAGGAACTGCGGCATCGCGCGGAGGACTTCTTCCACGTCGACGGGCTGCTTCACAGCCAGTTCGTCTGCGGTGACGGTGGTGATCGGGCTCGATGAAACGTAGCCTTCGCGCGCAATGCGCGTGCCGGTCACGATTACGACGTCGTCTTCACCGGCAGGTTTCGCAGCGGTGTCCTGAGCCATCGCGGGCGCTGCTAGAAGCAATGGCGCGCCGGTCAGGCCCAATAGCGTTGTGCTCAGAAGCAAAGGCTTCAAGCGAAAGTGTGTCACGTCCAACTCCATGTCTTGCAAGACAGCCGAAGAGGTGGAGACGCCATTTGCCTGACCCCACGTCTCGCTCTTCGAGCCAATGACGCGAGTGTGATGAGGGCCCTGACGCCGTCAATTATGACTCCCGCGTGACGGCAGCCGATTTCCCAGTCCGTTGCAGGGTGAAGCATTTTTGCATCAGGGCCGGGTCTGGGAACAATTCATTTCCCGGTTCGCGTCCGGCGCGACGCAACATGCCCGAAACCAACCTGATTCCGCCAAAGCGCTGAACGTTCTTGCTAGTTGCCGCTTGGGCAAGGTGGGCGCATTACAGCTTTGAAATGACTGGATTGGCCTGCTGCTATTGCGAAATGGCGACGCATGCCCAGTTACGCCGGCCCGTAGAGCTGCACGTGTTCTTCTGCATAGCGGGCGTACGATTCCTTCAGCGTGGCCTGGTTGAGCAGCATGGTGGCGATCACCTCGCTCCCGCCCGGCCGATAGACGAACGTCCGCGTCCAGTAGCTCTCGGTGCGCCTGCTCCCACTGAGGGCGACGATCTCGCGTTCGATCTCGTAGTCCTCGCTGACAAAGATCGGTCCTTTGATCAGCCGGATTTCCTGGTCGGCGAACAGGCCGATCGCCGGACCGCGAATGCGCAGCCCGTCCTGCCGCGCCACATGTTGGAGCAGCACGCTGATCATCTCGAACGGAACGATCGCGCGTTTCCACGGCGTGTCGCTGGAGGAATACCAGGGCGACGGCTCCGTGATCCGCTTGAGCTTGTCGTTGAGCGAGAAGGGATAGAGCGCGCCCATGTGCTGGTTCGCATCCATGCGGATCTTCACCCGCTGGGTCCGCTGCCCGACCTTGAGATCCCGGAGGATCACCGGTTGCTCCAGCGGCCCAAGCTCGTTGAGCCGGATATCCAGCGCCGTCGGCGGCGCCTGCGGCCCCACCGACGCCGTGCCCTTTAGCACTTCCATGCCATCGCGCTTCGTCGCCCAGATCTTCGCGTGGTCCTCACCCGGCTCGCGTTCGATAAAGGCGCGGACTTCTTCGCCCTCCATGACCATGTTGCGGTAATGCGCCGACAGGCAACCTTCCGACAGGAAGCGCTCGCCCCAGATCGCCTCGCCCAGAGGAGCGAACTGGCTGAAATGCGTCGGCCCTTCGATTGGCCCTGCCTTGAAGCCCAGCTTTTGCGCCATCGCGTCGTCATGCAGCGAGAGGTGTCCGTCGTAGGATTGCTCCAGCAGCATGTTCGCCGGCTTGCGCCACGGCCCGGCCAGCACCTGTCCGATGGTCTCCAGCGGCGTATCGAAGGCGCGGTTGCTCATGGCATGTCTCCCTGCGCCGAACTATCGCGCCTGCCGCCTTGGTGGCGCAAGGGACGGATCGGCCCTACAGTTCCAGCAACCCCACGGAGACTGCCATGGCGACGCCCCTTCGCATCGATTTCGTGTCAGACGTCGTCTGCCCCTGGTGCGTCGTCGGCCTGCGCTCCCTGCAGCAGGCGCTGGCGGCCGTCGGTGACGAGGTCCGGGTCGATATCCATTTCCAGCCCTTCGAGCTGAACCCTGAGATGGCGCCCGAGGGCGAGAACACGACCGAGCACGTCATGCGTAAATACGGATCCAACCCCGAACGGTCCGCAGCCTCGCGAAACGCCATACGGGAGTCTGGCGAGGCGCTCGGCTTCAAGTTCAACTACGGACCGGACAGCCGGATCTGGAACACGTTCGATGCGCATCGCCTCCTTCACTGGGCTGCTCTCGAGGGCAAACAGCTGGAGCTGAAGGAAGCGTTGTTCAAGGCCAACTTCACGGATCAGTTGTCGGCAAGCGATCATGATGTGCTGGCGAAGACGGCGGCGTCGGTCGGCCTCGACGAAACGCGCGCGCGCGTAGTGCTGGCGACGGGCGAGTTCGCCGACGATGTCCGGCGGGACGAGATGCTCTGGCGCAATCGCGGCATCAACGCTGTACCGTCGGTAATCTTCAACCAGCGGTGGATGATCCAGGGCGGCCAGCCGCCGCAGGTGTTCGAGCAGGCGATCCGCCAGATCATCGCCGGTACGGCGCAGGCGGCTAGGGCGTAAGGAACAAGGTCCGTTCCCGCGCGCGGCGCTTTGCCAGGGCTTCCATCACCACGCCGTTCATGCGGTTCCACAGCAGGAAGCCGTTTGCGGCTCCCGGCCGGTCCTGCTTGTTGATTTTCCTGACGATGGACGACCCGCGCGTCTTGCCTGAACCTACATTATAGCAAAATGCCACCATCGCGCTGAACTCGTTGAGCGTCACCGGTATCCTGACGTAGCGCTCAATAGCGCTTTCGCACCAGTGCAGGTCCTCGACGAGGAAGGCGTCGGCCTCGGCCTCGGTGATCACGTCCTTCTCGCCCTCGAGCATGAGGTGGCCATAGCCGATCAGCCACAGCCCGCCGAGCTCGTAGGCTTCGAGCTGCAGCGTCTCCTCTTCCTTGATGATCTGGACTGCGGTGTGGTTGGTATTGAAGACGGTCGGCATCGCGTAGGTCGGCTGAGGCGTCAGCGGGTCGAGGAAGTCGACCTCGGCGAGCAGCGGCACAGTGGGGATGCCGTTGAAGGTGGGGATTGCGTCGGCCTCGGTGTCCGGCACAAGCGCGGTCGCCGGCCTCTCGACCGACGCAACCGGTGCATGTGGAATCTCGACCGCATCGGACGCGCGTCCGCATCCCGATACAAGCAGGGCGGCTGCTGCTGCCACGCCGGCAAGCGCTGTCTTCACCCGACGTCTCCCTCACGTCCCGGATCGGCGGGAGACAATCACAGACGGGGCCCATGTAAAGCTGTGCGCGGCAGTCTGGCCGCATGACATTTGCGCAATGGGCCGGTATTGAAGGCCCATGCTGCTTGAAACGCCCACGCGCACGCTCGGTCCGGTCGACTACATGCCGCTGAAGCGGGCGGTCGAGGCTGTGCAGCCTGAAGCGTGGTTCGAGGACGACATTCGCCAGAAATCGTTCGAGCAGCACAAGCAGACGCGCTCGCTCGTGATGCTGTTTTCCAACACCTGGCCCAACCCCGATGTGCAGCAGCGCAAGGGCTGGGACTATTTCGCAGAACCCGCCAACGTCCTGATGCAACAGATCATCGCCGCCCATTATCCGCCCGGCGGTCGCATCATCCGCGCCATGGCGGCCAAGCTTCTCGCGGGCGGCCGCATCGCGCTCCACACGGATGCGCACCCCAGCTTCGCCGCGGCCCACCGCATCCACGTTCCGCTGGTCACCAATCCGGACGTCGACTTCGTCATCCGGGGCGCCAGCCACCATCTGGAAGAGGGCGTCGCCTACGAGGTCTCGAACCTCGACTATCACGCCGTCACCAATCGCGGCGCTGATCGCATCCACTTCATTTTCGACTACACGCTGCAATAGTGCAGGGCCTTCCGAAACTGCTGGTGAGTTCTGTCGTGCGCGGGTCGCAGCAAGGCGACAGCCATGGCGGCCTCTATCTCGTCGACATGGAGAAACGCGAGTTCGAGCAGGTGCTGGACTGGAACACCAGCGGCATCGACTGGGAGGGGCGCGGCGCCGACCGTGGCCTGCGCGGAATCGTCATCACGGGCAAGGAGATCTGGATCGCGGCCAGCGACGAGCTCTTTGTCTTCGATCCGTGGTTTCGGCGGCTTGCGTCCTATCGCAACCCCTATCTCAAGCATTGCCACGAGATGTCGCTTCATCGCGGCAAGCTCTATCTTACGTCCACCGGTTTCGACGCGCTCCTTCGGTTCGACTTCGCCAGCCGCCAGTTTGACCTCGGCATTGTCGTCACCAGCGACAATGGGGTGATCAATGCGCGGGGCTTCGATCCGCGCCAGCCCGGCGGGCCTGCACCCAGCAATATCTTCCACGTCAACAATGTCCACGCCGACGACACGGGCGTCTTCCTTGCCGGCCGCAAGATCCCGGGGCTGATCCAGGTCACGCAGACGGCGATAGGCGTGGTCGCCGGATTGCCGCGCGGCACGCACAATGCGCGGCCGTTCCGGGGCGGGGTATTGTTCAACGACACCGACAGCGACAGTGTTGTCTGGAATGGTCCGGCAGGCCGAATCGCCATTCGCGTGCCGCTCTATGATCCAATCCTGCTCCAGCACCGCGACGCCGACACGTCTGGCCTCGCAAGGCAGGGATTTGCACGCGGGCTGTGCGTCTTGTCCCAGACGCTGGTGGCGGCGGGGTCGTCGCCGACGACGGTGTCGATACATGATCTTGCGGCGGGGCAGTGTGTGGCGTCTCTGAACCTGACGCTGGATGTGCGCAATGCCGCGCATGGGCTGGCGGCGTGGCCGTTCTGAGGTGTGCGGGGGCCGAAAGGCGCTGGACAGCGCTGCGCGTGAAATTCGAAGCGCCGCTTCTTGTATATTGAAGCGTGTTCTCGCGTTTACTTCTCGATTACCAAGGTCAATGAAATAAAATAGAAGAAAGCAAAGTAGAAAATTGCATCAAAGTCGCTGGATTTAGCGATTGCTTAGTCAAGCTCCCGTATAACCACCCCATAAGCCGAGCAAATCGGCAAACGAAACAAACGATGGTGGTGGCAATGACGAACGCTGTGGCCCGCGCAAGCGGCGACGAGACTGTTGAGCAGTCCTTCCTGAAATCGCTGGCGCTGCTGGAGCAGGCTCACCGCCGTCTCCACGACGTCGTGAAGGACAATCTGGAGCGGAACGGCGAGCGTTCGCTAACCGGCGTCCAGGCCCTCCTGCTGTACGAAATCGGTGAGAGCGAAACCCCGGCCTCGGCGCTTCGCGCCCGTGGTTCCTTCGCTGGCACCTCGATGTCGTACAATGTGAAGAAGCTTCAGGAAGGCGGCTATCTCATCCAGTCGCGTTCGAACGACGACCGCCGCACGGTTCGCCTCAAGCTCACGCCGTCGGGCAAAGCCGTCCGCAATCACGTCGCTGATCTGTTCGAGAAACAGTCTGCTGCTCTCGAGCCGACCGCCTCGGTCCGATCGGACGACCTCGACCAGCTCAACAAGGCGCTGGCCCGCCTGGAGCGCTTCTGGTCCGACCAGATCCGCTACCAACTCTAACCAATAAGCACAGACCCTGGCCTGATAGTCCGGGGCTGACAAACTTGGGGAGGAAGCGGCGGACTTGGCTCTGTGCAGCCGACCCTACCGTAGAGACCCAACAAACGCCGGCTTCGCCTCGCGAAGCCGGCGGATTTGTTTTCAGCCCTGCTCTGGGGTCATGACCTGCGGCGCGGCGTTGCGGAAATCTTCCACGCCGGTATGAATCCGCCACCCAAGGGAGACAAGGAAATGAAAACCGTCCTGCTGGCGCTCGTAGCCGCCGCCTCTATCGCTGCCGCCCCCGCGATCGCCCAACCGCCCGCCGATGCTGCCGGCCCGGCTATTGCAGCCGCCGGCAAGGTCAGCGTCCAGACGACGAAGATCAGCGAAATCATCAAGAATCCGGCCGCCAAGGCCACGCTCGAGACGGCAATGCCGCCGATCGCGCAATACTACGACCAGATCGCCGATATGACGCTGGTCGAGGTCATGCCGATGAGCCAGGGCCAGATCACGGAAGAGAGCCTGAAGGCCCTCCAGGCCGAATTCGACAAGCTGTCGTAGGCAATTCGCGATCGTCTTGTAATCCGCCGGCCTTGCAAAAGGCCGGCGGTTCTATTTCTGCACCGCGCGTTTCTCGGCGACGCGGGCTGCGCTCAGCATGTTGGTCAGCGAGTAGTTGGCTTCGTGACAGACGGTTTCGTAGAGCCTTTGTGCAGATCTGCGTCAGGACAGTTCGCCGCTCCACGGTTGGGAATAGTTCAGCGGGTCCGTAACGGTGTAGCGATAGACCACTTCGTCTTTCGAGGCGTAACGGAAGCGCTCGACCACGACGGCGTCGTCACTCAGCGGGTTGGCACAGGCGCCGCCAGCGGGAGGCGCATTGCCGTCGAAATTCGATGTCTCGATCACCAGCGTGTCGCCATCCCAGTGAGCGAACGATCGGCCGCCCATCGAGCGCGGCCCCGGCGCTGCTTCTGGCGCGCCGAGCGAAACAATACGGAGATCCGGACCGACTTCGCCGTAGATGGCGACGTGGTCTTTCGTCTGCACGATCCGCCGCATGTTGTCGAAATTCGCTGTGCCCATGGGCGGAAGGCTGACGCCGGCGAGACAGCGTACGCCCCGGGTGAAGCCTTCCGGCCCGTCCGGCGCGCCCGAAGTCTTGCGCGCCACGGCGACCGGCGTGCGCGGGATATGGCCATCGGGCGGATCAACAACATGGGATGATCTCTAGACGCCGGCAACTTGCATGATCTCGGTGGCGATCGCGGTCTCTCCTTCCGTGCCGAGATTGCCGGCGAGGCGATTGACTTCGCGCGTTTGGAAGATCGCTTTCACCTGATCCACCTCTTCGGGCGCGAGATTCACGGACTCGACGCCGTCAGGCCGCTCGAGCGGCGTCAGCCAGAACGACTCCTACACGCCCTGAAAATCGGGATGGCCATCGGCCGTGCGCGGAATATCCGGCGCCTGGCCGTAGGCCGTCGGGGCGAAGGCGAGGGCGAGCAGCACCGATCGGATCATGGCTTCGCCTTTGTCTTGGGTTGCTTGCCGCCTGGCTTGGCCGGCTGCTTTTCCGCCATGCGGGCGCCGAGCAGGATATTGGAGAGGGCGTAGTTGCCTTCGTGGCAGCTTCCCTCCCACATCGGCGCGTCCGTGCGGTGGAAGAGATATTGCGCACGCCAGGGCTGGGCGTAGAGCGCGGCGTCGGTGACGGTGAACTCGTAGGAGATTTCGTTGGCGGCGGTGAGGCTGAGGCGCTCCGTCACGACAGATTGAGGGCCGACGACTATGCCCCTGAAACTCAAGGCTGCGGCATAGTTCGTGGTTTCGATGACGAGCACATCGCCTTCCCAGCGGGCGATGGAGTCGCCGCGATAGGATGTGATGGCGGCCGGCTGGTGCGCCTCCCTGATGCCGATCACGCGGACATCGTTCATGTCCTCGGTGAGGATCACCACATGATCCGGCGTCTGGATGATGCGGCGGTACATGTTGGCGGGCGTGATCGGCATGGGCGCGCGTCCCGGGCCGCCGAGGCAGCGTTCGTTGGGCATGCGGTCTTCGGGACCCGCCATAATGCCGAGCCGCTTGTCCCATTCGGCCTTCATAGCTTTGGCGGCGTCGGTCAGCGGCAGCTTGCCGTTGGCGGGTTCGATGACCTGCGAGGTGCGGAGGAGGCCGCCTGCCGCCGGCATGAAAGGCCCGTACTCGCTGTCATCTGGAGGCGAGATATCGCCTTCCTTCTCGTTCTTCTTGTCCTCGTCGGCCTGGTATTTGGCCGCCTGCTCGGCGGTCATGGTCGGTCCATCCAGCTCGGCTGGCCGTTCGAATGGCGTGCTCCAGCGGCTTTCCCAGACGCCCTGGAAATCGGGGCGGTCTTCCGGGGTGCGCGGGATCGCAGTCTGCGCCAACGAGGCGGGCGTCAGACACAGAGCGAGGAGGATCGCGCGGATCATTTCTTGGCTTTCGGCTTGGACGTGCGCGCTTCGGCCATGCGGGCGCCGGAGAGAATGTTGGTCAGGCCGTAATTGCCTTCGTGGCAGGCGGATTCGTATATTGCAGCATTCGTACGCAGCAGAGGAAATTCGACGCGAAGCGGCGCCGTGAACATCACCGGATCGTCGAGTGTGTAACTGTAGCCTAGCTCGTCGGGGGTATTGAGCTCGAAGCGCTCGATGAGCTTCCGCTCCGGCTGGCCCGGCAAGGCGGCGGGGCGTGAGGGTTCGGGGCGCACGAGGCGGGTTTCGACCACAAGCACGTCGCCTTCCCAGCGGCCGGCGGAATCGCCGGTCCACGAGACCATCGCGTCGGGACGTGTGCGGCCGGCCATTTCTATGACGCGCGTGTCGCCAAGCTGCTCAGTCCAAATCACGATGTGGTCGGATGTCTGGATGATCTTGCGGTACGCTTGGTCGGCGCCCGTGCCCAGGGGCGCCCCGCCGGCGGCGCGCAGGCAGCGCTCGGAGAGGCTGCGGGCCTCAGGTCCTTCGGCCCTGTCGGAATGATCCTTGACGACCTTCGCCCGATCCTGGGCCGCCTCGTTCAGCGGGCGCTTGCCGTCAGCGGGCTCGACGATCTGCGACGATCGAAAGCCGCCGCCAGGAGCTGGTATCAGCGGGCCGAAGTCAAAATCGGAGTCAGGCGACTGATTGCCCTGCGCTCTCAGCCTCTCGTACATGGCCGCCACCAGCGCGTCGGCCTTGTCGGCAGCAACGATAGGACCTTCGGCATCGACAGGCCGCTCAAGCGGCGTTCGCCAGCGGCTTTCCCACACGCCCTGGAAATCGGGGCGCCCGTCGGGCGTACGCGGGATCGCGGTTTGCGCATGGGCCATGCCGCATGCCGCCATTGCTGCCGCCAGCAGGAGCAGTCGGAGTGTCATGCGCGTTTCCCCGGCCTGAACGGCCATCCGCTGTCAGGCTTCGCGCGGAAAGCAGGGTGTGTCGAGCCAGACGCTAAGGCGCCCTCGGGCCGAAACCTGGCTCGCGGGCGCCGAGCAGACGGCGCCGGGCAGACAGCGTCCAGTAATTGCGAACGGTTCGCAAAAAATGCTGCGACGTGAAGGCGCTACACGCAGTTGCGTTTGATCTGTGTCTAGGAAAAGGGGGCGGGTCGCCTTAGGTTCCCATCCGACGCGCCCACAAGAGGCGTGAGTTACGAGCGAAAAGAGAAGCGCCCCCCATGAAGCATCTGGTCCACTTCGAAAACGCCCTCGAGGAAATCCGGTCCGAGGGCCGATACCGGGTGTTCATCGACCTCAAGCGGTATAAAGGCGAATTCCCCAAGGCATCCGTGCGCCACAATGACGGCCGCGAGCAGGACGTGATCGTCTGGTGCTCGAACGACTATCTCGGCATGGGCCAGGACCCGGATGTGGTGCAGGCGATGCACGAGGCGGTCGACACGTTCGGCGCTGGTTCGGGCGGGACGCGGAATATCTCGGGCACGACGCGCTATCATGTGGAGCTCGAGAAGGAGCTGGCTTCGCTCCACGGCAAGGAGAGCGCGCTGCTCTTCACATCCGGCTATGTGTCGAATGAGGCGACGCTTTCGACGCTCGCCAAGATCATGCCGAACGTCATCATCTATTCGGACGAGCTGAACCACGCCTCGATGATCGAGGGGATTAAGCGCGCCCACTGCGCCAAGCGCATCTTCCGCCACAACGACATGGCGCACCTGCGCGCGCTGCTGGAGAACGATCCGGCGGATGCGCCAAAGGTAATCGCTTTCGAGTCCGTCTATTCGATGGATGGCGACGTGGCGCCGATGCACGAGATCTGCGACCTCGCCGAAGAGTTCGACGCGATCACCTATCTCGACGAGGTGCACGCGGTCGGCATGTATGGCGAGGAGGGCGCGGGCGTCGCCCAGCGCGATGGCGTGATGGACCGCATCACCATCTGCGAAGGCACGCTGGCCAAGGCGTTCGGCGTGATGGGCGGCTACATCGCCTCGAAGACGGCGATCGTGGATGCGATCCGCTCGATGGCGCCCGGCTTCATCTTCTCGACCTCGACCTGCCCGGTGCTGGCGGCCGGCGCGCTGACCTCGATCCGCAAGCTGCGGAGCGATTTCGGCCGAAACCTGCGTAAGGTTCACCAGGAGAAGGCAGAGATGCTTCGCCAGAAGCTGATTGCGGCGAAGCTGCCGGTAATGATGGCGGATACGCATATCGTGCCGCTGCTGGTCGGCGATCCCGAGCGCTGCAAAGCGCTGTCCGACACGCTGCTGTTCGACTTCGGCATCTATGTGCAGCCGATCAACTACCCGACCGTCCCGAAGGGCACGGAGCGCCTGCGCTTCACGCCGAGCCCGCAGCACACCGAGCAGATGATGGACGAACTCGTCGCAGCACTGCTGGCCGTGTGGGCGCAGCTGGGACTGAAGCGGGCGGCGTAGCCCTTGCGCGTTCGTTGCAAGGGATGCGGCCATCGTTTCGAGGAAACGATGCTGCAATGCCCAGCGTGCAGCTACTCCAACAAATAATCGCCGATGGCGCGCCGAGAAAGCGTGCGAGCATTCCTGCTGATTGTTGGCCTGTTTGTCCTGGTTGTGCTGTTCACGGCTATTAGCGGAACTCTCGACTAAATCCAACGGCCGCTGGGCGCATGATGTCTCCGCTTCTGGTTGCTGCTAGATTTTGTCCCGTGAGCACTGCATCCGAATCCGAAACCGCACATCAAGGCGTCATAGCCGTCGGCGAAATCCGTAACATGGATGGCCCCGCGGGGCTTGAGCCGCCGACATTGAAGTTCGTCCATTATCCGGGATCGCAGCAGTTGATCCTGTGGCTGCCGAAGCCGGCGCATGAGGGGTATGGCGAGCTGTCGGTGACGCGCGATGGCGCTGATGTCGAGCGCGGGCCGGTGTCGAGTCGCATGAATGGCAGCGTGCAGATCCTGTTCGCCACGCTGGAATGGCCACCGGGCGACTACCGGATCGCGATCGCGCACAAGGATGGCTGGCGGCACGAGGTTGCGCTGAAGAAGTATGCGCCGGGCGCCGAGCCGCCTCCGCCGAAGCCTGTGGTGGAGGCGCCTTCCAACGGGCCGATTGTCTATCGCGATGGCTTCGGCAATTTGATCCCGGATACGGATCTGGTGATCCGCGGACAGGCCGGGTGCGACATCGCGCGGATGTTCGGACGGCGGCTGGAATATGAAGGCAACTACCGCGCGGGGACGATCACCTACATCGAGGGCGATACGCGGATCAGGTTCTTGCACGAAATGGCTGGCGGGGACGTGAAGTTCTCGATCGAAATTCCGTCGGCGGAGCATTGGGAGGGCTTCACAAAGACGCCGCGGTCGGCGCGCGACGACATCATCGCTTTCCTCGCCGAGCGCGTACGGATCGAGAAGGCCAACAGCTGGCGCTACAGGATCACCAGCGAGTCGATCGATTATTACGAAATGTGACGCGGGAGGCCGCCTCGTTTGATCGCGCGCAAACTTGACGCGGCAAACCGGAGGCATCTAGGCAAGGGAGTGCAGCGATCCAGCTGCCCGCCGTTACAGGAGGCGCCTTTGCCGGGACTGCGCTTGTGGATCGGTCTTCTGTTTCTTCCCCTGGCGGCCTGCGCCAGCGAGCCGAAGCCCAAATGGATGTCTGGTGACCCTCGGGTCGGCAAGCAGGTTTCGGAGGATCTCTGCTCGACGTGCCATGCCGTCGGCAGGACCGGTGAAAGTCCCAATCCCGCCGCTCCCACGTTTCGGACCGTGCTGGCGAACTATCGCCCGGACTGGCTGGCCGATGATCTGCACAACGCGGTCGAGATTTCTCACCTCAACATGCCGACCTTTCATTTTGGGGAAGACCACGAATACGATCTTGTCGCCTATCTGCTGACGATTCAGGAGAAGCCGCTCAACCGCTAGCCTAGCAGCGAGGGCGCAGGCACACTTGCGCCATGGGCGACCTGGATTCCGAGATCCTGATCGAGATGAACCGCATTGGCGGCGCGATGGAGGTGCGCGTCGTGTCGGCCGGAGACGGGCTGGAGGTCGTGTTCACTGCGCCAGCTAATGCGGCGCAGGGCGACATCGAGCGCGTGGCGCGGGCTAAGCTGGCCTATGTGCGGACGAAGATGCGGGGCGGCGGCGAGGATGTGCCGGTGAAGAAGCCCGACGGGAAGGGTGGATGGATCGCCTAGCTGTGGTCTCTCAATAGGTTGTCCACTCGGCGCGGACCGAGGAGATTGATGTTGCGACACGTCAATTTCTTCGGAGGTACGCCGAGTGAACATTCACAAGAATGCCCGCACCACGCTGCATAGTCGAGCAGAGATCGCCCGGCGGGTGATCGTCGAAGGTCAGGCGCCTGGCGTCGTTGCTGCGGCCTTTGGGGTCTGCCTCAAGACTGTCGCCAAGTGGGTGGGCCGGTTCCGCGCTGGCGGACTGGAGGCGCTGACTGATCGCTCCTCGCGGCCTCATCGCCTTCATCAGCCAACTCCCCAAGCGATCCGCGAGGACGTGATCCATTTGCGCAGGCTGCGCCGCCCAGGCTGCGAGATCGCTCGCAATACTGGCGTTTCCGCCTCAACCGTGAGCCGCATCCTGCGCGCCGAAAGGCTATCCCGCGTTCGCGATCTCGATCCGCCTCAGCCCGCCAGGCGTTATGAGCACCCCGATCCGGGCGACATGATCCATCTCGACATCAAGAAGCTGGGACGCTTCGACCGTGTCGGCCACCGCATCAGCGGCGACCGAACAGCCCAGTCTCATGCACGCCGCAGGGGCAAGGGCTGCGGCTGGGAGTTTGTCCATATCTGCATCGACGACGCCTCACGCGTCTCCTTCACCCAGATCCATCCCGATGAAAGAGCCCCCAGCGCCGTCGCTCATCTCAAAGCGTCTGTCGCCTTCTACCTGAGCCTCGGCGTCATTGTCCGCCGTGTCCTCACCGACAACGGCTCCTGCTACAAATCACACGCCTTCCGCAACGCCTGTCGCGAGCTGGGCCTCAAGCACATACGCACCAGACCCTACACGCCCCGCACCAATGGCAAAGCCGAGCGCTTCATCCAAACCGCCCTTAGGGAATGGGCCTACGCCCGGGCTTATGACACCTCAGATCAGCGCGCCGCGGAGCTGCCAGCATGGACACACCGATACAACTGGCATCGTCCCCACGGCGGCACTAAAGCTCAAACACCCATCAGTCGCCTCGGCCTCTCCGAGGACAACCTGTTGAGAGTCCACACCTAGCGCGCCTTCCGTACGCCCTTGCCGAGGCCGATCTTTTTCGCGAACTCGCTGCGGCGTTCGGTGTAGCTGGGGGCGACCATCGGATAGTCCGCGGGGAGGGACCAGCGGCGGCGGTATTCATCGGGGCTCATGTTGTAGCGCGAGCGCAAGTAGCGCTTCAGCATCTTAAGCTTCCGGCCGTCTTCCAGGCAGACGATGTAGTCTTCGGTGACCGACTTCGCGATTGTCACGGCGGGTTTCAGCTTCTCGTCCGCCTTCAGCTCGGGCGCTCCCGACATGGCAGACACCGTGCGGTAGACCGAGCGGATGACGTCCGGAAGATTTTCGGCGGTCACCGGGTTGTTGGAAACAAAAGAGGACACGATCTCCGAAGTCATCCGGAGAACATCCTGGTGCGGTAGCACAGAAGTGCTGGAGCCTTCCGGCATATTGTCTTCTCACCCTGTCCCTGCGCGCCGCAATACAGCGCGCCACCTCAAGAGGAGCGGTCGTAACTACCAAGTGGCTGATTACAGATTAAGTCCGAATACTGATTCTGATCCATCTTCTCCTTTGGGCAATGGATGCGAGATGTGGCCAGGACTGTTGGTTTCCACGAGGTTGCTGGAACACTTGCCAAGGGCGGGGCGAGCCCGTATCGCCCGTCAAATCCGCCCCGAAACCGCAGGAGTCGCGCCCATGACCCAGTCGAATGCCCCTGCCAAAGGGTTCTTTTCGACGGGTCTGGCGGAGGCTGACCCAGTAATCGCCAAATGGATCGGCGAGGAACTCAGCCGGCAGAGCCATCAAATCGAGTTGATTGCCTCGGAAAACATCGTCTCGCGCGCCGTGCTGGCAGCACAGGGCTCGTTACTCACCAACAAGTATGCCGAAGGCTATCCGGGCAAGCGCTATTACGGTGGATGCGAATTCGTCGACGAGATCGAGACGCTGGCGATCGAGCGGGCCAAGCAGCTGTTCGGCTGCGAGTTCGCCAATGTGCAGCCGTCCTCGGGCAGCCAGGCGAACCAGGCGGTGTTCAACGCGCTGATCAATCCGGGCGACAGCATTCTCGGCATGAGCCTCGATGCGGGCGGGCACCTGACGCACGGCGCCAAGGCCAACCAGTCGGGCAAGTGGTTCAAGGCGCACCAGTATGGCGTGCGGCTGCAGGACGGCCGGATCGATTTCGACGACGTGCGGAAGGTAGCGAAGGAGTCCTCGCCGAAGATCATCATCGCGGGCGGCTCGGCTTACTCGCGTACGATCGACTTCGCGCAGTTCCGCAAGATCGCGGATGAAGTCGGTGCGTTCTTCATGGTGGACATGGCGCACTTCGCCGGCCTCGTGGCGGCGGGGCTGATCCCGAGCCCGCTGCCGCATGCGCATGTGGTGACGACGACGACGCACAAGACGCTGCGCGGACCGCGTGGCGGCATGGTGCTGACCAACGATGCAGAGATCGCTAAGAAGGTGAACTCGGCCGTGTTCCCCGGCATCCAGGGCGGGCCGCTGATGCATGTGATTGCGGGCAAGGCCGTGGCGTTCGGCGAGGCGCTAAAGCCGTCGTTCAAGGCCTACGCGCAGGCCGTGATCGACAACGCCAACATGCTGGCGCAGACGCTCAAGGCCGGCGGGCTCGACATCGTGTCGGGCGGCACAGACACTCACCTGATGCTGGTGGACTTGCGCCCGAAAGGCGTGAAAGGCAACGCCACTGAAAAGGCGCTCGAGCGCGCCTATATCACTTGCAACAAGAACGGCGTGCCGTTCGATCCCGAGAAGCCGATGGTGACGTCGGGCGTGCGGGTCGGATCGCCGGCGGCGACGACGCGCGGGTTCGGCACGGGCGAGTTCAAGCAGGTTGGCCAGTGGATGATCGAGATCGTCGATGCGTTGGCTGCCGGTGGCGATACGTCCGGCGTCGAGACGAAGGTACGCGAGGAAGTGAAGGCGTTGACGGCGCGCTTCCCGATCTACGCGGCGCCCTGGGGTTGAAGCTGAAGAGGTAACGCTTGCGCTGTCCTTACTGCGGTTTCGCAGACTCTGTCGTGAAGGACAGCCGGCCGGCTGAAGAAGACACCGCCGTGCGCCGCAGGCGTGGATGCATGCAGTGCGGCGGCAGGTTCACGACATTCGAGCGGGTGCAGCTGCGCGATCTTATCGTGGTGAAGCGCGACAATCGCCGTGCGCCGTTCGATCGCGACAAGCTGCGCCGGTCGGTCTCCATCGCCCTGCAGAAGCGTCCGGTGAGCGAAGAGAAGCTCGACCAGATGATCTCCGGCATCGTGCGGCGGCTGGAGAACATGGGCGAGAGCGAGATCCAGACATCGACAATCGGCGAGATGGTGATGGAGAGCCTCAGCGGGCTCGATCCGGTGGCCTTCATCCGCTACGCATCGGTCTATAAGGACTTCAAGTCACCTGCGGACTTCGCGGCGTTCGTCGCCAAGCAGACCGAGGACGAGGGCGGCGGCGAGAAGGAGTGAACGTGGCTTCGCCTCCTTCCGTTACGCTGAAGCTGGCGACGTCGCTCGATGGGCGCATTGCGCTCGCCAACGGCCAGAGCAAGTGGATCACGGGCGAGGCGGCGCGGGCGGAAGTGCACCGGCTGCGCGCGGCGCATGATGCGGTGATTGTCGGCTCGGAGACGGTGCTGGCGGATGACCCGGAGCTGACGGCGCGGACCGATCCGATGCCGGTGAAACAGCCACTGCGTGTCGTGGCCGACAGCCGGGGGCGGACGCCGGCGAGTGCGAAGCTTTTCTCGACGCTGGAGATGGGGCCGGTGGCGGTGGCGACGCTGGAGACGATGGATCTCGATCGCTGGCCGTCGACGCACGGGCTGCAGTTCTGGATGCTGCCGGCGGGGGAAGGCTCGGCCAGCGTGTCGCTGCCGGAGCTGCTCAACTCGGCGCAGCGTGCAGGTGTCGGTTCGATGATGATCGAGGGCGGCGGGCAGCTCGCAGCGGCGTTTGTGCGGGCGGGGCTGGTGGACCGGATCGAATGGTTCAGGGCGCCGGTGTTGCTGGGTGGGGATGGTAAACCCTGCCTGGGGCCGCTCGAGCTGGGGGCGCTGGACGGGGCGCCGCAGTTTGTCCGCACGGCCGTACGGGAAGTTGGCCCCGATCTCTGGGAAAGCTATGCGCGGCGATAGGCCGGGCTTGGGGTTAAGCCTCGCTAACCCCACCTGACGGCGGGCGATGGTTGTCAGGCGGCCCGGAGCGGCGTAGCGCCTTTCCACGGCCCCGGACGGACGGGCTCAGGATGTTTGAATGTTCACCGGACTTGTCACAGACGTCGGCCATGTGGAGTCCGTCGAGGACACGAACGGGCTGCGTCGTATTCGCGTCGAGGGCGTCTATCCCGCCTCCGCGATCCAGATGGGCGCGTCGATCCAGCATTCGGGTGTGTGTCTCACGGTTGTCGATTTCGGCGAGCGTGCGGGTGGGTCCTGGTGGGTGGTGGAAGCCATTCCCGAGACGCTTTCGCGGACGACGCTGGGGCAGTGGAAAGTCGGATCGAAGGTGAACCTTGAGCTGTCGCTGAAGCTGGGCGACGAGCTGGGCGGGCATCTTGTCTATGGGCATGTCGACGGGCTGGGCGAGCTGTCGGACGTTCGTCAGGTTGGTGATAGCCGCGTGCTGCGCATCCGCATCCCCGAGCAGCTTTCGAAGTTCTTCGCCGAGAAGGGTTCGGTCACGATCGATGGCGTGTCGCTGACCGTGTCGGCGGTGAGCGCCGCGCATGGCGATGCGTGGTTCGAGGTGTCGCTGATCCCGCATACGCTGTCGGTGACGACGCTGGGCTCGCTGAAGGCGGGCGACAAAGTCAATCTGGAAGTTGACATGCTCGCGCGCTACGTGGCGCGCATGCTGGAGTGGCGGTCATGAAGGATCATATCGAGAAGTATGATTTCTCGGCGGCGATCTCTCCCATCGAGGAGATTGTGGAAGAGGCGCGCAACGGGCGAATGTACATCCTCGTCGACGCGGAAGACCGCGAGAATGAGGGCGACCTGATCATTCCGGCGCAGTTCGCGACGCCGGCGCAGGTGAACTTCATGGCCAAGTATGGTCGCGGGCTGATCTGCCTTTCGGTGACGCGGGACCGCGCCCGAACACTCGAACTTGACATGATGGCGCGCGAGAACCGCGAAAGCATGAAAACGGCTTTCACTGTCTCGATTGAGGCCAAGGAAGGCGTCACGACCGGGATTTCGGCACATGATCGCGCACATACGATCGCCGTGGCGATCGACCCGACCAAGAATGCCGACGACATCGTTTCGCCGGGTCACGTCTTCCCGCTCGTCGCCAAGGAAGGCGGTGTCCTGGTTCGGGCGGGGCATACAGAAGCGAGCGTCGACATTTCGCGTCTCGCCGGCCTCTACCCGGCGGCGGTGATCTGCGAGATCATGAACGATGACGGCTCGATGGCGCGCCTGCCGGAGCTCGTGACGTTCGCGCAATTGCACGGGATGAAGATCGGCACGATCGCTGATCTCATTGCGTGGCGCCGCCGCCATGACCGTTTCCTCGAGCGTCGGATCGAGAGCGATTTCGAAAGCGCCTGGGGCGGCAAGTTCCGCATCATCGTCTTCCGCAACACGCTGGACGGCGCCGAGCATGTCGCGCTGGTGAAGGGCCGCGTACAGGGCGATCAGCCGACTCTGGTGCGTGTGCATCGCGTCGACTTCCTGTCTGACTTCCTCGGCGAGGCGGGTAAACGCGAGGGGCTGGTGAAGCGGGCGATGGAAAAGCTGTCGGCTTCGGAAGAGGCCGGCGTCGTGGTGCTCGTCCGGATGGGCATGGGCGAGGAGATCGCGAGGGCGCTGGGCGGGCAGGCCGAGGCGCAGGCGACGGCGGAAGCCGCTCATCCGCTGCGCGAGTATGGCGTCGGGGCGCAGATCCTGAAGGATCTGGGCGTCCGCCGCATGATCCTGATGAGCAATACGCGGCCAAACGTGCTGCCGGGTCTTGACGGATATGGCCTGACAGTCGAGGGCTGGCGCCGCATCGACGGAGAGTAGAAATGGCAGACGCCCCCCGCATCCTGATCGTCACCTCCCGTTACTACGCCAACATCATGACCGAGCTCGAAGCCTCCGTGGCCGAGGGGCTGGAGAAGGTCGGCGCGACATACGAATTTCTCGAGGTGCCTGGCGCCTTCGAAATCCCCGCGGCGATCTCCATGGCGGCCAGCACGGGCGAGTGGGATGGCTTTGTGGCGCTGGGCTGCGTGATCCGCGGCGAGACGAGCCACTATGAGCTGATCACGAACCATGTCGCGCGTGGCCTGATGGAGCTGTCGATCTCGGGCGTGCCGCTCGGCTTCGGCGTTCTAACGGTCGAGAACGAGGCGCAGGCCCGCGTGCGCGCCGATCGCAAGCAGAAGAACAAGGGCGCGGAAGTGGTGGCGGCCGTGCTGCGCATGGTCGGTCTGTCCTACCGGTTCAACAAGCTGGCCGAGGAAGAGTAATGGCGGCTTCTGCCGAAGCTGAACGCAAGCTGCTGGCGGCGCGCCGTGCGGGTGCGCGGCTTGCGGCCGTGCAGGCCCTCTACCAGATGGAACAGACCGAGCAGTCAGTGCGTTCGGTGATCGCGGACTTCATGGAAGACCGGCTCGGCCTTAACGACGAGGGCGACCCGGTCGAAGAAGCTGATCCGGATATCTTCAAGGCGATCGTGGAAGGCGTGGTCGACCGTCAGGAAGCCATCGACGCGGCGATCATGAAGCGGCTGGCCAGCGGCTGGAAGATCGAGCGGCTGGATGCGACCTCGCGCGCGATCCTGCGGGCGGGCGTCTACGAGTTGATCGTGGAGATCAGCTTGCCGTCGCAAATCATCCTCGACGAATATGTTTCAATCGCCCACGCCTTCTTCGAAGGCGCCGAACCGAGATTCATCAACGGCCTGCTCGACGCGGTTTCGCGGGATGTTCGCGGGTAGCGCAGATGGATGAGTTCGATCTCATCCGCAGATACTTTGCCCCGCTCGCAACCTCGCCCGGCGCGGATCGGCTGCGCGACGACGTCGCCGAGATCGCGCCGGGATTGATCGCGACCAAGGATGCGATTGTCGAGGGCGTCCACTTCCTGCCGGATGATCCGATTGCGACGGTGGCGCAGAAGCTGGTGCGCGTGAATGTGTCGGACATCATCGCAAAGGGCGGCAAGCCAGATGCGGCGCTGCTGGCGCTGGTGTGGCCGAAGGAGCGGGATGCGGCGCAGCTTGGCGATTTCTCGCGCGGGCTCGGCAAGGACCTCGAACGCTGGGGTGCGCGCCTCGTGGGCGGCGACACGACGTCGACGGGTGGGCCGCTGACCCTGACGTTGACTCTGCTCGGGCGCGTGGGTGCGCGTGGACCCGTGCGCCGGTCGGGTGCGCAGGTGGGCGATGATGTCTGGGTGAGCGGCACGATCGGCGATGGCTGGCTCGGGCTGATGGCCGCGAAGGGCGCATTCGGGAGGCTGTCGGCGGAGGCGCGCAATCTGATGGTGTCGCGCTATCGCGTGCCGGAGCCGCCGCGATTGCGTTTTGCTGATCTGGTGGCGCAGGTCGCGACGGGCAGCATCGATGTGTCCGATGGGCTGGTCGCCGATGCGGGGCATGTGGCCGAGGCATCTGGCGTTGCGGTGGTGATCGAGGCTGCGCGCGTGCCGCTGAGCGCGGTGGGCGAGGGCTATCTCACCAATGCCAAGGCGGATCTGCGGGCGCTGCTGGTGGGGGGAGACGACTACCAGACGCTGTTCACCGCACCGCCGTCGGCGCGAGGGATGATCAAGGCGTCGAAGGAAGCCGTGACGCGGATCGGACGCGTCGAGACCGGCGCCGGCGTGAAAGTGCTGGATGCTTCGGGCGCCGAGATGGCGTTCGAAAGCGCTGGCTGGCGGCATTTTTCGGGGCCATCAGAAGCGTAAACGCGGCCTAAACCATTCACGGGCAGGGTGCCAGGATGCGCCTGTCACGCCGTGAATTGCTGTCCGCCGTGTCGACCGCCGCCGTGCTGTCGATGTTCATGCCTGCCTTCGCGCAGGAGCACGGCGCCGAGGGCAGTGCGACGCCGGATGAGGCCGAAGTCGCTCGCTCGGTAGACATGGGCGGTCTGGTGTTCCCGGTGTTTGACCAAAATCGCAAGCTGAAGAACTACCTTTTCGTCAACGCGCGCATGCTCGCCGGACCGGGCAAGGATGTGTGGAAGTATCGCGAGCAGCAGCACTTCATCCGCGACGCCATCATATGCGCGTCACACAAGGTGAGCTTCAACGTGAAGGGCGACTTCAAGAAGCTGGACGAGAAGCTGGCGGCTGCAGAATGCCTCAAGGCTGCCAATCAGGTGATTGGCGAGCCCAACGCCCTGATTCAGATGACGTTCACGCAGATCGCCAGCCAGGACTGAACACGAAAGCGGGAGCCGGCTAGTTCCGGCGCGTCGGAATATCGCCTGGCTGCGTGTTGTCCTGTTCCATGCCCGGGATCTGGTTGCGCAGGCTGCCGAGCGTACCGAACAGCTGTTCCAGGATGCCAAGTTCACGGCCGCGCGTGGGCGTGACGCGTGAGTTGTAGTCGATCACGCGGCCATCGTCGGTGTCGTAGATGAGCACGTCGGAAACGACATCATCGTCATCGAAGCGTACGGCGATGATGTGACGCTGGACGACCTTCGGATAATAGAAGGTCAGTCGTTCGCGGGTCGACGACATGTAGACCCAGAGCTTTTCCTTACCAGCCTGCAGCTTGGCCTGGCCTGGCGTGTCGAAGATCGAGGTGGTCGAGGGCGTTCCGAGACGGGCAAGAACGGTCGAGCGCGTGTCGACGGCGGGTTTCACGTCCTCTGGCAGGGCCTGATCCGGAACATAGCCGTGGAAGTCACGGGTCGCCGTGCAGCCAGCGGCCACGAGGGTGGCGGCGGCAAGTCCTGCGAGGGCAAGGCGGCGCATGGGCGAAAACTCCGGAACTTGCGGCTAGCTACAGGTAGCCACCGCAGCTTGGCAAGGCTGGCGGACATCAGGTCTTTTTTGGGGCGGAGCGCCCGTTTCGCGGCGCCTTTCCAGACGGATGAACCCTGCTAGTGTCCCGCGCCTGTCAGGGGAACTGTCGGGGAAGCGGGCAAGCGGGGACGTGAAAAGCGACCCCAAATGAGGGCGGCATGGCATTCGGAAACCTGTTTCAGTCGAAGAAGAATCGCTGGGCGGTCGATCGTCTTCACCGGTCTATCCAGGACCATTCGCTGCGGCCCGATTTTTACTATGATGGCGGCGTCCGCGACAATTTTTCCGGGCGGTTTGAGCTGACCTCGCTGAATGCAGCGCTGATGTTCCGGCGGTTGCGCACGGCAGGGGTTGCGGGCAAGCAGCTGTCGCAGGACGTATTCGACGCTCTGTTCCATGGCTTCGACGAAGCCCTGCGGGACATCGGCACGGGCGACCTCAGCGTCGGCAAGAAGATCCGCAAGATGGGCGAGGCCTTCTACGGCCGGGCCAAGGCCTATGACGATGCGCTGGCGGAGGGCGCGCCAGAGCTCGACCTTGGCCACGCAATGGTGCGCAATCTCGGCGTATCGGACACTGAAATGGACCGGTTCGTGCGCTATGTGCGGCTGGTGGAAGAGACGTTGAAGCGGCACACCGACGAGCAGCTGCTATCCGGCGATGTCAACTGGCCGCGACTTCCTTGATATTATGACAGTTTCAGTCGCTGTGGCTGCCGCAGCGACGCAGGCGGCAGGGCCTGTTACCTCCCCGCGCACGTGCTATTAGACGCCTGAATCGTGGCTGGACCGGGATGATTCCGCTCGGTAAGCGCCATCCTGGAGCCTTCGGCGGACATGGCGGACCGGAAGATCATTTCCATCGACGGGATGGGCGGCGACAACGCGCCCGGCATCGTCGTTGAAGGCCTGGAGCGCTTCGCCAAGCGGCGCAGCGACCTGCATTTCCTGCTGCATGGCGACGAGGCGAAGCTGAAGCCCCTGCTGGCCAAGGCGCCGTCGGCTGCCCCGCGTACGACGATCGTTCACACCGAGAAGATGATCGCGATGGATGCCAAGCCGGCAGAGGCCGTGCGCCGCGGCAAGGGCTCGTCGATGTGGAATTCCATCGAGGCGGTGAAGAACGGACAGGCGGTCGCGGCTGTGTCGGCGGGCAATACCGGCGCGCTTATGGGCCAGGCGATGTTCATCCTGAAGAAAGTTGACGGTCTCGAACGGCCGGCGCTGGCGGCAAGCTGGCCAACGCGGTCGGGCCCGTGCGCCATGCTGGACTTGGGCGCCGACATTGCCGCGTCGGCCGAGCAGCTGGTTGAATTCGCGATCATGGGCCAGGCGTTCGCGCGCGTCGTGAACGGCGTCGCCAACCCCAGCGTCGCGCTCCTGAACATCGGCTCGGAGGAGCTCAAGGGTCACGAGTCAATCCGCGAGGCGGCGCGGCTGCTGCGCGAAGCCAAGCTGGACATGGATTTCCGCGGCTTCATCGAGGCCGACAAGATCGGCTATGGCGAGATCGACGTCGTCGTGACCGACGGGTTCACCGGCAACGTCGCGCTGAAGACAGCGGAGGGCATCGCCAAGATGATCTCCGACATGTTGAAGGATGCTTTCAAGTCCGGACCCTTGTCCATGCTTGGCGCGTTGCTCGCCATGCCTGCGCTAAAGCAGTTCCGCGCCAAACTCGATCCGAAGAAGGTCAACGGCGCAGTGTTCCTCGGGCTCAACGGCGTTGTCGTGAAGAGCCATGGCGGCACCGACGCCGAGGGCTTCGAACAGGCGATTTCGGTTGCGGCGGGCATGGGCGAAAGTCACTTCCGTGAGGAAGTCGAAGACAACCTGAAGCGGCTCACCGCCAGCATCGCGGCGGCTGCCGCGGCGCCGGCGACCGTAGCCAGCGAACAGGCTGCCAAGTAGTAGAGGCGTAGACGTGACAGAATTCGCATCGGTCATGCGCGGCGTTGGTGGATACCTGCCGGCGAAAGTGCTGACGAACGACGATCTGGCGAAGATGGTCGATACGACCGATGAGTGGATCACGGCGCGTACCGGCATCAAGAAGCGCCACATTGCTGCGGATGGCGAAACAACATCGGATCTCGGCGCCGTGGCGGCGAAGCGGGCGATGGAAGCGGCTGGCGTCGGGCCGGACGATATCGACCTGATCGTGATGGCGACGGCGACGCCGGACTACACCTTCCCGGCGACGGCAACGGTTGTGCAGCACAAGCTCGGCATCGCGCGCGGCGCGGCGTTCGACCTGCAGGCCGTGTGCTCGGGCTTCGTCTATGCGGTGGCGACGGCGGATAACTTCCTCGCACGCGGACAGTTCGAACGGGCGCTAGTCATCGGCGCGGAGACGTTCTCGCGCATCCTCGACTGGTCGGACCGGTCGACCTGCGTGCTGTTTGGCGACGGCGCCGGCGCGATCGTTCTGGAACGGCAGGAGAAGGCAAGAGCGGGAGATCGTGGCGTGAAGGGCGTTCACCTGCGATCGGACGGCAAGTTCCGCGACCTGCTTTATGTCGATGGCGGACCTTCCACGACCCAGACCGTTGGCCACCTCAGGATGGTAGGGAACCAGGTGTTCAAGCACGCGGTCGGCAAGATTTCCGAGAGTGTGAAAGCGGCTGCGGAGCAGGCGGGAATTTCGGTGACGGATATCGACTGGTTCGTGCCGCACCAGGCCAACCAGCGCATCCTCTCGGCCGTGGCCGAGAAGCTGGGCCTCGACGAGCGCAAGGTGGTCTCGACCGTCGCTGAACACGGCAACACGTCGGCCGCTTCGGTGCCTCTGGCGCTGGCCGCCGCAACGGATGATGGGCGCGTGAAGCCGGGCGATCTTGTGCTGATTGAAGCCATCGGCGGGGGCCTCACCTGGGGCTCGGCGCTGATCCGGGTTTAACATCTCGTAAACGGATGAAATTGTTCGGGATTTGAGGGGTAGCCCTCTTAACATCCGAATCGGCGCAAGCTAGGCTCCCTGTTCACTACGGAGGCGCTGGGTGCCCGAGAATACTCTCACGCGCGCAGATATCGTCGATCGGCTCGTCCAGAAGGTCGGGCTGACCAAGCAGGATTCCAGCAACTTCCTCGAGCGCGTGCTCGAGCTCGTTTGCGCGGAACTCGAGCGGGACGAGGACGTAAAGTTCGCCCGCTTCGGCAACTTCGTGGTGCGTCGGAAAAAAGCACGCGTCGGTCGCAATCCAAAGACCGGCGAAGAGGCTCCGATCTCGGCAAGACGGGTGGTGTCGTTCAAACCTTCTCCGCTTCTGCGGCAGAGGGTCGAAGCAGCGATGACGACTCCCCGGAGAGATTGATGACCATCACATCGCAGGCCGCCCTGTCGCCGGAGTCGGATTCCGTCTTCGAGGATGCCTGCGACGAAGCGTCCATGCCGGAGAGCGCGAAGAGCGCGGATGCGTTTCGCACGATCGGCGAGGCCGCCGCAGAGCTCGGATTGAAAACGCATGTTCTGCGTTTCTGGGAAACTAAGTTCGACAATCTCCGCCCGATGAAGCGCCCGGACGGACGCCGCTTCTATCGCGCGGATGACATGGAGCTGTTGCGCAAGCTCCAGAATCTCCTGCACGTTCAAGGATTGACTATTCGAGGCGCCATCAAGGTCCTCGATGGCGACACGGGAGAACAGCCGGGGGCGGCTGCTGGTGTCGAGACCGAAGGGGCTGAAGCGATGATGGTTCCGGCTGAAACCGGCGCTTCCGTGCGCGAACTTCAGGAAGCGGTGCGTGACGCCGTTGAGCGCGGCGACTTCGGCGCTGCTTCGGCGATGACCGGCTCCTCGCCCCGCGCCCGCCTGGAAACGCTGCTGGCCGGCCTCACGGATCTCAAGTCGCGCATTGATGCGGCGCGGACGGCGGCGTAACCCGGATCCCCGGGCTCCTGCCCGACAGCGCGTTGCTCAAGCGGCGCGATACGGATGTTCAGCGATCCCAAACTCGCTGCTGCTCAGCGAATGCCGGGCGGGAGCCCGGCGATCCCACAATAAAGCTGGTGGGCGGTGACGGGATCGAACCGCCGACATCCTGCGTGTAAAGCAGGCGCTCTGCCAGCTGAGCTAACCGCCCGAAATCCCAACTCTGGCAAGTCACCCTGAATGGTCGGAGCGGCGGGATTCGAACCCACGACCCCCAGTCCCCCAGACTGGTGCGCTAACCGGGCTGCGCCACGCTCCGCCAAATCAGGAGCGCCCTTATAGGCGCCTCGCTCCCATAGGGCAACGGGCGCTGTTCAGGGCCAATATCACCTGATTTCAGCGTCTTCCCGGCGGTTGAGCCTCAGTCGTCGCTTGGCGGCGGGCGGCCGGCGCGCTCCTTCGGCCCGAGTGACTTCACGACATACTTGGCGATCGCATCCATCTCCGGCGCCGTGAACATGGCGGCGAGGGCGGGCATCTCGCCCTGGCCCTGTGCGATCACGCGGGCGATGTTGGCGTGGTCGGTGCGGCCGGTTAGGGGCGGGGCGCTGCTGCCTGCCATGCCGGCGCCGTTGGGGCCGTGACAGCCGGCGCAGAGACCGTCGAACTTGGTCTTGCCAAGCGCCAGCTCTTCGGGCGTCGCCGTAATCGCAGCGGCGGCTGTCCGCGTCGAGGGCGGAGCGGCCGCGAGCGGGACGCCGCCGGCTGGAGCCGCTCCGTTCTCGCTGGCGCCGTCGAGGGTGAGAGCCACCATCTCAGCAGGCTCGCCGCGCTTGGAGACGGTGAAGACAATGTATTGCCGGCCCTTGAGTTCGTAGGTGATCGGCGCGCCAGTGACGAGGTTCGGCATCTTGCCCTCCCACACCACCTTGCCGCTGCGCTTGTCATAGGCGCGGAACATCGGGCCGCCAGAGCCGCCGCCGATATTGCCGGACTCGCCGAGGAACAGGAGCTCTTTGGTCAGCAGCGGGCTAGGCCGAACGTCGAACTTGCCCATCTTCGAGAAGTCGAGGTTGAGGCCCTTGAGCGCCGGATGGTTCTTCACAAAGTCGTCGGCGTCGCCGATGGGGGTGCGCCAGATGTGTTCGCCCCTGTCCATGTTGGTGGCGATGACTTCGGAGTAGGGCGGCTTGAGAATGGGCAGGCCCTGCGGCCCGTTGATAGGCGCGCCGCCGCCGCCGCCGTAATAGTCCATGTTGGTGGTCTTGGGATCGCCCTTCCTGATGCCGGCGAATTGCGGCTTGAGACGCACGGGCGTGTAAAGGATGTGCGTGTCGGGATCGAAGGCCGCGCCGTTCCAGTTGGGGCCGCCGCCTGTGCCCGGATAGATCCAGGTGCCCTTGTTGTTGGCGGTGATCTCGGTCGGCGTCGTATAGAGCGGGCCTTTTGTGTACTGCGACGCGATCTTCTTGCCTTCCTCGCGCAGGGCTGGCGTGAAATCGATCAGGTCACTCTCGTCATAACCGAGGCGCAGGAAGGATTCCGGCTTGGTCGGGAAGGGCTGCGTCGGTGAGGGGCGCTCGCCGGGGATGTTGGAGCCGGGGACGGGGCGTTCCTCGATCGGCCACACGGGCTTGCCGGTGGCGCGGTCGAACACGAACGTCATGCTTTGCTTGGTGAGCAAGGTGACGGCCTTGATCGTCTTGCCGTCCTTGCGGATGTCGTGGAGGATCGGCGCGGCGGGCAGGTCATAGTCCCACAGGCCGTGGTGGACGATCTGGTAGTGCCAGACCAGCTTGCCGGTCTTCGCATCGAGGCAGACGAGGCTTTCGCCATAGAGGCCGTTGCCGAGGCGCTGGCCGCCGTAGAACTCGTTGGTGGGCGTCTCGAGCGGGACATAGACATAGCCGAGCTGCGGGTCGGCGCTCATCATCGACCAGGCGCCGGCCTGGCCGCTGTATTCGTTGCTTCCATTTTCCCAGGTCTCGCTGCCGGGTTCGCCCGTGCGGGGGATGGGATTGAAGCTCCAGATGACTTTGCCCGTACGCACATCGAAGCCGCGGATCTTGCCCGGCGCACCCTCCTTGTTGCGCGAGCCGGCGGGGATCACCTGCACGACGATTATGTCGCCGATGACGATCGCCGGAGACACCGAGCCGACATCAGTCGCCTGCGTGCCATCGATGATGCCTTCGCGAAGGTTGATCCAACCGTTCTTGCCGAAACCAGCAGCGGGCTTTCCGGTTTTGCCATCGACCGCAATCAGGCGGCCGTCACCGGAATTGTGGAAGACACGCTTCTCAACGCCATCGGTCCAGTAGGCCAGCGAACGGAGGGCGAGCGAGGGGCCTCGGCCGCCGATGTCGGCCGGTTGAGGTTCGAACGTCCACAGCGTCTTGCCGGTGCCAGCGTCGATAGCAGCCATGCCGTGGTTGACCCACGGAATGTACAGTATGCCATCATCAAGCAGGGGGCTGGACTTGTAGTTGGCGGAGCCGGGATCGGACGAGGCGTCGGCCGTCCAGCGCCAGGCGACTTTCAGGCGGTTCACGGTGTTGAGGTTGATCTGGTTCAGCGGCGCATAGCGCGTCTGGCCGGGATCGCCGCCCCAGTAGGTCCATTTGGTGGCGTCGTAGGATGTATGCGCGGCGGCGGCCGATTGTGACGAACCCTCAGGTCGTGGCGGAAGCGTGCAGGCAAAAGCCAGCAATGCTGCGAGCACGGTCACGGCCGCGCCGCCCGCAATCTTGCGGTTGATCATGTTGGCTCTCCTCCCGCTCGGTCCCACGCTCGGCTGGTGAGTCCCGGACAATGGCAGGCAGGATTAGCGCCCTGACGACGCTACGCAATGCGCCAATACCGCCGGTTCGCTCACAAGATGTAATGCATTGAGTTTTTTCACGACCGGGGGATGTATCCTGGATCGGGTCCAGCAGAGGCAATCGCATGTCGCCGGGGTGGGCGGGGCGCGCATTCACTTGTTTATTCATGGCGGAGATCTCTGGATTGCCGATCATCCCAGCTATGACCGGCTGCCTCCTTTCGGCCGAAGCGCAGGAGGCCGGCGAGCCGGCGCCTCCGCAGCCTGCAACCGCGGGTAATCCGCCCGGCGGCGCATTCTTCATTGACTTGAGCGAGGGCTTCCATCCGAAGACGCAGTACATCTCTCACTTCGACGTCGACAACCACGACGTCCTCACGGCGTTCCGGTTCGAGAACGTGGTGTTCGGTCAGCAGGGGATGTCACTGATAGCTCGGCGTTCCAAGGATGGGGACAAGCCCTATACCGTGGGAGAGTTCCAGCAGCGCGGGTTCTACGGCTATGGCCGTTATGAAGTGGTGATGCGCGCCTCCGACGCTGTCGGCGCCTTGTCCGCCTTCTTCACCCATACAAGCAACATGTTTGGCGATCCCCACATGGAGATCGACTTCGAAATCGTCGGGCGAAAGCCGCGTGAGCTCCATCTCAACTATTTTGTCGACGGCCGCAATGAGCCGAAGAATGTCGAGCTCTGGTTCGATGCCTCAAAGGCGGAGCATCTCTACGCGTTTGAGTGGATGCCCGACTCGATCGCCTGGTATGTCGACGGCGAGAAGGTGCGCGAGGTTACGGCGCGATCATCCTCCATCGGCATACCTGCGAATTCGAGCAGGGTTATCGCTAGCATCCTGACAGGCGCCCGTTCGACCGAAGAGTGGGTCGGTACGCCCGATTTCGACAGCGCTGACGCATTCTACAGCTGCATGTCGCATGTACCGATAGGGCGGACGGGTAGGCAATGCAGCGACATCTTCACGGCGCCAAAACGCTAGGCCGCATCAGACCAGCTTGCGCTTCAGGATCTTACCGGCAGCGATCTTCGCAAACATGCTGAGCGTGTAGGAAGTGGCTTGAAGGTCTGACGCCATCAAGCTGAGGAAATAACCGACTTTCCTTTTCTGCACGGCATCGATCGCGCTGACGAACTGATGCAGGTTGCGCAGGCCGCGGGCACGACGAGCCAGGGCGGAGGCTTCGTCTGGAGAGAGACGGCTTTTGAACTCGGACTGGAAGCGAGCTTCCGCCTCGACGAGGGCGCGCGTGTTTTCCGGCTTGAGCCGATAAGAAATCGATCCTGCTGACCGCGTATAGCGGTAACCCGGCTCAGGCAGGTAGCTCATGCGAGCTCCTGCGGCGACGAGGCGAGCGACAAGATAGTAGTCCTCGCTGTTGCGGAGGTCCGCATCGTAGCGGATATCGAGTTCGTCCAGCTTGGAGCGTAGGATCAGCGGCTTGAGGTAGCCAAGGCAGTCGCCCCCGGCGAGCGGCTGGTTGAATGCGATCCAGGTTTTGAGGCCGATCTCGCGCGCGTGCTTAAACTCTTCCGACTTCAGGAAAGGCTCGGAGCTGTGCGGATTTCCTTGTTCATCGACTTCCTGCATGTTGTCGATGACGATGTCAGCCTTGGCGCTGTCAGCGTGTGCAACAAGAGTAGCAAACCGGCCGGGCTCGACTTCATCGTCCGCATCAAGGATGGCGATGTAACGGCCGCTGGCCATGTCGATCGCACGGTTACGGGCGACGGAGGGACCCGAATTCTTGGTCAGGCGCTCGATCTTGATGCGACCGTCCGAGGCAGCGAGTTGCTGGAGTTTCGCGAAGGTGCCGTCAGGCGACGCGTCGTCGACCGCGATTACCTCGACCGAAACGCCGGTCGATGCCAACGCAGAGCCGATCGATCGCTCGACGAACGCAGCTGCTTTCCACGTCGCGACGATGACGCTGACGTCTATGTCACTCATGCGTGAGCTACACGAGCTGGTTGGACGATGCCGGGCGCGGGCTTGTCGCGATTTTGGCGCCGGCATGCCGCGATGAACAGCATGACGGTTGTACCCGAAAACTCGCCGGCCAGGTCGGCTTCGCTGTTCGTGCGGATCACAACCGCCACCGCGAACACGAGGAACGTGGCATTCAGGATCGTCTGGCTGGTCAGCCATGTGCGAGTGGCCATGAACAGCGCCCACCCCGCAACGAAGATCGCGGCGTAGAAGCCGGGATACCCATAGGCCACGCCATTTTCATAGTAGGAGTTATGGAAGCTGAACCCCATGAATTTCGGGTAGTAGAAGTACTCCGCGATCGAGTTCGCCGGACCAAGTTCCGCGCGCCAGAAGCTGTTGGCGCCCACGCCCGTCAGTGGATGTTCGGCCATGATGCGCTGGGCGATCTCCCAGAGATAGGTCCTCCCGGTCAGCGTCGAGTCCTTGCCGAGTGCGGTCAGAATTTCTTCCTTCAGGTCGAGCTGCAGGAGGCCAAACACGATAAGCGAGCCGATCAAACCAATGATGACCATTATCAGCGCAAGGAACAGCCGTGCGTAGCGGATCCTGCCGATTGGATTCCATACCAGCGCCTGCCCGAATATCAGGACGGTAACCACCAGCATCATGATCGTCGTGGTGCCGGATTTCGCCATCAGGATCAGGAACGCCGCCAGCGCGCCAATTACAATTGCGGCGACGCGTAGCCATCCCGCCTGTCCGCGGTCGAGCATGATGCCGACAGAGGCGCCATAGAGGACGAACATCTGGATCGCGAAGAAGTTCTTCTGGTCGAAGATGCCGATCCATGCGCCGCTCGGGTCGCGGGCTGGCGATACAAAACTTAACATCGCGGCCATCGCTTCAACCGCGAAGTAAGCGATCAGTATCTGCCGTCCAGACAGCCGGGACGCCACATAGATCGCCACAAGCCCGGTCATCGCCAGGCCGATGCCCTTGCGCAGGGCGTCGGCGACGTCGATCGCCCAGACTGAGGAGATGGTGCAGAGCACGGGAAGGATGAACAGCGGCCAGGCGCGGACGACGGCAGGCCCCATTTGTCGCCCGAGTAGAATCAGCATCGCGGCGAAGTAACCAGCGACCAAATAGCGGATCGGCGCAAGGATCGGGTAACCGAAGACGGTCGAGAACACCCACAGGAACAGCGCGGCGGGGTCGGTATAGCGCGTATAGTTCAGGAGCGAGTACAACCGCTGGCGGCGGAAGCCGGCGGTCTGTTCGGCGGGGGGGCGACCCGCTGATCCTGAGGTTGCCGTGCTCATTCGAGGCGATCTCGTCGTTCGCTAGACGTGCTTGCGCGGCCGCGGGACCGCAGAGCGTGGTATGATTCTCTGGCAGAACCAGCAATCTGCATGCCGGGAAGGGAGCCTGTTACACAGACGTCTCATGACAGGCGAGTGGAACGATTTAACTACAATCGCTCTTTGTAAACAAGACCTTGAGCCATCGCGATGGGCGAGTTGCCGCAAGGCATGGTTGGCGAGATGTTAATGGGTCAGGAGAGGCGCGCGCGATGTCCCAGTTCAGGGTGGCCTGTGTCCAGATGCGATCCGGATTGGACGTGGCCGAGAATGTCAGCTCGGCCAGCGCCCTGATCCGCCAGGCGGCCGGTACCGGCGCAGAGCTGATCGCCACGCCGGAGATGACCACGCTGCTTGACCGCAAGCCGGGAGCTGTGTGGGAGAAATCGACGACGGAGGAGGCCGATCCCGGCCTTAGGGCGTTTCGCCAGCTGGCGAAGGATCTGAACGTCACACTGCTGGTCGGATCAATCGCGATCCGTGTGACGGCCGGCAAATGCGCCAACCGGAGTTTCCTGATCGGACCAGATGGAGCCGTGAAGGCGCGCTATGACAAGATCCACATGTTCGACGTGCAGCTTAACGCCGGCAACATCTATCGCGAGTCCGACAGCTTCGCGGCGGGAAGCGAGGCGGTGGTGGCCCAGCTTCCGGCCGGGCCGCTGGGTATGACGGTCTGCTATGACGTGCGCTTCCCTGATCTCTTCCGGCAACTCGCATGGAGCGGAGCGAAGGTGATCGCTGTACCTGCCGCCTTCACGAAGATCACGGGCGAGGCGCACTGGCATGTCCTGCTGCGGGCGCGGGCGATCGAGACAGGATGTTATGTCATCGCCCCAGCGCAGGGCGGCAGGCACCAGGATGGCCGAGAGACATTCGGGCACTCGCTGATCATTGATCCGTGGGGCGAGATCATTGCAGAAGCGGGCGTCGATCCGGGCTTCATCACGGCCACGCTGGATTTGTCGAAGGTCGACGAGGTGCGCGGCAAAATCCCTTCGCTGAAACATGTACGCCCCTTCAAGGCAGGCGCATGAACCCGCTCTATGCTTCCCTGCCGGATACGATCTTCGACGTGATGTCGGGGCTGGCGCGCGAGACCAACGCTGTCAATCTTGGGCAGGGCTTTCCGGAATGGGACGGACCGGAAGATATCCGGCGCCGGGCGGCCGAGGCTGTGATGACCGGGCCCAACCAGTATCCGCCGATGCGTGGCGTTCCGGCTCTGCGCGAGGCCGTAGCCGAGCATTACGGGCGGCTGCAGGGCGTCGCATTGGACTGGAAGGCGGAAGTGACAGTGACCTCCGGCGCAACCGAGGGGTTGGCTGCGGCGCTGCTGTGTGTGCTTTCGCCGGGCGACGAGGTCGTACTGTTCGAGCCGATGTACGACAGCTATTTGCCAATGCTGCGGCGGGCGGGAGCAACCGCGCGGTTCGTGCGGCTGAAACCGCCGCACTGGCGGATTGATCCGCAAGAGCTCGCGGCGGCGTTTAACGACAAGACACGGGCGGTCGTGCTGAACACACCCCTCAATCCATCGGCCAGCGTGCTGGATGCAGACGATCTCGCGCTGATCGCGGAGCAGTGTGTGAAGCATGACTGCGTCGCGATCTCGGACGAAGTATGGGAGCATTGCGTGTTCGACGGGGCGGCGCATCAATCGATGCTGGCTGCGCCAGGCATGCGCGATCGGACGATCAAGATCGGCTCCGCTGGCAAGATGTTCTCGATGACGGGCTGGAAGGTGGGCTTCGCCTGTGCAGCTCCGAAACTGACCGAAGCGTTCGCCAAGGCGCACCAGTTCCTCACCTTCACGACGCCTCCAAACCTGCAGCAGGCCGTCGCCTTCGGGCTTATCAAACCCCAGGAGCATTTCGACGGGATGCGGCAGCAGCTGGTGCGCGCGCGGAACCGGCTGGCGACAGCGCTGAAACAGGAGGGATTCAGAATACTGGCATCGGCGGGGACCTATTTCATGGGTATCGACCTGCGCGCGTCGGGCATCGACATGGGCGATGCGGATTTCGCCGTGCGGGCGGTGAAGGAGTGCGGCGTCGCGACGATTCCGTTCTCGGCGTTCTATGCGAGCCCGCCGGAAACCTCGCTGGTCCGGCTGTGCTTCGCCAAGTCGGATGCAACGCTCGACCGCGGCGTTGAGCGGCTGTCGAAGGCGCGGCGACTGATGGCCTGAGCAGTAAAGGCTTGCGCTTTTGGTCGGTCTTGCTTCGATGGCGCCAAGGGAGGCGTTCATGGCTTCGATACGGATCACAGCGCGGCTGATTGCGCGGGGCGAGCGGGCGTTCGGACCGGGCAAGGCAGAATTGCTCGAACACATCGCGTCCGAAGGATCGATTTCGAAGGCCGCGAAGGCGATGGAGATGTCCTATTCGCGCGCCTGGCAGCTGGTCGACGCCATGAACAAGGACTTCAAGAAGCCCCTCGTCGAATCGTCCACCGGCGGCCGGAAGGGTGGCGGCGCCGTTGTCACGAAGACGGGGCAGGAGGTGCTGGCCGTGTTCCGGAAGATGGAGCAGCAGCTGGCCGCCAACGCCGATACCTACTTCGCTGAATTCGAAAAGCGCCTGAGGTGAGCCAGCATCCGGCTTGCCCGTCGCGGCGGTCCAGCGCATGAGGGGTCATGCGCCCGGCCGGGGCGGCTGGAGCGGGCATGGATCACGGAACGAGCGGAACTGACCTTGGGCTGGCAGTCGCCCTGCTGGCTGCGGGCGTAATCGCGGTTCCGCTTTTCCGGCTTCTGAGACTGGGCTCGGTTCTGGGCTATCTGGCGGCCGGCGTGGTCGTGGGGCCGTACGTCCTCAAGCTGATCGGCGATCCGGCGGCCGTGCTGCACGTGGCCGAATTCGGCGTTGTGATGTTCCTCTTCCTCATCGGCCTCGAGATGCGGCCCCTGAAGCTGTGGGTCATGCGGCGGGACATCTTCGGGCTTGGGCTGGCGCAGGTCCTGGTCTGCGGCGGACTGCTGTCCGGCGTTGGCATCGCGTTCGGCCTGCCTTGGCGGGCGGCCGTGATCGGGGCGTTCGGCTTCGTGCTGTCGTCCACCGCCGTCATCATGAAGATGATGGAGGACAAGGGCGAGGTGTCATCACCCGCCGGACAGCGATCGATGGCGATCCTGCTGCTCGAAGACTTGATGATCATCCCGCTGCTGGCGCTGGTGCCGATCCTGGCGACGGCGACGCCAGGTGTGCATCCGGTCACGCATACAGCGCCCTGGTGGCAGACATTCGGGATCGCGGCCGGATCTGTGCTGCTGGTGTTCGTGGCGGGACGTTACCTGATGAACCCGATGTTCGGCCTACTGGCCCGCAGCGGTGCGCGCGAGGTGATGACGGCGGCGGCGCTGATGGTTGTGCTGGGGGCCGCGCTGTTCATGCAGTGGGGCGGCCTGTCGATGGCGATGGGCGCGTTCCTCGCTGGCGTACTGCTGTCTGAATCGACCTTCCGTCACCAGCTCGAGGCGGACGTTGAACCGTTCCGCGGCATCCTGCTGGGCCTGTTCTTCCTTGGCGTGGGCATGTCGCTCGACCTCGGCCTAGTGGTGCAGGACTGGCAGCTGATCGGTCTGGGCGTCGTGTCGTTCATGCTGGTGAAGTCGCTGGGCATCTATGCGGTGGCGCGCCTGTTCCGGGCCGCACATCGTGAGGCGCTGCATCGCGCCAGCCAGTTCGCGCAGGGTGGGGAGTTCGCTTTCGTGCTCTATGCGGGGGCGCTGGCCGCGGGCGTGATGGACGCCCGGACGGCGGCAGGCATGACGGCTGTGGTGATCCTGTCGATGGCGCTGACGCCGCTGGTCGTCATTCTTGTCGATAAACTCATGCCGGCCGAGAGGGAGTCGATGGATGGCATCGAGGAGGCCTCTGATCTCCACGGGCGCGTGCTGTTCGTGGGTTTCGGCCGTTTCGCGCAGGTGGTCTCGCAGCCGCTGCTGGCAAAGGGGATCGACGTGTCGATCATCGAGATCGATGTCGAGATGATCCGGGCCGCCGGACAGTTCGGGTTCAAGGTCTACTATGGCGATGGAACGCGGCTTGACGTGCTGCGCGCCTCGGGCGCCGCGACCGCGGAGGCGATCCTTGTGTGCGTCGAGAAGCAGGAAGCGGCCGACAAGATCGTTGAACTCGTGAAATCGGAATTCCCGCACGCCAAGCTGTTCGTGCGGGCATTCGATCGCGGGCATGCGCTACGCCTCATCAAGGCAGGAGTGGACTACCAGCTGCGCGAGACGCTGGAATCCGCGCTGGTGTTCAGCCAGCGGGTGCTTGTCGATCTCGGCGTGGATGAGGCTGAAGCCGATGAGCTGGTGCTCGATGTTCGTCGTCGCGACGAGCAGCGGCTGGAGATGCAGATCGCCGGCGGCCTGGGCGCTGGAATGACGCTGATGCGCGGGAACATCGCCACGACCCAGCCTGCGCCGCTGGTCACGCCCCGCAAGGAGGCCAAGGCGCTCAACGAGGAAGCGGCCGAAGCCATTGAGGCCGGCGACTAGGGCGCTGCGTCATAGATGGAAAATCGGTCATGGTTCCCGGATACTTCCCGACTGGGATGGAAGGCCACGTGATTGCAACTATGTTCAGCCGGAGAAACTGCTGACGGGAAAAGCGGAGACCATCATGCTGAAACGGTTGGGACCTGTGGCGATGATTGCCCTGACGATCGGGGCATGCTCGCCAACGTCGGATGGCGGCCTCATCGCCGACAAGCCGGTAGCCAAGGAACCCGAAGCAAGTGCGTGGGTGTCGGCTGCGCGGGTGAGCGACACGGCGCCGGCGCCGTCTATCGAGAAGATTCCAGCGGGTGACTACAAGCTCGATCCGGCCCATTCGACCTTCATGTTCAAGGTCGCTCACCTTGGCTTCTCCAACTTCACGGCGTGGTTCGATACGTTCTCGGCGGAGCTGAAGCTTGATCCGGCCAATCCGACGGCGGCGACACTTACGGCGGCGATCGATCCGGCTTCGTTGACGGTGCATGCGCCGCCGGCGGGGTTCCAGGACGAGCTGCGCGGCGAACAGTATGTCGATGCCAAGCGCTTCCCGCAGATCACCTTCAAGTTGACCAAGATCAAGATGACAGGGCCGAACACGGCGGACGTGACGGGTGATCTCACGTTGCATGGCGTCACCAAGCCGGTGACGCTGAGCACGACCTATAATGGCGGCTATGAAGGCCACGTCTATGAGCCGCGTGCGCGTATCGGCTTTTCGGCTCACGGCGTGTTCAAGCGGTCTGCCTTCGGGATTGGCGGCGGCGTGCCGAAAGAAGGCTCGAACATGGGCGTGAGTGACGAGGTGACCCTCGTGATCGAGAGCGAATTCATCGGACCGGAGATGAAGGATCCGCCCAAGCCGGCGGCCCCGAACTAGGCTTTCCCGAACGTTCGGCTGAAATTCAGGCCGAATACCACTTGACTAAATCCATACCTGTTCGGCTATATGTCGACTCATAGCCAACGGGGTATGAGTTCCGCATGTCCAGGGCCCATGATGTTCTTTTCCGGACGCTCGCCGACCCGACGCGGCGCGCAATCTTCGAGCGGCTGTGCCGCGAAGGGGAAAAGACGGTCGGGGCGCTGACGGAGCGGGCCGGCGTCTCGCAGCCGGTGGTATCGAAGCATCTTGGCGTGCTGAAGCAGGCCGGGTTGGTGCGCGGACGACATCAGGGACGCCAGACGCATTACAGCGCGCAGGTTCGGGCGCTTGCCCCGCTAGTCGACTGGACGAGCCGGATGTCGGTGTTCTGGGAAAGCCGGCTCGACGATCTCGAAGATCTTCTGAAAAGGATGGACCAATGAGCGGCGCGACCGAAACACGCTCTGTCGTCATCGAACGCGAGATTGCGCATCCGCCGGAGAAGCTGTGGCGTGCGCTGACTCAGCCGCAACTGATGGAGCACTGGCTGATGAAGAACGACTTCAAGCCAGCGGTCGGCCACAAGTTCAACCTGCGAGGTGACTGGGGCGGCGTGCTCGATTGCGAGGTGCTGACGATCGAGCCGAACAAGTCGCTGTCGTACACTTGGAACTTCAACCATGACGATGACGCCTATCGGCTGACGAGCGTGGTGACATTCACGCTTACGCCGTCGGGCAAGGGCACGCATTTGCGGGTCGAGCAAGCGGGCTTCCGGCTGACACAAAGGCAGGCCTTCGGCGGCGCTCAGGCGGGGTGGCAACAGATGTTCGACAAACTGGAACAGGTTGTGGCGCGCGAGGGCTGAGATCTTCGGCGTCATCGGGGAGGTTACGATGAACAACTGGATCAGACAGTTCCACCGCTGGGTGTCTGCGGTGTTCGTTCTTGCTGTGATCGCGACAACGATCGCACTGGCGCAGAAGGAGCCGGTGATGTGGATGTCCTATGCGCCGTTGCTGCCGCTGGCTTTTCTGGCGATCTCGGGCATCTATATGTTCATCCTGCCTTACGCCGCAAGGTGGTGCCGCCGGCGCGCCGGAGGGTAGGCGATGACCAAGGCGGCGGGGAAGACTGCAAAGAAGATTGTAGCGAAGTTAGCGACGAAGCCGAAGCTGCTGTCAGGCGGCAATCCGCAAATCGCGAAGGCTTGTGGCGATGCGCCGGTGCAGGCCTACATCGCCGCGATGCCGGCTTGGAAACGCGACATCGGCCGCCGGGTCGATGCGGTCATCATGAAGGCTGTGCCGGGGGTCTACAAGGCGGTGAAGTGGAATTCGCCGTTCTATGGCTTCGAGGGGAAGGGCTGGTTCCTCAGCCTTCATGTCTTTTCGAAGTACGTGAAGGTGGCGTTCTTCCGGGGCGCCGAGCTTGATCCGTTACCGCCGGGGACGTCGAAGCAGAAGCATGTGCGCTATCTTGATATCCGCGAGAATGGGTTCGACGAGAAGCAGTTCGCAGCCTGGGTGAAGCAGGCCAGCAGGCTGCCGCTCGAGAAGATGTAGGAAGAAAACCCGGACATGAAGAAGGGCGCGATGAAGGATACGGGTGGCGAGGCGCCCGAGAAACTGATCGATGCGGCGATCAGAGAGCTGGGCGACTGGCGCGGCGAGACGCTGGGGAGGATCCGAGCGCTGATCAGGCAGGCCGACCCGGATGTGGTCGAGGAGTGGAAGTGGGGCATCCCCGTGTGGTCGCACGATGGGATCATCTGCACCGGCGAGACCTACAAGGCCGTGGTGAAGACGACGTTCGCCAAGGGGGCCTCGGTTGCGGATCCGTCGAAGCTTTTCAATTCGAGCCTGGCAGGCGCCACGCGTCGCGCGATCGATTTTCGCCGGGGCGAGAAAATCGACGAGAAGGCATTCCAGGCGCTGATACGCGCGGCGGTCGCGGTGAACACGTCGAAGAAGCCGACCGCGAAGCCGGCAAGGAAAGCCGCGAAAAAAGCGAGGAAGGACTGAGGACGATCAGTCCTTGGCGCGTTCCACGTAAGAGCCGTCTTCGGTCGATACGATGATGCGCGTGCCCGTTCCGATGTGCGGCGGGACCATCACGCGGATGCCGTTCGATAGTTTCGCCGGCTTGTACGAGCCCGAAGCTGTCTGGCCCTTCACGACCGGCTCGGTCTCGGTGATCTCAAGCGTCACGCGCTGCGGAAGCTCGATCGAAACAGGCTTGCCGTCGAACATGAGGAGGTGAACTTCCATGTTCTCGCCGAGATAGGCAGCGCTGTCGCCCAGCATGTCTGCCGGAACCATGACCTGTTCGTAGTTGGTCGGGTTCATGAACACGTAGAGCTGGTCGTCCTTGTAGAGGTACTGGTGCTTCACCTCTTCGACGAAGGCGCGCTCGAGCTGGTCCGTCGTCTTGTAGGTCTCGACGACCTTCACGCCGTCCGAGATGCGACGCATGTCGATCGTGGCGGTCGGCGTGCCTTTGCCCGGGCGATAGGTTTCGGCTTTCAGGACGGTGTAGAGCTGTCCGTCCTCGCCCTCTAGAACATTGCCCTTGCGCACGTCGCTGGCGATGACTTTGACCACGGTAAGCCGCCTTTGTCTTTGGAGGAGCGGCGGAGTATGGCTCGGCCGCCGGGAACCTGTTGAAGCGGCGCGGTCATACAATGAGCCGCCGTGGCGGCCAAGCCCGGCTGTGTGCGGCCTTTGGAGCCTTGTTTGGTTAAGCCAACGCCTTGGTGGAGCAGGGATTCCCATGCCGACCGCCGGCCCTTCCTGGAGGGGCGGGGACGTATCCGGGATGGCGCGCGGGCGTGGTTCAGGGCGCAGGGCTTCACCGAGGTGGAGTGTGGGACGTTGCAGGTCTCACCCGGGAACGAGGCTCACCTGCATGGCTTTCGCGCCGATTGGGTGGGCGAGGATGGGACACGGCGGCCGCTCTACCTGCACACGTCGCCAGAGTTCGCGTCCAAGAAACTGCTCGCGGCCGGGGAAACGAAGATCTTCGACTACGCCCGTGTCTACCGGAATGGTGAGGCTGGGCCGCTGCATTCGTCCGAATTCACCATGCTGGAATGGTATCGGGCAGGCGAACCCTATGACGCCGTGATGGCGGACTGTGTGGAGCTATGCCGGCTGGCGCTGCGCGAAATCGGGCGGGCGGCGTTGTCCTGGCGCGGCATGGAATGCGATCCGAACGCCGAGCCAGAGCGACTGACGCTGGTCGATGCGTTTGCGGTGCATGCCGGGATCGATCTTGAGGCCACGCTGGGCAAACGGGATGCGATGGCGCATGCGGTGCGGACGATCGGCATACGCGTGGTCAAAGATGACAGCTGGTCTGACCTGTTCAGCCGCGTTCTGGTCGAGCGCATCGAGCCGAAGCTGGGGCGAGGGCGTTTGACGCTGCTCTGCGAGTACCCATCGGAGGAGGCCGCTCTCGCCCGGCCTCTAACGCGAGATGCCCGCTTTGCTGAGCGGTTTGAGCTTTATGCTTGTGGTGTGGAGCTGGCGAACGGGTTTGGAGAGCTGACAGACGCGGCCGAGCAGCGTCGCCGGTTCGAAGCCGAAATGGACGTGAAGCAGGCGACCTATGGCGAGCGCTATCCGCTGGATCAGGAGTTTCTTGCGGCTCTGGAACACATGCCGGCGGCCAGCGGCGTGGCGCTCGGCTTCGATAGGCTAGTGATGCTGGCTACAGGCGCGCGGCGGATCGCAGATGTACTCTGGACGCCGCCGGTTTAAGTCATGAGCAGAGCGACAACAGGAGCGACCATGAAACGCATCATCGCCGCAGGTTTCGCCGCCTTGTTGATTGGCGGAAGTTCGCTGGGCATCAGCGGTTGCGCCTCGATGCCGGAACCCTGCACGTCTGAGTGGGTCCACTGGAAGACCGAGCGTTTCATCGGCGAGTTCGTGCGCGACCACGAGAAGCAGTTCGGTGACGCCCGCAACGCCTCGGCCTTGTTCGCGAAGGCCGGCGCGGGTGACGCCTCCAGCGGCATCCCGACTCTGATCCTGACGGCCGCTGGCGTGATCACGTTGGCGACCGACTTCATGTCCGACCTCTGGCCGGAAGTCAGCGATGCCCTGTCCCAGTGCGACACCGCTCCACGCGCGGCTCAGGTGTTCGCCAGCATCCTGCGGGAACAGGGTGTGGACGAACGGGCGGCCCAGGCAGTCGACGAACTGGGCCTGCTGCTGGACAGACGTAACTAAGCCGGGATAGAGGCGCGCAGCCCCGAGGCCAGTTTGACCCGTCTCATTCACCTTTCGCCCAGCGCAAGAACCATGCGCACCGCCGACGATCTCGTTGCGGCCGGACTGGTGCATGATGCTGGGGAGCTTGCAGAGGTGACGGCGGCCTATGCAACGTCGATCACGCCTTCGCTGGCTGACTTGATCGAGCGGGCCGATCCGGCGGACCCGATTGCTCGGCAGTTCGTGCCGTCGCGAGCCGAACTGGATGTGCGGCCGGAAGAACTGCCTGATCCGATCGGCGACAAGACCCACGAGCCGGTGGAAGGGATCGTCCATCGCTACCCGGATCGCGTGCTGCTGAAGGCCGTGTCGGTCTGTCCGGTCTATTGCCGCTTCTGCTTCCGGCGCGAGATGGTCGGACCGGAGAAGGACGGGAACCTGTCGCCGGCCGAAGTCGAAGCGGCGCTTGCCTATATCCGCGCTCACGCGGAAATCTGGGAAGTCATCGTGACGGGCGGCGATCCGTTCATGCTGTCAGCGCGGCGCGCGGCAGCGCTGACACGGAAGCTGGAGGCGATCCCGCATGTGAAAGTGATCCGCTGGCATACGCGGATGCCGGTCGCTGATCCCGACCGCATCACGGACGAGTTCACTGCCGCGATCTGCAGCTCGTCGAAGGCGGTCTATGTCGCCGTGCACTGCAACCATCCGCGCGAGCTGACGCCTGCCGCGCGTGCGGCGTGTGCGCGGATGATCGATGCGGGGATCCCGCTGCTCAGCCAGTCCGTCCTCCTGAAGGACGTGAACGACAACATTGACACGCTCGAGCAGCTGATGCGCGGCCTCGTCGAGGCGCGGATCCGGCCCTATTACCTGCATCATGCCGATCTGGCGCCGGGGACATCGCATTTCCGTACGACGGTGGAGCAGGGACAGGCGCTGGTGCGCGAGCTGCGCGACCGCGTATCGGGCCTCGCGCAACCTCACTATGTGATCGACATTCCGGGCGGTGTGTCGAAGGCGCTTGCCACTCCCGCGGACGTCGAGACCGAGGATGGCCGCATCCGCCTACGTGGTCGCGATGGCGGCTGGCGGGGTTACCAGGACTAATTATCCGACAAATTGGGCGCCAATCCGGCCTCATTGCCGGGCGCTGCGGTATGAAACAAAAGTAGACACAAGTATTGCAATGAGACAAAAGTCGCATTAAGTGTTGTGGCATCCGCTGCACAGGAGACACATAATGGCGCTGACACGCAGACAGATGGACCAGAAGATGGACGAGCATTTCGGCTTCGAAGCCGACGACAATGTCGATGGTGTGCTCGCCACGCTCGACCGCAATGTCGAACACGACATCGTCGGCTACCCGACCGGCCCGACCCACGGGCGCGACGCCGCACGCGGGTTCTACGAAAATCTCTTCGCCGATCTATCGGATTCGAAGTTCGAGACCATTCGCCGGTATTACGGCGAAGATTTCATGGTCGATGAATCGCAATGGAGCGGGAAGGCGCCAGGCCGTCCGTTCGGACTCGAAGGGCGCAACCGTCCGCTGGCCTTCCGTCTCCTGCACGTCGTTGAGTTTACACCGGCCGGCGAGATCAGGCGCGAGAATGTCTGGATCGATCTCGCGGCGATCCTGCAGCAACTGCCCCAGTAGAGTTTTCCATGGCCGACACCGCCGGACGTCCCAACCAGCGCCGCAGGACCCGCAAGGACCTGCTCGACGCCGCCACACGCCTGATGCGTCAGGGCCGCAAGCCCTCGCTCGAGGATGTGGCGGAAGAAGCTCTGGTCTCGCGGGCGACGGCGTACCGGTATTTCCCGTCGATCGACGCCCTGCTTGTCGAGGCGGCGCTCGATGTGGCGATACCGAGTGCGGAAGACGTCCTGCGCGGCGCTCCGCCCAATGACGCGATCGCCCGCATCGACAGGGTCGATGCGGCGTTCGAAGCGATGATGCTCGCCAACGAACCCGGTCTCCGGATGATGTTGGCCCAATCCCTCCAGCGCAGCCTCGTGGAAGAGGGAGGCAAACTTCCCAGGCGGCAAAACCGCAGATCGCCGCTCATCGAGGCTGCGCTGGCTTCTTCGAAGAAGGAATTCGGCGCGGCGCACTATCAGTTACTGACCCGCGCGCTCGCCCTGGTGATCGGCACCGAAGCGATGGTGGTCTTCAAGGATGTGTTGCAGGTGTCGGACGGAGAGGCGCGCAAGGTGCGCCGCTGGGCGATCAGGGCGCTGGTCGAGGCTGCGAGGAAATAGCCATCAGGCGTGCGGCGGGCGTTGGCCTTTCACAGGTCCCGTCACGCATTCCATGCTCATGAGGCTCAGCCATTCGCGGCCTTCGACTTCCATGCTGTCATAAAGGAAGACGCAGTTCACGAAGGCGACGTTCTCGAAGGCATCCAACCGGACGGATGGGCCGCCGACCACTGCGCAGCCGATGAGTTCGACCGCAGGCCAGTTCGCGTGGTCCTCAACCTTCACCAGTCTTCCGGCGATCCGGCCTGTTAGCATCAACATGGTGCTGCTCCCTTTGCGCGGAGATCAACGCACGGGCGCGCCACGCGGTTCGTGGCAGAATTTACGCACACAAAGGCATGAAATCGGGAACTCGATCCCACGCTGCGCTTTGTGTGACGAGCCGCGCGCGTGTCGGAAGCGCGCGTCTTTCTGTTGCCGCTATCTCGCCGCTTGCAGCGCATGTCCCCACCAAACGAGGCCATCGAAAAGCGCGGTGCGCGTGGACTACGAGCTTACGAAGCTCAGTCATTCGCTGCAGGACGCTATCCGCGTGCTGGGTGGGTGGGCTTTCGAAAACCAGGCTGCGATGGAGGCCGCGCGGAAGAAGTACGACGCGCGCGGCGACCGGATGCAGGCTGCAGAATAGTGTCGTCGGCTAGAAGCGCCGCACCCAGCGGACGCTCAGCTCTTCCTTGAGGGCGAAGCGGCGCAGGTGTCGCTCGACTAGGTCCTCCACTGTGCGGAGCAGGGTGTCGTCCGCAGCAGCACATTCGATAACGAGCGCGGTTTCATTCGTGGCGTCGAGGTCGCAAACTCCGCCGGTGAATTCGATCTTCCCACGATTGTCGGCGAAAGACGCTGGCGCCTTGTGCGCGAAGTGCTTGCAGAGTTGGATCAGGTGCCCGCGCGCTTTTGGCGTCTCGATGCGGGCCAGAGAGGAAATGCCAGTCAGCGTATCAGCCATCAGAGTTTTTCCACTTTGGCGGCCGCCTGGTCGATCACGGCTGCGATCGCGTCGGCCTGCTCATCGCTGATCGGTCCGTTCGTCATACGCAGGCGCAGGGCCATCTTCAGGTTTCCCATGGCGCGGATGATCGCGAGCGAGCGCCCGTTCCGGCCGCCGCTGGCTTCCGCCATCTTGCTGACCAGCGCATCGAGTGTCGCGCGGTTTGCGTCCAGGAAGGCGCGGCCTTCATCGGTGATTTCGTAGAGCTTCTTCGAGCCTTCGGCCGTCGCGGTGACGTAGCCGAGTTCTTCCAGCAGGGTGAGGGTGGGGTAGATCACACCCGGGCTGGGACTGTACGCGCCACCGACGCTTTCCTCGATCGCCTTGATGATGTCGTAGCCGTGCCGGGGCTTCTCGCTTCTCGGCGATCAGGTGAAGGATCACCAGCCGCAGGTCGCCATGGGCGAAGAACCGCCCCAAGGCATGCCGCCCGCCGCCGCCATGGCCGCGCCGGCCCTCGAACGCCTCGTCCATTCCGCGACCGCGCCGCATGAACCGGTGGCCGTGTCCCCATCCGTGTGAGTGTCTGTGATGCATTTATCTTGTCTCCATTCCGATATATCGAACGGATTAGATATATCGAAATACAGTCGGATTCAAGACCCGAGGGATTTTCGCGCCCCGGAATTTGCGCGGGGACCGGCCTTGGGGCAGAGATCCGGCCGACATGAGCCTCAACCGCCGCTTCTCCGTAGCGCCGATGATGGATTGGACCGACCGGAACTGCCGGGCGTTCCATCGCCACCTATCGCGCCATGCGTTGCTCTACACGGAGATGGTCACCGCCGATGCTGTGATCCACGGCCAGCGTGAGCGGTTGCTGGGCTTTGACGAGATCGAGCAGCCCGTCGCATTGCAACTCGGCGGGTCGGAGCCTGAGAAGCTGGCCGAGGCCGCGCGTATTGGCGCCGCGTTCGGCTATCGCGAGATCAATCTCAATGTTGGTTGCCCGTCAGAGCGCGTGCAGTCGGGCGCGTTCGGCGCCTGCTTGATGCGCGAGCCGGATCTCGTGGCTGACTGCCTTTCAGCCATGCGTGAGGCTGTCTCAATCCCGGTGACGGTAAAGCATCGCCTCGGCGTTGATGACGACGTTCCGCGTGATCGCCTGTTCTCGTTCGTGGAGACGCAGGCGAAGGCTGGCACGGCCACTTTCATCGTCCATGCTCGCAAGGCATGGCTCAAGGGGCTAAGCCCGAAAGAGAACCGCGAGATTCCCGCGCTCGACTACGATATCGTCGCCGAGCTCAAGCGGACGCATCCGCAGCTGGAGATCATCCTCAACGGCGGTCTCGCCGATCTTGACGTGGCGTCACGCGAGCTTGCGCGCGTCGATGGCGTCATGCTCGGCCGCGCCGCGTATCATGAACCAGCATTGCTGCTTCAAGTCGATCACCGTGTCTTTGGCGATGCCTCTGCGCCGCTCCTGGCAGATAAGGCCGCGCTCGACTTCCGTCCGTGGATCATCGGCCGCCTGCAGGAAGGCGCTGTACTCCATTCCATCACGCGCCACATGCTCGGCCTGTTCACGGGCAGGCCGGGCGCCCGGCAATGGCGGCGTATCCTCTCGGAGAAGGCGCCCGGCGCGCGAGGGGCGCAATCGATCGCGATCTTCGACGAGGCGCTGGCGGCTGTTCGCCCGCGCGAAGCGGCCGCCGTCGAATAGCTATTCGATGATAATCGCCGCGGGAGTCACATCCCAACGGTCGAGACGGTTGAGGAAGCTCATGCCGAGCAGCGAATGCTCGAGGCCTTCCTCAATGATGACGGCCGAGACGTTTTTCACGGTCACGCCGTCGATGGTTATCTCGTCAATCGTCGCCGTCGCTGCCTGGACGCGGCCGGCGGCCGTGCGCACTTCGGCGTTGCGCTGAAGGTTGTCGACGTTGATGCCGATACGCCGCGCATCGCGCTTGGTCAGCGCTACGAGGCTGGCGCCCGTGTCGACCAGGAACTTCACCGGCATCTTGTTGACGCGTGCGGTGGCCCAGTAGTGGCCATCGCCTTCCTTGCGCAGCGACGCGGTGCGAATCTGATGCGAGGTGATATTCGGCGACGCGATCGCTGTCTCGGCTTCTTCCGCGAGGGCTGGGTTCGCATCCACGCGCGGCGTCATGGTGTCCCGCAGGGCCACCAGTCCGAGCGCCGCTGCGCCAAACAGCGCAAGGGCAGGAAGAAGCGCCTTCCTCACAGAAACCGACTCCCCAAGGGACGTCACGCGTTTGCGTGTCCTAGCAGATAATCAGCTAGCAAAGAACAAACGGACAGCAGGCCCGTTCCGCGCTTCAGCGCTTCCCGGCTGCTTTCAGCGATTCGATACGCGCCGGTAGCAAGGCCAAGACCTGATCCCGCTCCACATCTGTAAATCTAGCCCAACGGGCGATTTCCCCAAGGGTTCGGCCGCATCCGAGGCAGTTTCCGCTCTGCCCATCGACGACGCAGACCTTTACGCAAGGGGTTTTTATGGGCGTGTGCATAATGCTTATCTTACAGCCTTTTCAGGGCAGGTAGCACCCTGACGTTGCGGCAATGCGACCTCGCGTCCATCGGCAAAACCGCTTGACGTACCTGACGTAAACTAGAGCATGGGCGCTAAAATGACATGGCGTAACCAACCTTACGCTACGTAACTCGACCGGCCCTGCCGGCGTCAGGAGGCGATCATGGACCTGCACTTCGCGCCCGAAGATATCGCGTTCCGGCAGGAGGTCCGCACCTTCCTCGAGAACGACTACCCGAAGGAGCTGCGCGGCAAGTACTCGCGCGACGAGTATTCCAAGGAAGATTTCCTCCTCTGGCAACGCACCCTGTTCAAGCGCGGCTGGGGCGCTCCCGCCTGGCCGAAGAAATACGGCGGCACCGGCTGGACGGCCGTGCAGCGCTTCATCTTCCAGGAAGAATGCGCTCGCGCCGAGACGCTGCCGATCCCGCCCTTCGGCATGTCGATGCTCGCGCCCGTGCTGATGGCCTTCGCCTCGGAAGAGCAGAAGGCGCACTACCTGCCGCGCATCATCGAGGGCAAGGACTTCTGGTGCCAGGGCTATTCCGAACCCGGCGCTGGCTCCGACCTCGCCTCGCTCAAGACGAAAGCTGAACGTGTCGGCGACCACTACATCATCAACGGCCAGAAGACCTGGACCACGCTCGGTCACTTCGCCGACTGGATCTTCGTCCTCTGCCGCACCGACCCGACCGCGAAGAAACCGCAGGAAGGCATCTCCTTCATCCTCGTCGACATGAAGACGCCGGGCGTTGAAGTCCGGCCAATCATCACGATGGACGGCGGTCACGAGGTCAACGAGACCTGGTTCACCGATGTGAAGGTTCCGGTCGCCAATCTCGTCGGCAAGGAGAATGAAGGCTGGACCTACGCGAAGTATCTTCTGGCCCACGAGCGCACCGGCATCGCCGGCGTTGCGCGTTCCAAGAAGGGGATCGAGCGCCTACGCGAGATCGCCTCGGTCGAGCTCGACCAGGGCCAGCCGATCATCCGCAACCCGGAATTCGCCAAGAAGATCTCCGAACTTGAGATCGACCTCTCCGCTCTCGAATATACCGAACTGCGCACGCTTGCGCGCGAGGCGCAGGGCAAGGGTCCGGGACCTGAAAGCTCGATCCTCAAGATCAAGGGCACCGAGATCCAGCAGCGCATCACCGAGCTGACGCTCGAAGCGGTTGGCGTCTATGGTGCGCCGTATTTCCGCGGCTTCCCGAAGGACGGCGACAACCAGCTGCCGATCGGGCCGGAATACGCACACCTCACTGCGCCGATGTACGCCAACATGCGCAAGACCTCGATCTACGGCGGCTCCAACGAGATCCAGCACAACATCATTGCAAAGATGGTGCTGGGGCTCTGATGGTAGGCGTCGGGGGCCGGTCGGTGCTACCCTCCTGAAACAATCAACCCCCGCAAGAGGGGCAAAAAGGGAGGTCTGAATGTCTGCTGCGAGCGCCGGTAACTTCACCGTCTGGTTTCTCATCATGTTGCTGTCGGTTGGAGTGGGGGGCTACGCACTCTTTCACGCAGCCACGGGCTTTGCCTATCTGCCCTTGACCAATCCGATGTTCGACCCGTGGGGCCTGCGCGTCCACGTTGCAGCATCGGGCGTCGCCATGCTGCTCGGCGCCTTCCAGTTCTTCAAGCCGCTGCGCCGCAAGGCGCCTTCGCTGCATCGCTGGACAGGCCGCGTCTACATTCTCGCTTGTGTTGTCGGCGGTCTTGCCGGCGGTGTGATCGCGTTGTCCTCGACCGCCGGTCCCATCGCCGGCTGGGGCTTCTTCACGCTGGCGGTCCTCTGGGTTCCGTTCACACTGATGGCCTGGGTCTCCGCCATGCGGCGCGATTTCAATTCCCACGAACGCTGGATGATCCGCTCCTTCGCGCTTACTTTCGCGGCGGTGACGCTGCGTATCTACCTGCCGATCGCCTCGATCATGAACCACGGCTTCCCGCTCGACGCTTACCGCATCATCGCATGGGCCGCCTGGGTCCCCAACCTGATCGTCGCCGAGCTGCTCATCGCCACTCTCCGCAAACCCAAGCGACCCAAAGTCGCCCCCACGCCAACCCCCGCCTGACACCAGTTGCACGACCCCGAAACGACGGCCTAGAAGGGTCGCAAGGAGCACTCTTATGGATTTCAGCTTCACCTCCGAACAGGATCAGTTGCGCGACACTGTCGCCCGCCTCATCCGTCAGCAGTACGACTTCGAGACCCGCCGGAAGGTAGCGAAATCCGAGGCTGGCTGGCGCCCCGAAATGTGGGCGCAGTTCGCAGAACTCGGCCTCCTTGGCGCGTCGTTCTCGGAAGCTGAAGGCGGCTTCGGCGGCGGCCCGGTCGAAGCCATGATCATCTCGGAGGAATTCGGCAAGGGCCTCGTGATTGAGCCCTATCTGCAGACCGTCGTGATCGGCGGCAACTTCCTCCGCTATGGCGGTAGCGCCGCCCAGAAGGAAGAACACATCACCGGCCTCATCGGCGGCGAGACGATCTTCGCGTTCGCCTACTCCGAACCGAAATCGCGCTTCGATCTCCACGACGTCTCAACCATCGCGAAGAAGGACGGCTCGGGCTACACGCTCAACGGCCACAAGGCCGTAGTCATCGGCGCGCCCTTCGCCACGCACCTGATCGTCACGGCCCGCACCTCGGGCAGCCAGCGCGACAAGTCGGGCATAACGACTTTCGTCGTGCCGAAGTCGGCCAAGGGCGTCACCACGCGTGACTACCCGACGGTCGATGGCCTGCGTGCTTCGGAGGTCCTCTTCGAGAACGTCTCGGTTCCTGCCTCCGCCGTCGTCGGTGAAGTCGACAACGCGCTGCCGCTGGTCGAGAAGGTCGTCGACAACGCCATCGCCGCCGTCTGCGCCGAAGCCGTTGGCTGCATGAAGGTCCTCAACGAGGCGACCATCACCTACGCGAAGCAGCGCAAGCAGTTCGGCCAGCCCATCGCCAACTTCCAGGTCCTGCAGCATCGCATGGTCGACATGTTCATGGCATGCGAGCAGGCGATCTCGATGACCTACATGGTCACGCTGAAGCTCGACGAAAGCGACAAGGCCCGCAAGCTCGCCGCCTCCGGCGCCAAGGTTCAGATCGGTAAGGCCGGGAAGCTCGTCAGCCAGGATGCGGTCCAGATCCACGGCGGCATGGGCATGACCGACGAACTCAATGTCGGCCATTTCTTCAAGCGCGTGACGATGATCGAAAGCCAGTTTGGCAACACCGACTGGCACCTGCGGCGCTACACGGAACTGTCGAACGTCTAGGCGCTAGCGCACCTTGTCGCCATTCACGGTCACGCGGCGCATGTGGCGCCGCTGGCCGTGATAGTCGTTCAGCGCGAAGTGCCAGACGCAGCGATTGTCCCACATCGCCAGCGAACCCGGCCGCCAGCGGAAGCGGCAGGTAAAGGCTTCGCGCCGACACACCTCGAACAGGTATTCCAGCAACGGACGTGACTCCTTCTTCGTCCACCCGGCAAATCGCAGCGTGAAGGCCGGATTGATGTAGAGACCCTTGCGCCCCGTCTCCGGATGCGTGCGCACGACCGGATGCTCGTATTCCGGCACATCGTCCCCGACGACTTCGGAATCCATCGAGGCGCGCTTTTTTGACGAGGCCCCGCCCGCGCCATACTCTTCCGCCGCCGAATGGATCGCACGCAAACCTTCCAGCGTCTTCTTCAATCCCGGCGACAGCGCGTCCCACGCTGCATACTGGCTCGCGAACAGCGTATCGCCGCCGACCTCCGGCACCTCGATCGCGTGCAGGATCGAGCCCAGCGCCGGTTCCTCGAGGAAGCTCATGTCCGAGTGCCAGCCGCCGCCGAAGTTTATCTTTTCGCTCGGCTCCTTGATAATCTCGAGGATCTCCGGATAGCCCTTCATGCCCTTCACATAGGGATGCACATTTAGCGTCCCCCAGCGCCGCCCGAAGGCGAGATGTTCTTCCGGCGTCAGCGTCTGGTCCCTGAAGAAGATCACATGGTGCTTCAGGAAGGCCTCATGGATGTCGTCGAACTGCGCGTTGCTTAGCGGTTGCGACAGGTCCACGCCCTCGATCTCCGCGCCCAGATTGGGCGAGAGCGGCTTCACGGTGATCGTCTTGAATGTGGCGGTATCTGGCATGGGCTTTTCCTCGGTGTCACCCGATAGAAAACCCTAGTTGTCAGTGAGGCAAGGCGCCGTTGGGTGAGGCGAGGGGTTAGCCCCGCTTCAGCAACTCTTTGAAGCCCGCCGGCTGCATCGGCTTCGACAGCAGGAATCCCTGGGCTTCATCGACTTTCAGCCAGGTCATGAAGTCCCACATCTCCTGCGTCTCGATACCCTCGGCCACGACCTTGAGGCCGTGGTCCTGGGCGAGGCGCACGCAGCTCACCAGCGCCGCCTTGGCGAACGCTTCTTCCATCGCCAGCCGAGTGAAGGCCGGATCGATCTTCACTTCAGTGAAGGGGAAATTCCGCAGGCGATCGACGTTCGTTACGCCGGCGCCGAAATCATCAACCGCAAGACCGAAGCCCTTTTGGCGCAGCGCCGACATCGTCTCGAATGCATTCACGCCAAACTCGATTGCACGGCTCTCGGTGACTTCAAGCGTGAACTGCTCGCACTTGAGGCCCGCTTCTTCTATCGCCTTCGCCATCAGGTCAGGGAATTCTGTACGCTCCAGCGACATCGGACTGATGTTGATGGAGCAGGGCAGGCCGCTGAACGTCACTGCGTGCTTCGCCACGGCGCGGGCCATCGCATAGGTCAGCGCGTCGATGCGCTGGTTGCGTTCGGCCAACTCGACGTAGGCGGCTGGCGACACGAAGCCCATCTGCGGCGTCGCGATGCGCGCCAGCGCTTCGGCGCCGACGATCGTGCGCGTCGCCATCGAAACCTTGGCCTGGAAAAACGGATGCAATCCGCCACGTTCGATCGCGGCTTCGAGCAGGCTACGATCAGCCGGCGGATTGCGCCGGGCAGCGGCTTCCGAGCCCATTTCCGGGACGTTCATCATCTGCGACGCACTCACCCACCGTCAGCCCGGCTTTGCCGGGTCCGTGAGGATCACTACGACACAGAAACGTCGAAAAACCGCTAACCGGCGCCAGTCAAACTGCTCGACCGGCGCCCGAAGCTTACTTCGCGTCCGACAGGTTCTGGTTCGCAAAGTCCCAGTTCACCAGCTCACTGACGAAGGTTTCAATGTATTTCGGCCGAGCGTTCTGGGTGTCGAGGTAGTAGGCGTGTTCCCAGACATCCATGGTTAGCAGGGGGATAACACCCTTCTCGGTCAGGGGCGTTTCGGCGTTCGGCGTCTTGGTGACAGCCAGCTTGCCATCCTTCAGCACCAGCCAGGCCCAGCCCGATCCGAACTGCGTGGCGCCCGCTTCGGCAAAGAGCCGTTTGAACTCGTCATACGAGCCGAAATCCTTGTTGATCCGGTCGGCGACCAGACCCGTCGGCTTGCCGCCGCCGCCTGGCTTCATGGAGTGCCAGTAAAAGGTGTGGTTCCAGACCTGACCCGAGTTGTTGAAGATCGGCATCTTCTTCTCGGCCCAGCTCTGCTTGACGACTTCCTCAAGCGGTGCGTTGTCCAGCGGGGTGCCGGCGACCAGCTTGTTCAGGTTGTCCACATAGGCCTGATGGTGCTTGCCATAATGGAAGTTCAGGGTGTTTTCGGAGATATGCGGCGCCAGGGCGTTGCGCGCATAAGGCAGCGCGGGAAGCGTGAAAGCCATGGGAAACCCTCTCTGTTATCTGTGCTGCCCCTGAAAATAGGGCCCTTGGTCTGATTTTGAAATGAGCGATACGCCCAGTCCGGCAAATCTTGCAAGCTCGGAAGAGTTCGACGCCCGCCTGAAACGGACGGACGAGGACCGCTGGCTGGCTACCCGCTACGCCCCCCAAGCCGGCCGGGAGCGCCTGATCGCCATCTATCTGTTCAATCAGGAACTCCAGCGGACCCTCCACACCAAGGAGCCCATGCTGGGCAAGATCCGCCTCCAGTGGTGGCGCGAGACGCTGGAACAGGTCGCCGGCAAGGCCCCGGTGCGCCGCCACGACCTCGCAGAAGAACTGGCTCGCGTCACGAAGGATCGTCCCGATCTCATCGCTCCGATGAACGAACTGATCGACCGCTTCGACGACATCATCGACGACCACATGCACGGCGGCCACACCACCGGCTGCGACCACGAAGCCCGCCATCTCGCCACTGAAGGTTCGCTCGCCCGCCTTGCCGGTCTCGCTCTTGATCAGGCTGCGACGCCCGAACACCTCAACGCACTTGCTCAGGTCGGCGAAGCGCGCGTCGCCTCCATCGCACGCCTTGCCGACGCAGCGTCGAAATGGACCGCCGCGCGCACCGCCGTGCGCAAGGCGCCCGCTCCGCTCTGGCCTGCCATCCTGCATTTCGCTGTCGACGACTCGACCGGAAAGTCACGTTCCCCGCTTTCTAGGCGCTGGCGCATGTTCCGCGCCGCCCTCACGCGCAAGCTCTGAGGCTGACACGGTCTGGTCATTTACCCGCCAACGCTGTTTGTTGGGGGAGGCAGATTCGACCGTGGGGCGGACGTGAACAGGCTCTTTGATCCATCCTACTGGGCGCGCGCCCTTGGTCAGCCAATGGTCTGGCTCGGCCTGGCGGTCGATCTCCTGCCGATCTACGGCGTCATCGGCTGGGGCTGGAACGCTGTTCCGCTGGTCATGCTTTACTGGATGGAGAACATCGTCGCCGGCGTAATGACGCTGCCGCGCATTTTCATCGCGGGCGCCAGCTTCGGGCCCATGGGTCTTGTCGCCGGGCTAGGCCTCTGCGTCTTCTTCGTCTTCCATTACGGCCTGTTCTGTCTCGTCCATGGCACGTTCCTCGTCGGTTTCGCTGCCTTCGCGGAGCCGCGGGAACCAGGCTCGCTGCCGATGGGAGACCTGGTCGGTATTTTCCAGTTCGGGATGAACAGCGGCCTTCACGTCGACTGGATGCTCTACATCATCGCCATCTTTCAGGTGCTTGTCTTCATCTGGGAGTTCCTAATCAAGGGTGGCTGGAAGGACACCAACCCGATGGCAGAGATGTTCGCGCCATATGGCCGGATCATCGTGCTGCACTTCGCGCTGTTCGTCGGCGCCGGCGCGCTGTTCGTGCTAGGCCAGCCGATGGTCGGCGTCCTCGCGCTCATCCTGTTCCGCGCCGTCTGGGGCGTCATCACCAATGCCGGTCGCGCCGGCATTCCCTTCGGTCCCGAGGCGGGTCTCACTGAGGCGCTGACAAAGATGGGCGGACGGGAGCAGTTCGAGAAAGCCATGCGCGGTCAGAAGATCGAGCCCTAGGCCCTCACTCCGTCTTCGTCGCCACCATCGTTTCCTGAGCGTGCTGTTTGGCTTCGGCCCGTGTCACAGGCGCAGCTTGCGCAGGTGGAGGTGGAGGCGCGGCGCCGCCGCCCTTCGACTTCTTCGGCGGCTTCGGAATGTCCGCTTCCTTCCAGGTCGTCGCAAACATCTTCCGATCCGGCAGCGGATCACGCCGCTTCAACTTCTCCAGGTCGCGGAAGTCATAGTCGCTCTCGAGTCCGTAGCCGCTCCCGCCGCCAACGCGGACCGCGATATACATGATGTTCCGCCGGAACCAGCCGACGCCCACGATCTTCAGCGCTCGCTTGAACGTCAGGTCCGCCAGCTTGCGGCCTTTCTTGTCCTTCTTGTCACCGAGCGTGTAGAGCCAGTCATGCACTACCGCCGCCTCGGAATGCTTTCCGAACGGCGAGATCAGCCATTGTACAAAGCCAGGGATCGATGCGAAGTCGGTGACGTAGCCCTGCGGCACGGCGACTGCGATCTTCTTCCGGTTCGACAGTTGCGCCACAAACCCGAACGTCGCCGCCAGCGCCGCCACGCGCCGGTTCTCCCTGTTCTCGTCCGGGATCAGGATGATAGACAAAGCCGTGATCGGCCCGATGCGGTCTTCGTGAAACAGGATTTCCGCGCCCAGTGCGACGGCCATATCCTCGACCAGCGAGGCCTCAGCAGCCGGAGCAGTCTCTCGGCCACCCGCCAGCACGGCCGCCACAATCGGCGAAGCCGCTGCGCCTATCAGCGCCGAATTCAGTTGCTTCTGGATCTCGACCGTTGAATCCGGGATTGCCTGCCCAAGATGACGCTTGGGTGTGAGATGTCTGCGCGCCATGGCTCCCCTCCGAGTACAAAGAGTCTAGCCGTTCACCGTGACGGGCGCCATCTGGCCTTTCAGCCAGGCATCGATATCCTGTAGCGCCCGCACGGACATCAGGCGTTTCTTGGCTCGCCCCCGGTCCGCGCCCTTCAGACGCTTGCCGTCGGGTCCCTTGAGTTCGCCTGTCTCGATATCCGGGAACAGCCCGTAATTCACGTTCATCGGCTGGAACGACCGTGCGCTCGAATTCTCGATCTGCCCGGCCACATGCCCGCCGGTGATGTGGTTCACCAGCGCGCCCAGCGCCGTCGTCGCCGGCGGCGCCTCGACGCGCCGTCCCAGCCGCTCCGCCGCCGCCATGCGCCCGGCCACCATCCCCATCGCCGCGCTCTCGACATAGCCCTCGACGCCCGTCACCTGACCGGCGAACCGCACGCGCGGATCAGCCTTCAGCCGCAGCTGCCCATCGAGCAGGGCGGGCGAGTTGATGAAGGTGTTGCGGTGAATGCCGCCCAGCCGTGCGAACTGTGCGTTCTCCAGTCCCGGGATCATCCGGAAGATCTGTTCCTGCGCGCCGTACTTCAGCTTCGTCTGGAAGCCCACCATGTTCCACAGCGTGCCCAGCTTGTTGTCCTGCCGCAGCTGCACGATGGCGTGGGACTTCACAGTCGGATTGTGCGGATTGGTCAGCCCCACCGGTTTCATCGGTCCATAGCGCAGCGTCTCCGGTCCGCGCTCAGCCATCACTTCGATCGGCAGGCAGCCCTCGAAATAGGGCGTGCCTTCCCACTCCTTGAACTCCGTCTTCGGCGCCGACAGCAGCGCGGCGATGAACGCTTCGTACTGCGCCCTGTCCATCGCGCAGTTGATGTACGCCTCCGCACCATCGCCGCCCGGGCCCGGCTTGTCATAGCGCGACTGCTTCCACGCCTTGCTCATGTCGATCGATTCTAGATGCACGATCGGCGCAATTGCATCGAAGAACGCCAGTGAGTCCTCGCCGGTCTTCTTCAGGATCGCCTTCGCCAGATTGTCGGAGGTCAGCGGCCCAGTGGCGATGATCACGCTGGCCCACGCCTCGGGCGGCCACCCGTCGATCTCGCCCCGCTCGATGGTAACCAGCGGATGCCTCTTCAGCGCCGTCGTCACGTCGGCCGAAAATCCGTCGCGATCCACCGCCAGCGCCGACCCGGCGGGCACCTTGTGGCGATCGCCCATCGAGATGATCAGCCCGCCAGCGCGCCTCATCTCTTCGTGAAGCAATCCTACGGCATTGTACTCCCAGTCATCCGACCGGAATGAATTCGAGCACACCAGCTCCGCCAGCCCATCCGTATGATGCGCATCGGTTTTCCGCACGGGCCGCATCTCGTGCAGCACCACGGGCACGCCAAGGCTCGCTGCCTGCCATGCCGCCTCCGACCCCGCCATGCCGCCGCCGATGATATGAATGGGCTCGATTGTCATGCGCCCCGTATAGGCTAACTTCCCCCGCAAATACGAGGGGGAAACAGTCATGCAAAAAGCCAGCATCTTTCGTAGCGTAGTCGCACTCGCCTGCGCCGCCGCTCTGACGGTTCCGGCCTTCGCGGACATCAAGGCCTTCAACGCCGCCGTGAAGGCGGGCGACTACAAGACCGCAGCGGCAGAGGCAGAGGCGACCTGGAAGACATGGGACAAGTCCAGCCAGCAGACAGCGGTCTTGGCGCGCGAGTTTGGCTTCGCTGCTCTCGTGGCTGGCCGCAACGATCTCGCCCGCGAGTTCGGCCGATTTCTCGTCGAAAAGGGCGCCACGCTTCCAACGCCAGATGATCAACCGCTGGTCTCGGCCGTCCTCTTCCGCGCAGCCGACTACAAGCTCAACAAGGGCAACGGTCAGCGCGATTCGCTTCGTGCGGCGCTTGTTGCGCGTGCGGGCGGTCCCGGCATGGATATGACGTCGGTGTTGTCGTGGGAGTTGCTCTACACCGCCGATTGGGAAGCGGCCGACTGGGATAGCGCGATCAATGACGCGAAGGCCGCGGCAGCTTTCTTCTCTCGTGAGCGCTCACTGCTGGCTCGCCAGCGGAAGGCGGAGCTTCAGAGCGCATCTGCGATCTTTGTCGGCGCCCGCGGCCGCGTAACGCAGTCTCGCAACGATCTCTACACAGCGATGGCAGACGTTCACGACGCCGTCGTCGAAGATCTCGTCGCAACGAAAAGCGCCTCCATGAGAGCCGAGCTCTGGCCGCTGAAATGGAAATCCGAGGCTTGGGCCATCGCCATCGAATCTTACATCACTTCGTCCTACGAGCAGGTCGGCTCCAATATCAGCACCAAGCTCGAGCCCCGCGCCCTGATCCAGCCTCCATTTAGCGAGGTTCCTGAAATGTCAGCGACTCCACTGTGTGAGGGCAAATTCGAGGGTGAAAGGCTGGTCTACCCGCAGAGCAAGAAGTTCCAGGGCGTGGGCTCAATGATCACGCGGCTCGAAACGGGCCCGGACGGCAAGGTGACAAAGGTGGAGATACTGGGTGCTGTGCCTAACGAGGAATTCGTGTCGGGCCTCGTAAAGACCATGAAGACATGGGTCTATCGTCCCGCAGCCGGCGTCGATCGTTCCGCTTGCCGCCTCGATTTCCGCAATCACTACCAGACGGGCGTCTTTCGTATCCTCTAGCCTTTGTGATCGTCTCCCGTCTGCTGCACGGCCGCAGCTATTGTAACGTGTGCCGGTTATCCGGGGGATGAATCGTTTGAAGTTCGCCGTTCGACGTCTTGTTCTGCTTATGGCCGCGGCCGTCGCGCTTAGCGCCGTGTCGTTCGCAGATATCAAGGCGTTCAACGCCGCCCTTCAGAAGGGCGACTACAAGGCCGCCGCAACTGAAGCGCGCACCTCATGGGCGACGTGGAACAAGGCTGATCCCGACACCGCCGCAGTCGCCCGTGAGTTCGGTTTTGCGTCGCTTATCGCAGGTGACTATGAGTCCGCCCGCCAGTATGGCCAGTTTCTCGTCGAGAATGGCGCCACGTTGGCGAAGCCGGACGAGCAACCGGCGGTTTCCGCCGTGCTCTATCGCTTCGCCGATTTCCGCATCCGCAAGGGCGACGCCGAACGGAACGCCCTGCGCACGGCGCTCGTCGCCCGCAACGCCACGCCCGGTCTCGACATGATATCCGTCATCGCGTGGGAAGGCCTGTACGTCGCTGACTGGAACGCGTCGGATTGGGAGAACGCCCATTCCGATGCGGAAGCTGCCGCCGGCTTCCTCGGTCGCAACGAAAATGCACTCACCGTCCGCGTCCGCACGGCTGAGCTCCAGGCCGCTGCTGCATTGTTCCTCGACAGCCGCATCCGCATCGGTCCGGGTCGCAACTCGCTTTACAACAGCATGGCAGATGTCCACGACCGCATCGTCGCCGACATTGACGTAGCGAAATCGGATAGCGTTCGCGTTCAGCTCTGGCCCCTCAAATGGCGCGCCGAGGCATGGACGTTGGCCATCGGCGCCTTTCTCGATTCCTCCTACGCCCAGATCGGCTCCAACATCTCGACGGCGCTTGAGCACCGTGCTCTGGCTGGCGCGAAATTCGGGCAGTTCCCCGAAGATCCCGCCACCGCGAATCTCCCTCAGTGTAAGGCGAGGTGGGAGGGGCCGGCCGTGAAATATCCTGAGGAAGCAGGCTATCGGGGCATGGTCGGCGGCGTCATCGCCCGTGTGGAAACCGATTCCGACGGCAAGGTGCTGAAGGTGGAAATCATGGCCACGGTTCCGGCCGAAGCCTTTTCCGCGCGCGTCATCGAGACTTACAGCAAGTGGCGGCTGCGACCTGAAAAAGGCGTTGCAGCCGGCAGCTGCCGCCTTAATTCTCGCAACAACTTCATCAAGATGTCGTTCCGCATTCTGTAGAGTCGGTCGGGAAGACTATGGGTCATTCGACAAAGGCAATGGCGCTCGCGTTAGCCTTGGCGATCGCAACGACGCCCGCGTCTGCATCCGCCGACATCAAGTCGTTCAATGCCGCCGTGCAGGCGGGCGACTATCGTGCCGCGGTCGCCGTCGCGAACGAGACCTGGCCCACCATCGACCGCGCTTCTCCCGACGCCGCCGACATCGCGCGGGAGTTTGGCTGGATCGCGATGCTGGCCGAGCAGCCCGCCACAGCGCTCATCTACGCGCGCTTTCTGGTGGAGCAGGGGCCACAACTCGCCCATCCCGACGCCTCGCCAGCCGTCTCGCGCGTGCTGCTCGACTGGGCCAGCCTTGCCGCCACCCCCTCGGCGCAGGCCCGCATCCGTCTTCTCGGCTCACTGCGGTTGCGCGCCACCGCTCCGGGCCGCGACCTCATATCTGCCCGCGCCGCCCATTCACTCTACGCCGACGCCTGGGGCGCCAACGACTGGGTCATGGCCAGCGAATCCTCCGGCCTCGCTATTCGCTTTCTCGACGAACTTGGCGTCGGCTCGTCGCCCGCGCGCTTCGAGCTTCGCCGGGGCTATGCCGTTTCGGCCTTCATGCGCGGCAAGTCGGCCGAAGCCTACAACGCCGTCTACGACATCGCCGGTGAGCTCTACGAGGAGATCGCGAAGACGCCTGCCAGCCCGATCCGGGATCGTCTTGCCACGGAATACTTCGCCGCGACGGCGTGGGGCGATGCGCTCTACAGCGCGCTCGGATCGAAGCAGAAATCCACGCCCGACCGCCGGGACTCCGTCACCGCCGGCAAAAGGTCCGTCGTCGAACTTCTCTTTCCCGCCCCCGGCGACATTTCCCTCCCGCGCTGCCGTGTCACACTGGCCCGCAATTTCCGCGATCCTGGATTCCCGTTCGACTCCCGCTTCCGCGACTTCGGCGGCGAGGTGATCTACGCGCTCGATCTCGAGCCCGGCGGCACATTCACCAGCCCGCAACTTCTCGCTGCCGCGCCCCACGACGGCTTCGCCGAAGCCGTGGCCGACGTCGTGACCTCCTGGCGCTGGAAGATCGACGGACCCCAGCCGCCGAGCTGCCGCATGCCGGAAACCCACATCCTCACCTTCGAATTCGCCCTCGGCCGCTGATCCGGCGGAGTTGCCGCGCCCGGCCAATTGAACTAGGGCCTTGGCCCTCTGGAGGGCTGCATGCCGGAATCGACGTCAGGCAAGGTACCGGTCATCGCGTGCATCCGCGCAGCGTGGGCTTTCTTCCTCGAAAACTGGCGGCTGTTCATGCCCGCCGCTGCAATCGTTGCCTTCGTCTCGCAGGTCGGGCCGCTGCTGGCCGGTCTTACCGCCTCGCCCAATCGGCCGCCCCAGAGCGCCCTGCAGGCCGTCTTTGGCGACTTCCTAGTCTATCTCCCGGGCATCATCGCTGGCCTAATGTTCACCGCCGCCATCCTGCGCAAGGCTGTCCGCGACGAATTCCTGGCGCCAACCGGCCTCGCCATTGGCGCTGACGAGATCCGCCTGCTTGGGGCAGGGCTGGCCATGGCCTGTCTCTTCATACCCCTCGGCGGTCTTGTCGCGATGGTTCTCTGGATCGCCCTCTTCAGCAAGATCGTCACGTCCGAAGCCGCCATGCAGGCCCTGCTCAACGATCCCGAAGCGATGAATAAGGCGATCGTCGAAGCCCTCGGAGAAGGGGGTGCTATGGCGCTCTCGCTCTTCCTCATGCTGGTGATGGCGATCTTCATCGTGCTGGTCGCGCGGCTCTACATGATCAACGCCGCCACGATCGGCGAGCGCCGCATCGTCCTGTTCCAGACCTGGAGCTGGTCGCGCGGCAAC
>JBGAKC010000019.1:0-87713 GCA_044224605.1 Hyphomonadaceae bacterium
CTACGGCGACCGCGGGCTCCTCCGCCGCCGGCAAGTGCGTCATCAACAGCGACCCTTGCGGCTGCACGACGCTCATCGTCGACGGCAAGACTACAGCCACGCTCTGCGTGGATTAAGCTGAGTTCAGCGTGCTTATTCCGTTTTGGCGCACTGTCCGTCGGTTGAGTCTGGCCTCTGAAAACGCTACAGCGGGCCCATGAAAACCGAAGATGTCCTCGCAGAATTCAAGAAGGTCGGCGCTCTCCTGGAGGGTCATTTCATCCTGTCGTCTGGCCGGCGCAGCCCGGTCTTCTTGCAGAAGGCGCTGGTCTTCTCGCATCCGAAGACGACGGAACGCCTCTGTGGCGCGCTCGCCCGCAAGCTCGAAGATGCCTTCGGCAAGATCGACGTCGTCGTCGGCCCTGCCGTCGGCGGCCTGATCCCCGGCTATGAAACCGCTCGCGCCCTCGGCTGCCGCTCGATCTACACGGAACGCGAAGGCGGTGTGATGAGCCTCCGCCGCGGCTTCACCGTCGAACCCAACGACCGCGTCATCATCGTCGAGGACATCGTCACCACCGGCATCTCCATGCGCGAGACGTTGGAAGCACTGAAGGCTGCCAACGCCAACGTAATCGGCGCGGCTTGCATCGTCGACCGCTCGAACGGCAAGGCCGATGTCGGCGGACTCAAGCTCGTCTCGCTCGCCGCCGTCGATTTCCCCGACTATGACGCCAGCGACCTTCCGCCCGAACTGGCGAAGCTGCCCGCCACCAAGCCAGGGAGCAGAGGCCTGAAATGACTCTGGCCCGCGCCCGCCTCGGCGTGAACATCGATCACGTCGCGACCATCCGCAACGCCCGGGGCGGCGCGCATCCCGATCCGGCCAGGGCCGCCGCCCTCGCACAGGCCGCCGGCGCTGACGGCATCACCATCCACCTGCGCGAAGATCGCCGCCACATCCGCGACACCGACCTCGAAGCCGTGCGCAACGCGACGAGACTGCCGATCAATCTCGAAATGGCGACCACGGAGGAAATGCTCGCCATCGCGCTCAAGTTCAAACCGCACGCCGCCTGCCTCGTTCCCGAGAAGCGCGAGGAGCGCACCACGGAAGGCGGCCTCGACGTCTATCGCCTCCACAACCAGGTCGAGCCCTTCGTCCGCCGTCTCCGCGAAGCCGGCATCCGCGTCTCCCTCTTCATCGAGCCGAGCAAGGAGCAGGTCGACACCGCCTCCGCCATGGGCGCGCCAGTCGTCGAGTTCCACACCGGCAAGTATGTCGAGCTCTTCTTCGCGGGCGACACGGCCGGAGCCGCCGAGGAACTGAGGCGGCTGCAGGAAGCCGCCGCTCACGGCCACGCCAAAGGTGTTGAGATCCATGTCGGCCACGGCCTGACTTACGACGCCGTCCGTCCTGTCGCAGCTATCCCGGAAGTGCGTGAACTCAACATCGGCCACTTCATCATGGGCGAAGCTCTTTTTGTCGGCCTGGAAGCCGCCGTGAAGCGCATGCGTCACGAGATCGATATTGCGCGCGGTCTCGCATGATCATCGGCATTGGTCAGGACATGTGCGATATCCGGCGCATCGAGAAATCGATCGCGGAATTCGGTGACCGCTTCACGCACCGCGTCTTCACCGAAGTCGAGCGCCGCACGGCTGACCGCCGCCGTCAGCGTGCGCCAACCTACGCCAAGCGCTTCGCCGCCAAGGAAGCCTGCGCCAAGGCCCTGGGCACCGGCGTTCCCCGCCGCGGCGTCCACTGGCAGCACATGGGCGTCATCAACATGCCCACCGGCAAGCCCACCTTCGCGCTCACTGGCGGCGCCGCCGAACGGCTCGCCAGGCTCACACCGCCTGGCATGACCTGCTTCATCCATCTCACCATCACAGACGAGTACCCTTACGCCCAGGCGCAGGTGATCATTGAGGCGCTGCCTGCAGCGACGACGCCGTGACGCGCCCTAACTCCAGCCACACGGGCAAGCGCCGCCGCAATCGCGCCCGCGCCGAGGCCGCGCCAAGTCTCACCAAGGAACAGCGCGAAGCCTGCGAGGAAGCCATCGGCTATCGCTTCAAGGACGAAAAGCTGCTTAACCGCGCCATGACCCACCGCTCGGCCGCGCACGGCAAGGCCGTCGAGTGGAGCAATGAACGTCTCGAATTCCTGGGTGATCGCGTGCTCGGCCTCGTGATCGTCGAAACACTGATGGAGCGCTTTCCCACCCTGCGCGAAGGCGAACTCGCTCCCCGTCTCAACGCTCTCGTCAGCCGCGACGCTTGCGCCACGATCGGCGCCGAGCTGGGTCTTGGCCAGTTCCTCATCGTCGACAAGTCCGAACGCGCCACGGGCGGCGCGGAGAAGCGCTCACTGCTCGCCAATGCTGCCGAGGCCGTGATCGGCGCGATCTACACCGACGCCGGCCTCGAGCAGTCGCGTAAGTTCATCCTCAAGGCCTGGGCGAAGCTGCTCAAGGGTACGTTGGAGAAGCCGCGCGATCCCAAGTCCGCGTTGCAGGAGTGGGCGCAGGGCGAAGGCCTTGCCACGCCAACCTATCGCCACGACGCGCGCGAGGGCCCGGACCACGCGCCCGTCTTCACCGCCACGGTGCTGGTCGACGGCCGCGAGCCCGTCTCCGGCACGGGCGCATCCAAGCAACATGCAGAACGGGCCGCCGCCAAGGCCATGCTCGATACGATCGGAGGCGTGCAATGACGCGCGCAGGTTTCACCGCCATCATCGGCGCGCCAAACGCAGGCAAGTCCACGCTCGTGAACCGCCTCGTCGGTTCAAAAGTCTCGATCGTCACTCACAAGGTGCAGACGACGCGTTTCCCCATCCGCGGCGTCATGATGCACGGTGACGCTCAGGTCGTCCTTGTCGACACCCCCGGAATCTTCTCACCCAAACGCCGGCTTGACCGCGCGATGGTGAAGTCTGCCTGGGAGGGGGCAGGGGATGCCGACTGCATCGTCCACCTCGTCGATGCTCGCCACTGGACCGGCGCAGGAATGCAGCCTGAAGGCGCCGGCGAATACGAAGGCCCTGATGAAGACGAAGCCATCATTGCGCGCCTTAAGGAGCTCGGCGCCAAGGCGATCCTTGCTCTCAACAAGATCGATCTCGTCGAGCGACCGGCGCTTCTGGCCGCCGCTAAGAAGCTCTTCGACACCGGCGTCTATTCCGACGTCGTCATGATCTCTGGCCTGAACGGTGATGGCGTTGAGCAACTCGCAGACCTGCTGGCCTCGCGCATGCCTGAAGGCCCCTACCTGTTCCCGGAGGACCAGTCGGCCGACATCCCGATCCGCATGCTCGCCGCCGAGGTCACGCGCGAAAAATTGATGCTCCGCCTCCACCAGGAGATCCCCTACCAGTTAACCGTCGAGACGGAGACCTGGGAGCAGCACGGCAATGGCGCTGTGAAGATCGAGCAAATGATCCACGTCTCCCGCGAAGGCCATCGCAGCATCGTGCTCGGCAAGGGCGGCCAGACGATCAAGGAGATTGGCATGGCGGCCCGCAAGGAACTCGCCGCCATCCTCGGCAAGCCGGTGCATCTCTTCCTGCGCGTGAAAGTATCCGAGCGCTGGCAGGACAATCGCGAACGCTACGCCGCTATCGGCCTTGAGTTCGACGTCTAAGGAAACCTTACCACACTGTCCGCAATTGCGGCCCCGATCCTGAACAGACCTTAGTGTGTATGAGGTAAACCTATGTTTGCCGCTTCAGGGGGAGACCATGTCCGGCAGTTTCGGCAAGCCGCAAGGCGGCACGCAAGTGGCGGATCTGCGGGCGTCGCTCAAGGCGATGAGCGCTCCGCCGCCCATCGAAAAGCGCCCGCCCAAGCCGCGTAAGCAAGCGAAGGGCGACAGCGATGAAGAGCGCTGGGCCAAGGCAGAGCAGCAGGCGATGCTGCAGCACACGACCTCGCTGCTGGACAACGGCAAGAGGAAATCGAAGAAGCCCTACGTCCGCGTTGGCGAGCGGCCCGAGAAGAGAAAGGGCGGCCTGACCGGCCAGCTCCTGCTCGTGGTCATCATCGTCTTCGGCGTCGCTTGGTATCTCGATCCGAGCCTGGTTCCGCAGGAATGGACCGACAAGACGCTCGAGACGATCAACAGCTGGATGCCGGCTGAAAGTGCTTGAAGGCCCCGGCGACGAGCAGAGAGCGACCCGCCTCAAACGCGCTTTTCACCGTGCAAATCACACACGTAGTCATCGTGGCGCTCTGCGTTGGCTAAAGTGGCGAGCCCGTGACCTCGGGCTCGTTGTTCTCGGCTGCACATGCGGCGTGGGTACAATGGCGCTGATTGACGGCTTTTCGGCTCCCCAATCGAATGTTCCCTATGTCTATTACGCCAATTGCCGTGACGCTTTTCTCAGCGGCGCTGCATCCATTCGTCGTGGCGAACCCGGCTACCGTCCGCTGCTCGATGCCGATAGCGATGGCATAGCTTGCGAGCCTTATCGCGGTCCGTAGCCGAGCAGGCCTCGCAACCCGGGCGCGGCGTAATCGACCAGTCGTTTCTGCATCTCCGGCAGCTCGTCCGGCAGGTCGACTGCGCCTTCCAAGTTTTCGCGCGCTGTCGCGCTCTGCCTCCGGTCCGCGCCGATCTCAACGCGCTTGCGCCAGTCATCCGGCATCTCGATCCCGCACGCGTCGAACAGTGCCGCGAAGTAAAGTTCGGCCTGTCGCGTATCCAGCCGCTTCACGTGGGCGACCATCTCTTCATAGCGCACGACATGCGCCTTCGTGCCGAGCCAGCACACGGCGTTGAACCGGAAGATCTCCTCCAGCGTCGGCGCCTTGCCGTGGACGCCGAAGATCATGAGGTTGAGCAGATCGTTCGTCTCGATCCGCCCGCCCTTGATATTGTCGGTGTGTCCCTCGAAATTTTCAGAGAGAAAGAACCGCGCCCGCGCCAGCACCCAGTCATATGGGTCGCGCACCATCACGACGTTGCGCACTGGCTTCAGGAGGATGGCTGCGTCATCCGAATAGAGCAGGTGCCCCCAGCTCAGCATCGGCCTCCTGGGGTCGAACGCTGCCGGCCCGTGCTGGCGCAGCAGCGGATGCTGCACGAAGGTCGCGTGATACTGTTGCTCTACTGGTACGAACATCCGCATGATGTTGCGGATCAGGTGCGTCCCGCACTTCGGAACCGAATTCAGGAACACGGGTATCTTCAGCGGCGCCTGCGCGAACTCCGCATTGCGCTCGTTGAGGTTGTCTGCGCGCATCACGATGCGGGGCACATTTGTCTCCGTCTAGGCGAAGCGACACTGCATCGCCCCGGGTTCAAAGAAAAGGGCGGCGGATTGCTCCGCCGCCCCAACCAGAGGAGGTATCTGATCTAGAAAGCCTTCGTGACGTTCAGGAACACCGTCCGGCCCATGAAGTCGTATTGCGAGTAGAGCGCCACGTTGCCGAGCGTGTCGAACTCGTCGCTCAACGCCGTTACCAGCGGCGGCTTCTCGTCGAGCACGTTCGAGATGCCCAGCCGCACGTTGAGGCCTTCATCCGGCTCAACCGCGACCGAGATATTGTGGTAGATTACCTCGTCGGTCGACAGCACGTAATGCACGTTCTCGAACTGGTAGGTCTGCGCCGCCGAGCCGAAGCGCTCGACGTTCGACGTCTCGCCGACATAACGCAGGCCGTAATAGAATTCGAACGGCCCGGTCTTGAGCGTTGCGTCAAAGTTTCCGACCCATTCCGGGTGACCGGCAAGGCCGTTGTCTTCTTCCGGCGTTGACGTCGGCAGGAGCTGTGTCTTGTCCTCCAACGTCTTCGAGGCCTGCAGCCGCATCGTGAGGTCGCCCCACGGGATGTCCGTGCGATAGACGGCGTCGAAGTCGAGACCGCGGTTCTGTTGTGTGGCGATGTTGAGGAAGTTATCCGTCACGGTCGTGATCAGGTATTCGGTTGATCCGCCCGCCGGGTTGCGCTGGAAGAGGTTGCACAGCGGCTCGGTAGCGAAGTTCAGCGAGTCATAGCAGCCGAGCAGGATGTTGGATGCGCCGAGCTTGGTGACCTCGTTTTCCACTTCGATGTCGAAGTAGTCGAGCGAGACCTGCAGGTCTGCAAAGTCCGGCGTCCACACCACGCCCACCGATTTCGATGTCGACGTCTCCGCCTCCAGCGTGCCAAAGCCGCCGGAAGAGAAGATGGTGGCCGAGGAACCCGAACCATTGTGGTTGCCCGGGATGCCGTCAGCCGCACAGTTGTCCGCGACGCGCTGCGATATGGCCTGGCTGGCGAGGTTTGCCGCCCAGTTCACGCACGGGTCGATCGCCCGCTGGCCAAGGAAGCCCGTCTCGCTGGCGAGGTAGAGTTCGAACAGCGCCGGAGACCGGAACGAGGTGCCTTGCGAGGCGCGTACGCGGAATGCGGGCACGACCTGCCAGTTAAGGCCGGCCTTGTAGGTCGAATCCGAACCGTAGGAGTCCACGTCCGTGTAGCGGCCCGACAGCGTCAGCTGCAGCTTGTCCGCGAATGGAACGTCCTTGAGCAGCGGAATGCCAAGCTCGCCATAGACGGCAGTCGTGGTGTCTTCGCCTTTGGTGCGTCCGGCTTGGCTATCGCCCCATGCCTGTCCATCCTGGATGGCTTGCGCTGGCTGGTCATCGATCGAGTCTTCTTGATAAAGGGCGCCGATGACCGCAGCCACCGTACCGGCAGGAAGCTCGAACAGGTCGCCTGAAGCGTAGGCTTCAAACGACAGCTGCTCGTAGATCGTGTTGCCGGTCACGTTGCCGAACAGGAAGGCTTCTTCCTGAGGCGTGAACTGGCCGGCCATGAATTGAGGGGAATACCAGTTGATATCCACGCACGGCGCGTTGCGATAGCTGGTCGTCGTGCCTGCGCAAAGATCGCTGCGGAACATGTAGGGCGTGATGGCGTCATCCCAGATGATATCCGACGAGTAGTCGCCATCCGAATGCGAGTACTGGGCGGCTGCATCCCAGGTCCAGCCGTTCAGCCAGGGCAGGTCGCCACGCGCGCCAAGCACATAGCGCTGGTAGTCGATCTGGATCTTGCTGTCGTTATGGTTGGTGATGCCCGTCGGGCTGAGGCCGATGTAATCGCCCACCCAGCCGTTCGAGATGGCAAGCGGGTCGCCGACATAATCGCCGCCGCCGTAGTCGTATACATATTGGTACGTCCAGAACTGCCGGTAGCCGTTCACGGTGGTCGTGCGACGGTTCAGCAGCGCTTCAGCGTAGACCTGCATCGAGTCGTTCAAGTCCCACTCACCCTTGGCGAACACGGTCATGCGTTCGAGTTCCGGTGATACCGAGGTTTCGTCGACATAGGGATGATGGAAGTTGAGTAGCGCCTCGGAAAGCCTGGCCTTCGGTCCATAGATTGGGTCCGGCGTTGCGGTCGGGCCTGCGGCCTCGCCATAGCCGACCGGGAACCAACCAGCCGGGATAGACCAGCCGGCGCCCGCAGGAGCACCGCCCGGAATGTAGTTCTGAAGGTCGTTCCCGTAGTTGTACTGGATCAGCTGCGGACGCGCCTGCCAGGGACGCGACACCGCGCCAGGCTGGGTATAGTCGTAGAACCAGATGTGCCCCCACAGCAGGTCGCTGGAGCAGGTGTAGTTGCCCGTGCGCGGGTCGACGAGGTCGGCGCGCGAACCGTTGTCGCGGAACACGTAGGGCTGGCCACACGAGAAGAAGTCACGCTGGCCGCGCGAAAGTTCTTCCTGCTTGTAGTAGTCCGCCGTGACGCGGATGTGCAGGTTGTCGTTGAAGGTCTGGCCCCACGAGCCGTTCACGCGGAACTGTTCGCCGCCGCCGTTTTCCGGCATCGAGCCGAAAATGTCGAAGTCGAGCCCGTCGCCCTTCTTTGTGATGACGTTGATGACGCCCGCGACGGCGTCCGAGCCGTAGATCGACGAAGCGCCGTCCTTCAGCACTTCAACGCGCTCGACCGCCGACAGCGGCAGCACGTTGAAGTCGAAAGCGCCCACCGATCCACGTGTGCCCGCCGGACCGGCGCGGCGGCCGTCCAGCAGCACCAGCGTGCGGTTCGCGCCAAGCCCGCGCAGCGAGATCGTCTCCGCGCCGATGCCGCCATCCTGTACGAACGCCGTCGAAGTCACTGCCGTGATCTGCGGCGAACCCGCCGCCACCGTGGAGGAGCGCAGCAGCGAAGCGACGTCGGCGATGCCCTGGGTCTTGGCCTCGTCTGCGACGATCACGTCCATCGGCGAGACCGACGTGAATGTGCTCGACAGGCGTGAACCCGTGATGGTGACGACGTCGCCCTTGTCTGCTGGCGCTTGTTCGGCTGGCTGGACAGTCTCGACCGTCGATGGCGGCTGAGTCTCCTGGGCGAGTGCAGGCAGGCTCGCAACCGTGGCGATTACGCCAACAGCTGCCGACCGGCTAAGCCGGGCAGACAAAGATCCACGCATTGAGCAGTCCCTCCAATGTCCTGACCCGACTGCCAGGTGGCCGGCCGCGATGCCGTCGCGACTCGACGCGCCAGAGAGCTGGCAGTCACTGAACCCAGACAAAGTTCTTGAAGGCTCTGCGTCAATCGGTGAAGCAGGAATATACCCCGAATAATTCTCATCCAGGTAAGGAACGTGCTGCATCTGTCTGCGTTATAGTCAGTTGGCCCGCAATTGTCTGATAAGACAGGTTGTCTTGGCCGCGCACGCCACGCGTGAATCCGCCGCTCGAACAAAAAGAAAACGGCGGCTGGTCGGTCTGACCAGCCGCCCTATCCAGGTCTCTCTCTCCCAGTCTCCTAGAATTCGTAGCCCACGCGCACGAAGAATGTCCGGCCGCGTAGGTCGTACTGTGTCGCTGCAAGCGCATAGTTCTGAAGGCGCTGTCCGGCGCCGTCAGAGATTACCGGAGGCTGTGCGTCGAACATGTTCAGCACGCCGCCAGTCACGGTGAGCTGGTCCCCGCGCCAGCGCACCGAGACGTCATGCGAAAGCCACGGGTCGGTCGAGTTGATGATCCGCGCCTGCCGTCCGAAATAGTCTCCGGCCAGAGCAGGGAAGAACACTTCGTTGTCCGTTGGACCGATATAATCGATGAACCAGGAATAGGTGAAATCGCCCTGGCGCAGCTGCACTTCGGCGTCTCCAACCCATTCCGGATCGCCGATGGTGCCGTTGAAGTCGCTCGTTGCGAAGCCAGATGACACGCTCGGATCGAACAGATGGACCACATCCTCCATCGTGTGTGTGGCTGACATGTCGACTGACAGCGTGCCGAAGTCGAACTCATGTTCGTAGCGCAGGGTGATATCGATGCCGCGCGTCGACTGGTCGTTCACGTTGATATAGCTGTCGTTCACGGTGGTGATGAAATACGGATCGACCGTGGCTGTGCCAGGGTTTCGCTGGAACAGGCCGCAGAACGCGTTCGGATAGATCGGCGCGCCGTAGCAGCCGCCGAGAATCGCTGCGGGGCCAAGCTGGGCGACCTGATTGTTCACCGTGATGTCGAAATAGTCGACGGCCAGGCTGAGATCGAGGAAGTCTGGCGTCCAGATAAAGCCAAGCGTCCGCGCCTCTGACGTTTCCGCTTCCAGCAAGCCCGCGCCGCCGCCAGAGATGATCAGCGCAGAATCCCCGCCCAGTCCGGTATAATTCGACGGGATGCCGGCCGCCGCGCAGTTGGTCCGGAGATTGACGTTGTTCGAATTGCCCCAGTCGATGCACGGATCGATGTTTGGCTGGTCCTGGAAGCCGGTAAGGTTGCCCAGGAACAGCTCATACAGCGCAGGCGCGCGATACGATGTCCCCTGCGTGCCGCGGATACGGATGCTCGGCGTGATCTGCCAGTTGAGGCCAGCTTTCCACACGCTGTCCGAACCATAGCTGTCATAGTCGAATGCTCGGGCCGACCCATCCAGCGTGAGCTCCTCGATGAAGGGCAGGCCCTTGAGCAGCGGAACATTGGCTTCGACAAAGACCTCGGAGACGGTGTCTTTACCACGTGTCGGCGTCGCCGAGCTGGTGTTCCAGTAGGCGTCGTTCTGTTCGCCAATGCTGGGAGTGTCATCAATTTCGAACGTGCGCCACTCGCCGCCGATCGCAAGGCCCAGCGGGCCGGCGGGGAGTTCGAGCACGTCCCCTGTAACGACGCCCTGCACAACCGTCTGCTCGTAAGTCGTCGTGCCTACCGGGTTGTCCGTAAGCAGGTCATAGACCGCTTGCGAGTAATTGCCCGCTAGGAAGGCCGGATCAAACGGGTTGTAGGTCGGACCGTGATAGAGGCCGTCGGAGCTGGTATAGCGCCAGTCGCCCGCCGTTTCCTTCCGGATCTCGTTGCCCGAATACTCTGCGTCCGATAGCGTATAGGAGGCGTTCAGCGACCAAGTCCAGCCCGGTAGCAGGAAGTCGCCCTCAAGTCCGGACTTCACATAGTAATAGTCGACCGTCGCTTCCTGGTTCGCCGGCCAGATGGTGACGGGCTGCGCCAGCCGGAAGCCAAGCGGGTGCAAGGCGAAGCCCGCCCCTGCCGTGTATGGACCCGGCACGTCATAACCGTTCGCGCTGGCGATCTGGGGATAGAACTGGCGCCATCCCTTGTGTTCGGTTTCGCGCCGCGTCAGCAACACTTCCGTCGACCAATCGACGCCGCCAAAGATGTTGAAATCGGCGCGGCCATAGAGGCTGGCGCGCTCGGTGCTGGAGATCGCATAGCCCTCGCCGAATTTTGGCGAGTTCAGTACGTCTTCGTAATATGCGACGGGTCCCTGCAGATAGCTGCGGCTGACCCGCGGCCGGTAGCCGGGGATCGGGCCAGACGAAACGCCGTCCGGCGAAGGGATATAGCGCGTGCCGCTGATCGCATCGACGACGGTGTTGAAGTAGACGTTGCCGGTCGAGCAGTTGCCCAACGACGTATTGCCGATGATCGAACGGTCGATCCGGTCGATGCGTTGGCCGGTCACGGCGTCATAGGCGAGGTCCTGTGCGCAGGCGAGGTTCTTGCGCTCGCCCAGTTTCAGCGGGTCACGATCCTCGTACTCAGCGGCAAGCATGACGTTGCCGCCCAGGAAGTCGAAGCCGATGGCCCCATTGACCTGCAGCGAGTTGCCGCCACCCTGCTCGGTCCCGTTGTACTGAATGTTGAGCTCAGGCCTGTCGACAGACGAGCGAGTGATGATGTTCACCACGCCAGCAACGGCGTCCGAGCCGTAAATCGAAGAAGCGCCGTCCTTCAGGATCTCGATGCGGGAGATCATCGAGTCGGGAACGACGTTCAAGTCGAATGCGCCAACCTGGCCGCGTACGCCTGCCGGGCCAGGACGCTGGCCGTTGAGAAGCACTAGCGAGCGCTGGGCGCCGAGGCCGCGTAGCGAGATCGAGTTGATCCCTGTTCCCCCTTCGACCACGAAGTTGCCGAACGTGTTGTTGAGCTGGGTAGAGCCCTGCGCGATCGAGGAGCCCTGCAGGATTTCTGCGGTATCGACGAGACCTTCGAGCGTCGAAGCTTCCGCAGTGATCACCTGAATCGGCGCGGTTGACGTGAACGCGTCGCGCGCAATGCGCGAGCCTGTGATGACGACCCGGTCGCCGCTTGGCTGGTTATCCTGGTCGGCAGGCTGGACCTGATCGACAGGCGTGGCGGGAGGCTGGGTGTTATCTTGCGCGAACGCAGGGGTGCAGGCCGTGGCCAGAACCACAATCGCTGCCGACCGGCGTAGCCGGGCGGACAGATAGCCGCTTTGCATGGGGTCTCTCCAGAAGACTGTTCATTGGATTGACCCCTGTGGTGCACGCTCCCGCGGGTACGAATGCCGTCGCACCCAAAGTCCCGGAGCTCATGATTCCTGAATATCCAGCCTTTTTGGGGAGTCCAACCTCCTTTTGTCGATTTTCGATAATATGTGATCTATCAGACACGCCTCCCGCGCATGTGAGCGCCGCGCCTAAACCTCTGGCGACAAGCACAAAGCAGGCAATCCGGGCGCGAAGCCCGAAATCCTCGCTAGCTGTGTGGATAAATTATGCCGGCTTGGTCAGCACGAACTGGCCGACATCGATCCGTCCGGTCCGGAAACCGGCCGAGCAATAGGCCAGGTAATAGAGCCATAGCCGTCGGAACTGCTCGTCGAATTTCCCGCCCTTGATGCGGTCCCAGGCGAGATCAAACCGCTTGGCCCACTCGTCCACCGTCCGGGCATAGGATTTCCCGAACATCTGGTCCGTGGTGAACTTCATGCCCACGCGCTCTGTCTCTTCCTTCAGCCGCTGGGGCGAGGGCAGCATGCCGCCAGGGAAGATGTAGGTCTGAATGAAGTCCGCCCGGCGACGGTAGCCGTCGAAATACTTGTCATCGATCGTGATGATCTGCAGCGCCGCGCGCCCGCCTGGCTTCAGCACCTCGGCGATCTTGCTGAAATAGCTCGGCCAGTACTCCTGGCCCACCGCCTCGAACATCTCGATGGACGCAACAGCATCGAACTGACCTGTTACGTCGCGATAGTCCCGCATCACGATCTCGACCTGGCTCTGGAGCCCCGCCTCCTTCATGCGCTTCGTCGCGAAAGCATGCTGCGCATCCGAGATGGTGATGGAGGTGACGCGTGCGCCAAATTCCTTGGCCGCCACCTCTGCAAAGCCACCCCAGCCCGATCCGATCTCCAGAACATGCTGTCCCGGCTTCAGCTGCAGGTTACGCGCAATTGAGCGATACTTCTCGAGTTGTGCCTCCATCAGGCTCTGCTCGGGGGACGTGAAGATCGCCGATGAATACGTCATCGTCGGATCCAGCCATGCCGAATAGAACTCGTTTCCGAGGTCATAGTGCGCCAGGATGTTTCGCTTCGATCCCTTCTTGGTGTTCGAACGCAACATGTGCCGCAGCTTGGCAAAGAAGCGCGCAATGCTGTTGCCGATGGCGAGGTTGCCCGCGTCCTCCCAGTTGTCGTTGAAGTATTCAAGAAGAGCCGGAAGGTCTGGCGTATCCACCTGGCCGTCCATGAACACTTCGGCGAACCCTATGTCGCCCTTGCTCAGAACGGTTCGTACGAACTTCGGATCGTGGACGATCAGCTCCGCTTCTGGGCCCTTTTCCTTGCCATTGAATCTCAACGTTCGCCCGTCAGGCAACGTCATATCTAGACGCCCGCGGGGCAGGCGGCTCAGGATCATTGCGGTCAGGCTCAAGCTCGCGGGCAGTCGGTCGAGCTTGTGCAGGTCAGCAGGTCCGCTGACATTCAGCACCATGCGTTCCATACGGCTCATGCACGTTTCCTCACGTCTTCATTCGCACCGGCAAACATCTCCTCGGTCGAGACCACTGTGGTCCGCCTTGCGCGCTGGGCAGGTTTAGCACGCCAGCGGGCTCCTTTCAGCCACAACCGCAACGCTTGCCAGTTGATCGCGATCAACACACCGACACCTGATATGGGCATTGTGACGAGCCACTTCAAAATCGACCGGTCAGAGAGTGCAGCCGGACGTAACGTCATGGACGCAAGGTGATGTCGTCCATCCGCTGCTACATTCTCCACGCTCAGCGCCATACTCTCTTCGCCGGACATCAACGTGAACTGATATTTGCCGCTGACGTCGAAGAAGGGGGAGACGTGGAATTCCTTGTCAGCCTTTACCCGCACGTCATTGGTTTCACGCGCCTGCACATAGGAATGGGTTTCACCAAACGTATTGTGGACCTCGTAGATGACGCCGCGCAGGCGGCTATCAGGTCCATAACCCTGCCAGAGCGATATGGGGGCGAACCCGTAGCCAAGCACGCGCGGGAAGGTCATCAGTTTCAAATCCCCGCCGTCCAGTCTGACGCCCGCTTCGGCGAACCGCTCCTCGGCCCAAGCCCGCAGCGGGATTGCCGGCGATCGCGCGCCGTGATCGACCGCGCGCCAAGACACTGCGTTCGCGCCGCCCACGGAAAACAGCCGCGCCATCTCGTCGGCCTCCGGTAGGCGTCGCAGGTCCAGTTCGATCATCGCGATCCTGTGTTTGAAGGCGCGATGGAACGGCTTCTCCCGCACATGGGTCGTCGTCCCGAACCATAGCCGCGCCGCAGGTCCCTTCATCGCGCGCCCGCCAGTGCTGGTGCTGCAACCGGCGTCCGCCCGGACGAATACGCCAGAACATGCCTCTGCGTCGTCGTTGCCTCCCATGGCACTGCGCCGCCGAGCGCGAACGCAGCCTCGAGCCCTGTCCTCAGGCCTGCCTCGTGAAAACCATCGCCCAGCCAGGCGCCCGCAAAGAACAGCCCGTCGCGCCCCTGCAGGCGCTGCACCTCCCGTCGCGCCGCCGCTGAGGGAGCGTCATACATCGGGTGGTCGAACTCATAGACGCCGAACGTCTTCTCCTTCGCCGGCTCATGCACCGGGTTCAGGGTCACAAAGACGGGATGGCTGTTGGGCAGCTTCTGCAACCTGTTCATCCAGTATGTGACGCACACGCTCGCGTCGGGGCCCTTCCGAACGTTCCAGGAAGCCCAGGCCATCCGCCGCTCCGGCATCAGCGCGGCGTCATGATGAAGGTAGGCCGTATTCTGCGAGAAGCGAACCGACCCCAGCGCGAGCCTCTGTTCATCATACTCCCGCGACAGCATCCCGAGGCTTTCATTCGCGTGGCAGGAGAGGATCACTGCATCGAATGTCTCCGGGCGTTTGTCCTTCTCGATGATCTGCACCTTGCCGGGGCTTGCCGGTCTGATTGTCTCGATCTTCGCTGCCGCCCGCAGCGAGCCCGCCGGAAGCTGCGCCAGCAGGCGCGAAACATAACTGCGGCTCCCTCCCTTCACAGTCCGCCAGATAGGCCGCAGCAAATGCATCAGCCGGTGATTGTCGAAGAACTGCAGGAACGACGTAGCCGGGTAGTCCAGCATCATCTTTTCTGGCGTCGACCAGATCGCCGCGCTCATCGGCAGAAGATAGGCGTCCCGGAACAACCGCGAATATCCGTGGGCATCCAGCCAGTCGCCCAGCGACACATTCGCCACGTCGCCGCGCAACAGCTCAGCCCGCGCGACATTGTTGAAGTCGATGATCTCTCTGATCATCCCGCGAAACTGCGTGTCGAGCGCATTGCGCTTCCACGCAAACAGCCCCCACGCATCCGACGACCACTCATAGCCATCCGGATCCGTCACCGCGAACGCCATGTCCGTCCACACCGTCGGCGCATCGAGATGCTTCAGCAGCTGCGTGAAGTTCGGATAGTTCGGCCGGTTGAAGCAGATGAACCCGATGTCCACGGCCATCGGTTTGCCAGTGTGCTCGATGTCCACCGTCCACGCATGTCCGCCTAAGCGCGGCGCCTTGTCATAGATCACGACATCCGCGCTCTCGCGCAGCGCCCAAGCTGCGCCGAGCCCGGCAACGCCGGCGCCCACCACCGCAACACGACGACGGCGAGGGATCATGCTGAAATTTCCTGGTTCGAGGTGGATTTGTAAGCGGCGATCGCACGCTTGCGCGCGAAGTCATGGTCGATGATCGGTTCGGGATAGCTGTCGCCGAGCGTCACCTTCGCTTCGGCCAGCACGTCTACCGGCGCCGCATGCGGCTTGTGGATCCATTTCGGCGGCAGCGCCTTCAGTTCCGGAACCCACTTCCGCACATAATCGCCTTGCGGGTCGAACTTCTCGCCCTGCAGCACAGGATTGAACACGCGGAAGTAAGGCGCAGCGTCGGCCCCGGTTCCCGCCGTCCATTGCCAACCGTTCGCGTTGTTCGCTTCGTCGGCGTCGACCAGCGTGTCCCAGAACCACTGCTCGCCCCTGCGCCAGTGAACCAGCAGGTCCTTCGCCAGAAACGACGCTACGATCATTCGCACACGGTTGTGCATGTAACCGGTCGCCCACAGCTCCCGCATCCCAGCGTCAACGATCGGAAAGCCGGTCCGGCCGCGCTTCCACGCATTGAGCTCCTTCTTCGAGCCAGCGCGCCACTCAACCTCCTCGAACTGCCGTCGCCAGCTCAGGTGGCCCATCTGCGGATCGTGATAGAGCAAGTGATACGAGAACTCGCGCCACGCGACTTCGGAGAGGAATTTTTGTATGTCCCGCGCAGGCGCTTCGCCTGCCTCCTGCACATGAGTAGCCGCGCGCCAGACCTGATGTGGACTGATCTCGCCGAACCTCAGATGCGGCGACAGTCGCGACGTGTGCTCCTGGTCGGGCCGATCCCGTCCCGTCGCATAACCATCCGCCGCCTTCAGGAAATCCCGCAGCCGTTTTAGCGCGCCCATCTCCCCGGGCGTCCACGCTTTCGCGATCCCGCCCGACCAGTCCGGCTTGGAGGGGTGCAACCCCCAGTTGTCGATCTCATCCGACTTCACCCCGCTGAACGCCTTCAGCGCGCGCGGCTCCTGCGAAGCCTCGGGCAGGGCGAGGTTCGCCTGCAGCGCCTTCCAGAATGGCGTGAACACCTTGTAGTCGCCGCCCGAACCCGTCTTCATCTCGAACGGTTCAACCAGCAGCGACCCTTTGAAGCTTTCCGCCTCGACGCCGCCCGCCTTCAGGACCTTCTTGATCCGCTCGTCGATCCTGCGCGCCGCCCCATAGCGCCGGCTCCAGTAGACGGCCTGCGGTTCCGTCTCCTTGACTAGCTTCGCAAACACGTCCTCTGCCGCACCCCTGCGCAGCACCAGCCGTCCACCCTTCGCGGAAATGCGCTCGCTCAGCGCTCGTAGCGACTTGTCCAGCCACCACTTCGAAGCTCCGCCCAGCGCGCGCGCCTCGCGACTCTCTTCATCCAGCGCATAGAGAAGGATCAGCGGCCGCCCGGTCGCATGCGCCGCCGCCAGTCCCGGATTGTCGGCAAGCCGAAGATCGTCACGAAACCAGAAGATGACAGGACGATCGGACACGGTTGCTCATGTTTTAGACCTCAGTTCCGGGTTTTACGCGCCAGCCCGTCGTATGGATCAACCAAACGGCAACCGGGCCTTACGTTCTCCAAATCGGCTATCTGAAATCCTTGAAGGTCTATAGCCTGCGGGTTCGAGGGGGCTTCCATGCGGCAGGCAGAACGAGTCCGGCGTTCGCGACTCTTTCTCTGGGGCGGCGTGTTCGGCATCGCCGTGGCGGTCGTAGGCTTCGGCAAGACGTTCTTCTACCCGCTCTTAACGGGCGCGTTCTCCGCCCCTCTCATGATCTACGTGCACGGCGCTTTCCTGTTCGGCTGGGTGATTTTCTTCCCCGCCCAGTCCCTGTGGGTGCATCGAAGGAACCTTCGCCTTCACAAGCAAATGGGATGGGTCGGCGGCGGCATCGCCACGGGTGTCGTGCTATCGACGCTCGCGGTCGCTACCCTCGCCAGCAAGCGGACCGCCGCATCCGGCGACATGGACGCGGCGCGTGGCGACCTGTTTGTCATCATGATGGAAATGTCCGTGTTCGCCGCGCTGATCGTCAGCGCCTTCCTGCTGCGCCGCCGCCCCGACGCGCACAAGCGTCTCATGCTGCTGGCCCTCATCGCCTCCCTCGGCCCGGCCTGGTTCCGGTTCCGTCACTACTTTCCGCCCATCGACAACCCCGTCTTCCTCTACTCCGTTCTCCTCGCAGACTCGCTGATCGTCATCGCCGCCCTGTCAGACTTCATCCGCGAACGCCGCGTGCACTGGGTCTACGCCTTCGTCGGCAGCGCGGTGGTGTGCGTCCACCTGATCGAAGTCTTCGCCGTCGATGCCCCCTGGTTCAGGGCAGCTGCAAATGCGGTGGCAAGACCGTTCATCTGATGATCGCCTGGCCGCGTCATCTATACGAACTAGCGCAGCGTATGGTGGGATAGCGCGGGCAGCGATCCCCACAACACGAGACATCCTGACTCTTCCGAGGTGAGATAGACGGAACCATCAATCCTCCGCCGCCTGCCGTCGACTTAACACTGCCTTCCGATAAACCGGAGCAGCCATGTCGCACGACATCCGTGAACTTCACACCTGCGCCCGATGCGTCTGGATCGCGCTGGCGATGTTCGGTCATCCCGAGCAGATCATGTGTCACGGCTTCTTTTTGCCACCGGCATATCGCGACCTCTCGAACTGGCTTCGTCATCTCGTCCGCCGCATCCTGCTGGTGATTGCGCTCGGCATTCCCAGCGTGCCGTATCAGCCTGGAGGAGCAGGGCGCACTTCCGGCGCGCGCACCCGCGTCTTATACCGCCGGACCCGGCCCCCCGTGGCGCCCATGCCCGGTCCCTGGTCCGATCTGCCGCGAACCGTCCAGCGTCGCGCCTGGCCGCGAATGTCATCCGTCATGTTCCGCTCGACCGGCGTCGCCTGCCGCCTCGAGGCGCTGCGCCTCGCGATCATGCATCCCGAAATTCACGCAGACCGTCTTTCGCGCACGATCATGCGCAGCATCGCCAACAAGACGCTCTTTCCGCCCCGCGTCCGCCTCGGGCGGTGGCGTGTTCCTGCCTGGCGCCGGAGCCTCGCGTCCATGGCGGTCGAATCCGAAATCCTGAGGACCGAGAGCCTCCTGCCGGGCATTTTCGTCGACCCCTGCTAGCCTCTCCGCTTCGACAAGACTGCCCAACCTGCGCGGTCTGCGCGCGGGAACACGAGCGCACACGCATTTGGCATATCGCCCCGGATGACAGCCGCCCTTTTGCCCGCTAATCGCTACGCCATCACTCACACAAGCCTGCCGGAACGCCCCATGATCAAGCTCGAGAAACAAGGCCCCATCGCGATCCTGACGCTCAACCGTCCCGACGCCATGAACGCTCTCGGCGAGCCGGGCGATGGCGAGGCCGTCCGCGATGCCTGCGCCGAGATCAACAGGGACAAGACGATCCGCTGCGCCATCCTCACCGGCGCCGGCAAGGGCTTCTCGGCCGGCGGCAACGTCAAGGCGATGCGCGATCGCATCGGCTCCTTCGCCGGCAACCCGGCCGAGGTGCGCGAGAACTACAAGAACGGCGTCCACATGATTGTGCGCGCGCTCTACAATCTCGAAGTCCCGCTGATCGCCGCCGTGAACGGCGCCGCCATCGGTCTTGGCTGCGATGTCGCCTGCATGGCCGACATCCGCATTTCCTCCGACAACGCCAAGTATGGCGTCACCTTCCTCAAGATCGGCCTGATCCCCGGCGACGGCGGCGCCTGGCTGCTCCCGCGCGTCATCGGCATGAGCCGCGCCTGCGAGCTCCTCTTCACCGGCGACGTCATCGACGCGAAGACGGCTCAGGAATGGGGCCTCGTCTCCAAGGTCGTTCCCGGCGACCAGCTGATGGCCGAGGCCATGAAGCTCGCGACCTCGATCGCGAAACAGCCGCCGCAATCGCTCCGCGTCGCGAAACAGCTTCTCCGCCACGGCACGCAGGCAACCTATGACACCGTCATGGAAATGTCCGCCGCCGCCCAGGGCCTGATGCACCACACCAAGGACCACGAGGAAGGCGTCGCCGCCATCCTCGAAAAGCGCGAACCGGTGTTCAAGGGGGAGTGATCGGGCCTGGCTTTGCGGGGCGGCCGGTTCAGGGTTAACTTGCTCGCAACAAGAACAAGACGACTCTGGAGGAGGTTTTCATGATCCGGCTGGCTGGACTGGCGGCCCTTGCCCTGATGGCGGCCCCCGTGGCCCTCGCGCAGGAAACCTACAAGGCGCCGCGCACGCCGTTCGGCACGCCCGATTTTCAGGGCTTCTGGACCAATGTCTCGCTCACCTCGCTGGAGCGCTCGGGTCAGTTCAAGACGCTCGTCATTCCCGAAGAGCAGGCGAAGAAGATCGAGACCGCTCGCGCCGCTGCCGACGCACGCGGCAATGAGCGCACCGATCCCAAGTCCGGCGCGCCGAAGGCGGGTCAGGATGTCGGCGGCTACAACAATTTCTACGTCGACGCCGGCACCCACTTCGCGCGCATCAACGGCGAGATCCGCTCGTCCTGGATCGTCGATCCGGAGAACGGCAAGATCCCTTACACCGCCGCCGGCAAGAAGAAGTTCGACGACAGCCTCTATTTTGTCCGCAACACGTTCGACGGTCCCGAGACCCGTCCGATGGCCGAGCGCTGCCTCGTCGGCTTCGGCTCCACGGGCGGTCCGCCCATGATCAACGTGATGTACAACAACACGTACCAGTTCGTTCAGACCAAGGATTACGTGATGATCCTCGTCGAGATGAACCACGACGCTCGGATCATTCCGCTCACCGACAAGGACAATCTCGATCTGCCGCAATGGCTCGGCCGCTCGAAGGGCCATTGGGAAGGCGACACGCTCGTTGTCGAGACGACCAACTTCAACCCCGGCGAAAGCCTCCGCACCTTCTTCGCCAACTCCTACATGCTCTCGCCGGATGCGCACGTGACGGAGCGTTTCACGCGTGTCGCCAAGGACCAGATCCTGTACGAGTTCACGGTCAACGATCCGAAGATGTTCTCGCAGCCGTGGAAAGCGCAGATGGTCTTCAACACTTCGGCCGGCAAGACTTACGAGTACGCCTGCCACGAGGGCAATTACGCGCTTCCCGGCATCCTCGCCGGGGCGCGGAAGAACGACGCCAAGGGCATAAAGAATTACGCGGAAGAGGGCGAGTGAGGTTCAGGCGACTCCAATCGCCTTGAGCACTGCCATCTGGTCGAAATACGGACGCTCACAAAGAATCCGGTCCGAGTTCGGTTTGAACTCGAACGTCGCGGCCATTCGCACCTTGAAGGCGCGCCCGGTCGGCGGGATTACCTTGGCGCCGATCTTCAGCGGTCCCTTGTGTGTGCCGGTCAGCCAGAACTCGACCAGCACCGTGTCGCCGCCGTGGGCGATCGAGATGATCTCGTTGCCCTGGTCTGGGAAGGGCGTCCGCGAGGCCGCGAAATAGCCCCGCACGGCTTCTTCCCCGTCGAACACCTGTCCGGTCCCGTACATTTCGTACCGGGGATGGTCGAACGTCGCGATCACGGCGTCCCATTCATGGGCTATTTCAAGCGCCATGTGGCGCTTCACCGTTTCGATCCGTCGTTCCGCCAGGTTATCCGACACCCCCGAAAACTCCCCTTCAATGATCGCTTCAGCGCAAGCTGGCAGATGACAAGGGCGTTGTAACGCTTATTCTGGTCGAAACGACGGAGGAAGTTCATGTTCGGTGCGGTCGCAGAGCTGACCATTCTTGACGGCAAGCAGGCTGAGTTCGAAGCGGTCGCCAAGGAGCTTGAAGCCGCCGTCGCGGCCAACGAGCCGGGCGTTCTCTATTATAAGCTCTTCAAGGTGAAGGACGCCCCGACGACCTACGTCTTCATGGAACAGTATGCTGATCAGGCAGCCGTCGACGCCCATCGCGGCTTCGAGCATTTCAAGCGCCTCGGCAAGGCGATGGGCCCGTTCCTCGCCGGCCCGCCGAAAGTCACCCGTCTGGAGAAGGTGAGCTAAGATGGATCTCGAATTCACCCCCGCCGAACTGAAGTTCCGCGACGAAGTTCGCGCCTGGATCGCCGAGAACTACACAGATGATCTCAAGAAGCGCATGGAGCTGACCAAGAACGGCTCGCTCGACGAGAAACATCAGAAGGCCTGGCTGAAGAAGCTCGCCGAGAAGGGCTGGCTCGTCACCAACTGGCCCGTCGAGCATGGCGGCCCCGGCTGGAACCAGACCCAGAAGTACATCTACGAAATGGAAATGTCCCTTTCGGGCGCCCCGCGCATGAGCTCCATGGGCGTGCGCATGTGCGCGCCGGTCATCATGAAGTTCGGAACGGACGAACAGAAGAAGAGATTCCTGCCGCCCATCCGCAACGCCGATGTCTGGTGGTGCCAGGGCTATTCCGAACCTGGCTCGGGCTCCGACCTCGCCAGCCTCAACATGCAGGCGCGCCGCGAGGGCGACTACTACATCCTCAACGGCCAGAAGACATGGACCACCTACGCTCAATGGGCCGACTGGATCTTCTGCCTCGTCCGTACCTCGAAGGAAGACAAGAAGCAGAACGGCATCTCCTTCATTCTCGTCGATATGAAGTCGCCCGGCATCACGATCACGCCGATCAACACGCTGGATGACACGCCCGTCGGCGAACAGGAGATCAATTCCGTCTTCTTTGACAACGTGAAAGTCCCGGTCGAAAACCGCATCGGCGCCGAAGGCGAAGGCTGGACCTGCGCCAAATACCTGCTGACGTTCGAGCGCGGCTCGGCCTATGCCCCGGGCAACCTCAATGCGCTTCAGAAGGCACGACGGATCGCGCAGATGGAAACCGCCGGCGGCCGACCGCTGCTCGAAGATCCCGATTTCGCGCGCAAGCTTGCGGACCTCGAAATCCAGATCGAAGCCCTCGACGCCACCGAACGTCGTATCTTCGACAAGCTGTCTTCTGGGCAAAGCGTCGGCGCCATGTCGTCGCTGATGAAGACGCGCGGCTCCGAGATCGGCCAGAAGGTGACCGAGATTGTCCTTGAGGCCGCCGGCGTTTACGCCGAGCCCTTCGTACAGGACACCTACGCCCACCTCGAGGGCCGCTCGAATGAGCCGCTCCCGGCGCCTGAACACCTGATCACGTCTGCGGGCAGCTACTTCAACAACCGCAAGACCTCGATCTACGCCGGCTCCAACGAGATCCAGCGCAACATCATGGCGCAGATGATCCTGGCGGGGTGAGGCACGGTCAGTGCGGCGCTCGCATCGCACTGACGATTTGGTCCGGTGGACCAAATCGAGTGAGGAACGTCCGAGCGTAAGCAACGGCGGGAGAACTACGAGGGGAGAGGCTTGATCGGCGTCATCCACACGCGGCGATAGCCGAAGTCGATCACGAGATTGAACCGCTTTATGAGGTCGACGCCCACGACGCCGTCGATGTCAGTGCTGCCCATCTCGAGGTTCGCAAACGAGCCCGAACTCGCGGGCACATTCTCAAACGCCTGCCCGCCGAGCGTCAGATGGGGCACGACGATCGCGTCCTGATCGCGAACGCCGTCGATACCGGCGACCCGGCGCGAAGAAACGGGCAGGGCATTCAGGGCAGGAGTTCCGGCCACGAAGGAAGAGTCCAGATGTATGGCGCTCGAGGCGGCCGTGTCGAGCAGGAGTTCCGCCTGCGCCCCGGCAAGGCTGACTGTCAACGTATTTCGAAGCCAGCCGGCATCAGTCAGTTTCAAGGGCCTGTCCTGCGAAGGCTTGAACTCCGCCGAGCGTTGGAAGTTGATAGTCATCCGCTGGAAGTCCAGCGACACGACAAGTGCGTAGAGGAAGTCCATCCCGATCAGGAGTCGTACGCCGTCTGCCGCGAAAGCTTGGCGGGCTTCGTAGATGCCGAGGCGCTGCGACACTGACCCAAGACCGAAGTCAACGGCGACTTTCCTGTCGGTCATTCCATAGCCAATACGCCCGCCGCCGGCGCCGACTGTGCCGCCGTTGAATTTCTGCACCCGAATGCCGAGTTCTTTCGCCAGTCCCGTCTCGATCAGCGACCGCGTGGCGCCGGTGTCGAGCAGGGCAGGAAGCCGCCTTCCATTGATTGTCACGGTGAGCACGACCTGCCCATCGCGCAGCTCGAATGGCTGCGGAGCGGCCTGCGCCGGAGAGGCGAGGATGGCCAGCAAGGCGAGGCAGACGAGAACGAGTCTCATGTATCATCTCAACAGGGGGCCATCCTTGGCGCGATGTTGGCGGGATGCAAGAGTGCCCGGACTCTGCTAGACTTCTTAAACAGATGCCAGTTCAGGAATTCCCATGGCCGACGATCTCAAATCCGCCCCGACGCCGTACGATGCCTCGCATGAGGAGCCGATGGGCCGCGCCACCTTTACAGCGTTCACCAATGCGACGCCTGAGGACTGGCAGAAGATCGTGGCCGCCAACTCGGTGTTCGCGAAGGGCCATGTCGACCGGATCGTGACGCATCTCAACCTTCTCAAGGGCGATTGCGGTGGCTTCCCGATCGACCGGCTCGAGCACTCGCTGCAAACGGCGACCCGCGCCTTCCGGGCCGGGATGGACGAGGAGTACGTCGTCTGTGCGCTGCTGCACGACATTGGCGATACGCTCGGCGTGTTCAATCACCCGGACATCGCGGCCGCGATCCTGAAGCCCTTCGTGTCCGAGAACAATCTCTGGATGGTGCAGAACCACGGCATCTTCCAGGGCTATTATTTCTGGCACCATATCGGCCTCGACCGGAATGCGCGCGACCAGTTCCGTGGTCACCCCGCCTTCGAATACACGGCCCAGTTCTGCCATCTCTACGACCAGCCGGCCTTCGACGGCGCCTACGAGTCGATGCCGATCGATGCTTTCGTGCCGATGCTTCATCGCGTCATGGATAAGCCGAAACAGTCCATGTACCTCCGCAAGGACGGAGAGAGCGTGTTCCAACCGGCCGACGCCTGACAGGCAGGCCGGCCGAACATTGCCGCTTCGCTGGGCGCAGCTGAGCGGTTCTTTTCAAAACGTGTGGATTTGCTGGATTCCCCGTGCGGCGGGCGGCCCAGAGCCGCAGGCTTGGCGCTTGAGCCTCCGGCTCCCGCTGATAGGGTCCGTCACACAGGGGTCGCACATCTAAAGAGGTTCTGCTGATGCGAATTCGGCTCGCCGCGGCCGCCGCGGCCCTGCTGGGGACCGCGATTGCCGCCGGTTCGGCCGCCCTGGCCGACGAGGGCATGTGGACGTTCGACAATTTCCCGACCGCCAAGGTGAAGCAGCTCTACGGCTTCGCGCCCGACCAGAAATGGCTCGACCGCGTACGCAAGGCGTCCGTGCGTCTCGATGGCGGCTGTTCCGGTTCGGTTGTGTCGAAGGACGGGCTGGTCCTCACTAACCACCACTGCGTCGCCGATTGCGAGAGTGATCTGTCGAGCCCTGGGAACAACTATCACCAGGACGGCTTCTTTGCGCCGACGCGCAAGGACGAGAAGATATGCCCCGGCGCCGAAGCTTCGATCCTCCAGTCGATGACTGACGTCACCAGGCGCGTGAAAGACGCCACGGCCAAGGTCTCGGCCATGGAGGCGTCTGGCGCCCGCGCGATGGAGATCGCGGCCATCGAGAAGGAAGCCTGCGGCGAGAACAAGACCAAGCGCTGCGAGGTCGTGAATCTTTATCGCGGCGGTCAGTACAAGCTCTATGTCTACGACCGGTTCGACGATGTGCGCATCGCCTTTGCTCCCGAGATGCAGGCTGCGTTCTTCGGCGGCGATCCGGACAATTTCAATTACCCACGCTATGCGCTCGACATGGCGATCCTGCGCCTCTACCGCGATGGCAAGCCGGTGACATTCACTGATCCGCTGCGCCTCGATGCGGCGGGCCCGAAGGACGGCGATCTCGTCTTCGTCTCCGGTCATCCTGGCTCGACCGAGCGCCTGCTCACCAATGCCCAGCTGGAATTCCAGCGTGACTACTATCTGCCCTGGCGCATCGAATACCTTGCACAGCTGCGCGGCTCGCTTCTCAACGAAGCGACCAAGGGCGAAGAGGAAGCGCGTCAGGTCGACGACGCCATGCAGGGAATCGAGAACTCACTGAAAGTCTTCAAGGGCCAGCGCGGCGCGCTGGTGGAGACATCCTTCTTCGGGAGCAAGGTCGCGGAAGAAAGGAAGCTGCGCGACGCGCTGGCCGCGACGCCGGCGCTGCGTGCGAAATACGGCGACCCCTTCGCCGACATCGCCGCGATCATCCCGACACAGAAACAGGCCTACCTGCCTTACCAGATGCTTGAAGTGCGCTTCGGCGGCGGATCAGTAATCCTTGCTGACGCCCGTACGCTGGTGCGTGGCGCTGAAGAGCAGGGCAAGGCCGCGAGCGCGCGACTTCCGGAATTTTCAGCCTCGCGCATCCAGTCCACGGGCGGCGGGCTACTGGCGGATGTTCCGATCCACCCGTCGCTCGAGAAACTCGAGATTGCCTTCTGGCTCGAGAAGACGCGTGAATACCTCGGCCCCGACAACGCCGCGGTGAAATCTCTCTTCGGCTCGCGGACGTCCCGCGAGATCGCGGTTGAGATCGTGACGTCGAGCCAGGTCGGGGATCGCGCATTCCGCAAGCGCATGTGGGATAATCCTGAGCAGGTTGCGGGGTCGAACGATCCGGCCTTCGCGCTCGTCCGGAAGATCGACGCCGCCGCTCGCGCAGCTCGCGCCAGATACGAGTCCGGCGTGACCAGCCCGACCTCGATCGCAGCCGAAAAGATCGCCGGCCTGCGTTTCGACGTGCTCGGTTCGGAAATCTATCCCGATGCCACCTTTACGCTGCGCCTGTCCTACGGCGTTGTGAAAGGCTGGAACGATCCGCTGCACGGCGAGACCGGGCCGTTCACCTATGTCTCGGGGCTGTGGGATCGCGCGACAGGCGCTTTCCCGTTCAACCTCGGCGCCAAGTGGGTTGGCAAGAAGGACAGGATCGCCGGAACCACCCAGATGGATTTCGTATCGACCAATGACATCATCGGCGGCAATTCCGGATCGCCCGTCCTCAACAAGGACGGCCGCGTGATCGGCCTCGCGTTCGACGGCAACATACATTCGACGGCAGGCGCCTACGGCTTTGATCCTGCGCTTAATCGCTGTGTGTCGGTGTCGAGCCAGCTGATCCTTGAGGCGCTGCGCAAGATCTACGGCGCTAGCGCGCTCGCTGACGAACTTCAGAAGTAACGGGTAAAAAGGGGCAGGCGGGGCATGGGAATCGAATGGGGCTGGGACAATGCGAGGGCCATTCTCGGCCTGTTCGTGATTGTCGGCATTGCGTGGGCGTTGTCCGAGAACCGGAAGGTCTTCCCCTGGAAGATCGCTCTTGGCGCGACCGCAATGATGTACATCGTGATCCTGCTCCTGTTCTGGCTGCCGATACTGTTTCACCAGTTCAATATTCCCGGTGGCAACGCGATCCGGGACGGCCTCAACGGGATGAACAACTGGATCGACGTGCTGATCGCTGCGACGCGCGAAGGCACCAAGTTCGTGTTCGGCCCGTTCATCGGCGACCAGACCGCGTGGGAAAAGCTCGTCGGCGCCAATGGTCCGATCTTCATCTTCCAGCTTCTGCCGCTGATCATCGTGATCGGCTCGCTCTCAGCCATCCTGTGGCACTGGGGCATCCTGAAGGTGATCACCCGCGCCTTCGCCGCCGTGTTCAAGCGCACAATGGGCATCTCCGGTCCGACCAGCCTGTCCGTCGCCGCCAACATCTTCATGGGCCAGACGGAAGCCCCGCTGCTGATCAAGCCCTACCTCCGGACGATGACCCGGTCGGAGCTGCTGATCGTCATGTCGACTGGCTTTGCGACAATCGCCGGCTCCGTGCTGGTGGTCTACGTCACGCTGCTGCGTCCGCTCCTGCCGAACGTGCTGATCCATCTTCTGACGGTGTCGATCATCGCTTCGCCCGCGGCTGTCGCGCTATCTTTGATCATGGTCCCCGAGACCGGCAAGTCGGACGAGGAATCCACCGAGTCTGAGTTCAAGTACCATTCCACAATGGACGCTTTTGCGACCGGCGCGACCGACGGCATTGCGATCATCTGGAACATCGCCACGATGCTGATCGCGGCGCTGGCGCTGGTCTACATCGCCAACGCGATCCTCGGCTCGATCCCTGTCGACATCGGCGGACAGCGCCTGAGCCTCGATATGATCCTGGGCTGGCTGTTCGCGCCGCTCATGTACGTCGCTGGCGTCCCGCTCGAGGAAGCTGCCAAGGCGGGCACGTTCATCGGTCAGAAGACGGTGTTCACCGAGTTTGTCGCCTTCATCAATCTCGGCAACCTGCCGGCCGCTGAGATGACCGAGCGCACCCGCACGATCGTCACCTACGCGATCTGTGGCTTCGCCAACTTCGGTTCGATGGGCATCCTGATCGGCGGCCTGTCGATCATGTGCCCTGAAAGGCGACCCGACTTCCTGGCGCTCGCCTGGAAGACGCTTTTCGCCGGGACACTGGCGACGATCATGGCGGCGGCGGTGGTGGGTTCTTTGCCCTACGCGCTGTTCAAGGCGGATGCGTCGCTCGCGCCGACGCAGGCGCCCGCAGCATCGCCGGCGGACGCCGCGCCCTCACCCGAGATCACAACTCCGGCGCCAGCGCCCGAAACCGCTCCGCAGCCGCCAACTCAGCAAAACCCGTAGTTTTCTGGCACTAGCCGCAGCCACGGAAAGGCGTAAACACGGGCCCAAGGCGATTGCTTCGGGTGGGAGCGGCTTGTTGTTTGCTTGATCCGGATGCGGTTCTGAAAAAGCGCCGGTCTGATACGGGAGGGTTGCGTGCGGGGTTCTTACACGGCTGCCAGCTGGGTTGCGCTCACGTCGGCGATGGTCGCCCTCGCGACGCCGGCCCTGGCGCAGACGAAGCAGCCGATCCTGGTTTCGTCTGAAACGCCGCCGGCCCCTATCGCCGATGTCGTCACGATCTACGGCGATCGCGTTCCGACCGATCCGGGCGCCTTCTCGGTCGTCGGTGAACAGCAGATCCAGGACGTGGCCGCCAACCACCCGGCCGAGATCCTGAACACGGTTCCGGGCGTCAATGTACAGATGAACTCGGGCCAGGAACTTCTGGTCGCGATCCGCTCGCCCGTCCTTCCAGCCGGTGCGGGGCAGGGCTCTTTCCTGATCCTCGAGGATGGCGTGCCGACGCGCGCGCCAGGCTTCGGCAATGTCAACGCGCTGTTCGAAGTTCACCACGAGACAGCTGAAGCAATCGAGGTCGTCCGCGGTCCTGGTTCCGTGCGTTACGGCTCCAATGCCGAACACGGCCTGATGAACTTCATCGATCCGGAGCCGGGCGCGCAGGATGGCCAGACGTTGACCGTCAGCGCCAACACGCTGCAGCGCTATCGCGCCGACGCAACCGCCAACTTCGATACCGGCGACGTCGCCAACTGGATCGGTCTCTCGGTCATGAAAGATGGCGGCTGGCGCGATGCATCGGGCGTCGACCAGCAGAAACTCACCTGGCGCTCGAAGTTCGGGGGCGAGACGTGGAATGCCGTGTCGACCTTCTCGGCCGTCAATCTCAATCAGGAAACAGCCGGCTTCATCCAGGGGCATGACGCTTACAAGGACGAGGACATCGCCAAGACAAACCAGAACCCCGAAGCTTATCGCGACGCCTGGGCGGCGCGTGCGAACGTTCGCTTCGAGACCAATATCGGTCCTGACAAGTTGACGATCGTCCCGTTCGCGATCACGCAGCGGATGATCTTCATCCAGCACTTCCTGCCGGATCAGTCGACCGAGAAGAACGGCCATGACTCGCTGGGCCTGATGACCAACTACGAGTTCGGTCCTGAGAATTTCCGCTGGCTGGTTGGCGCAGACATTCAGTACGCGGACGGCTTCCTGAAGGAAATCCAGACGCGCCCGAGCTTTGGCGGCCCGGTCAACAACCCGACGTTCCCGCGGGGCATCCACTATGATTACGACGTACAGACATGGACGGCGGCTTTGTATGGTGAGCTCAACTGGAACTTCGCGGAACACTGGAACATGCTGGCGGGCCTGCGCGGCGAGTCCCATGCCTATGACTACGTCACGAACAAGACCCCGGGCACTTATGGCCGCTTCCGCGTCGCGCCGAGCCGCACCGACACCTACCAGCTGCTGACGCCCAAGCTAGGCTTCACTTACGATGGCTTGGACGGCGTGATCGCCTACGTGAACTATGCGCGCGGCGAGCGCGCGCCGCAGACATCGGACCAGTATCGGCTTCAGAGCCTGCAGACGATCCGGCGCCTCGACGTCGAGTCCCTCGATAGCTACGAGGCGGGGGCGCGCGGCGAGTTCAACGGCGTCAACTTCGACATCGCGATCTACCACATGAACAAGGATCACTTCTTCTTCCGCGACTCGGACGGCCTCAACGTCCCCGATGGCAAGACCCGTCACTTTGGCATCGAGGCCTCGTTCGACGGCGCGTTTGGCGAATTTGCCGGCGGCGAGTTCAAATGGAACGTCAACGCCTCGTGGGCCGACCAGACTTACGCGTTCGATCGCAACGTGGCTGCGGCCACCGAGGACATCTTCAACGGCGCCAAGGTCGACACCGCGCCAGACTGGCTGGCCGATGCGGGCTTTGGCTGGGAGAGCCCGCAGTTCACGGTGTTCCTGACTGGTGAGTATGTCGGTGACTACTTCACCGACGCCGCGAACCTGCACACCTATCCGGGTCACCTGATTGGTCATCTGCGCGGCGCCTGGCGCTTCTCGGACGATTTCGAGGCCTTCGTGATCGTCCGGAACATCACCGACGAGCGCTATGCCGACCGGGCGGACTTTGCCAACGGCCAGGATCGCTACTTCCCCGGCGAGCCTGTGAACGCCACGATCGGCGTGCGGATCAGGAGCTAGGCGGCTGGTTAATGCGCGGAAGGGACGGAGCGCCGCAGGCTTCGCCTATTCTTGCATCGCGCCTTGCCTAGTCCGCCATCCCCCGCTTATCTCGCAGCGCAACATACCGGGGCGTGCCCATGAAAGAGATCGTCGAGGCGCTTGAGAAGAAGCGCGAGCATGCCCGCCTCGGCGGTGGCGAGAAACGCATTGAGGCCCAGCACGCCAAGGGCAAGCTGACGGCGCGCGAGCGCATCGCCCTCCTGCTCGACGAGGGCTCGTTCGAAGAGTGGGACATGTTCGTGGAGCACCGCTCCCACGATTTCGGCATGGAGAAGCAGCGCATCCCGGGCGACGGCGTCGTTACTGGCTGGGGCACGATCAACGGCCGCGTCGTCTATGTCTTCTCGAAGGATTTCACCGTGTTCGGCGGTTCGCTCTCGCGGGCCCATGCCGAAAAGATCGTGAAGGTCCAGAAAGCGGCCGCGAAGAACGGCTGCCCGATCATCGGCCTGTTCGACGCCGGCGGCGCGCGCATTCAGGAAGGCGTCGAGGCGCTCGGCGGTTATGCCGACATCTTCCTTGAGAACGTCCTGTCCTCGGGCGTCATCCCGCAGATCAGCGTGATCATGGGCCCGTGCGCCGGCGGCGACGTCTATTCGCCGGCGATGACCGACTTCATCTTCATGGTGAAGGATACGTCCTACATGTACGTCACGGGTCCGGACGTGGTGAAGACCGTCACCAACGAGATCGTTTCCCACGAAGACCTCGGCGGCGCCCGCGTGCATGCGGCGAAGTCCGGCGTGGCCGATGGCGCGTTCGAAAACGACATTGAGGCGCTGACGCAGATGCGCCGCCTGATCACATTCCTGCCGCTCTCGAACCGCGAGAAGCCGCCGAGCGTGCCGACGTTCGATGATCCGGAGCGCGCCGAGCCAAGCCTCGACACGCTCGTGCCGGCCAACCCGAACACGCCCTACGACATGAAGGAGCTGATCCAGAAGGTTGCTGACGAGGGCGACTTTTTCGAGATCGGCAAGGACTTCGGGAAGAACATTCTCACCGGTTTCGGCCGTATGGAAGGCACAACGGTCGGCTTCGTCGCCAACCAGCCGATGACGCTGGCTGGCGTGCTCGATATCGACTCAAGCCGCAAAGCCGCGCGCTTCGTGCGCTTCTGCGACTGCTTCAACATCCCGATCGTCACCTTCGTCGACGTGCCGGGCTTCATGCCGGGCACGAAGCAGGAATACGGCGGCCTCATCAAGCACGGCGCCAAGCTGCTGTTCGCGTACGCCGAAGCCACGGTTCCGAAAGTCACCGTCATCACGCGCAAGGCCTATGGCGGCGCCTATGACGTTATGAGCTCAAAGCACCTGCGCGGCGACGTGAACTTCGCCTGGCCGACTGCCGAGATCGCGGTCATGGGCGCGAAGGGCGCCGTCGAGATCATCTTCCGCGCCGATATCGGCGATGCGGAGAAGATTGCGGCGCGCACCAAGGAATACCAGGACCGCTTCGCCAACCCCTACGTCGCCGCCTCGCGTGGTTTCATCGACGACGTGATCATGCCCCACAACACGCGTAAGCGCGTGGTGAGGGCCCTGCGCACGCTCAAGACGAAGCAGCTATCGAATCCGCCGAAGAAGCACGACAATATTCCGCTATAGGTTCAGCTTGACCGGTGAGCGTTCGCAGATCGCGCGGCCCTGTTCGTCCGAGTATCGCAGCTTCGATCCCGCAAACGTGTCGATGTGATAGCGCGCCGAGCCAGGGCTCACTTCCTTGAGCATGGCGGCCTTTATGCTCTCGGGCAGAGGTTGTCCGTCGACCGAGCCGTGCAGAATCCGGATATTATCGGCGCTCTGGACCAGGTCGTCGCCCTCGATGCGTATGGTTCCCGTGTAGGCCAGGTTCACGATCACCCAGCGGTCCTTGTAAGGAGTGTTGAGCACTAATTGGGCGCGGGTTGCGCCATCGTGAGCGACCGACATGAGGATCGAACTGTCGATGCCGTTGACCATCTCATTGCATCGCCAGTCCCCTGCAAGTTCACTTGGACGACCCGCTGGCGCGCTGGTCGCGACAAAGGCGCCTCCGCCCGCAAGCACGGCAACCGCGATGGTTATCAGGACGAACTTCATGCAGCCCCCCAGCAGCCTGCATCAACACGCCAAGATTGCCCCAGGGGCTCAAAGAATGTCTGAATCAGGACCTGCGAATGCGCGGGTCCAAGGCGGCTCGAGCCGCGACGTCCCTGATTTCCGGCGCCTGCTTATTCGGGCTGGGGCATTTCATCGAGAAGATCGTCGACCTTGCTCGCAAGGTCGGGCTTGGAGGCGAGGGGCATCATCACGCCGGCCATCTTCATGGCGAAGCCTGCCAGCTGTCCGTAAGCGGACCCGAAGGCTACATCGCGGTCATCCTGATTCATCGCTTTCAGCTGCGCCGCCGGTGCGGCCATCTGCGCATAGATCGCGGCGAGCTGAGGCTTCGCGGCTTCTGCGCTTGCGTCATCCTTGATCGCGCTGATCACGGTGAACACCTTGTCGAGCCCGGCCACATATGCGGAAGCCGCCGGATGGACGTTGCCGCTGGCGATCGCGCCCGTGATGGCCTGCGCCTTGGCGCGCTCTTCCGGCGACATGTTGGGATCCATGGCGGCGATCGCGCCGGCCTGCGCCATCGCCTGGGCCATGGCCTTCGGATCAACCTGTCCCGCCTGTCCGTTGGCGCCGAAAGCGGTCGCCATCTGCTGCAGGGCGGCTGCGGCCTGTTCGGCCTGGATCTGCTCTGGCGTTTTCTGCGGCTGGCAGGCTGCGGCAAGAACGGCAATTGCGACAAGGCTGGCTGCGCGGATCATCTGCGTCTCCCCATGGATTTTGATGCCACATTGCGCCCGGCATTCGGGCCGGGCAAGGCGCTGAATGCTGCGTAGCGGCATTGTTTGCAGCAGGCTGGGCAGAGGGGCGCAACTGTCACAGGGTTTCGCCTTGCCCTGAGCGTCAGGCCGTTGCAGCTTGCGGCCAACAATAAGGCCCGTCCCGATCGAGGGCGGAGGGGAGAAGTCAATGGAAACGTCCGCCACGGCTGGCGCCGCCGCGCCTGCCAAGAAGCAGAGCGAAGCCGTCGTGATCGTCGCATCGAGCGTGGGCTCGGTGTTCGAATGGTACGACTTCTTCCTCTATGGAACCCTGCTGCCCTTCATCAACAAGCACTTCTATACCGGTGTCGACGAGACGACAGGATACATCCTGGCGCTGGCGACATTCTCGGCCGGCTTCGTGGTGCGCCCATTCGGCGCGCTGGTGTTCGGCTGGGTGGGCGACATGGTGGGCCGCAAGGCGACCTTCCTCGTGGCCATGGTCATCATGGGCGCGTCGACCTTCCTGGTGGGCTTCCTGCCCAATGCAGACTGGTTCCAGCAGAACATGGGTGCGGGCGTCATCGCACCAATCATCCTCGTCCTCCTGCGCGTGCTGCAGGGCCTGGCGGTCGGCGGGCAGTATGGGGGGGCGGTGACCTATGTCGCCGAACATGCGCCGACAGGAAAACGCGGCCTTTACACCAGCTGGATCCAGATCACGGCGACCGTCGGCCTCCTTGCTTCGCTCGCCCTCATCATCGTGGTTCGCACCATGATGACCGAGACCGATTTTGCTGACTGGGGCTGGCGCATCCCCTTCGTCGTCTCGATCGTGCTTCTGGTCGGCTCGATCATGATCCGCCGCATGCTCGACGAGAGCCCCGTCTACGCCAAGATGAAGGCCGCTGGTCAGACTACCAAGGCGCCATTCGCCGAAGCCTTCGGCAAGTGGGGTAACCTCAAATACGTCCTGATCGCGCTCTTCGGGTCGGTCGCGGGTCAGGCCTGCGTCTGGTACACCGGCACGCTCTATGGCCTCTTCTTCCTGCAGAAGCTGCTGAAGCTTCCCGATCTCGACGCTTACATGATCATGGCTATCGCCCTGGCGGTGGGGACGCCGGCCTATGTGTTCTTCGGCTGGTTGTCGGACAAGATCGGCCGAAAGCCGCTGGTGCTGGCGGGACTGATCCTGCCAGTGATCACCTATGCGCCGATCTTTCCGTGGTCGGTGTTTCACCAGATCACCAATGCCGCAAACCCCGCCATGGCGCGGGCGCTGGAGACCAGCAAGGTGGAAGTCTGGGCCGACGCTTCGCAATGCTCGCTGCAGTTCGATCCAGTCGGCAAGACAAACTTCACCGAGAAGTCCTGCGACATCGCCAAGACCTTCCTGTCGAATAACGGCGTGAACTACGACATCGTCGACAAGGGACCGGGCACGATCGCGTCGGTGCATGTCGGCGATAAGGTGTTCGAGACACCTGACCCGTCCGTGGTGAAGGGTGACGATCGCAAGAAGGCCATTGCCGCGTTCCAGGCCCCGCTGGGCGTGGAGCTGAAAGGTGTGGGCTATACGTTCAGCGACGATCCGAAGAACCCTGCCTTCGCGGCCCATGACCAGATCAACTATCCGGTCGTGATCTTCTGGGTCGCGCTGACCACGATCTTCACCGCGATGATCTACGGACCCATGGCGGCGATGCTGGTGGAGCTGTTCCCCGCCCGGATTCGTTATACCTCGCTTTCTTTGCCATATCACATCGGCAATGGATGGTTCGGCGGCCTGCTGCCAACGATCGCCTTCACGATCGTGGCTGCCACCGGCAACATATTCGCTGGGCTATGGTATCCGGTGATCGTTGCCGCCGTGGTATTCGTTGTTGCGCTGCTCTTCCTGCCGGAAACGAAGGACCGGAATATCGATGCCTAAGAAGGACTTGGGCGCTTGATGGCGGCAAAGCTAGGCAAGCTCGTCCTGTCGCTTCCGATCCCCGGGCCCGTAAGGGCCCGGGCTGAACGGCTGTTTGAATGCTTCGAGCCGTCGAAGCACATCGGCACGGAAAGGCTGATCGAGGCGGCGATCGTCAACAAGGCTGACGCGCTGCTGATCTCCCTCGGCATCCCGATGAGGGCCGAGGCAATCGCTCGCCTGCCGTCGAGCGTGAAGATAATCGCCTCGACCAGCGTCGGCTTCGATCACATTGACGTCGCAGCGGCCAATGCCCGCGGAATATCCATCGGCATCACGCCGGATGCGGTTACTGACGCGACGGCGGACGTGACACTGCTGCTGATGCTCGGCGCCTGCCGTCGGGCCAAGGAGCATGTCCGCTCGATGGATCAGGCCTGGAGCGTGCGGAATGGATTTTTCGACGGTCTCGGCATGGACCTGACGGGCAAGACGCTTGGGATTGTCGGCATGGGGCGGATCGGCCGCGCCGTGGCGGATCGCGCGCGCGGCTTCCGCATGCCCATCCTCTATCACAATCGCAACCGGCTTTCGCCGGATCTGGAGAAAGATGCGCGTTACTTCGCTTCTCTGGATGAGATGCTGCCGCACTGCCAGGTGCTCAGCCTGAACATGCCGGGTGGGCAGGGCGTGATCATGACGCGCGAAAAGTTCGCATTGCTGCCGAACGGCGCGATGTTCGTGAACTCGGCGCGCGGCAATCTTGTCGATGAGGACGCGCTGATTGACGCGCTGAAGACGGGCCAACTTTCGTCGGCTGGGCTCGACGTGTTCAAGAGCGAGCCGAACTACGACACGCGGATCAACAACCTGCCGAACACCTTCCTGCTGCCGCACATCGGCACGGCAACGGTCGAGACGCGCACGCACATGTCCAACATGGCGCTCGACAATATCGAAGCTGTGCTGTCGGGAAGACCGGCGCCTTATGAAGCGAAGGTCTAAGGCCGCGCTTTAGTGGTTGCGCGCAAATTCGTGCGGCTTGTGCTGCGACGGATCGAAATAGCCTGCCTCGTGATCGCCGGCATGATGGTGATGCTCCTTCGGCTTGAGGCCGAACAACGAGCGGAACCAGGCGGCGATGGCGCGGCGGAATTTCCATCTGCGACGGAGCGCAGGCGTGGTCGGTGCGTCGTCCTCGCAGCGGGGCACCTGCATGTCGTTCATTTGCGGCTTGAGCCCGCGGATGAGGTCTTCCTCGATCTGGCGGCGCTCGGTTTCGGTAGCCACGCGCATGACATGGCGTTCGGTGGCGCCGAGGATCCACCAGGCCTTCCCCCATTTCTCGTGTCCGAGGAGGCGGCTGCGCAAATTGGCGGCCTTGCCCACATAGAGGGCCTTCAGGAAGAAGCCGAAACGGCGACGTACGAAGACGTAGATGCCGCCCGAGTCGGCGGGAATGCCGTTCTTCGTCAGCGCGCAGTTGAAATAGTAGCGCTTGCCGGTTTCCCCGCGCCAACTGTGTTTTCCATAGAAGATCATCGCGGTCCTGCCGATCAGGCTTCACATGAGGCGGGAATTTCCGCCTGATACGGTTAATGAGACCTGAAAGCGCGGCGGTTACGGCGGTACGTCTCGGGAGAAGGCGGGATGGTCATTTGCGCCATCGCAAGGCTTCGTCGGCATCGTGAGGGCAACAAAGGCCATGCTAGTTGAAAATCTTCTAATAGCGACCTTCATGGTCATTGCGACTGTTACCATCCACTTCCTCGGGCTGGCGGTGCTGATCGCCATCCTGAGGGCCGAGTTCGCCGCCAGGTGGCGCGAGGGGAGCGCGGTGCTCCGCGCTCTGACGATACTGTTGACCGTGTTTGCGCTGGTGTTCCTGCACGGGCTCGAGATCTGGCTCTATGCCGGGCTGTTTGCCGTCCTCGGCCTGTTCCACGATCTGGAGCCGGCCCTGTATTTCTCGACCACGTCCTTCACCACAATTGGCTACGGGGACGTGGTTATTGATCACACCCGACGGATGATCGCAGCGATCGAGGGGGTGAACGGCTTCCTCCTGATCGGCTGGTCGACGGCCTTTCTGGTGTCCGTGACGGCGAAGATGGGCCTCCTTGAGGCCCGGCTGACCCAAAACGATGGCGCAAGTCGTCGCGATCCGCCGAACTTGCCTTGACCCGGTGGGCCCGATAGTCACCTTGCCTTCTCAGTGACTGGGCCGTGCCGGGGTAGTTGATGTTCTCCAAGATCCTGATCGCGAACCGCGGGGAAATCGCCTGCCGGGTGATCAAGACCGCCCGCCGCATGGGTGTGAAAACGGTGGTGGTCTATTCGGACGCTGACGCTGGCTCCATGGCTGTCGACCTGGCGGACGAGGCAATCCACATCGGCGGCTCGCCCGCGGCCCAGAGCTATCTGGTCCAGGACAAGATCGTCGCCGCCGTGAAGCAGTCGGGCGCGGAGGCCGTCCACCCGGGCTTCGGCTTCCTCTCGGAGAATGCTTCGTTCGCGAAGAGATTGAAAGACGAAAAGATCGTCTTCATCGGCCCCAATCCGCACGCGATCGAAGCCATGGGCGACAAGATCACGTCGAAGAAGTTTGCGGCGGAAGCCGGCGTCAACACCGTCCCGGGCCACATGGGGCTCATCGCCGACAGCAAGGAAGCGGTGAAGATCGCAGACTCGATCGGTTATCCAGTCATGATCAAGGCGTCGGCGGGCGGCGGCGGCAAGGGCCTGCGCATCGCTTGGAACGCTGCTGAGGCGAAGGAAGGCTTCGAGGGCGCGCGCGCCGAGGCGATCTCGTCGTTCGGCGACGATCGCATCTTCATCGAGAAGTTCGTCGACCAACCGCGCCACATCGAGATCCAGGTGCTCGGCGACAAGCACGGCAACATCATCTACCTGAACGAGCGCGAATGCTCGATCCAGCGCCGCAACCAGAAAGTGTTCGAAGAGGCGCCGTCGCCCTTCCTCACCGAAGAGACACGCAAGGCGATGGGCGAGCAGGCGGTCGCACTGGCGAAAGCGGTTCAGTACGACAGCGCCGGCACGGTGGAATTCATCGTCGACGGCAAGCGCAACTTCTACTTCCTCGAGATGAACACGCGCCTGCAGGTCGAGCATCCGGTGACTGAGTTGATCACCGGGTACGATCTCGTCGAGCAGATGCTTCGCGTCGCCGCCGGCGAGAAGCTGGCGATCAAGCAGAAGGATGTGGGCATCAAGGGCTGGGCGCTCGAGAGCCGCATCTACGCCGAAGACCCTTATCGCGGTTTCCTGCCGAGCATCGGCCGCCTGAAGCGCATGCGGTTCCCGGAAGAGGGCAAGCTGGGCGAAGGAACAGTGCGCATCGACACGGGAGTCCGTGAAGGCGATGAAATTTCCATGTTCTATGATCCGATGATCGCGAAGCTGATCACCCATGGGAAGGATCGCGCCGCCGCCATCGCCACGCACACGAAAGCGCTGGAACGCCTTGAAGTCAAAGGCATCCAGGACAACTCGCCCTTCCTCGCGGCCGTGCTGGATCAGAAGCGGTTCCAGTCCGGAAAGATCACGACCGGCTACATCAAGGAGGAATTCCCGCAGGGGTTCCACGGCGCCGAGGCTTCTCCAGAGGTGGAGAAAGTCATGGCGGGCGCGGCAGCTTATGCGCACGCGGTGCTGTTGGGTCGGGCAGAGTCAGTCTCCGGTCGCGTCGAGCCGATGAAGGCGCTGCGGCAGGATTGGGTCGTGCTGGTAGGTAAGAAGCAGTTCCCGATCAACCTGCAGTTCATGATGGGGGACAGCGAAATCACGTTCACGAATATGGGCGAAAGGCACACGATCGCTACTAAATGGCGGCCGGGCTTTGGCTTGATGGAGTTGTTGTTCGACAACAAATCCTATGCGCTGTCGGTCACCAGTGCGGAGGAGGGGTTCATTATTCGCCGCCTCGGCGTCGAGGCGCACGTGAAGGTCTGCACGCCATTCCAGGCCGAACTGCACGCCCGCCTGCCGGAGAAGCAGAAGCCCGATACCTCGAAGCTCATCATGAGTCCGATGCCGGGCCTCGTCGTTTCCGTCGCCGTCACTGTTGGTCAGGAAGTGAAATCGGGCGAGGCGGTCTGCGTCGTCGAGGCGATGAAGATGCAGAACATCATCCGCGCCGAAGCCGATGGCACGGTGAAAGCCGTGAATGCCGCCGCTGGCGCCTCCGTTGCCGCCGACGAGGTTCTCGTCGAGTTCGCGTAACGGCGCCCTTTGCTTCGTTTCTTTTGTGTTGCTAGCTACGCTCCGGTATCAAACTGGAGTCGGGGCATGAAGCGTATTGCGGGTCTTCTGGCGGCGGCCGTTCTTGCTGGCTGCGCCACGCCCTCCAGCCAGGATGCGGTCGCAACGACATCAGGCGTGACGCCGCTGCCACCCGTTCCCGGCGGTCCTGCGATGGCCGAAATCTTCGATGGCAAGGCGATGCGCGTGATCCTGTGCGGCACGTCCTCGCCGCTCCCCGATCCGGCGCGCGCAAAGGCCTGCACGGTCGTTGTGGCCGGCGACAAGGCCTACGTGATCGACACAGGTCCGGAGAGCTGGGAAGAACTGGCGCGCATGCAGTTCCCCGGCGCGCGTATCGCGGGGATTTTCATCACACACTACCACTCGGACCACATCGGCGATCTCGGCGAATTCCGCATGCAGACGATGGTCGCAGGCCGCCAGCAGATGCTGCCAGTCTATGGCCCGCACGGCGTGAGGCCGTTGGTTGATGGGTTCAACATGGCTTACGCGGAAGACGCGCGCCTGCGTCTCGCGCACCATGGCCCGACGGTCGTCAACATCGCCGCCTCACCGCTGGTTGCGAAAGAGTTCGGGAAAAACTTCAAGGGCGAGCTGACGGCTGAGGAAGTCATTCTTCAGGATGGCGATCTCAAGGTCACGGCGTTCGAAGTCGATCACGACCCCATCCGTCCCGCCGTTGGCTATCGCTTCGACTGGAAGGGTCGCTCGGTCGTAGTCTCGGGTGACACCGCAATGACGCTGAACCTCACCGAAAACGCTAAGGGCGCCGATTTGCTCGTGGCGGAGTCGCTGTCCAGCGCGCTCGTCGGCATGGCGCAGCGCCAGATGCAGGCGGCGGGTAATCCGCGCGTCGGCAAGATCATGGGCGACATTCCTGACTATCACATAAGCCCCGTCGATGCGGCGAAAACAGCGAACGAGGCCGGCGTGAAGCTGCTGGTCTACACGCACCACATTCCCTCGGCGCAGGTAAATCTGCCACCGTATTTCGCCGGCGTCGCTGACGTGCGGCCGGCCGACAAATGGGTGATCGGCTGGGATGGTCTCCGCCTCGACCTGCCGGTCGGGTCAGCAGACATCAAGCAGGGCGAGCTTCTGCCCAAACCCAACTAGGGTCGGCGCCTCATCGCCCAAAGCAAGCCGAACATCACCGGCGTGATCACGAGCACAGCGGTGAAAACGCCGGGCATCAGGCTTGAGGTCATGATGCTCAGCGCGATATGGCTTGCGACGTTGAGCAGCATGATGATCGCAAGGATCGCCAGCGCCCAGCCGCTCCATGATGGGCCCGTCGCGATGGCGTAGATCGCACAAAGTCCGACAGTCAGCGACAGGACGCCGACTGCGATCGTGAAGGCGCCGGGCAGCTCCATCCATGCAAGCCATGACGCCGCCCGATGGGCCGCGCTCCAGCCGGGAAGGTCCAGCACGGTCTCCTCGATATTGTGAACGAGAAACGCGGCGGCCGCCGCCATCCAGGCGCGGCGATGGGCAATCGGCGGAGGCGCATCGTCGATCATCGCGCGCAGTTTTGCACGACAAGCATCACAGGAACCAGCGCCCTGTTTCGGCGTTTCCGTGCTTGATGAGCAAGCTGTTCACGAAGTTCGCAAACGCTGTCGCCGCTGGGACCGGCAGCCCCCCATGCCTTCATCGCATGTGTGGTGTTCGTTGCAGCCTCGGCCCTCACCGGCCCGCTGTTCGGCTTCTCCGACACCTGGCAGCTGGTGATCAACACCTCGACCACCATCATCACTTTCCTGATGGTCTTCCTGATCCAGAACACCCAGAACCGCGACAACGGCGCCTTGCAGGCAAAGCTCGATGAACTGATCCATGCGATGGTCGATGCGGACAACAAATTCATCGGGATCGAGCACCTGACCGATGAAGAGCTGAAGGCCATTCTCGAGGAGGTCGAGCAAAACACCCACCAACTCCCGGCGGAACGCCGCCGTCGAGCCAAAACCCGCGCCTGAGGCAGGCTGGACAATTCGGCGCTGCCTCGCCTAATCCGCCCATGGTCATTTATGTCGACGCAGACGCCTGCCCGGTGAAGGACGAGGTCTACAAGGTCGCACGGCGGCTCTCGCTCGAAGTGCAGGTCGTCGCCAATTCCTTCATCCGCACGCCGGCCGAGCCTCGCATCCAGTTCGTTCTGGTCGCCGCCGGCGCCGATGCCGCCGATGACTGGATCGCGGAGCGGGCAGGGCGTGGCGATGTGGTGGTAACCAATGACATTCCACTCGCCGCTCGTGCGCTGGAAAAGGGCGCTGAAGCCATCTCGCCGACAGCGAAGGTTTTCTCAGCCGACATGATCGGCTCGGCGCTCGCAACGCGCGTATTGATGGAGCACCTTCGCTCCTTCGGCGAAATCACGTCGGGGCCAAAGCCATTCTCGCCGAAGGATCGCTCGGCCTTTCTTTCGGCGCTCGATGCCGCGGTGACCCGAGCGAAAAAGAAAACAGCCTGACCGCAACCACGATCAAGCGCGCCTTGCGGCCCTGCGCCATACCTGCTTCATCGCTTCGGAAAGGATAGTGATGCAGGCGGTAGTCAAGGCTCTGTGGTTCATCGAGGCCAATGCCGGTGAGGCAGTGACGCTCGATGATGTCGCCGCGGCCTCCGGCATGTCGCGCTTTCATCTCTCGCGCACTTTCGCCGCCGTGGTTGGCCAGCCGGTTGTCGCCTATCTGCGCAGCCGGCGCCTGACCGAGGCGGCGCGGCGGCTGGCCGACGGTGCGCCCGACATCCTGTCGGTCGCGCTGGATGCCGGCTACGGGTCGCACGAGGCGTTCACCCGCGCTTTCAGGGACCAGTTCGGGCTGACGCCCGAGGAGGTCCGTACGAGACGCTCGCTCGCCAATCTCCCCCTCGTGGAGGCTATCCGCATGCCCGACCAAGCCACCTCGCTTCGCGCTCCGGACCGTTTCGTGAAATGCGGTCCTATGCTGTTCGCCGGACTGCGAAAGTATTTCCGCTTCGAAGATCGAGGCGGCATCCCCATGCTCTGGCATGCTTTCGGCGTCTACCAGGATCGCATTCCTTCCATGATCCCAGGAGCGGCCTTCGGTCTGTGTCTTGGACCTGCAGACGCGGCCGATGATTGCGGCTTCGACTACGCGCCCGCAGTGCAGGTGACCAGTCTCGATGCCTTGCCTGAAGGATTGAGCGGCATCCGGATCGAGGCGCGCGAATGGGCCGTCTACCATCACCGCGAGCACGTTTCACTAGTTGGTGCGACCTGTGCGGCGGCAGGCGAATGGCTCGTCCAGTCCGGCCGTTCGCCCCCGCCCGGTCCGATGCAGATGTTCGAGCGCTACGGGTCCGGGTTCGATCCACGCACAGGGCTTGGCGGTTGCGAGGTCTGGATCCCGGTCACCAGCCTCAGCTAAACACCAGTTCCGGATCGTCGAGCTTCCCGTAGCGGAGCATTATCACATCGGCGGCGTAGTTTTGGTTGAGGCGCCACGGCTTGCGGTTGCCCTGCTTCGGGAAGCGGTCGATCGTCCGCTGCACATAGCCTGACGAGAAGTCGAGCCAGGGTTGCATCTCCGTTCCGGGCGTCAGGTTGCGCGGCGTCACCGAACGCGCTCCGGTCTTGAGCATCCGCTTCATGATGCGGCAGGTGAACTCGCAGGTTAGATCACACTTCAGCGTCCACGAGGCGTTGGTGTAGCCGAAGATCGAGATCAGGTTCGGCACGCCTTCGTACATCATGCCTTTGTAGGTCAGGCGCTTCGACAGCTCGACCGGCTGGCTATCGACCCTCACCTCGGCGCCGCCAAGGAATTGCAGGTCCAGTCCCGTCGCCGTGACAATAATGTCGGCCTTCAGCTTCCTGCCAGATGACAACTTGATGCCGTCGGCGGTGAATGTGTCGATCGTGTCGGTGACGACCTCGGCGGCGCCCTTCTTGATTTCCTGAAACAGGTCGCTGTCCGGGATCAGGCACATGCGCTGGTCCCACGGATTGTATTTCGGATTGAAGTGGGTCGAGACCGGATAGTTCTCGCCGAGCGCCTTCTGCGCAAGCTTCGTGATCGCATCGCGCACGGCCTGCGGCTTCTTGCGCGCGCGATTGTAGAACAGCATCTGCAGGCTGACGTTTTTCCAGCGCGTGAGGCCATAGGCCGTCTTTGCCGGCAGCATCTTGCGCAGCCTGTTCGCGAGCTTGTCTTCCGACGGGCGCGAGACGACATAGGTCGGAGATCGTTGCAGCATCGTGACGTGCGCGCCGTTCTTCGCCATCTCCGGAACGATCGTCATGGCCGTCGCGCCCGAACCGATCACCACGACGTTCTTCCCCCTGTAGTCGAGATCCTCCGGCCAGAGTTGCGGATGGATCACTTTGCCCTTGAACGTGTCGCGGCCCGGGAAGTTCGGCGTGTAGCCCTGTTCGTAGCGGTAGTAGCCCGAGCACATCATGACAAAGCTGCTGGTGAACTCGACCGGCTTGCCATCGTGCTCCGCTGTGACAGTCCATTTTGCATCAGCGCTCGACCAGGCCAGTGACTTCACGCGGTGACGAAAGCGTATGTGCTTGTCGATGCCGTTCTCGCGCGCCGTCTCGCGGACATACTCACGGATCGAAGGTCCGTCAGCGATCGCCTTGGCGTGAGGCCAGGGTTTGAAATTGTAGCCCAGCGTGTACATGTCGGAGTCGGATCGGATGCCGGGGTAGCGGAACAGGTCCCACGTGCCGCCAATCGCTTCACGCGCTTCAAGAATGGCGTAGGTCTTGGCGGGCAGGCGCCTCTGCAGGTGATACCCGGCCCCGATGCCGGAGAGGCCCGCTCCCACGATCACGACGTCAAAGTGCTGACCGGCCAAAATCCGTACTCCAGCTGCAGTCAGATCGACGGTATGCGGCTTTACGCGAACCGCAATCTCGGCCCGGTCTGATTTGCCCGTTCGACCCTGGGGCAATGCCTGTGGCGCTCGCGCACAGGGCGAGGGGCGCATTGGGAATCTCCCGGCCGAAGCATGGAACAGCGGGGAACGGCGCACACAGCGATTGTGACGAGCTCGAGTCGCGGGGTGCGAGGGCGGCGCCCGCTGGCGAATCAGAAATTCCGCGCAAGGACAAAGTCATCATCGTTTCGGGCCCGGTTTTCGCGCGTGCTGCATTGCAAACAGGAAACCTTGTTGCTTGCGCGCCCCGGCCATACCGAAAATGCAGAGTTATGGGGTCCTAGGCCTTGGGGCTGTATGGGCAAGCCAAAAAAAACCGTGTAACCCGGGAGCTAGATGCGGGGCGACCGCGTTTATGCCCCGGCGCTTTCTCGGCGACCGGGGAGAGCCTTTGGACAAGGGGAACGGTAATGAAAAAAGCACTTTTGTGCGCCACCGCGGCCGCCACCATGGTGTCTGCAGGCGCAACTGCATATGCACAAGATGGATGGTACGGCACCGGCAAGATCGGCGCGGTTGTAGACGGCCTGCAGGACGTTGACGCTGCTGGCGGCGCGAACGGCCGGATTGATGTTCGCACGAGCCCGGAAGTTGACCCGGTTTTCGGCGTCGGCCTCGGCTACGGCTTCGACAACGGCTTCCGTATTGAGGGCACCGCCAACTATCGCAACAATACGCAGGTTGTCCCTGACACGTTCGTCGGAACGAAACCGGCGGGCACTGTTGGTCCGGACGGCTCCGGCTCGGTGCGTGTCACCAACCTGATGGTGAACGTCATCAAGGACTTCAACACGGGCGGCAAGGTGAAGCCGTATCTCGGCCTCGGCGTCGGCATGGCTCGCGTCGATTCACGCGTCGCCTCGCTGTACTCTTCCCCGGGCGGCGCTCAGGCGAACGGCTTTGACGACAGCGACACGTCCTTCGCGTGGAACGCGCTGGCTGGTTTCGGCATCTCCCTCTCGCCGCAGCTCACGGTCGACATCGGTTACTCCTACACGGACGCTCAGGATCTCGCCTACACGGGTGTTGACGGTCCGTACGAGGGCTCATGGAACGAGCACGCGGTGACCGCGGGCCTCCGCTGGCAGTTCGCGGCTCCGCCGCCGCCGGCTCCGCCGCCGCCGCCGCCTCCGCCGCCTCCGCCGCCTCCGCCGCCGCCGCCGCCGCCTCCGCCCCCGCCGCCTCCAACCCAGGAGCAACAACAGGCCGCGGCTTGCTCGGCCCAGCCGACGCCGTTCGTGGTGTACTTCGAGTGGGATCGTTCGGACCTTACCGCCACGAACCGCGACACGATCAACGCAGCTGTGTCCCGTGCTAAAGCGAACGGCTGCTCGATCACGCTGACCAGCGTCGCCGGCTACACCGACTCGTCGGGCAAGCCGGAGTACAACGACAAGCTGTCGGCGCGTCGCGCGGACGTTGTGAAACAGGCCCTGGTCGCTGCCGGCGTGTCCGACGCCGCTATCAAGACCGAAGCGTTCGGCGAGAAGAATCCGGCTCAACCGCGTCCCGACGGTACGCGCGAGCCGCTCAACCGCCGTGCGGAAGTTGCGATCACGATCGGCCGCTAATCGCGGTCAGTCGTTACGAACTGAAGGAGCAGCCCGGTCGAAAGACTGGGCTGTTTCCGTTTCAGCTCCAGGATGCGGCGACGCGCGCCGCCGCCTTGGCGATCATGAGCTCTGGATCGGCCTCGAGTTCGATGCCGGCGGATTCGAGAAGCCTGTTGACCACGCCGATCAGTTCAATCGCCCTGGGCACGTCGTCTCCGGTGATATTCTGCGAGAGAGCGGCAACGAGCGCGCGGAGGGGGCGAGAGCCGATTGCCCTCGCGATCTCGCGGAAATCTTCGGACGCGGAAGCCTGCGTTCCGGCGGGAGTGAATTTTTCGGGATCGATCTCGACCAGCACGCGACCCGTCACGCCGGTCTTCGCGCGGGTGAGGGCGAGGACGGGCTGGCCCACCTCGATCTCGGCGGCGACGGCTGTGCCTTTGCCGCCTTCGTATTCGCGGGGTGCTCCGAGGTGGCGGAGGGGCCAGCCATAGGCGGCGATGCGTTCGGCGAGGCGGAGTTCGGACAGCATAGTGAGGTGGGTAAGGCTGCGCGAGATGCAGAATTCGAGAATGCCGATCATGAGTTCGCGCTGATGGTTCGAGGGCCAGCGAGGATTGGTAGAGCGGCGGTGCTGGGGTGCGGCGATCCAGCGGGAGATGTCCCATACGGAATCGAGTTCGGGCAGGGGCTCGTCGGACCATGCGGCGAACTTCTTGAGGAGCGTCGGTTGGGTCGTGGGATTGAGGCGAACAGAGGCGGCGACGTCGCCGAAGGGGTCGAGGCTCATGAGGTAGACGGCATGCTCGTCGTCGAACTCGTCGGTCTCTTTGCCATCGGTTGAAGTGAAGTCGGCCCAGCCATGGCCCTCGATGTAGAAGGCATGGCGCATGCGGAATATCTGGTCGAGCTGGCGTGCGTACAGATGCTGGTTCGCCAGCGAGACGGCGTGGATCATATGGTTCCCCAACCTTGCCGGACTCGTCTCCGGCTGTGGGACAGTATGGGGGAGGTTTCAAGAGAACGCAACCTTGGGTTGTGGTAGATCCGCGGGCGCGCTCTCGTGGTGCGTCGGGCGCACGCTTCACGTGCTGCTCACCATAGGAGCTGTGGGGCAAGTGTAGTCGCTTGCGGCGACTGTCTTAGTTTCCCGTTGTTGAGTGTCGGTCTTTGCTTCGGGCAGGGCCTGAGGCGGCGCATCGCTGTGGCATTCAGCGGGAAGACGGCCGGGGTCCATCCGGAAAGAAGTGACGACGTTCAGCACAAGCTCGACGAGCGCGCGCAGCATCGTTGTCAACCACAGCTGAGGAAGCGATGGGGAGCCAGCCCCGTTTGCGTGTGTTCGTGCCTGTGTCATGCGGGGCATTCAACGCCCGCAATTTCCCCGGACGGATCCGGGGAGCTCTATCCCACGATCTTGCAGGCTAGCACATTGAAATCAGGCACGAAGATTTACGGCCCTCCTAGGAAGTCGGGCCCCCTCTTTCCCACGTTCGATGGTCTGGTCTTCAGGGCGGGGGTCGCCTAGAGAGGCCGTGATGAGCGATATCGAAATCCGCCGCCGCAAGCTTCAGTTTCGCGCCGCCAGGCGGGGGTTTCGGGAGCTTGATCTCTATATGCAGCAGTTCACGGATGCGCATCTGGCTGGGTTCGGGGCGGAGCAGCTCGACCAGTTCGAGGCAGTGCTGGATATCCCAGACCAGCATGTTTTCGACTGGATCATGGGGCGGGAGACGCCGCCGGAAGGTTTGAGGTCGGAAGTCCTCGACCTGCTGCTTTCGTTCCGCTATTCGGCCCCTACATAGGAGAGGCTGGGCGGGTTTCGCCAGGCTGAACCATCGGAACAATTCGCTGTGCCTGACGCTCAATGAGGCGTCCGGGCGGCTTGGCTATTCTTTCGAGAGTGATTGATGCGGGTCTGGGACTCTCTCGCTCAACAGACGAAACCGGTTCGGGTCTATGAGACGCCGTTCATCGCAGACGTGCGGTTGATCGCGGAGGCGGCGCAGAAGCGGGGCGGGACATCTCTCTATGTGGCGCAGGATGACCGGCATGCCTTCATGGCGGCGGCGGCGGCGCGGTTCTTTACGCCCTTGCTGGAAGTCATCAACCTGCCGGCGTGGGACTGCCTGCCTTATGACAGGGTGAGCCCGAGCCCGGGCGTTGCGGCGCAGAGGTGTGCGGCGCTGGCGCGTCTGGCCAGTCGGAATGTGGGATCGGCGCCCGCGCTGGTGGTGACGACGGCGTCGGCTGCCGTGCAGCGCGTGCCGCCGCGGACGCACATGGGCGTGGCGGCGTTCGTGGCGAAGGTGGGCGAGACCGTGCCGCAGGAGAAGGTGCGGGCGTATCTCGACATTAATGGCTATTCGCGCGCCTCGACCGTGCGCGAACCGGGCGAGTATTCGATACGCGGGGGCATCGTAGACATCTTCCCGGCGGGATTGCCGGAGCCGGTGCGGCTCGACTTCTTCGGCGACGAGCTGGAGGCGGCGAAGTATTTCGACCCAGAGACGCAGATCTCCACTGCGGCCATTCGCGAGATCGTACTGGCGCCGGTGAGCGAGATCGATTTTTCGGACAATGCGCTGTCGCTGCTGCGCAGGAATTTCCTGTCGGCGTTCGGATCGCCGGGTGGCGATCCGACCTATGAGGCGGCGCGTGAACGCATCCGGCGGCAGGGCGTGGAGCAGTGGCTGCCGCTGTTCTACGAGAAGCTGGAGACGCTGTTCGATTATCTTGGGCTGAAGGCGCTGATCGCGATGGATCCGTCGGCGGCGGAGGCGGCGAGCGAGCGGCTGGCGCAGGCGGCGGAATATTATGAAGTGCGGAAGTCGACGGCTTCGGCGGGCGGGATCACGCAGCACGTGCTGCCGCCGGACCGGCTGTATCTGACGCCGAAGGAGCTGGGCGACGAGCTCAATGCGCGGGCGACGGTGTCGTTCACGACGCAGAATGCGCCGGAGCAGGCGGGCGGACAGATCGAGGGCCTGATCGGGCGAGCGAAGGCGGGACGGAGCTTCGTGCTCGAGCGCGCCGATCCGAACGCGAACCTGTTCGATGCGGTGGTGCGCCATATCCGCGAGCGGCAGGCGGCGGGCAAGAAGATCATCGTCGGGGCGTGGAGCCAGGGATCGGCGAGCCGGCTGGTCGGCATTCTCGAGGATCACGGGATTCCAGGCGCGAAGATCGCGGGCTCATGGCCGGAGGTGAACAAGGGGCAGGTCGCGGTTGCCGAGATCGCAGTCGAGACCGGGTTCGAGGACGACGATCTCGTCATCATCTCCGAGCAGGACATGCTCGGCGACAAGCTGGCGCGGCCTCGCAAGCGCAAGTCTTCGGCGGCGGTGATCGCGGAGGCGGCGGCGCTTTCGGCGGGGGACCTGATCGTCCATGTCGAGCATGGCGTGGGGCGGTATGACGGGTTGCGCACCGTGACCGTCAACGAGGCGCCGCATGATTGCCTTGAGCTGATCTATGCGGGCGGGGACAAGATCCTGCTGCCGGTTGAGAACGTGGAGCTGATCTCGCGCTATGGCGCGGAGAGCGGCGAGGGCGCGCTGGACAGGCTGGGCGGCGGTGGATGGCAGGCGCGGAAGGCGCGGGCCAAGAAGAAGATCATGGACATGGCGGACGAGCTGATACGGCTCGCAGCCGAGCGCGAGCTGAAACGGGCGCCGAAGACGGATACGGCGGATGGCGTGTTCCGGGAATTCTCGGCGCGCTTCCCGTATGAGGAGACGGACGATCAGCTTTCGGCGATCGAGGATGTGATCAAAGACCTGACATCGGGCAAGCCGATGGATCGGCTGATCTGCGGAGATGTGGGCTTCGGGAAGACCGAGGTGGCGCTGCGGGCGGCGTTCCTGGTAGCGATGAGCGGGCTGCAGGTGGCGGTGATCGCACCGACGACGCTGCTGGCGCGGCAGCATTTCCAGACGTTCTCGGAGCGGTTTACGGGATGGCCGCTCAAGGTGAAGCATCTTTCGCGGTTCGTGACGGCGAAGGAAGCGAGCGAGACGCGCGAGCAGATCAATTCCGGCGAGTGCGATGTCGTGATCGGCACGCACGCGCTGCTGGCGAAAACAATCAACTTCAGGCGGCTTGGGATGATCGTCGTCGACGAAGAGCAGCGTTTTGGCGTGAAGCACAAGGAGCGGCTGAAGGAGCTCAAAGCCGATGTGCATGTGCTGACGCTGTCGGCGACGCCGATTCCGCGGACGCTGCAGATGGCGCTCACGGGCATTCGCGACCTGTCAATCATTGCGACGCCGCCGGTGGATAGGCTGGCGGTGCGGACCTATGTGGTCGAGTTCGATCCGGTGACGATCCGTGAGGCGCTGCTGCGGGAGCGGTATCGTGGCGGGCAGTCGTATTTCGTGGCGCCACGCGTGGCGGACCTGCCTTTCCTCGAACGGTACATGAAGGAGCAGGTTCCCGAGGTGAAGGTGCAGGTGGCGCACGGGCAGATGACGCCGACCGAGCTCGAGGACGCGATGACGGCGTTCTATGACGGCAACGCCGACGTGCTGCTGGCGACGACGATCGTGGAGTCGGGGCTGGATATTCCGCGGGCGAACACGCTGGTAGTGTACCGGGCGGACATGTTCGGCCTGGCGCAGCTCTATCAGCTGCGTGGGCGGGTGGGACGCGCGAAGCTGCGGGCGTATGCGTACCTGACGACGCCGGAGGAAGAGAAGCTAACCGATGGGGCTGACAAGCGGCTGAAGGTTCTGCAGTCGCTCGACAGTCTTGGCGCAGGCTTCATGCTGGCGAGCCACGATCTCGACATGCGCGGCGGGGGCAATCTGCTGGGCGAGGAGCAGTCGGGGCATATCAGGGAAGTTGGCGTCGAGCTGTATCAGCAGATGCTTGAGGATGCTGTGAAGGCCCTGCGGTCTGGCGAGAGGCTGGACGGGCATGAGGTGGCTGACGAGTGGTCGCCGCAGATCGATATCGGCGCGGCGGTGCTTATTCCGGAAGGCTATGTCGAGGATCTGGCGACGCGGTTGTCGCTCTATCGGCGGCTGGCGGACCTGATGACCGACCAGGAGCGCGAGGCATTCGCGGCGGAGCTGATTGACCGGTTCGGTCCGCTTCCGGAGGAAACCAAGCAGCTGCTGGAGATCACGGCGGTGAAGATCCTGTGCAAGCGACTGGGCGTGGCGAAGGTGTCGGCGGGGCCGAAGGGGGCGCTGCTGGCGTTCCGAGCGGATGCGCCGCTGGATACGGGCAAGCTGGTGGCCTATGTGCAGAAGCAGCCGAACCGCCTGAAGCTGCGGCCGGACATGAAGCTGGTGCTGAGCGGCGCATGGCCCGATGCGCCGGGGCGGATGGCGGGCGTGAAGGCCTTGCTGAGGGATATGAGCGGGTTGCTGTAGGAGCGTTGAATGACGGGTCGTGTTGCGGGGCGTGTGGCGCTGGTGACGGGGGCTTCCTCCGGACTGGGAAAGCGTTTTGCGCAGGTGCTGGTCGCGGAAGGCGCAAAGGTCGTTGTTGCGGCGCGGCGGAAGGATCGGCTGGATGAGCTGGTGAAGGAGCTGGGCGCGAATGCGTTCGCGGTTCAATGCGATGTCACGGACGAGCGCCAAGTGATCGCCATGTTCGATGCGGCCGATAAGAAATTCGGGCTGGTGGACACGATCATCAACAATGCAGGGATGACGCACGCAAACAATGCGGTGACGCAGGATATCGCGGAGTTCCGAAAGATCATGGACCTCAACGTGACGTCGGTGTGGTGCGTGGCGCGTGAGGCGGCGCGGCGGTTGATCCATGCGGGGCCGGAGAAGTCGCACCGGGGGCGGATCGTCAACATCGCCTCAATGGCGGGGCGGATCGTGATCCCGAACGTGACGGCCTACAACACGTCGAAGGCGGCCTGCGCGCATCTCACGCGGTCGCTCGCGCGCGAGTGGGCGCGTCACGGCATTAACGTGAATGCGCTGTCGCCGGGCTATGTCGCGACCGAGCTGACCGAGGAATGGTTGAACGGCGAGGGTGGTCAGAAGACGATCGGCAAGTCGCCGCGCCGCCGCATCATGGACGAGAAGTCGCTCGACGAAGCGCTGCTGTTCCTGTGCTCGGACGATGCGAAGTTCGTCACCGGCACGGACGTGCTGGTGGACGACGGCCAAAGCATGCTCTGATCGATTCGGCGCCTACGTCGGGGGCGGCGGCGGAGGCGGGAATGCAAGCCCATCCGTGCCGGCCATTCCGCCGCCTGAGGTCACGGCAGCATAGAGCGCCTCTCCCACAGGCGAGAATGCGAGGATGCGCGCAAGCAGCAGGGTCCCGACAAGCACGCCCATCGACCAAAGCCATGCCGGATGGAGGCGGCCATGCACGCGCCAGTCGCGCACGAGGCAGACGATCGGAATGACAAGCGCAGTCAGCTCCGCGATCTCGAATGCGTAGGGCGGGAGGAACGGCATTGGCAGCAGCCGGCCAAAGCCCGGTCCCATCAGCATCGCGAACGCGCCGACCTGAAGGCGCATGTGCCATTCGGTTTGCCGGCGGAGGACGATGGCGGCGCCGAAGAGACCAACAAAGCCGACGAGCGTCGTCGGATTGGCGATCAGGAAGTGCTGCGGCTGGAAGAAGAACGGAGTGCGCGCCGTCTGTATCGCGGCGATCGTCACCATCGGCCCGAGGATGACGAGGCCGATGACCCATACGACGGCAATTCGCCCAACCTGCCGGTGCAGTGCGATGTTTCCGCTTGCCCCCAGCCAAGTCTGCGTAAGCGTGATGAACACCCACCCCATGAAGACGACGGCGTGGGCGTGGACAATCAGCGGCGCGCCGAAACTCGAGCGGCCGAGGGCGAGCTGAACCACGAAGCCGGACAGCAGGATCACGGCCATCACGGTGATCACGTTGCGGAAGAAACGGCGATCGCTTGTGGCTGGAACGTCGATTGTTGCGTCTGTCATAATCCCCACCAATTCATTTGCGGCTCAACGACAGCCCAAGCCAGGCTCGGAGCGCCGCGATCATCCCCGCAAGACCATACCGCAAATGCGAACATGCGCCAGACGCTTGCGACGGTGCAGGCGTCGCTTCGCTGATCAGGCCGCCGTTCGCAGGACCTTTTCCATCGCCTTGCCCTTGGCGAGTTCGTCGATGAGTTTGTCGAGGTAGCGGATTTCCTGCATCAGCGGCTCCTCGATATCCTCCACGCGAACACCACAGACGATGCCGGTGATGGATCGCCGCGCGGGGTTTGGCTTGGGCGCGCCTTCGAAGAAATCCTGGAAGCTCGTCTGCTTCTTGATGTGATCTTCGAGAGCTTTCTGATTGTAGCCGGTGAGCCAGCGGACGACTTCGTCGACTTCCGCTTTCGTACGGCCCTTTTTCTCCGCCTTGGTGATGTAGGCCGGATAGACGCTGGCGAAGCTCATCCCATAAAGGCGATTCCAGTTCGCGATCGTCCTTGCGGTCGTCTTCATGGGCGTTGTCCGACTGAGGCTTCCCGCCTTCTCCCAAATGAACCGCGAGGGCGTGGAGGGGTCAATACGGGCTGGCGTGGAGCCGATCGCGTCGTGACGGACCGCCCAGCTCCTGCCCGGCAGCGCGTTGCACGCAACGCGATCCAATGTAGCCGTCTCGCCGCTTCGCAGCGATTGCCGGGCAGGAGCCCGACGGTCCCGATTGCCGCAACGTGATACTTGACGCGCCCGTCAACGACCGCCTTCGTGGCGGGCATATAGTGGAGAAAGATAATGGCGTCTGGTCCCCTGGTTGGCGTGAAGGTTGTCGAGTTCGCGGGCATCGGCCCGGGGCCGTTCTGCGGGATGTTGCTGGCCGACCTTGGCGCGGATGTCGTTCGGATCGATCGCGCTGAGAGCGTGGGGCGGTCGCATCCGGATCTGGCGAACCGGGGCAAGCGGTCGATCGCGATCGATCTCAAGAAACCAGAAGGGATCGAGGCGGCGTTGAGCCTGATCGGGAAGGCCGATGCGTTGCTGGAGGGATTCCGGCCGGGCGTGATGGAGCGGCTGGGCGTCGGGCCGGATGTGGCGCTGAAGCGCAATCCGAAGCTGGTCTATGGGCGCATGACGGGATGGGGGCAGACGGGGCCGTGGTCGTCGATGGCGGGGCATGACATTGATTACATCGCTTTGACAGGTGCGCTGCACACGATGGGGCGGGCGGGCGAGCCGCCGGCGCCGCCGTTGAACCTGGTCGGGGATTTCGGCGGCGGTGCGCTTTATCTTGCGATGGGCCTGCTGGCCGGGATCATCGAGGCGCGCACGTCGGGCAAAGGGCAGGTGGTCGACTGCGCGATGATCGACGGCGCGGCGTCACTGATGACGATGTTCTACGGCATGAAGGCGGCGGGGATCTGGACGGCGGAGCGGGATGCGAACCTGCTGGATGGCGGGGCGCATTTCTACGACACCTATGAATGCGCCGATGGGAAGTGGCTGGCGGTCGGGGCGATCGAGCCGCAATTCCACGCGTTGCTTGTGAAGGGTCTTGGGCTGCCGGCGGATGCGTTCCAGGCGCAGATGAGCCGTGACCAGTGGCCGGATTATTCGCGGCGCGTGGCGGAGGTGATCCGGACACGGACGCAAGATGAATGGATGAAGGTGTTCGACGGTACGGACGCCTGTGTCGCGCCCGTGCTGAGTATGGATGAGGCGCCGAAGCATCCGCACAACGCAGAACGGAAGACTTTTGTGGAGGCCTTCGGCGTGACCCAGCCGGGGCCCGCGCCGCGGTTTTCGCGTACGGCGGGAGCTGTGGGCGGCGCGCCGGCGCTGGCGGGCAAGCAGTCCGAGGACGTCCTGAAGGCGTGGGGGATCGGGGTTGAACAGGCGGCCGGGTTTCTTAAATCCGGTGCGGTCGTGCAAGCCTGACGCGAGGCCGGGTAGCGTCCGATTCAGCCTGAAATATGGCATGGAGTCAGTGGCTTCCCGATATTTTTATCTCCTGAATTGAGGACAACAACTGCCTCAATCCGCATTCAGACTCACTGCCATATACCGAGCACATACCGCCGGGACGCCTTGAAGTCCCTCGATGGTTCCCGACGGTTCTGTTCCTGTGCACCTGGGCCGGTTTCGCAAGAAGCCGGCCCTTCCTTTTCCGGTTTTGGCTCGCGTGGGAGGATTGTTGCCGGTTGTCGTAAGGTCGCGGTGACTCTTTATCGCTAATCGCTAAAACGGGACCAAAGTTCTCCGGGAGCTAAGGATGAAACTGGCTTGGTTCGCGGCAGCAGCCGTGGCGGTTCTGGCTTGCGGGCAGGCGGGCGCCGACGCCGACAAGCAGCGCGGCAAGTATGACGACAAGTTCCGGCAGCTGGAGGTCGATCTCCCGTCGCCGACGCCTTACCGGGCAGCTTCGGGCGTGCCGGGCGAAGCGTACTGGCAGCAACAGGCCGACTACGTGATCAACGCAGCGCTGGACGAGACGAAGAAGCGGATCACGGCGACGGGCACAATCACCTATCGCAACAACTCGCCGCATTCGCTGACATACATCTGGCTGCAGCTCGACCAGAACATCTTCAAGCAGGACTCGGCGGCGCGGCGGACTCAGCGGGTGGTTGGCGCAGCCGGCGCCGGGGACTCGGTGAGCATCAATACGTTCCGGCAGCTGCAGTCGTATGAGCAGACGCCCCACGGCTTCGAGATCGGCTCGGTGACGGATGGGGCGGGCAAGCCGCTGCATTACGTCATCAATGACACAATGATGCGGATCGACCTGCCGGCCGCGCTGGCGTCGAAGGGAACGACGGTCATCAAGCTCGGCTGGGCGTTCAACATCGTCGACAACAATCTGTTCGGCGGCCGCTCGGGCTACGAGTATTTCCGCGACAACGACACCTACACCTACTTCCAAGCGCAATGGTTCCCGCGGCTGGCGGCTTATACGGACTATACCGGCTGGCAGCACAAGCAGTTCCTGGGGCAGGGCGAGTTCACGCTCGAGTTCGGGAACTACGATGTCTCGATCACCGTGCCGGCCGACCATGTGATGGGCGCGACGGGCGTGCTGCAGAACCCGAATGAGGTTCTCTCTGCTGAACAGCGCAGCCGCCTGGCGCAGGCGCGCAAGGCCTACGACAAGCCAATGTATATCGTAACGCCGGACGAGGCGCTGGCAAACGAGAAGGAAGGCGCGACAGCTACAAAAACGTGGCGTTGGAAGGCCGCGAACGTGCGCGACTTTGCGTGGGCTTCTAGCCGCAAGTTCATCTGGGATGCGATGGGCGTGAAGCAGCCAGATGCGCCGGAAGTGCTGGCGCAGTCGTTCTTCCCGAACGAGGCCGATCCGCTGTGGTCGCTGTATTCGACGCGCGCCGTGGCGCACACGATCGACAGCTATTCGCAGTTCTCGTTTCCCTATCCCTATCCCAACGCCATCTCGGTCAACACCTGGGCCGGCGGGGGCATGGAGTATCCGATGATCTCGTTCAACGGCTACCGGCCAGTGAAGGATGAGAAGACGGGCGTGAAGACCTACACGCGCAACGCCAAGAACGGGCTGGTGGGCGTGGTGATCCATGAAGTGGGCCACAACTACTTCCCGATGACGGTGAACTCCGACGAGCGTCAGTGGACGTGGATGGACGAGGGTATCAACTCGTTCCTCGAATTCATGGCCGAGCTGCGCTGGGACGAGAAATTCCCGGTGCTGGGGGGCAACGCCAACTCGCTGGACGAGATCGGCGCGTACATGATGTCGGAGGATCAGGTTCCGATCATGACGAACTCGGAATCGGTGATCCAGTTCGGGAACAACGCCTACAACAAGCCGGCCGCTGCGCTTACGGTGCTGCGCGAGACGGTGATGGGGCGCGAGCTCTTCGACTACGCCTTCAAGGAGTATTCGCGGCGCTGGAAGTTCAAGCGGCCGACGCCGGCGGATTTTTTCCGCACGATGGAAGATGCCTCGGGCGTGGACCTCGACTGGTTCTGGCGCGGCTGGTTCTACACCACAGATCACGTCGACATCGCGCTGAACGATGTGCGTGAATATCGCCTCTCGACCAAGAACCCCGAGGTCGAAGGTCCGCTGAGGCGGGAATACCGTCAGGAAACAAAGCCTGAGCCGGTGACCGTCACGGAGAACCGGGCGGCTGGCGAGAAGACCTATGTCGAGCGTCATCCCGACGCGAAGGACTTCTATGACCAGAACGATGACTTCGCGGTCAACAACAAGGACCTGAACGATTATGCGACCTGGCAGGACGCCCAGAAGGAGCCGGAGAAGTCCGCCTTCGCGAAGGCTCTGTCACAAAACCCGTACATCTACTTCATGGACTTCGAGAATATCGGCGGACTGGTCTCGCCGCTGCCGCTGAAGTTCACGTTTGACGACGGGTCCACCAAGGAGATCATGATCCCCGCGGAGATCTGGCGCGTGAACAACGAGAAGGTGACCAAGCTGTTTGTCGAAACGAAGAAGATCGTATCGGTGGAACTGGATGCGAAGCACCAGACGGCAGACGCCGTACGGGTGAACAATGCCTTCCCGCGCCAGAACGTGCCGAGCCGAATGGACCTGTTCAGGTCCAGCCAGAGCGCGGCGCGGAACCAGATGGCGGACGCGCTGGTGGAGCTGAAGGCCAAGCAGCAGCCGGCCGGAGCGGCGGCGCCGATCGCGCCGACCAATCCGCATTGATGGAGCAGCGATGAGCGGGCAGGGTATCAGGCTGACGCGCAGACTGGCGGTACTCGCCGGATGCACGCTGGTTGTTGCTCCGCCGGCTCTCGCGCACCGTTCGCAGACGGTGCTGACAACCATTATGTGGAATGCGGCGAAGTCGATCCTCGAGGTCACGCACCGCTTCCACAGCGCCGACGCCGAAGCATGGCTGGGGTTTGCGGGCAGCAGGTCGACGGACATCACGGTCGTCGCCAATCAGGCGCAGCTGATGCTCTATGTGGAGGATCACTTCACACTGCTGGATGGGGCGAGGAGGATCGCACTGCAGCCGCTGGGCGCCGAGTTCGAGGGCGAGGCGATCCTGCTCTACCAGGAGTGCAAGCTGGCCACGCCGCCGCGCGATCTCTCGGTCGACAACCGCATCCTGCGCGACGTGTTCGATGGACAGGCCAATCTCGTGAACGTGCGGCTGGCGCAACGGACGCGTACGCTGATCTTCGCGGGCCAGACCGGCGTGCAGAAGGCAGGCGACCTTTTTTAGGGCGCCAGTTTGCCTTGGGCTGATGTCTGGCGTCTCGGCGAGGCTGCCGGTAATGTCCTGATCCGGCGGGCGGCAGGACGGGGATCATGCGGATCGTAATCTTTGTCGTGCTTGGCCTGCTGCTGGCGCTCGCCGGCGGCGTGGCGTTCTTCCCCATGTCGATGGCGGCTGAACTCGCAGCGAAGCAGGTCCCTGAACTGAAATTCTCGTCGGCGACGGGCAGCGTGTGGGATGGCAAGCTGACTGACGTCGCCTATGGCGCTCAGAAGATCGGCGATCTTTCGGTCAAGACGGAGTTGCTCTCGCTGTTCGGCGGCAGGGCTGCGGGCACGCTTGGTCTGACGCGCCAGGGCTTTGCAGGTCAAGCGGCGGTTTCCTACGGCATCGGCGATGGCGGACTGGATCTTTCGGATCTCAAGATCTCGGGCGACACGTCCATGGTGCCCGGAATGCCGCAGACGATCGCCCAGTCGGACGGGAAGTTCACGCTGGCAATGAACGGCGTGAAGTTCGTCAAGGGGCTGTGCGAGACGGCTTCGGGCGAGGTGTGGACCGACGCCCTGGCCAAGGTGAACTACAAGGGCTGGGTGGGGCCGGAGCTGCGCGGACCGGTGACCTGCAAGGACGGCAAGCTGCAAGTCCAGACCACGGGCAAGGCCGCGACGGGGGAAGGCGTGCTGGCCAGCATGAACATCTCCCAGCACCTCGACATGGAACTGACGGTCACGGTTTCGAACGCCAGTCCCGGGGCGGTTCAGGCCCTGACCGGGTTGGGTTTCCAGGCCGAGGGGAACACGCTTGTCTTGCGGCAGGCGATGGGGTCGCACTAGCGGCGACATGGCGGTGCATTCTGCTTGACCGCCCGGGCGAGCACGCCTAAACGCTCCATCCTTCGACACCGGCGGATGCGGGTGTAGCTCAGTTGGTTAGAGTGCCGGCCTGTCACGCCGGAGGTCGCGGGTTCGAGCCCCGTCACTCGCGCCAGGTGTCGAAAGAGGCGGGCGGGCCGAGATGACCGCAAATTCTGAAAATTCCAATTCAATCAATCTGGAAGCCGTTGATCCGCTCGTTGCGGAGGCCAATCGCGTCCTGATCAGCACGGGTGGGTCGGCGGCAAACCCGGCGCGGGGGCTGCCGATGCTTCGGGCGGCCGTTCAGCAGGGTAGCGGCGGTGCGGCGGAGCGGTTGGCCGTGATGGCGGCCATGGGAGTCGGCCAGCCTGCTGACTGGGCCGCCGCAATGAACTGGCTCGTGAAAGGGGCGGAGCTGGGTCACCAGCGGAGCCGGGAGCAGCTGGCGGTGCTCGTGGGGCTGGATAACGCGCCTGTGGATATCTCGTCGTGGCCTGAGTTCGCGCGGCGGATCGATCTCAAGGGTCTGCTAAGGGCGCCGTCGCTGAAAGAGATCAGGGCGGAGCCGTCGATCGCGCTGGTCGAGGGCATGGCGACGGGGCCGATGTGCCGCTGGCTCATGCGGCGCGGCGCGGCGCGCGTTGAGCCGGCTAAGGTCGGGGACTACGCTACGGGGGAGTGGGTGCTGGACCCGATCCGCACTGGACTGGCCGCCGGATTCGGGATGGCGGACACGGATATTGTGCTGGTGATGACCCAGAAGCGGTTGGAGCTGGCTTCAGGACTCACGGTGCGCCAGCAGGAATCGCCTTATATCCTGAGCTACGCGCCAGGGCAGGAATACAAGGCGCATTACGACTTCCTCCTGCCGGACGATCCTGCATTCGCCCACGTACTGGCGGCGATGGGACAGCGCGTTGCGACGTGTCTCACCTGGCTCAACGATGACTATGATGGTGGGGAGACGGCGTTCCTGAAGCTCCCCTGGCAGCACAAGGGTAAGCCGGGCGACGCCATGCTGTTCCTCAATGTCAGGCGGACGGACAAGAAGCCTGACCCGCTGACGCTGCATGCCGGACTGCCGGTGACTCGCGGCCGGAAATGGATGTTGTCGCAGTGGGTGCGTGACAAGCCGCAGCCGATCGTCTGAGCATCGGAATTGCGACGTTCCATCGCAGCGAAAATGATGTCCACAGCCCGGAAACAAGGCCGAAAAGTCGCGGCCGAGTGAAGATTAACTCCCGCGCCCGGAGGCTCTATTGCCTCTCACGTCAAAGCGGACTAGGCCGTCCGCACAAAATATGACCGAGGGTTCATATGGAAGGCGCGCAGACGCTTGTCGTCGAATATCTTCCCGTCGTGATTTTCCTCGTGATCGCGGCGGCGTTGAGCATCCTGTTCATCGTTGCGTCGACGCTTCTGGCGCCTCGCAAGCCTGATCCGGAAAAGCTGTCGGCCTACGAGTGTGGCTTCAACGCGTTTGATGATGCGCGGATGAAGTTCGATGTGCGATTCTACCTCGTCTCCATTCTCTTCATCATCTTCGACCTAGAAGTGGCGTTCCTGTTCCCCTGGGTGTTCCAGGTGGCGGAGGGCAACGTATTCGCATTCTGGTCGATGATGGCGTTCCTCGGCGTGCTGACCATCGGCTTCATCTATGAATGGCGCCGCGGTGCGCTGGAGTGGCAGTGATGGCCGAGCCGAAGGTAGCTGCGGGCCAGACGGGTACGGCGCTGGTGAAGCCGAGCGATCCGTATTTCGCCGGACTGTCGGATGAGCTGGCCGACAAGGGCTTTGTCGTCGCCGCGCTGGATGACGTGATCACCTGGGCGCGCACCGGGTCGCTGATGTGGATGACGTTCGGCCTTGCCTGCTGCGCCGTGGAGATGATGCAGGCGTCGATGCCGCGTTACGACATGGAGCGCTTCGGCGCCGCGCCGCGCGCCAGCCCACGCCAGTCGGACGTGATGATCGTCGCCGGCACGCTCACCAACAAGATGGCGCCCGCGCTCCGCAAGGTTTACGACCAGATGCCGGAGCCACGTTACGTGATCTCGATGGGCTCGTGCGCGAATGGCGGCGGTTACTATCACTATTCGTACGCGGTGGTGCGCGGGTGTGACCGCATTGTGCCGGTCGACATCTATGTCCCGGGCTGCCCGCCGACGGCTGAGGCGCTGATCTACGGGCTCCTGCAGCTGCAGAAGAAGATCCGCCGTGAGGGGAGCATCGAGAGATGAGCGTTCCCTCCAGGGCTGCCATGATCTCGGAACTGAAGCTGCACCTCGAGAGTGTGCAGGCGAAGGCGATCAGATCGATCACTGTGGCGAACGGCGAGATGACCATCGTGGCCAACCGCGACGGCATCGAGAAGCTGCTGGAATTCCTTCGCGACGACAGCCAGTGCCGGTTCGAGACGCTGGTGGACCTGTGCGGCTGCGATTATCCGACCGAAGCGGAGCGCTTCGAGGTCGTCTACCATATGCTGTCGATGCGCCTGAACCAGCGCATTCGCGTGAAAGTTCGCACGGACGAGGCGACGCCGGTGCCAACGGTTTCGACCGTGTTCCCGGTCGCCAACTGGTATGAACGCGAAGCGTTCGACATGTATGGCATCATCTTCGCGGGACACCCTGACCTGCGCCGCATCCTTACCGATTACGGCTTCGACGGCTATCCGCTGCGCAAGGACTTCCCGCTCTCGGGCCGCGTGCAGGTCCGTTACGACGAAGCCCAGAAGCGCGTGATCAACGAACCCGTGCGGCTGGTCCAGGAATACCGCAACTTCGATTTCCTCTCTCCGTGGGAAGGCATGCAAGCGGTCATCCCGGGCGATGAGAAAGCCGGAGGCCAGAAATAACCATGGCTGACGACGGCATTCACAAGTCGGATGATCTCGACGACCGCAAGTTCACGATCAACTTCGGGCCGCAGCACCCGGCTGCGCACGGCGTGCTGCGCCTCGTGCTGGATCTCGATGGCGAGATCGTCGATCGCGTCGATCCGCATATCGGCCTGCTTCACCGCGGCACCGAGAAGCTGATCGAGTACAAGACTTTCCTTCAGGCGCTGCCTTACTTCGACCGGCTCGACTATGTCGCGCCGATGAACCAGGAGCATGCCTACTGTCTTGCGATCGAGCGGCTAGCGGGTATCGAAGTGCCGGCTCGCGCCAAGTACATCCGCGTGATCTTCTCCGAGATCGGCCGCCTGCTGTCGCACCTGCTGAACGTCACGACGCAGGCGATGGACGTGGGCGCGCTGACGCCGCCGCTGTGGGGCTTCGAGCCGCGCGAGCAGCTTATGGTGTTCTACGAGCGCGCGTCTGGCTCGCGCATGCACGCGGCGTACTTCCGTCCGGGCGGCGTCCACCAGGACCTGCCGCCGGAACTGGTGGAAGACATTCACAAATTCTGCGATCCTTTCCTGAAGACGCTCGACGACATCGAGACGCTCGTCACCGAGAACCGCATCTTCAAGCAGCGCAACGTCGACATCGGCGTCGTGTCGGTGGAAGATGCGCTGGCCTGGGGCTTCTCGGGTGTGATGGTGCGTGGCTCCGGCCTCGCTTGGGACCTCCGTCGCGCCGAGCCGTACGAAGTCTATTCGGAACTCGACTTCAAGGTTCCGGTCGGCAAGAACGGCGACTGCTGGGACCGCTATCTTTGCCGCGTCGAGGAGATGCGCGAGAGCATCAAGATTATCAAGCAGTGCATCGACAAGATGCCGGTCGGCCCCGTGCTGCCCGAGCATTCCAAGTTCGCCCCGCCGCGCCGCGCCGAGATGAAGTCGTCGATGGAGGCGCTGATCCACCACTTCAAGCTCTACACCGAGGGCTTCCACGTGCCCCCCGGCGAGACCTATGCGTGCGTCGAGGCGCCGAAGGGCGAGTTCGGCGTGTATCTCGTGACCGATGGCGGCAACCGTCCATATCGCGCGAAGATCAAGGCGCCGGGCTATGCCCACCTTCACGCGATGGACCATCTGTCCCGCGGCCATATGCTCGCGGACGTGTCGGCCATCCTGGGCTCGCTGGACATCGTGTTCGGGGAGGTCGACCGTTGAGCCACCGCCGTTTCCATCATCCCGAGCACCACGAGCCGTTTGCGTTTACGCAGGCGAGCGAGGACCAGATCGCGTGGTGGGAGCGTAAGTATCCCTCGGAGCGCCGCCAGTCGGCCGTCATCCCGGCGCTCTGGATTACGCAGAAGCAGAATAATGGCTGGTTGTCAGAGCCGGCTCTGCGCGCGGTCGCCGAGCGGCTGGGCATGACCTATATCCGCGTCTACGAGGTCGCGACCTTCTACACGATGTTCAACCTTGAGCCGGTCGGGAAGTATCACTTCCAGGTCTGCGGCACGACGCCGTGCATGCTGCGCGGCGCCGACAAGCTGAAGGACTTCTGCGAGCGCAAGATTGGCCCGAAGGGGCACGTGTCGGGCGGCGGCAAGTTCTCGTGGGTCGAGGTCGAATGCCTCGGCGCGTGCGTGAATGCGCCGATGATCCAGATCAACGACTACTATTACGAAGACCTGACGATCGAGACGCTTGAGAAGATCATCGACGATTTTGCGGCTGGCAAGGAGCCGGCGCCGGGTCCTTATGTGAAGCGGCAGACGTCCGCACCGGAGGGCACGCCGACATCGCTGACGGACGAGAGCCTCTATGACGGCTCGAAGGCCAGGCCGCTGGCGACCATTCCGAACGCACCTGCACCGAAGCCGCCAGAGCCGGCTCAGACATGAAGGGCGTGATGGCGGAATACAAACCCAGCAAGGCAATGATGGCCGAACTCGTGAAGGCGGGTGTCCTCGAGGCGCTCTGCATCGTCGCGGGCGTGGTCGCGTTCCTACTGACCAACAACTGGATCTGGATCGTGTCGGGCGTGCTCGCCGGGCTGGGCTTCAGCCTGCCTGCGATCATCAAGCTCGTCCGGGAAGCCAAGGAGCGCGACCGTGCTTCTCGATAAGGATCGCATCTTCACGAACCTGTACGGGCGCCAGGACTGGCGTCTCGAAGCCGCGAAGAAGCGCGGCGCGTGGAACGCCACCAGGGAGCTGATGCAGTTCGGCCCGGAGTGGATCTGCGACCAGATCAAGGCCTCGGGCCTGCGCGGCCGTGGCGGCGCCGGCTTCCCGACGGGCCTAAAATGGACCTTCATGCCGAAGGTGGTGAAGGACCGCCCGCACTATCTCGTCGTAAACGCTGATGAATCCGAACCCGGTACGTGCAAGGACCGGGATATCATGCGCCACGATCCGCACCTGCTGATCGAGGGCTGCCTGATCGCGTCGTACGCGATGCGCGCCAACAAGTGCTACATTTACCTGCGCGGCGAATACGTCTTCGAGCGCGAGACGCTGGAGAAGGCGATCGCTGAGGCTTACGCGGCTGGTCTCGTCGGCAAGAACGCCTGCGGCTCGGGCTGGGATTTCGACATCTACTGCCACCACGGCGCCGGCGCCTACATCTGCGGTGAAGAGACTGCGCTGCTCGAAAGCCTCGAAGGCAAGAAAGGCCAGCCGCGCCTGAAACCGCCATTCCCGGCGAACGCCGGCCTCTATGGCTGCCCGACGACCGTGAACAATGTGGAATCGATCGCTGTCGCGCCGACCATTCTGCGCCGCGGCGCCGGCTGGTTCGCGGGCTTTGGCCGTCCGAACAACACGGGCACGAAAGTGTTCTGCATCTCCGGCCACGTCGAGCGGCCGTGCAACGTCGAAGAAGAGATGTCGATCCCGCTGAAGACGCTGATCGAAGAGCATTGCGGCGGCGTGCGCGGCGGCTGGGGCAACCTCAAGGCGATCATCCCGGGCGGCTCGTCCGTGCCGATGATCCCGAAAGAGGTCTGCGACACCGTTCTGATGGACTTCGACGCTCTGCGCGACGTGAAGTCGGGCCTCGGCACGGCGGCCGTCATCGTGATGGACAAGTCGACCGACCTGGTTCGCGCGATTGCGCGTATCGCCTATTTCTACAAGCACGAAAGCTGCGGCCAGTGCACGCCGTGCCGAGAAGGCACTGGTTGGATGTGGCGTGTCCTCGAGCGGATGGTGAAGGGTGAAGCCGAGACTTCCGAGATCGACACGCTGCTCGATGTCGCATCGCAGGTTGAGGGTCACACGATCTGCGCGCTGGGCGATGCCGCTGCGTGGCCGATCCAGGGCCTGATCCGTCACTTCCGGTCCGAGATCGAGGATCGCATCAACAACTACCGCATGGGCCGCCCGCACGTTCAGGGTGCAACCCTTACGGCGGCGGAGTAGGGCATGACCGACACCGTCAAACTCATTGTCGATGGCGTCACTGTGGATGTGCCGAAGACGTACACCATGCTGCAGGCGTGCGAGGCGGCCGGCGCGGAGATTCCGCGCTTTTGCTATCACGAGCGTCTGTCGATCGCAGGCAACTGCCGCATGTGCCTCGTCGACTGGGTCGGCGCGCCGAAGCCAATCGCGTCGTGCGCCCAGACGGTGGGTGACATGGCGCCGAAGAAAGACGGCACACCGCACGAGATCTCCACCAAGTCGCCGCGCGCCATCAAGGCCCGCAACGGCGTGATGGAATTCCTGCTGATCAACCACCCGTTGGATTGTCCGATCTGCGACCAGGGCGGCGAGTGCGATCTGCAGGACCAGGCGATGGGTTATGGCCGCGCCGCCTCGCGCTATTCCGAGAACAAGCGCGCGGTCGACGACAAGAACATGGGCCCGCTGGTCAAGACGATCATGACCCGCTGTATCCAGTGCACCCGTTGCGTGCGCTTCGCGGCAGAGGTAGCGGGCGTGGATGAGATCGGTCTCGCCAACCGCGGCGAGGATGCCGAGATCACGACCTATCTTGAGAAGTCGCTGACCTCCGAACTCTCCGGCAACGTGATCGACCTGTGCCCGGTGGGCGCGCTGACGTCCAAGCCGTACGCTTTCAACGCGCGTCCGTGGGAGCTGCGCAAGACCGAGAGCATCGACGTGATGGACGCCATGGGCGCTGCCATTCGTGTCGATGCGCGCGGCCCGACCGTGATGCGCATCCTTCCGCGCGTGAATGAAGAAATCAACGAGGAGTGGATCTCGGACAAGACGCGCTTCGTCTGGGACGGCCTCGGCCGCCAGCGCCTCGACAAGCCGTATGTGCGCGAGAACGGCGCGCTCACGGCCACGACCTGGGATGAAGCGCTGAAAAAGGCCGCGGAGTTCCTGAAGGTTCCGGGCGACAAGATCGGCGTGATCGCGGGCGACCTTGCCGATGCCGAAAGCATGAAGGCCGCGATGGACCTCGCTGGTTCGCTGGGCGTGGCGTCGGTCGATTGCCGTCAGGATGGCTCGAAGCTTGGCCTTGGCGCAGATGGATCGAAGATGCCGCGCGAGAGCTATCTCTTCAACTCGACTATCATGGGCCTCGATGAGGCGGATGCGATCCTGCTCGTCGGCGTGAACCCGCGCAAGGAAGCGGCCGTGCTGAACGCGCGCATCCGTAAGGCCTGGCTACGTTTCGTGCCCGTGTCGCTGGTCGGCGAGCGTGTCGACCTGACCTATGACTACAAATATGTCGGCGCAGGTCCGGACTCGCTGGGCGAGATCAATCGGCGCTGGCGTCGGCTGTCGGCGCGTTCAAGGACGGCTGGAACGGTTTCAACGTGCTGCACACGGCCGCCTCACGTGTCGGCGGCCTCGACATGGGCTTCCTCCCGGGTAAGGGCGGCAAGGACGTGGCAGGCATCATCGCGGCGGCACAGTCGGGCGACATCAAGACGGTCGTGCTGCTGGGCGCCGACGAGATCGATACGTCGAAGCTCGGCAAGGCCAACGTCATCTATATCGGCAGCCATGGCGATAACGGCGCGCACCGCGCGGACGTGATCCTGCCGGCCGCCGCCTACACCGAGAAATCGGCGACCTACGTCAACACGGAAGGCCGCGTGCAACGCACGCAGCGCGCCGTCGCTCCGAAGGGCGATGCGCGTGAAGACTGGGCGATCCTGCGCGCGCTGTCGGCTTATGTTGGAATGACGCTGCCGTACGACACGCTGGCGCAACTGCGCGAGAAGCTGGGCAAGGACCATCCGACCTTCCTCGGCCTCGACTTTGCGCCGGGCACGCACGCCAGCAGCGTTGCGCCGCCTTATGGGGTCGCCGGAAAAATGGACTCGGCGCCGTTCAAGACGCCGATCCAGGCGTTCCACCTGACCAATCCGATCGCGCGGGCCTCGCGCACTATGGCGGAATGCGCCGAGCTGGCTGCGGGTGTGAACCCCGCGGTTGCGGCGGAATAGGGGGGGCGCGATGGAAAACCTCTTCCAGTGGGGCGGTGGAATGTGGGGCGGCATCGGCCTGGCCGTGCTGCAGATCCTCGTCTTCGTCGTGATTCTGCTCGTCTCGATCGCGTTCCTGTTGCTGTTCGACCGCAAGGTCTGGGCGGCCGTTCAGCTGCGCAAGGGCCCGAACGTCGTGGGCCCGTTCGGCCTGTTCCAGTCGTTCGCGGACCTGTTCAAGTTCGTGCTCAAGGAAGTCATCATCCCGGCGGGCGCCAACAAGACGGTGTTCCTGCTCGCGCCGATCATCACACTGACGCTGGCGCTGGTCGGCTGGGCGGTGATCCCGGTGGCGCCGGGTTGGGTGATCTCCAACCTCAATGTCGGCGTCCTGTACCTGTTCGCGATCTCGTCGCTGGGCGTCTATGGCATCATCATGGGCGGCTGGGCATCCAACTCGAAGTATCCGTTCCTGGGCGGTCTCCGTTCGGCGGCGCAGATGGTGTCGTACGAAGTCTCGATCGGCTTCGTGATCGTGACCGTGCTGCTGCTGGTCGGTTCGCTGAACCTGTCGGACGTGGTGAAGCACCAGGAAGGCGGCATCTGGAACTGGCACGCCTTCGCGTTCCCGACGATCTTCGTCATGTTCCCGATGTTCGTGATCTTCTTCATCTCGGCGCTGGCGGAAACGAACCGTCCTCCGTTCGACTTGCCGGAAGCTGAATCCGAACTCGTGGCGGGCTATCAGGTTGAATACTCGTCCTCGCCCTACCTGCTCTTCATGATCGGGGAATACGTCTCCATCGTGCTGATGTGCGCGATGCTGACGATCCTGTTCCTCGGCGGCTGGCACATGCCGATCCCGATCCCTGTGCCTGAGAATACGCCGGAATGGTTGATCAGCCTCGGCGGCTTCCTGGTCTTCGCGGTCAAGGTGATCTTCTTCTTCTGGCTGTTTGCGATGGTGAAGGCGATTGTGCCGCGCTATCGCTATGACCAATTGATGCGCCTCGGCTGGAAGATCTTCCTGCCGACCTCGCTGGTCGCCGTCGTTATCATTTCCGCCTACGTCGTGTTCGTCCGTCCGAAGGCTGTAGAGGCGCCGCCTGCGCCGCCTGCGGCTGCAATGGCGACCTGAGGAGTGCGCATGTCGATCGGTCAGGCTATTCGGGGAGCGCTGCTGACGGACTTCGGGTCCGCCTTCCTCCTCTCCATGCGCCAGTTCTTCACGCGCAAGGCGACAGTGAACTATCCCTTCGAGAAGGGCCCGCTGTCCCCGCGCTTCCGCGGCGAGCATGCGTTGCGCCGCTACGCCAATGGCGAGGAACGTTGCATCGCGTGCAAGCTGTGCGAAGCCATCTGCCCGGCGCAGGCGATCACGATCGAGGCCGAGCCGCGCGAAGACGGTTCGCGCCGCACGACCCGCTACGACATCGACATGGTGAAGTGCATCTACTGCGGCTTCTGCCAGGAAGCCTGCCCGGTGGATGCCATCGTCGAAGGCCCGAATTTCGAGTTCGCCACGGAAACCCGTGAAGAGCTCTATTACGACAAGGAACGGCTTCTTGAGAACGGCGACCGCTGGGAACGCGAGATCGCCCGCAATCTGGAACTCGACGCACGGTATCGATAGAAGGGCGCGGCTCGCGGGAGGGCGAGTCGGGCTCTGACGGACTTCTCAGTGGCCCCGTCCGGGGCGTTTTGGAACCAAAGGAAGGGAAAGCCACGCCATGGCGTTGATCGCTTTCTACATCCTCTCGACGATAGTGGTGCTCTCCGCACTCTTTGTCGTCGCCGCAAGAAACCCGGTGCACTCGGTGCTCTGGCTGATCCTGGCGTTCTTCACGTCGGCGGGCCTGCTCGTGCTGATCGGGGCCGAGTTCCTCGCGATGCTGCTGGTGGTCGTCTATGTCGGCGCCGTCGCGGTGCTGTTCCTCTTCGTGGTCATGATGCTCGACGTCGATTTCGCCGAGCTGAAGCAAGGCTTCCAGAACTACCTTGTCGTGGGCGTATTGGTGGCGCTGGCGCTATTGGCCGAGATCGGGATCGTTGCGGCGGCCGCGACCTTCGGCGGCGGGGCGGATTTCAACCCGAGCCCGAACGCAACGACGAATGCGGAAGCACTCTCCAAGGTTCTCTACACGGACTACCTGCTGCTGTTCCAGATGTCGGGCATCGTGCTGCTGGTCGCCATGATCGGCGCCATCGTGCTGACGCTGCGTTCGCGCCCGAGCGTGAAACGCCAGAACATCGCCCAGCAGACCGGTCGCAAACGCAAGGACGCCGTCGAACTCAAGGATGTGCGTCCGGGGCAGGGGATCTGACCATGGCGGGCTTGGAACTCACCCTCGGACACTATCTCGCGGTTTCGGCGGCGCTGTTCACCATCGGCGTGTTCGGCATCTTCGTGAACCGCAAGAACATCATCGTCATCCTGATGTCGATCGAGCTGATCCTGCTCTCGGTGAACATCAACCTGGTGGCGTTCTCGGTCTTCAACGGCACGATCATGGGGCAGGTTTTCGCCATGCTCGTGCTGACGGTCGCCGCGGCTGAAGCCGCGGTGGGTCTCGCAATCCTCGTCGTCTACTTCCGGAACCGCGGCGAAATCGCGGTGGAAGACGTCAACGTGCTGCGCGGTTAAGGGAGAGCAGGGGCGTGACCTTCCAGGAAATCGCGGCCATCTTCATCGTGCTCGCGCCCGGCTTTGCCGCGGCGGTGGCCGGCCTTGGTCAGCGCTTCCTTGGCGACAAGGGCGCCATGGGGCTGACAACGACATTGGTCGTCGCGGCCTTCGGCCTCTCGGCCTACCTGTTCTTCAACCAGGTGTTCGGGCCGCATGGAGAAGGCGGCGCGCATGCGCACACTGTCGTGCTGGCGCGCTGGATGGACGTTGGCAACTTCATCGCGAACTGGGCGATCCGGCTCGATACGCTGTCGATCACCATGCTGTTCGTTGTGACGAGCGTGTCGGCGCTCGTGCACATCTACTCCATCGGCTACATGGCCGACGATCCGCACCGCGCGCGGTTCTTCGCCTATCTGTCGCTGTTCACCTTCGCCATGCTGATGCTGGTGACGGCGGACAACTTCATCCAGCTGTTCTTCGGCTGGGAGGGCGTCGGTCTCGCGTCCTACCTGCTCATCGGATTCTGGTACAAGAAGCCGTCGGCCAATGACGCCGCCATCAAGGCTTTCGTAGTCAACCGTGTGGGCGACTTCGGCTTCGCGCTCGGCATCATGTCGCTGGTGTTCATGATCCAGCCGGTCGTGGGCGTGGACTACGCCCAGTACGGCATCCACGAGTTCTCGTCGGTCGGCTTCGACACGGTGTTCCAGATCATCGCGCATAACGCGCCGGTGCTCCCGGTCGGTCAGGTTGCGCCGGTCGCGATCCAGAGCGTGACGTTTGACTTCCTGGGCCGCCATGTTTGGGGCCTCGAGATTGCGGGCGTGCTGCTGTTCATCGGCGCGATGGGCAAGTCGGCCCAGTTCTTCCTGCACACCTGGTTGCCGGACGCGATGGAAGGCCCGACGCCGGTTTCCGCGCTGATCCATGCCGCGACCATGGTGACCGCCGGCGTGTTCCTGGTCTGCCGCTGCTCGTATCTCTACGAGCACACGGTCGTGGCGGCGGGGATGATCACGATCATCGGCGCCGTCACCTGCTTCTTTGCGGCGACGGTCGGTCTCGCGCAGAACGACATCAAGCGCGTGGTTGCGTATTCGACGTGTTCGCAGCTTGGCTACATGTTCTTCGCGGCGGGCGTCGGCGCCTATCAGGCGGCGATGTTCCACCTCTTCACGCACGCCTTCTTCAAGGCGCTGCTGTTCCTTTCGGCCGGCGCGGTCATCCATGGCATGCACCACGAGCAGGATATGCGGAACATGGGCGGCCTCCGGAAGAAGATGCCGTTGACCTGGGCGATGATGCTGATCGGCACGCTGGCGCTGACAGGCGTGGGTATTCCCGGCATCGAGGGCTTCAATATCGGCTTCGCAGGCTTCTACTCGAAGGACGCCATCATCGAGAGCGCGTTTGCCTCGCACGACACCTACGCCCAGCTGGCGTTCTGGCTGTCGATCGGCGCGGCGTTCCTCACCTCGTTCTACTCATGGCGCCTGATGTTCATGACGTTCGAGGGCAAGACGCGGGCGGACCACCACACCTACGATCACGCGCACGATCCGCCGATGGTCATGGCCGTGCCGCTCCTGCTGCTGGCCTTGGGCGCAGTGCTCGCGGGCGGCGTGTTCTACAATGCGATGGTCGACCACCATCAGGCCGAATACTGGGGCAGCGCGATCTTCACGGGCGCGGAAAACCACGTCCTGCATGACCGCCACGAAGTTCCGCTGTGGGTGAAGCTGGCGCCCGCGGTATGCTGGATCTCGGGCCTCGTCTTCGCGATCATCTTCTACCTTTTGGCGCCGTCGGTTCCGCGCCGAATGGCGAAGAATGGCGGGCCGATGCACTCGTTCTTGTCGCACAAGTGGTATTTCGACGAGATCTACAACTTCATCTTCGTGAAGGGTACGGCGCTGGTCGGCGACCTGTTCTGGAAGATCGGGGATAAGAAGATCATCGACGGCGTCGGGCCTGATGGCGTCACGGGCGTCGCCAAGGCGGGTGCGGGCGGCCTGTCGAAGCTGCATACCGGCTACATCTTCCACTACGCCTTTGTTGTTCTCGTGTCGGCTGTGATCTTCGTAGCCTTCGTGCTTATGGGGCAGGGACGGTGACGATGTCGAACCTGCCGCTCCTTTCGATCGTAACCTTCATCCCCGTGATCGGCGCGTTGCTGATCTTTGCGTTCCGCATTGTCGGCGGAGCCCAGCTGGCGTCGAGCGCGTCCAAGGGGATCGCCCTCCTGACCACGCTGGTCACGCTGGCGGCATCGCTGGTCATGCTGGCCGGCTTCAAGCTCGACGCGGCGGGCTACCAGTTCATCGAGAATATCCCGTGGTTCGGCGGCTCGTCATACAAGATGGGCGTCGACGGCATGTCGGTTTCGCTGATCGTCCTGACGACGGCGCTGATGCCGCTCTGCATTCTGCAGGCGTCGAAATCGATCGAGGACAGGCTGGCGGAATTCATGATCGCCTTCCTGGTGCTCGAGACGCTGATGATCGGCGTCTTCTGTGCGCTGGATCTGATCCTTTTCTACGTCTTCTTCGAAGGCGGCCTGATCCCGATGTTCCTCATCATTGGCATCTGGGGCGGCAAGAACCGGCTCTATGCGGCCTTCAAGTTCTTCCTCTACACCTTGCTCGGCTCGTTGCTCCTGCTGATCGCGCTGATCTACATGGCGACAGTTGCCGGCACGACGGATGTCGAGGTCCTGCAGAACGGCCTCAACCCGCAGACGGGGGCCTTGCTGTTCCCGCCAGATGTGCAGACCTGGCTGTGGCTGGCATTCTTTGCGTCCTTTGCGGTGAAGCTGCCGATGTGGCCGGTGCACACCTGGCTGCCCGATGCGCACGTGGAGGCGCCGACGGCGGGCTCGGTCGTGCTGGCCGCGGTGCTGCTGAAGATGGGTGGTTACGGCTTCCTGCGGTTCTCGCTGCCGATGTTCCCGGAAGCGTCCCAGCTGTTCCAGCCGCTGATGTTCGCGCTGTCCGTGATCGCGATCGTGTACGCATCCCTCGTCGCCTTCCGCCAGACCGACATCAAGAAGCTGGTGGCCTATTCGTCCGTCGCGCACATGGGCTTCGTGACGCTCGGCATCTTCTCCTTCAACGAGGCCGGCATCCAGGGCGCGATCTTCCAGATGATCAGCCATGGCGTGATCTCCGGCGCGCTCTTCTTCTGCGTCGGCGTGATCTACGACCGCACGCACACCCGCGACATCGCCTTCTATGGCGGCCTCGTGCATCGCATGCCGGTCTATGCGGCGCTGTTCATGCTGTTCTCGATGGCCAACGTCGGCCTGCCGGGCACTTCGGGCTTCGTCGGGGAGATCCTGACCATGGTCGGCGGCTTCCAGGCGTCGACCTGGGCGGCGGCCGGCGCGGCCCTCGGCGTCATCTTCTCGGCCGTCTACATGCTCACGCTCTATCGCCGCGTCGTGTTCGGCGAGATGACCAACGAGAAGCTCGCGGATATCAAGGATGTCACCGCGCTCGAATTCTTCATTCTCGGACTGCTGGCGATCAGCGCCCTCATCTTCGGCGTCTTCCCAGGTCTGGTGTTCAACCTCACCGAGGGATCAACCGCTGAAGTACTGCGGATGATCGGCCAGGTCGGACAGTAGGATCAGCCATGGATTTCCTCGCCGACATCAACAACGCGGTACCGGAGGCGACGCTTGCCGGCTTCGGTCTCATGGGTCTGTTGCTGGGCGCCGTCGGCGGCGACAAGATCGCCGGCCTGCTGCGCCTTCTCTCGGCAATTGCGCTCGCCGTCGCTGCAGCGCTGACCTTCTATCAGTTCCAGCACCCGGGCGCCGTTGACGGCATCGAGGCCTTCATCAGCCCGCTGGCGCCGGATGGTCTCTATCGCGTCACGCCATTCACGCTGTTCGCCAAGGGCGTGACCTACGTACTCGCCGCGCTGGCGCTGTTCATGTCGGGCGGCTTCCTCAAGACGGCGCAGATGGAGCGATACGAGTATCCGCTACTGGTGACGTTCGCCTCGCTCGGCGCGGGCATGATGCTGTCGGCCAACGACCTGATGACGCTCTATGTCGGGATCGAGACGCTGAGCCTGTCGTCCTACGTGCTCGCCGCCTTCCGTCGTGACAGCCTCAAGTCGGCGGAAGCGGGACTCAAATACTTCGTGCTTGGCGCGCTGGCCTCTGGCCTGCTGCTCTACGGTTCGTCGCTGATCTACGGTTTCACCGGCGGCACGGGTTATTCGGTGATCGCGGCCGCGCCGGTTTCGATCGGCCTGACGTTCGGCCTTGTCTTCGTGATCTGCGGTCTTGCCTTCAAGGCTTCGGCTGCTCCGTTCCACATCTGGACGCCGGACGTCTACGAAGGCGCGCCCGCTCCGGTCGTGGCGTTCTTCTCGACCGCGCCGAAGATCGCCGCCACGGCTCTGCTCGCGCATGTGATGTTTGTCACGTTCGGCAATGTCGAGCATTCCTGGCAGCAGATCATCGCCATCATCTCGGCGCTCTCTATGCTGATCGGCGCGTTCGGCGCACTCCTGCAGAACAGCATCAAGCGCATCCTTGCTTATTCCTCGATCTCCAACGTCGGCTTCGCGCTGATCGGCATTGCGGCAGGCGCAGAGAAGGGTGCGGCGTCGGTGCTCGTCTACATGACGCTCTACGTCATAGCGACGCTCGGCATGTTCGGCGGCATTCTCGCCCTGCGTCGCGGCGGCAAGGCCGTCGATCAGGTCTCCGACCTCAATGGCCTCGTGAAGCACAAGCCGGGCATGGCGATCGGCCTGCTCATACTGATCTTCTCGGTCGCGGGCATCCCGCCAGCCGCGGGATTCTGGGGCAAGCTGCAGGTGTTCACGGCGGGCATCCAGGCTGACATGTTGTGGCTGGTCCTCATCGGCGCCGTCTCGAGCGTGGTGTCCCTGGGTTATTACCTGCGCCTCGTCTGGGCGATGTTCATGAAGCCGCCGGGCGACGCGCTCGACCGCACGGACGTCTCGGTCGGCGCGACGGTCTTCCTCACCTCGATCGCGATCTTCCCGGTGCTGACGATTCTGATCCAGATGCTGCTCGACGCCGCTGCCCGAGCGGCAGGCGGCTAGGCTGTGACGCTCGAAATCTTCTCGAGCGCATGGCCGGTCGCCCGGTTCGACGAAATCGATTCAACGAACGAGGAAGCGCGCCGCCGCGCCACATCCGGCGACACCGGACCGACTTGGCTGGTCACGGCCGCGCAGACGGCGGGGCGGGGCAGGCTGGGCCGCCAATGGTCCTCGCCACGCGGCAACCTCTACACGACGGCGCTGCTGCCTTTCCCCGACACGCTCCAGACCGCCTCGCTGTCCTGCTTCTCCGCCGGGCTGGCGGTGATCGACGCATCACGCGGGTTGGGCGTCGAGACTGGCCAGCTTGGCCTCAAATGGCCGAACGACGTGCTGGCCGGGACGGCCAAGCTATGCGGCATCCTGATCGAGACCGGCTCGCTGCATGGTCAGCTCTGGATGGCGGCCGGGTTCGGCGTGAACGTCGAGGTCGCACCGGAGCGGCCTGACCGGGTCACCTCCTGCCTCACAGCCCTGCGGGGCGGAGCGCAGGCGACCGCGCAAAAGCTGCTGGCTGCGCTCGACGTCGCCTTCCGGGCGAGGCTGTACCAGTTGCTCAGGGAGGGCTTTGCCTCCACCCGGGCCGAATGGCTGACCCATGCCGCCTATCTGGGCGCCAGGGTCGAACTGACGCCTGCCTCAGGCCGGATCGAGGGGGTGATGACCGGACTGGCCGAGGATGGGGCCCTGATCGTGCGGCTGGCGGATGGCTCCGAAACCCATGTTCGGGCAGGCGAAATCTCTGTACTAGGCTGATCCGGGGCTTATGGAGCGGCGCATGCTGCTGGCGATCGATACAGGCAACACCAACACGCTCTTTGCCGTGCACGACGGCAAGGAATGGCGCGCGCAATGGCGATCCGCCACCGACATGACCAAGACAGCCGACGACTATGCCGTGTGGCTGTCCACGCTGATGGAGCTGAACGGTCTCAGCCTGGGCCAGATCGACGACTGCATTATCTCAACGGTCGTGCCCCAGTCGCTCTTCAACCAGCGCAACCTGGCGCGGCGCTACCTCAAGGTGGAGCCGTTTGTTATCGGAGAGAATGTCGAACTCGGCGTGAAGGTGAACATTCCGAAACCCAGCGAGGTCGGCGCGGACCGCCTCGTGAACGCCGTCGGGGCGCACGAATCTTATCCCGGCAAGGCCAAGATCGTGATCGACTCGGGAACCGCGACGACATTCGATATCGTCGGAGCGGATGGCTCGTTCGAAGGCGGCATCATCGCGCCGGGCATCAACCTGTCGATGAAGGCTTTACACGAGGCGGCGGCCAAATTGCCGCGTGTCGCGATCCAGAAGCCTGACCGCGTGATCGGCAAGGATACCGTGGTCGCCATGCAGTCCGGCGTGTTCTGGGGTTATATCGACCTGATCGACGGGCTGGTGGAACGCATCAAGGCAGAGTACGGGCAGGAGATGACCGTAATCGCTACCGGCGGCGTCGCCTCTCTCTTTGAAGGGGCCGCCCGCAACATCGATGTCTTCGACAGCGACATCACCATCAAGGGCCTGCGCATCCTGTACGACCGCAATATCACCCAAGCCGCAAAAGAGCTGAAATGAAGGGCGCGGAACTCATCTTCGCTCCCCTCGGCGGCTGTCGCGAAATCGGGATGAACCTCAACGCGTACGGCTACGGCCCGCCGGAGGATCGCCGCTGGATCATCGTGGATGTGGGCGTGACGTTCGGCGATGACTCGACGCCGGGCGTCGACCTCATCATGCCGGACCCGATCTACCTCGAAAGCTATGCCGACCAGATCGAGGCGATCATCCTCACGCACGCGCACGAGGATCATATCGGCGCCATCGGCTGGCTCTGGCCGCGGCTGCGCGCGCCGATCTATGCGACACCGTTCACGGCCTATCTTGTCGCCGAGAAACTGCGCGAGCGCGGGCTCGAAGGCGAAGCATCGCTTAACATCATGCAGCTGCAGGAGTCGCGGCAGTTCGGTCCGTTCGAAGTCGAACTGGTGACGCTGACGCACTCGATCCCGGAGCCGAATGGTCTTGCGATCCGTACGCCGCTCGGCACGATCCTGCACACAGGCGACTGGAAGATCGATCCCGATCCGATCATCGGCGAGGATTTCGACCAGGCGAAAATCGAACAGCTCGGTCGCGAAGGCATCCTCGCCATGGTGTGCGACTCGACCAACGTGTTCGAGGAGGGCGAAGCCGGCTCCGAAGGCATGGCGCGCGAGGCGCTGCGCCGGGCCGTTGCCGAGCAGACAGGACGGGTGGCCATCACGTCATTCGCCTCCAACGTCGCGCGCGTCCAATCCTGCTGCGAAGCGGCCCGCGCGAACGACCGTTCGGTTTGCCTTGTCGGCCGTTCGATGATCCGCATCGTCGCGGCTGCCCAGTCCGTCGGTCTGCTGAAAGGCTTCAGTTTCATCGAGCCGGACGATGCAGCCGATCTTCCGCCGCAGCATGTTCTCTATCTCTGCACCGGCAGCCAGGGTGAACCGAACGCGGCGCTGGCCCGGATTGCGCGCGGCGACCACCCTTCTGTGAAACTGGGTGCGGACGACACCGTGATCTTCTCTTCGCGGGTTATCCCGGGCAACGAGCGCGCCATCGGCGAGATCCAGAACATGCTGGCCGAGCGGAACATCAAGCTCGTGACATCGCGCCAGTTCGACATCCACGTCTCCGGTCATCCGTGCCGCGATGAGCTGCGGCGCATGTACATGTGGGCCAGGCCGAAAATCGCGATCCCGGTGCACGGCGAACGCAGGCACATCATGGAACACGCGCGCTATGCGAAGTCGCTGCAGGTGCCGGAAGCCATTACGCCCGACAATGGACACATCATCCGCCTCGCGCCCGGTCCGGTCACCCTGATCGACGAAGTGCCGGTTGGGCGTCTGCATGTCGATGGCGAGGTGCTGACGTCCGACAAGGCCGGCGGCATGTGGGAGCGGCGCAAGATGGCGTGGAATGGCCATCTTACCGTCAGCGTCGTCATCTCGAAGGGCAAGGTGGAGGACGGACCGATCATCGTCGGCCGTGGTTTCTCCGAGCCCGATGGCCGCCCGGCAGACGAGTCCATGGAGTCGATCGATGAAGCGGCAGAGGCCGCGCTCGATGGCCTCAAGAAGGGCGACTTCGGCGACGACGACAAGATCGAAAAGGCGCTCACCCGCGCCGTGCGCCGCGCCGCAGAATCACAGTTCGGCAAGCGACCGCTTGTCGACATCACTATACACAGGGTCTAGCCGGGAGTTCAGCCATGACCATCGGTCGTCTCAACCATATCGGCATTGCGGTGCCCTCGATCGAAAAGACGTTCGAGACCTATCGCACGCTCTACGGCGCCACCGACTTCGTGCAGCCGTTCGACATGCCGGCGCAGGGCGTGCGCGTTGGATTCATCAACCTGCCGAACGCCCAGCTCGAGATCATCGAGCCGCTGGGCGAGAAATCGCCCATCATCAACTTCCTCGAGAAGAACCCCAAGGGCGGCCAGCACCATGTCTGCTTCGAGGTGCCGGACATCCACGAGGCCAAGGCCGACATGGAGAAGAAGGGCGCGAAAGTGCTCGGCGAGCCACGCCTGGGCGCCCACGGCACGATGGTCATTTTCATCCACCCGAAGGACTCGGATGGTGTGCTGATCGAACTCATGGAAACGCCCAAAGTCCCGCACTAGGGTCCGGCCAATGGGCATATTCGAAGGCATTGTCGTCTACGTCTGCTCGTGGTGGCTGATCTTCCTGCCGATCCTCTCGGCGGGGACGCGCAGCCAGCACGAGGCCGGAACGGTGATTCCCGGCACGGAGCATTCCGCCCCCGAGCGGATCGGCTGGCGCTGGAAAATCCTTGCCCCCACGCTGGGAGCCGCCGCGCTGACTTTCCTTCTCTGGCTGGCGCTCCTTATGCACTGGCTGGATTTCATGATTCCAAGGCTTTAGTCCGCCCAAGGCCCAAGTCCGGCCTCATTGCGTGGTCACACAGGGGCGGCTATCAGCCTGATACTGTTTGCACGCGTTTCAGGGCCTTTCATGCGTCTTTCACGGTATTTCCTGCCTGCGCTCAAGGAAGCGCCCGCCGATGCGCAGATCATCTCGCACCAGCTGATGCTGCGCGCGGGCATGATCAAGCAGGAGGCGGCCGGCATCTACGCCTGGCTGCCGCTGGGCATGCGGGTGCTGCACAAGATCGAGAAGATCGTGCGCGAAGAGCAGGAGCGCGCCGGCGCCGTCGAGCTGCTGATGCCGACGATCCAGTCCGCCGACCTCTGGAAGGAATCCGGCCGATACGACGCTTACGGCAAGGAGATGCTCCGCATCATCGACCGTCACGAGCGCGAGATGCTTTACGGCCCTACGAACGAGGAGATGATCACCGACATCTTCCGAACCTATGTCCGCTCGTACAAGCAGCTGCCGCTGAACCTCTATCACATCCAGTGGAAGTTCCGGGACGAAGTGCGCCCGCGTTTCGGCGTGATGCGCGGCCGCGAATTCCTGATGAAGGACGCCTACTCCTTCGACGTCACCGTCGAAGGCGCCAAGCAGTCTTACTACCGCATGTTCTGCGCCTACCTGAACACGTTCAGCCGCATGGGCCTCAAGGCCGTGCCGATGCGCGCCGACACCGGCCCGATCGGCGGCGATCTCTCCCACGAGTTCATCGTTCTGGCTGAAACCGGCGAGAGCGCCGTGTTCTGCGACAGCGCACTGGTCGACATGCCGCCTCCGGGCAAGGATCTCGATTTCTGGCAAGACCTGTTGCCCGAAGTGGAAAAGCGCACGAAGCTTTACGCGGCCACCGAAGAGATGCACGACGCCGCCCGCTTCGAGAAGGAAGTGCCCGCCGAGCGCCGCCTCTCGGCGCGTGGCATCGAGGTCGGCCACATCTTCTATTTCGGCACGAAGTATTCCGCGCCGATGAAAGCCGAAGTCGCGACCGCGGAAGGCCGGAACATCCCGGTCGAGATGGGCTCGTACGGCATCGGCGTTTCGCGCCTGCTCGGCGCCATCATTGAAGCCAGCCATGACGACAAGGGCGTAATCTGGCCGCGCGCCGTGGCGCCGTTCGAGACCGCCGTTGTCAGCCTGCGCAGCGACGATGCCGACGTCACCAAGGTCTGCGAGAGCGCCTACGAGCAGCTGAAGAACGCCGGCATCGACGCGCTCTATGACGACACGGCCGAGCGCCCCGGCGCCAAGTTCTCCACGATGGAGCTGATCGGCGTGCCGGAATTGATCGTCGTTGGCCCGAAAGGCGTGAAGGCTGGCGTGGTCGAGTACCGCAACCGCAAGGCCGGCACCTCCGAGGAGATGGCCCTCGAAGTCGCCATCAAGCGCTGCCTCGCGTCGCAAGGAGCCTGACCGCATGGAGGCGGCCAAGGAGGCGAAAGATCCGCGCGTCGTGAACCGACCCTTCGGCCCGTTCGAACGCATGCTCGCGATGCGCTATCTCGGCGCCAAGCGCGAGCATGGCGGTCTGGCCTTCATCTCCATCGTCTCGGTCATCGGCATCACGCTGGGCGTGTGGGCGCTGATCCTCACCATGTCGATCATGAACGGATTCCGGCTCGAGCTGATCTCCAAGATCGTGGGTTTTGAATCCCATGTCTTCATCGATACGGCCGGCCTGCCGAAGTCGCAGGTCGATGCGTTCATGGAAGAGCTGTTGCAGAAGCCCGGCGTCACCAACGTCGAGCCGCTTCACGAAGGTACGGGTCTCGCGTCCGCTTATGGCCGCGCCGAAGGCGTCCAGGTGCGCGGCATCCGTCCGGAAGACCTGCGCAAGGTGAAACTCATCGCAGATAGCGTCGCTGGCAGCTCGAAACCAGTGACGTTCGATGAAAAGCCGCGCAATCGCTGCACGGCGCTGTTCGCGCCGCCCTCCGGCTCCGGTTCGCTGGATCGCTTCGGCGACGAGGGCGAGCTTTCGCCCGACATCGTGATGGGGGACTCATTCGCTTACACGCTCGGCGTCGGCGTTGGCGACAAGGTGACGATCACCCAGCCCACAGGCGCGCGCACAATGGTCGGCACGGCCCCGCGCAGCCGCACCTTCACCGTTTCGGCCATCTATCACGTCGGCAACGAACGCTATGATCGGCTGGTCGTCTTCCTGCCGATCGAGTCTGCCAAGAACTTCTTCGGTTATGGCGACGGCTACCAGTTCGTCGGCGTTCGCCTGAGCGACCCCAACAAGGCCGATGAATTCGTGCGCGAGTTGGCGAAGGAGAAGCCCTATCGCATGCAGAGCTGGATCGAACGCAACGGCACATATGTGACCGCGCTCGTGGTCGAACGCAACGTGATGCGGCTGATCCTGTTCATCGTAGTGGTGATCACGGCGCTCAATATCATCACCGGCGTGCTGATGCTGGTGAAGAACAAGGCACGCGACATCGCGATCCTGCGAACGATCGGCGCCACGCGCGGCGGCGTTGTCCGCATCTTCATGATGACTGGCACCGTTCTTGGAATGGCGGGTGTCGGCACGGGTGTTCTGCTCGGCGTGCTGAGCGCGATCTTCATCGCGGATATCCAGCATTTCCTCGAGAACCTGCTCGGCTTCTGCCTGTTCCCGCCAGACATCTACCAGCTCGACGCCCTGCCGGCGCAGCTGGAGTGGGGCGAAGTGGGCGCGGTTGCCGGTCTTGCCTTCCTTGTTACGCTGGTGATGTCGGTCATTCCATCCATGTGGGCCGCGCGCCTGAACCCGGTTGAAGCGCTGAGGTTCGAATGATGGAAGCCGCAGCCGCAACCCCGCTTACGTCCGCTACACCGGTGCTTTCGCTGCAGAAGGTCGAGCGTTTCTACAAATCCGGCGATCGCACGCTCCACGTGCTTCGCGGCATCGACCTGGACCTGCGCGCCGGCGAGATGACCGGTCTCATCGGTCCGTCGGGCTCCGGCAAGTCGACGCTGCTGCACGTGGCCGGCCTGCTGGAGAAACCCGATGCAGGTAATGTCTTCTTCAATGGTCGCGACGCGCAGAAGATGGGGGACCGCGAGCGCACGATCGTGCGTCGCCTGCAGCTCGGCTTCGTCTACCAGTTTCACCACCTGCTGCCGGAGCTGAACGCCGTCGACAACGTGGCGGCGCCGCTGATGATCAACGGCATGTCGCGCTCGAAGGCGCGCAAGCGGGGACAGGAACTCCTGCGCATGATGGGTCTCAACGAGCGCGACCATCACCGCCCGGGTCAACTTTCCGGCGGCGAGCAGCAGCGCGTCGCCATCGCCCGCTCACTGGCCAACAAGCCCAAGGTCCTCATCGCCGACGAGCCGACCGGGAACCTCGATCCCAATACGTCGCGGGTGGTTTTCCAGAACCTTTTCGACATTGCCCGGCATGAGGGGGTGGCGGTGCTCGTCGCAACCCATAACGTGGAGCTGACGACTTACATGGACCGCGTTCTGGCGCTCCATGAGGGCCGGCTCGAACCCGCTCCCAGGGCGGCAGGCGACTCGGTCTAGGATCGTCCCCAATTATGGGCCAACAGCCCTCAGGGATCGCTGAATGACGGCCGAAACGCCAAAATTCATCCACCTTCGCGTCCGCACGGCGCTGTCGCTGCTGCAGAGCATGATCCGGCCCAAGGATCTGGCGAAGTGGGCCGCAACCACAGGCGCGCCGGCGGTCGGCGTGACCGATGACAACCTCTATGCCGCGCTGGAGCTTGCCGAGGCGCTTAGCGAGCAGGGCGTCCAGTTCATAACCGGCCTGACGCTCGATGTGCTGGAGCCGGGCATCAATGGCGAGCAGGGCAAGATCGCCCTGTTGGCGCAGAACGAAGCCGGCTATCGCAATCTGATGGCGCTGTCGTCATCGTCGTTCCTCTCACCCGCAGGCGATGAGCGGCAGGTGTCCCTGGCGACGTTGCTTGAGCATGCGGACGGCCTTATCTGCCTCACCGGCGGTCATGGCGGCCTGCTCAATCGCCGCGCCGCTGCCGGACGCACCGACGAGGTGCGCGAGCGGCTGAAGGAACTCTCTATTGTCTTCGGCAATCGTCTTTATGTTGAACTGCAACGCCACGGCCGGCCCGAGGAAGTCGCCGCCGAAGGCGTCCTGATCGATCTCGCCTATGAACTCGGCCTGCCGCTGGTTGCAACCAACGATGCGCGCTTCGAGAAGCCGGAGCAGCATCCCGTCCACGACGTGCTGATGTGCATCGCGAACTCGGCCTATGTCAGCCAGGAAGACCGGCCGCGCGCGTCGCCCCAGCAATATCTGAAATCGCCTGCCGAGATGCTGGCCGCCTTCAGCGATCTGCCGGAAGCGCTCGACTCCACGGTCGAGATCGCCAAGCGTTGCGCCTTCCGTCCGAAGAAGCACAAGCCGATCCTGCCGCCGTTCGACACCAAGCGTGGCCGCGACGAAGCCGCCGAGCTGGCTGCGCAGGCCAAGGCCGGGCTCAAGGAGCGGCTGAAGGTCGTTACGCCCGCAGCCGAGCTGAAGGTCTATGAGGAACGACTCGCCTACGAACTCGGCGTCATCGAGAAGATGGGTTTTCCGGGCTACTTCCTCATCGTGGCCGACTTCATCAAGTGGGCGAAAGCGCATGGCATTCCGGTCGGGCCGGGCAGGGGCTCCGGCGCCGGTTCGGTCGTGGCCTGGTGCCTCACCATCACCGATCTCGACCCCATCCGCTTCGGCCTGCTGTTCGAGCGCTTCCTTAACCCGGAACGCGTCTCGATGCCCGACTTCGACGTCGACTTCTGCCAGGAACGGCGTGGCGAAGTGATCGAGTATGTCCGCCAGCGCTACGGCTCTGACCGCGTCGCGCAGATCATCACCTTCGGCACGCTGCAGGCCCGCGCCGTGCTGCGCGATGTCGGCCGCGTGCTGCAGCTGCCCTTCGGCCAGGTCGACAAACTCGCCAAGCTGGTGCCCTTTAATCCCGCCAAGCCGCCCACGCTCGCCGAAGCGCTCGAGATGGAGCCCAAGCTCGAGGAAGCCATCGAGGCGGATGAGGAAGTCGCCGAACTCTTCAAGACGGCCCAGCAGCTCGAAGGCCTCTACCGCAACGCCTCGACCCACGCCGCGGGCATCGTCATCGGTGACCGTCCTCTTGTCGAGCTCGTCGGCCTCTACCGCGATCCCCGGTCGGACATTCCGGCCAGCCAGTTCAACATGAAATGGGCGGAGGCGGCCGGCCTCGTAAAGTTCGACTTCCTCGGCCTCAAGACGCTCACCGTCATCGATCGCGCCATCAAGCTGATCAAGGACAAGGGCGTGGAGGTCGATCTCGCCCGCCTGCCGCTGGACGACAAGAAGACGTACGAGATGCTCCAGAAGGGCGATGTCGTCGGCGTGTTCCAGGTTGAAAGCCAGGGTATGCGCCGCGCGCTGGTCGACATGGTCCCCGACCGGTTCGAGGATCTGATCGTTCTGGTCGCCCTCTACCGCCCGGGCCCGATGGCCAACATCCCAACCTACTGCAACCGCAAGAAGGGGCTCGAGGAAACCACCTACTACAACGACGCGCTGACGCCGTGGCTGAGGCCGATCCTTGAGCCGACTTTCGGCATCATCACCTATCAGGAGCAGGTGATGCAGATCGCGCGGGAGCTTGCCGGCTATTCGTTCGGAGAAGCCGACCTGCTGCGCCGCGCCATGGGCAAGAAGATCCGCGCGGAGATGGATAAGCAGCGCGTGCGCTTCATGAAAGGCGCGATCGACAACGGCATCTCGGAAGCCGACGCTGAGCTGACATTCGAAGCCTGCGCCAAGTTCGCAGACTACGGTTTCAACAAGTCCCACTCTGCGCCCTACGCGCTGCTGACCTACCAGACCGCCTGGCTCAAGGCGAACCACCCGGTCGAATTTCTCGCCGCCTCGATGAGCCTCGACAGCGGCAACACCGACAAGCTCGCCGTTTTCTTCCAGGAGGCCCGCCGCATGGGCATCGAAGTCCGCCCGCCGGACATCAACCACTCCTGTGCTGACTTCACGGTCGAAGGCGAAGCAGTCCGCTATGCGCTCGGCGCCATCAAGGGCGTCGGCAAGCCGGCCATGCTGTCGGTCGAGAAGGCGCGCGAAAGTGGTGAATTCCTCGACCTGCAGGACTTTGCCGAACGCGTCGATGCGCGCCTCGTCAACCGCCGTTGCTTCGAGGCGCTCGCGAAAGCCGGCGCCTTCCAGTCGATCGAGCCCAACCGCGCGCGCGCCTTCGCGGCTGCCGGTATGCTCTCTGCCATCGCCGCTTCGGCGGAAGAGCAACGAAACTCCAACCAGGTCAGCCTGTTCGGCGACCAGCCCGCGCAGAAGCTGCGCCTGCCGGACTCCGGCGCGTGGGGTGAGTCCGAACGCCTCGACAACGAACTCGCCAGCGTTGGCTTCTTCCTCTCCGGCCACCCGCTGGACGACCTGCTCAACGGCGCCATGCGCGCCCGCATCACGCTCGCCGCCGAGCGTGAGGTCGTTGGCGCCGAGAAGCAGTTCCTCGACATGATCGGCGTCGTCCGCGCCCGCGTGGAGAAACCCGCCAAGGCGGGCGGCAAGTTCGCCATTGTCACGCTGTCGGACCCCTCCGGCGAGTACGAGCTGTTCGTCAACGACGAGCTGCTGCAGGCCTCGCGCGACATCCTCGAAGTGGGCGAGCGCGTCCTATGCCGCGTCCGCGCGCGGAAGGTGGACGAGGAAATCCGCTTCTCGATGGATGGCGTGAAGAAACTGGCGGACGCCGCCATCGGCACGCACGAAACCCTGCTGGTCCGGATCAGCCCCGATGCCCCGCTGGATCGCATCGCCAGTGTCGCCAAGGGCCTCCAGAAAAGCCCCAGCCAGAACGCGCTGGGCGAGATCCACATCGAGATTCCGGTCGAAGGGAAGGTCGTCACCATCGCCCTTGAAGGCCGCTATCCTGTTGATTTCGGGGCGATGTCGGCCTTCAAGTCTGTCCCCGGCGTCGATCAGGTGCGACCGGCCGCCGCGTGAAGCCCTGATTTCATTGGCAATCCAGCCCGCCGGGCGGGGGTTGTACCCGGCTGAATCCCATGTATAACGCGCGCCATTCCGACACGCGGACCCATTCCGGTGCGGGCGAAAGCTCGTTCTGTCCGCGGCGGCTAACCGGATACAGGAGACTAAATTGGCACTTCCCGACTTTTCCATGCGTCAGCTGCTGGAAGCAGGCGCTCACTTCGGACACCAGGTTCACCGCTGGAACCCCAAGATGAAGGGTTTCATCTTCGGCGAACGGTCCGGCATCCACATCATCGATCTCTCGCAGTCCGTTCCGCTGCTTCACCAGGCTCTGGTGAAAGTGCGCGACACTGCCGCGAAGGGCGGCCGCGTGCTGTTCGTCGGCACCAAGCGTCAGGCTGCTGAAGCCATCGCGGAGGCCGCTGGCCGCTGCGCGCAATACTACATGAACGATCGCTGGCTGGGCGGCACGCTCACCAACTGGGCCACCGTCTCGAACTCGATTAAGCGCCTGCGCGAACTCGACGAGATGCTGGCGGCCGGCGAGTCGACTGGTCTCACCAAGAAGGAGCTCCTGAAGCTCCAGCGCGAGCAGGTGAAGCTGCAGCGCGTGCTGGGCGGCATCCGCAACATGGGCGGCCTGCCGGACCTGATGTTTGTGATCGACACCAACAAGGAGTCGATCGCGGTCAAGGAAGCCCGCAAGCTCGGCATCCCGGTTGTCGCGATCGTCGACACCAACTGCGATCCGCAGGAAGTCGACTTCCCGATCCCGGGCAACGACGATGCGGCCCGCGCGATCCAACTCTACTGCAACCTGATCGCTGACTCGGTCCTCGATGGTCTCTCGGAATCCTCTATGGGCGCCGGCGTCGATCCGGGCGCGGCGGCTGTGATCAACGAGCCGGCGCTGGCTGCTTCGGCTGCCGCGGACGCTCAAGCCTGATAGGCGCTATTGCGGGCGCGCTGGCGGATCACCATCTGCTGGCCGTCCGGCAAGGCCGGGAATCTGTTACAACCGGCCCGTGAATAGCGCCTGGGACAAGGTTCCAGGCGCTTTCGGGCTGATACGAAGTCCAGGAGGTTATTATGGCCGAGATTACCGCCGCGCTGGTGAAGCAGCTGCGCGACAAGACCGGTGCAGGCATGATGGACGCCAAGAAGGCGCTCGTCGAAAACAACGGCGACATCGATGCATCTGCTGACTGGCTGCGCGAGAAGGGCATTCTCAAGGCCGCCAAGAAAGCTGACCGCATTGCTGCGGAAGGTCTTGTTGGCGTCGCCTCGAGCGGCAACGCCGCCGCGCTCGTCGAGGTGAATTCCGAAACCGACTTTGTCGGCAAGAACGCGGAATTCCAGGCTGCCGTGAGAAGCATTGCCGCGGTTGCTCTGGCCAATGGTGGTGATCCAACCAAGACACTGCACGCCGCGGCGCCCAACGGCGCCGGTACGGTTGGTGAGATGCTTGTTGGTCTTATTGCCAAGATCGGCGAGAACATGTCGCTCCGTCGTGCAACCTCGCTGTCGGTCAGCGATGGCGTCGTGGCCACCTATCTCCACAACGTCCCGGTCGATGGCGAAGGGAAGGCCGTTCAGGGCATGGGCAAGATCGGCGTGCTGGTCGCGCTCGAGTCGTCGGGCGACAAATCCCGCCTGAATGATCTCGGCCGCAAGGTTGCCATGCACGTTGCCAGCGCAAAGCCGCTTGCGGCGACGACGGCCGAGCTTGATCCCGCCGTCGTCGAAAAAGAGCGTCAAATCCTGACGGCGCAGGCTTCTGAGTCGGGCAAACCGGCGAACGTCATCGAGAAGATGGTCGAAGGTCGGCTGCGCAAGTTCTATCAGGAGTCCGTTCTTGTGGAGCAGGCTTTCGTGATGGACCCCGACACCACCGTCGGCAAGTTCATCGAACATGCCGGCAAGGAAATGGGCGTTCCCGTGAAACTGACGGGTTTCGTGCGGTACGAAGTTGGTGAAGGCATCGAGAAGGCCGCTTCGGACTTCGCGGCTGAAGTTGCTGCGTTCGCGAAGCCCAAAGAGTAAAACCTTTGCGAAACTGGTGGTTTCGCGGGTAGAGTTTGGCGGCCCGGCGCGTTGTGCG
>JBGAKC010000060.1:0-16643 GCA_044224605.1 Hyphomonadaceae bacterium
TTGCACGGTCGGACGGCGACACAAACCTGCCAAGCGATTGAAGCCCCTGAAAAGGCAGCGGCGACATGTCATGTATTGCCCCCGCCGTTTACACCTCGGGCCTCGTCTTCGCCTAGACTACATGCACCCGCCTGCGCCATTGGTGCGGGTCATAAGGAGCGGTGGGACGATCACTTGGAACAGGCAACTAACCTGCGCAAGCCCAGCCTGGACGACCTCGCCAATCGGCCCCCCTCGTGAGTCGCTTCGCCCAGATATTTGAGACGTGGAGGCAAGCGGTCGCGCTCCTGCGCAAGGCCTGTCCGCGTTTGAGCATGGTTGTCGCCCTCCTCACCCTTGTGGAAGCCGCAACGAATATCGCAGCGCTTTATGCGATGAAGCTTCTCGTCGATGAGATTTCCACGGGAGTGGGCGGGGCGAGAACGGATGGCGTGAGCGCGATCATTCCTACCCTCCTTGTAACTGCGGGCGCCCTTGTTGGGATGGTGATCGTCCAGAACATTTCCAACATGCTCAGATTGAGACAGGGTCTTCTTGTCAGCGAGTATGTTGACCGCCAGATCCACGATCGGGCCATTTCCGTTGATCTGCAGTTCTACGAAAGCCCGCGCTATTACGACGCCCTCGAGCGCGCCCGCGCCGGCGGGGCGCAGCGGCCCGCCCAGGTGATATCCAGCCTCATTGGCGCCGTGAGAGCGGCGCTTGAGCTGCTCGCCGTCCTCGCGCTGATGGCGAGGATCGATCTGCGCCTGCTGCCGGTTCTCGTGATCCCGGTCAGTCTCGCGCTGTTTGTGAGGCTGCACTACACGCGCAAACTGTTTAACTGGCGCATGGCGCGAGCGCAAAACGAACGGCGCGCCGGCTATTTCGACTGGATGCTTACCTCTGCGACCTTTGCAAAGGAGATGCGCGTCAACGGATTGGGCGCATTCTTCCGGGATCGCTACAACGCGCTCAAGTCGCAGCTTCGCATCGATCAGATAAGGATCGAACAGGCAAAGGCCTGGAGCGAGCTGGCAATTGCGCTCCTGGGGGCTGGCGTATTCGTTGCCGCGGGGGCGCTGCTTCTGCAGGATTCGCTGGCGGGCGCACGCCCGCTCGGCGATGTTGTCCTCTTCCTGCTGCTCCTGCGCAGAGCCGAAGGGGCGGGAAACGAGATGGTCGGCGGGGCTTCCCGCATTGTCGATGATCACCTGTACATGGAGCGGCTTTTCGAGTTCCTGGCAATAAAGCCCACGCTTGAAACGACGACGGGCGCACGGCCGCTCCCGGCCGGCGGAGGCGACAGCATCAAGCTGACCAATGTGAGTTTCCGATATTCTCCGGACGGAAATGATGTCCTTCAGAATGTATCGATCGAGCTTCGACGCGGTCAGGTGGTTGCACTTGTCGGCGAGAACGGGTCTGGCAAGACCACCCTCATCAAGCTCCTCACGCGGCTCTACGATCCCACCAGCGGGGTCATAACGTTCGACGGGACGGATATCCGCACGTTTGCGGTGGCGGAGTATCGCCGCCGCCTGAGCGTGATTTTCCAGGACTTTGCCACCCATGCCGAGCCCGTCAGCGAAAATATCAGGTTCGGAGACATAGCCTCCCCGGCCACGGCTGATCGGATCGCGGGAGCTGCTGCAAAAGCGGGGGCGGCGGAATTCATCGCGGAACTTCCCAAAGGGTACGACACGCCGCTAACGCGACTGTTCGAGGACGGGCAGGACCTCAGCGTAGGACAATGGCAGCGCCTTGCCCTTGCGCGCGCCCTCTATCCCGCCTCTCAGTTCCTCATCCTCGATGAACCGACGAGCGCGCTCGATCCACGGGCCGAGTACGAATTGTTCGAGGACTTCCGCAAGAAGATCGATGGACGCGGCGCGCTCGTGATCAGCCACCGCCTGTCAACCGTTCGTCAAGCCGATTACACCTACGTGCTCGACAAGGGCCGCATCGTCGAACACGGACGGCATGATGATTTGGTTGCGGCCGGCGGAAAGTACGCCGAATTGTTTGACATGCAGGCGAAGCACTATCGCTAGGCGCTTCAGTGTTCAGAACTGATACCCCTGGACCGGCAGCAAACCCATGCCGGACAAGTCGTCATTCAGCGGAGTGCGGCGAGAGCTCGGTGAGGACGCTGAAATCGGCCAGCGAGTGTTCATCGCCGCCCAGGACGATCTTGTCCTCGACGATAACCCAAGCGTGCGCCAGGAACCGGCGGCGTTCGTCCGGCTTCACACCGATGCGAATGAGCGAAGTATGGCCGTTCAGAGCCAGGATCTTCCGGGCCGCCACGGCCTGTGTGAGGCAACTCGCGCCGGGTACAAAACGCGCAACGCGCGCGACGGCGGATGCAACTTCCTTCGGTGTGCGCCTGGCGGCGGCGCGATCGACTGGCCGGGCCTGCGGGATGTTCTTGTAGCCGACCACGGTCAGCATGATCCTGACGATCACGACTTCAAGAAGACAGCGCAGGAGGAGTGCCCGCCGGGCCGGCGAAACCCGCAATACTCTCAATAGATGTCTCATCGGCCGCTTTCCCGGATGAGCTCGAACTTGCCTGCGGGGTATGACCTCAGTGCTCTGGGATCGGCGATTTGGGCGTCTTGATACATCTCGAGCGCCAAGCCCCCTGCCATCCTATTGCGAAGGCCGATGGAAACAAGCTGCAAGAGTTGAGCCACCCCGAGGCTGGGAGAGATATGTCGATGATGCTCACGCGAACCAATGGGCCGCTCGCTGATCGTTGAGTGTTGTTCGAAGGATTTCATTCTTGCCCGAGACCGGGCAAAATGAAGCCAGCGCCGCCGCCGGGCCAACGCGTGCCAAGCCTCGCGCGACGTCAAAACGGGCGGTACTTACGAGCTTCGGATCGCCGCCAGTCAAGCTGCGATGCGCGGGTCGAGCTGGGCGGGCAGAAGCACGGCCTCAAGGAGGTTGATGACGGCATCTGGCTCGTCACCTTCATGACCTGCGATCTTGGCTACATCGATCTGGAGCAAAAAAACTCTGCAACCACTCGACAACCCGTTCGGCCCGAGGTTGTTACCTATGTGACCGGTACGATCGGTTACCGATGTCTCCGGGCCGTACACAGAAACTGCTGGCGGTGAAGGTGGGATTCGAACCCACGATACGGTTTCCCGTATACACGCTTTCCAAGCGTGCGCCTTCGACCACTCGGCCACCTCACCAGCGCAGGGGGGCCGTTTTACATGGGCGTTCCTGAAGCGCAAGTTACTCTGAGTCAGATGGGGTTTTGACGCCGGGCCCCGCCGCCCCCACATGGCGGCCCAGAGATTTCAGAGGAGGACGCAATGCTGTCCCTTGGCAAGAAAACCCAGCTCCCGAAGCCCGGTGAAGCCCTGCCGGGCCGCGCCCAGGCCATGCCTGTCCCGAAGGAGCATTTCGTCAATCACGGCCGCCCGATCAAAGCCCCCTTCCCCGAAGGGCTCGAAGTCGCGGCGTTTGGCCTCGGCTGTTTCTGGGGCGCGGAACGCAAGTTCTGGCAGCAGGACGGCGTATGGACGACCGCGGTTGGCTATGCTGGCGGCGAGACGCCCAATCCGAGCTACCAGGAAGTCTGCTCCGGGGAGACCGGCCATACCGAGATGGTGCTGGTCGTGTTCGACCCGAAGAAAGTGTCCTACGAACAGCTCCTGCAAGTGTTCTGGGAGAACCACGATCCGACCCAGGGCATGCGCCAGGGTGGCGACATCGGCACGCAATATCGCTCGGCGATCTATACCTATTCCGACGACCAGAAGCGTCAGGCCGAAGCCTCGCGCGATGCCTATCAGGCAGCACTGAAGCAAGCCGGCAAGGGAACGATCACGACCGAGATCCGCTCAGCGCCGGAATTCTATTACGCCGAGGAGTATCACCAGCAGTATCTCGCCAAGAACCCCGGCGGCTATTGCGGGCTGGGAGGAACGGGCGTGTCGTGCCCGACCGGCGTCGGCGTGAAAGCCTAGGCGATCAGGTCAACGGGCGCAGAACGACAACGAACTCTCGTCCGCCATCTGTAGTTCGGATCATGGTCACGCGTGCGTCGACCAGTATCGAGCCACCCGTGTCGCCTCTTATCCGCCACGTCCGCCGGTTGATCAGGTTGAGCAGGTCGCGCGTTTCGCTCTGTTCGAAATACTCCTGCTCACGCGCGCCATCCTCGCTCTGCATGAGGCTGAACAGGTTGCGGCCCTCGAACGCCTGGCCATGCAGCAGGCTGGCGCAGGCTGGTGAAGCGAACAGGACAAGCCCGCCCGGCGCGACCCGCATTACCGTTTCCGAAACATGATCGACGACCAGCCGGTAGCGGGCTTCCGCGCCAATGATCGCGCCCCACGCCTCCTGTGTCTCCTTCAGCGTGTTCGCGAGCGTGTCCGTCAGCCGCTCCTTCTGTTCCAGGACAACCGCCAGCGGCAGGATGGTTGCGGAGAAGACGGCAAGAAACACCTGCGTCACCAGCATCGCGTCGCGCAGGCCAACCGTCGCCCAGGGCACTGGCGAATAGCCGAGCATCGTCATGATCGTCCACGTGAGCATCATGCAGGCAAGGCAGATCTCCGCGCCAGCAACACCAAGCTCGAACGCGACCAGCACCATCAGGGGCAAGAGAAGCAGCCGCAGGACCGGCAAATTGATCGCCCAGGCAGCCAGTACGCTGCAACCGATCACCAGCACGACCGCCGCCGCCAGCCAAAGCGGCTTCTTGCGCAGCTTCTCCAGCCGGCCGCGCCCAAAGCCATGCAGAAGCGGCAGGAAGATGATCATGCCGAGCGCGTCCGCGGAGAACCAGACGGCAAAATCCTTCGCCTCCATCGGCTTGCCGATAATTGCGCTTCCAGATGCGACGACTGAGGCTGATACGAACGGTCCTATCAACCCGCAGACCAGCAGGAACCAGAGGATCTGCCGCCGGGTTGCGAACGCCATCGTCTGCGGCGCCAGCAGGGTCGCGCAAAGCGCGCACTCGGTCATGTCGCCGGCAAGATAGGCGAGCGTGAAATCCAATTGATCGCCGGTCGCCAGGTGCGCCGCCACATGTCCAGCGGCGGAGCAGAGAATGAGGGAGGCCCAGTTGCTGCGCGCCGTGGCGATCAGGGCTGCGATCAGGAGCGCGTTTGAGAGCCAGATCGATTCAACCGGGGCGCCGAACCGCGAAAAACTGAGGCTTGCGAACGACAGGAGGAAATAGCCGGCGCCAACCGCTGGCGCGCGCAGCCAAATGCTTCCCTGCCCGATCATGCCGTCCCGTCTCCCTTGCCAAGGCATAGGCCATGGCAGGTTCTGGCGGAAGGGCGAAGCCCCCGGAAAACGTGCCCGAAAACTAGACTGGCGTGCGTGAAATCTTCTCGAGGCCCGCCAGCATGGCGTCGACATCAGGCCCGCCTGAGGCCTTGTCGCTGCGGCGAAGGATCGCGATCGCCTCGACGTGGACGGCGATGCCTGCCCACTGGTGACGGTGGCGATCGCCCGCCGCCATCAGTTCGCACAGGCTATGGGCGGCCTGGCTGATATGCTTGAGCCCGAACATTCCAGCGTCGCCCAGGATCTCGCGGGCAAGACGGTAAACCTCGGCCGCATTGTCTGACCCCTGTGTCTGCATGGCTTTGGCGGCAACCGTCGCCAGCTCGTCCATCTTGGCGTCGAGCGCCGCAAGATGAACGTCGCGCACCGCCTCGATATTGGCCGAAGCGTTCTGTACCGCCTGCTTCACCAGCATGCCGGCGGGATCGGCAATCGTTTTCGCCAGCTTGTTCTCTGGCATGAACTTCCGGACCTGGCTCACAGCGCAACCTTCATGGGTTTGAACATACCGTCGATCTCCGACTGATTCAGGTCCGGACCGGCGGCGACCGGCACGTCCAGCGAAAGGTCATCGGCCCTGCGGCCGTTCGTGCCCGGCGGCGGGCCGGAATTCTTGAAACGGCGATCAGGCCCGACATAACCCGGCGCAACGATGAAAGGCCGGCTCTCGCGAGCGACCCAGTGAATACGCTGGACCAGAATTTCCGGCGACAAGGGCTTGGCGACGACCACGCTCGCGCCGCAGTCGCGGGCGCGTCGCACATTGCCCAGCGTCTGGTGGCCAAGGGCGGCGATCACGGCGATGCAGCGGTTCTGCGAGTTCTCTTCGCCCCGCATGAACTTGATGAAGTCGAACCCGGAATCATCGCCGAACAGCGGGTCGACGATCACCAGCTCGAGCGGCTCGTCGTAGAAAATGCGCTGGGCGTCGCGGATGTGCTGGCACGCATGCACGGCGCGCACGCCGAATCCGTTGAGGATCCGCTTGATCAGGTCGAGCGACTGCGGGTTGCTGTCAAGCACCAGCACGCTGGTGCGCTTCAGGTTGATCCGCGATGACAGATCTTGAGCCGCCCCCATGTCTTCCTCACCACAGCTCCGGCTCGGACGCCGCGACCGCGAGCGTTCCGCCGCCAAGACGCTTGCGCACGGCTTCGAGCCAAACGCGGTCCAGCGCAGGCTCGATGTCGACGCCACCGCACTGGCAAGTCGCGGCTGCGCGCATGAACGCTTCAAGCACCTGCAATTGCTGGTTGATTCGATCCAGGGCCTGCAGGCGCAGCATGCCCTCGACATTGGCTTCGCCGATCAGTGCTGCGACCTCGCCCTCGAGCGCGGCCAGGTCTCTGGCCGCCGAGCCAAGTTCGACTGCCACGCGCTGCATCACGACATCGACGGGTTCGCAGGTCGGGAATGTCCGGCACATCAGAAGAACTCCACATCGTCCGCCGGCGTCGTGACCGGCGTTGCAGCGATCGACAGTTCGCGCGCGAACACATGGGCTTCGCTCTGGCCCATGATCCGCTGTTGCGCCTTGCCTGTGGCCGGCCAGAACCGGATGCGGCGCGCGGTTTCGCCGCCGGTGCTGCCTCCGATCACGGGAATACCTTCCTGCCGCAGAAAGTCCGTCGCGAACGAAGCGTTCTTTGCCCCGATGTCCGACAGGTTCTTCATCATCCGGGCGCCGCCGAATATCTTCGCCTCGAGACGGTCACGCTTGGCGCCTGCCTTGAGCAGTTCGTTGATCAACAGCTCCATCGCATGGACGCCGCGTTCGACGCCCTCGCTCTTGCCGACGAGCGCGCCCGGCAACAAGAAGTGGTTCATGCCGCCGACGCCGGCGCGCGGATCACGCATGCACGCAGCCACACACGAACCGAGTATGGTCGTCATGGCGACATCAGGGTCGCCAGAAATCGCAAACTCGCCCTGGACCAGGTTGATATGGCCAGCGCTCCGGGGAAAGGCGTGCGGTGTTATGCGCGCAGGCGCTGTCACGTAAGCGCTCCGAACACCTGTTCGATCTTGCCCTTCAGGTCAGCAGCCGTGAAAGGCTTCACGAGGTAGTTGTTGACGCCGAACTGCACGGCGCGCTGCACCAGCTCCTTGTCGGCGCGCCCGGTCAGCATGATGAACGCCGTGTTTGCCACGGGCGGATGCGCGCGGACGGCGCGCAGGAAGCCCAGCCCGTCCATCTTCGGCATGTTGTAGTCCGAGATGACGAGGTGCGCCGGCTTGGCCAGCAGCGTCTTGAAGCCTTCCTCGCCATCGCCGGCATCGCTGATGTCGGTGAAGCCGAGCTGCTGCAGCGTCGAACGCGCCAGCGCACGAATGGTCAGCTGATCGTCCACGACGAGAACTTTGATCTGCGAAGCAGCGGGCATTATGCAATCTCCCTTGCAGCTGGCGTGCACGCTTCCAGCACGAGCCGTGACAAATCACCGAGCGGCGCCTGCTTTTCGACAGCGCCCATTTCAAACGCAGCTTTCGGCATCCCGTAGACGACACACGTCGCCTCGTCCTGACCGAACGTGCGGGCGCCTGCCTGACGCATCGCGAGCAGACCTTTTGCGCCGTCCTTGCCCATGCCGGTCAGGATGAGACCGACAGAGCGCGAGCCACACTGGCCAGCCACCGAGTTGAACAGCACGTCAACGGACGGACGATGTCCGTTGACGAGGTCCGACTCGCGCAGGCGCGCGAAAGGCGAGGAGGCGCCAGCCACTTCCATGTGACGCGCGCCGCCCGGCGCGATCAGCACCTGCCCCGGCTTCACTGGCTGGCCGTCTTCGGCTTCGCAAACCCGCGGAGCGCACATGCGGTCGAGACGCGCGGCGAAGCTCTTCGTGAACGTCGCCGGCATGTGTTGCGTCACAACCGTCGGCGGGCAGTTCTCCGGCATGGCGGACAGGACTGTGATCAGCGCTTCCACGCCGCCAGTCGACGAACCGATCGCAACGATGCGGCCGTTGGAACGGAAGTTCGACGGACGCGCGGGCGCCGTCCGGGGCGCTGCTGCGCGGATCCGGCTTTTCGCCGCGGCTTTCACCTTGTCGACAAGGTCGTCGAACGCGTGGGCGAGATCGGCCGAGGCCGGCTTTCCCATATAGTCGAACGCGCCGAGTTCCAGCGCCTGCAGCGTCGTTTCGGCGCCTTCCTGCGTCAGCGTCGACACCATCACGACCGGCATCGGTCGGAGACGCATCAGCTTCTCGAGGAATTCGATCCCGTTCATGCGCGGCATCTCGACGTCCAGCGTCAGCACGTCGGGATTGAGCTGCTTGATCATCTCGCGCGCCTGGAGAGGATCACCGGCGCCGCCAACAACCTCGATCTCGGGGTCGCGGCGCAGTTTCGATGATATCAACGCACGCATGGTCGCGGAATCATCCACGACCAGGACCTTTACCGGTTTCATTTGTGTCCCCCTGCGAGCTTGTAGACGGTCTGGCCGTCGCTTTCGAAAGCCATATCGCCGACGCGCTCGGAATGACCGACATAGAGACGACCGTCATGCGCGAGATTGGCGCGGAAACGCTGCCACAGCTTCGCCTGTGTCGGTTCGTCGAAATAGATGACGACGTTGCGGCAGAAGATGGCGTCGAATTTCTTCTTCATCGGCCACTCGCCGATCAGGTTCAGCGTGTTGAACGCGATCAGCGAGCGCGGCTCCTCGCCCATGCGCCAGGTGCGCGCCGTTGCCGGGTCCTTCGCCATCCAGCGGCTGCGATAGTTGACCGGGATCTGCTCGATCGCCTCGGACGTATAAACGCCTGCCTTCGCCGTGCGCACCACGTTGGCGTCGATGTCGGTCGCCAGGATCTTGATATCGAGCTCGTTGGCGTTCGGCCACACCGACAACACGGCCAGCGCCAGCGAATAGGGCTCCTGCCCTGTCGAGCACGCCGACGACCAGATGCGCAGCGACTGCCCCGCCTTCACCTTGTCGGCGCGCGGCGCCAGCACGGTCTCGATCAGGTGATCGAAATGGTGCGGCTCGCGGAAGAAGCGCGTGACGTTCGTCGTCAGCGCCATCAGCAGGCGCTCGCGTTCTTCCTGCCCTTCCGGGCTGCGGATCAGCGCGACGTACTGCTTGAAGTCGCACAGACCCAGTGCACGCAGGCGCTTGGACAGGCGCGAATAGACCAGCGCGGCCTTCGAATCGGGCAGATGGATGCCCGATGTCGCATAGAGCTCCTCGGCCAGCGCCCGGAAGTCCGCTGCCGTGAGCAGGAACTCGCCGTCGACCAGGGATTCCTGCTGGCGTGCTGTGGAGGCGGCGCTCACGCTGCCTCCGCTTCCTGCTCGGGCAGGATCTTGTCGAGCGTGATCCACGAGACCATGCGGCCATCGAGGGCGAGGATGCCCCGGATGAACATCTTCACGGCGTCACACGAGACGTCCGGCGTCGGCTGGATCATCTCAGCCGTGGCCGTGAGGACTTCCGACACCGCATCGACCAGGAGGCCGACCAGACGCGTACCGATGCGCACGACGATAATGACATTGCGCACGGACGGCTCGGTCGCGCCCAGCCCCAGCCGCGCCGACAGGTCGACGATCGGCAGCACCGCGCCGCGCAGGTTGATCACGCCGCGCACATAGCTCGGCGCCTGCGGCAACGGCGTCGCCTGCGTCCAGCCGCGGATCTCCCGCACCGCCATGATGTCGACGCAGAATTCCTGCTCGCCAATGCGGAAGGAGATGAGTTCCTGTCCAACTGATTCTTGCATGTTGCTCACTCGCTTTCTGCTAGCTCGCCAGGGCGAGGCGGGGTGAACCGCTCGCTTCGGCTTCAACGCGGCGTTCGCCGACGATGGTGTCGATATCGAGGATCAGCGCCACGCGTCCGTCGCCGAGAATGGTGGCGGCCGCGATGCTCTCGACGCGCTGGAAGTTCTGTTCCAGCGATTTGATGACGACCTGACGCTGGCCCTGGATCGCATCGACCAGGAGCGCGGCGCAGCCGCCGACTTCGCACTCGACCAGCAGGACGACGCCCGTGGTTGGATCGATCGGTTCCGAGCGCCAGCCCAGCGCCACGCCAACATCGATCAGAGGAACGATGGCGTCGCGCACGGCCAGCAGCATGCCGGCGCCGAGGCGGCGGATGTCGCTCTTCTTCGGTTTCAGCGTCTCGACGATGGCGGCCAGCGGTGCGATCAACGTCTGTTCGCCCACCGACACTACCATGCCGTCAAGCACGGCCAGCGTCAGCGGCAGGCTCATCGTGAAGGTCGAGCCCTGCCCGGCCTTGGATGCGATTGAGATGCGGCCGCCCAGCGACTGGATTGAACGCTTCACGACATCAAGGCCCACGCCGCGGCCCGACAGGTCGGAGACCGCCTTGGCGGTGGAGAAGCCTGGCGCGAAGATCAGGTTATCGACTTCATCGTCGGTCAGCGTCTGGTCAGCTGAGATGACGCCACGCTCGACTGCGAGTTCGCGCACGCGCTGGCGGTTGATGCCCTTGCCGTCGTCACCGACCTCGATGACGATCCGGCCCGAGCGGTGCAGCGCCGCAAGGCGCACAGTGCCCTCGGCCGGCTTGCCGGCGGCGATGCGTTCAGCCGGCGTTTCGAGACCATGGTCGATCGCGTTGCGCAGCATGTGCGTGATCGGATCCGACAGGCGCTCGATGACGGTCTTGTCGACCTCGGTGCCTTCGCCTTCGGTAATCAGCTTGACCTGCTTGCCGGTCATCGACGCCGTCTCGCGCACGAGGCGCGGCATCCGTTGGAACACCGACTTCACCGGCTGCGCGCGGATGGCCATCACGCTGTCCTGGATCTCGCGCGTCAGCTGCTCGAGCGATTCAAGCGCCAGCGCCACGTTCGAGGCGCGCGTGAGGTCCATCTCGCCGACGCGCTGCGCGAGCATGGCCTGGTTGATGACCAGCTCGCCGACAAGGTCGATGAGGCGGTCGACCCGCTCGAGGTCCACGCGAATGGTCGGCGCCGCGCTCGTGGCGGCTTCCTTCTTCGCGGCCTTGTCGCGCGGGTGAGGGTCCGCCGGCCCTTCAGCGGGTGGGACATCCCGCTGTTCGGGCTCGGCGGCTGCCAATGCTGGTTGTGGTAAGGAGGGAGCCAGCACAGGCAGATCTCTGATCGGGGGAAGCGAGGGAAGCGGCAGGTCAGGCAGCGCAGGCGGCGCAGACGCAGCGGCCGCTTCGGCCTCGATCTTGAACTCGCAATCGCCGGAGACGAAATCGAACACGTCGCGGATCGCCGCTTCGCCCTCTTCCGTCGTGAGCTTGATGGTCCAGGCGAGATACGCCTCTTCAACGCTCAGCTCGTCGAACGAGGGCAGGCTTGCTGCATCGACGGTGACTTCGCACGACCCCAGCCGCTCCAGCTCGCGGATCAGGAGGATCGCGTCATTGCCCTTGGCGTAGGTCGCGGCGCTCGGTTTGAAGAATATTGTCCAGACCGGCGGACCCGCCGGCGCGATGACCGGCATTGGCGCGAACGCAACCGGCGTGAAGCCCCATTCGTCAGGTTCGCCGTCAGCAGCAGCGGCCGGCGGAGCGGAGTGACCTTCGGAAGGTCCCCAGAAGGCTTCAAGATCCTCGCTGACTTCAGCGACGCGGCCCGCTTCAATGGTCGAGTCTGTCTTCGCGGCCTGGACAAGATCCGACAGCACGTCGGTCGCGCGCAGCATGACCTTGAGCACGGCCTCGTCGGCCTTCAGCGTGCCCGAACGCACCTTGTCCAGCGTTGTCTCGAACGTGTGGGCGAACCGCACAAGCGATTCCAACCCGAACGCGCCGGCGCCGCCCTTCACGGAGTGAACCGCGCGGAACACAGCGTTCACCGTCTCGTCGTCGCCTTCCCCGGCCTGCAGGGCCAGCAACCCGGCTTCAAGTTCGCCGAGCAGCTCCTCGCATTCCTGGAAGAATGTTACCTTGATCGATTCAAGCGTATCCATCGGATGTGTCCCATCATCCCGTGGTGACGCGGCGCACAGCGCGCAGCAGCGTCTCTGAGTTGAACGGCTTGACGATCCAGCCCGAGGCGCCCGCGGTGCGCGCACGCGCCTTCTTCTCGTCGCTACTCTCGGTCGAGAGAACGAGGATCGGCGTCGCGCGGTGCGCGGCGTGCTGGCGCGCCTTCTCGATGAAGCCGAAGCCGTCGAGGCGGGGCATGTTGATGTCGGTGATGATCAGGTCGACATGGCCGGCCGTGTCGAGCTTCTCCAGCCCCTCCTGCCCATCGACAGCCTGTATTGCGGTGTGCCCGGCGCCGCTCAGCGTCGCTTCGAGCATCTGCCGCATCACGCGGCTATCATCGATGGTGAGAATCTTGAGCATTGCCGTGTCCCTTATTCCAGTCCCGGAAGGAGACCCGTCGCGCCCAGAAGGCGCGCGTCCCTGCGGAACGCCTCTCCCACATTGATCAGCTTGAAGTTCTGGTTGGCTGCGCGCCAGGCTGCAGCCGCCGCCGCCAGCACCTGCAGGCAAAGCCCGCCCAGCCTTTCCACCTTGGACGCATCGAGCTCGAGCTCGCCGCCGGCGTGCGAGAGGATATCGGCCTTCAGCGAACCGGCCGCCTTGAAGTCGAGGATGGAGGAAAGTTCGATCGTGGCCATGATCAGCGGCTCCTGCCGATGCGGGCGGCGAACGCGGCGACGCGTTCCTGTTGGACTGCCACGGCGTTGACCGCTGAACCCACGCGGAATTTCGAGACCATCGCCATCAGTGCGTCGGCTTCGCCGGCCAGTGCGTGCGAGGCGGCAGTCGACTCTTCGACCATCGCGGCGTTCTGCTGGGTCACCTGGTCCATCTGGTTGACGGCGGTATTGACCTCTGCGAGGCCCGAGGACTGCTCCTGCGTTGAGGCGGAAATCTCGGAGACCAGGCTCGAGATCTCAGCGACCTTGGCGACGATCTTCTGGAGGGCGCCGCCGGTCTTGTTGACCAGCTCAACCCCGCCTTCGACCTGCTGGGTCGAAGCCATGATCAGCGTCTTGATCTCCTTGGCGGCGTCCGAGGAGCGCTGAGCGAGCGCGCGGACTTCCGAGGCGACGACCGCAAAGCCGCGGCCCGCCTCCCCCGCCCGCGCGGCTTCAACGCCGGCGTTGAGCGCCAGGAGGTTGGTCTGGAAGGCGATCTCGTCGATGACGCCGATGATCTGGGCGATCTTGCGCGAAGACCCTTCGATCTCACCCATCGCCGCGACAGCGTTGCGCACCACTTCTCCCGAGCGCTCGGCTTCTTCACGAGCTTCGGCGACGACCGCATTGGCCTGACGCGAACCATCGGCGGTCTTGCGGACCGTTGCAGTGATTTCGTCGAGCGCGGCAGCGGTTTCCTCGAGCGAGGCGGCCTGCTGTTCGGTCCGGCGCGAGAGATCATCGGCGGCGTGCGAGATTTCCGAGGCGGCAGTCTTCACCCCGGTCGAGTTCTCGTTGATGCCGCGCATCGCCTGCTGGAGCTTGTCCATCGCGATGTTGAAGTCCTGTTTCAGCTGCTCATAGGCGGCCGGCACGTCCTGTTCGAGACGATAGGTAAGATCGCCATCAGCGAGGCGCGAGACGCCCTCCCCAAACGATTCGTTGACGACAGCTTCGTTGCGCGCCTGGGCAACCTTCTGGGCTTCGCGATGGTCGATCGCGGCCTGCTTGAACGAGGCGAGCGCTGCGCCCATCTCGCCGATCTCATCGCCTCGGCCGACATAAGGCGCATCGACGGTGTCATCCCCGCCGGCAAGACGCGTCATTGCGCCGGTGATCGTCTTGATCGGCCGGATCATCAGGCGGTCGATACCGAACGCCAGGGCTGCCGCACTGAGGAGGCCAAGACCGGCGACAATCGCAACCAGCACCTTCGCGAAGCTGGTGGCGGCGTCCGCGGCAGCGACGCTGGATTGAGCATCGGCCGACATCACGTCGGTCACCGCTTCCATCGCGCCTTCGAGCGCCTCGAACTGCTTCATGAAAGCCGGCAGCCCCGCCATGGCGCTCGCCGGATCGGTTTCGGCAAGAGCTGCAAGCTTTTCGGCGGCGGCGATGTATTCTGCCAGCGGCGCCTCAACGCCTTTCAGCGCTTCGCGGACGGCTGGGGCGACATTGAGCTCATTCTCGTGGGCGAGCGCCGCGCGGAAATCGTCGGCGTGCTCCTTCATCCCCGCCTTGACATCGGCGATCGAAAGCCCGGCAGCGGGATCGCGCGCGGTGAGGGCTGCGAGCACGTCGGCGCGCAGCGCATCGTGCATCATGTCCGCCGACATGTGCGTGCGGATCATGTCGCCGTCGACTTCGGCGTCCGCGAGGGCGCTCGATAGTGTCGATGCCGTCCAGAAGTCGGACGCGCCAAGTGCGGCGACGAGCGCAAATACAGATATCGTGCCGACCAGGGCCTTTTGGCTAAGTGTCCGAAACATGTCCCAGCGTCCCTTTGAAAAATTCGGTCTAGTATTCGACGGTGGCCCGGAGGGTCGCGACGACGACAGCGTCGCGCGATGCATCCGCGCCTGGATTGTGGATGAACTGAAGATCAGGCTGCAGCGTCAGGTTCTCGCCGATCTTGTCGGCGTAGGTGATCTCGACAGCTGACTCTCCGTTCGAAGGATTGCCGCCAAGATCGCGATCGTTCGCGCGCTGGCGTGAGTTGATGAGGCCCTGGTTGACGCCGATCGAGAACGTCGAGTCCGGCCGTGTGGCGAAGACCGACGTCATCAGGAGGCCAGCCTGCCACCCGCCAGCGTAAGGCGTCGTATGACCCTCGGACGTGCCCGCCCGGAGGAAGCCCGAAACCGTGCTGTCGCCGAAGGCGCCGAGCTCGCCTTCAAGGCTGGCATAGACGCCATGCGCGCGGCGCAGGAGCGGCGCGCCGAGGAGATCGGTGTCGCGGATGTCGTCCTGCTTGTCCGTGTAGGACCAGGCGCCGATGCGCACCTGCATATCGCCCGACTGGACCCATTCGCCGATCACGAGCGCGCCATTGTCGAATGACAGGTCAACGCCGTCGGGATCGCCCAGCACGCCGGCTTCAGCGTTGAGGATGGCGCCCTGGATGCGTTGACCTTCGGCCACATCCCAGCGGGCGCGCAGCGCCAACGCCGTCGATGGGAAGATCGAGGGACCGTTGGGGCCCGTGGCGGCGAGTTCCGAGCCGATCCCGAAGGCCGGGGCGATCAGGAGGCCGGCTGCTTCCGTCTGGTAGAATTCGCTGTTGAGATCGTAGAGCCCGCCCAAGACGCTTGCGCGGCCATCGGCGAATTCCTGCTCCATCCAGAGTTGATAAATCTTGGCGCGCGGACGCGCGACTTCGATATTGTCGATGCCCTGCAGCGTGCCGGCGACATCGTTGGGTACCGAGCCTGAGTTCGACAGCAAATGGCCGAACACCTTCGCGCCCGTCCAGTTGAACAGCTTCTCGAGCGAGGCCTCGCCGGTGATCTCGATATTGTCGAGATAGCGGCCTGACTCGCTCGTCCCGCCGGAGACGACGCTGGTGATGTCGCCCTTGTAGGTAAGGCCCCAGACGACGGCGTCGTCGCCGCCCTCTTCCGCCTCAGCCTGAGGAGCTTCCTGCGCCCACGCGACCGCGTTGGCGTCCATGGTCATCATGCCGGCGGCCAGAACCGCCGCGCCGGCGGCGCATTTCAGCGTGAAACCGAGGCAGGTGCTGAGCGGGGTCATCGCTAGAATTCCTCCCAATTGACTTCTTCGGCTTCCGGAGCCGGTTTAAGGGCGGCGTTGCCGTGCGTGGGCATTGGCCGTGCGGCAGGCGTCGCGGGACGCGACGGAGCTGGCAGGCGTTTCGGTTGCGGCTTGTGCACGACCCGGGCAGCCGGGGCGCTCTCGCCGATGTCGAACTTGGAGGCGAGCTCGGCGAGTTCGCCGGCTTCCTTGGCCAGCGAGTGCGAGGCGGCAGTCGATTGTTCGACCATCGCCGCGTTCTGTTGGGTCACCTGGTCCATCTGGTTCACGGCCGTGTTGACCTGCGCAAGGCCGGACGATTGTTCCTGCGTCGAGGCAGAGATCTCGGAGACAAGCCCGGTGATCTCGGCGACCTTCACGACGATCTGCTGCAGCGCATCGCCCGTGCGGTTCACGAGATCCACACCGCTCTCGACTTGCTGCGAGGAAGCCAGAATGAGCGTCTTGATTTCCTTCGCGGCGTCCGAAGAACGCTGAGCGAGCGCACGCACTTCCGAAGCCACGACCGCAAAACCGCGACCGGCCTCACCTGCCCGCGCGGCCTCGACACCGGCGTTGAGCGCCAGCAGGTTGGTCTGGAAGGCGATCTCGTCGATCACGCCGATGATCTGGGCGATTTTCCGCGACGAACCTTCGATCTCGCCCATCGCAGCGACCGCCTTGCGAACCACTTCGCC
>JBGAKC010000020.1:0-86741 GCA_044224605.1 Hyphomonadaceae bacterium
GAAGGGTCCTACGACCCATCTGATGTTCGGCAAGCAGGCGGGGAACAACTGATGCCAAATCGTCCGATTACCAAGCTCACGCTCTACGGCGACTCGATCTCCGGCAACTGCCTCAAGACGAAGTGGACGGCCGATTATCTAGGCATCGACTATGACTGGGTCGAGATCAGCGTCGTGGAAGGCGGCACGCGCTCGGACGCCTTCATGCAGATGAACCCGTCGGGTCAGGTGCCGGTGATGCGCCTGCCGGACGGCCGCATCCTGCCGCAGTCGAACGCCATCATGCTATATCTCGCTGAAACGCAACGTGGGCAGGACCTCATTCCCGTCGACCCGTTCGAGCGCGCGAAGATGATGAGCTGGCTGTTCTGGGAGCAGTACAGCCACGAGCCCTACATCGCCGTGCGCCGCTTCCGGAAGAAGTTCCTCAACCAGTCCGATGACGAGCTCGATCCGCAGCTGCTGGCGCGTGGCCGCCGGGCGCTCGGCGTCATGGAGATGCAGCTCACCTTTGCTGACTATTTCGTGGGCCAGTCGATGACGCTCGCCGACATCGGCCTCGTCGCCTACACGCGCGTCGCGCACGAGGGCGGGTTCGATCTTTCCGAGTTCCCGTCTGTTCAGCGCTGGGTTGCGCGTGTCGAGACCGATCTCGGCATCGAACACGCCCGCAAAGCCGCCTAGTGAAAGCCGCCTGATGTATCGTTATGACGAGTTCGATGAAACGCTGGTCCGGGAGCGCACGAAGCAGTTCCGCGGACAGGTGGAGCGTCGTCTCAAGGGGGAGCTGAAGGAAGAGAACTTCAAGCCGCTGCGCTTGCAGAACGGCGTCTACCTCCAGCTGCACTCCTACATGTTCCGCATCGCCATTCCCTATGGCCAGCTCAACGCGGCGCGCCTGCGCCAGCTCGCGCTGATCGCTGACAAGTACGACAAGGGCTATGGCCACTTCACGACGCGCCAGAACATCCAGTTCAACTGGATTCCGCTGGCGAACATTCCCGACGTGCTCGACCTGCTCAACGACGTCGAGATGCACTCGATCCAGACATCGGGGAACTGTATCCGCAACGTGACCTCGGATCATCTCGCCGGCGCCGCGCATGACGAGCTGGAAGACCCGCGCCCCTGGTGCGAGATCATCCGCCAGTGGTCGACCTTCCACCCGGAATTCTCGGCCCTGCCGCGCAAGTTCAAGATCGCCGTGACGGCCGCCGCGCCGGATCGCGCGGCCGTGAAGGTGCACGACATCGGCCTGATGATGAAGAAGAACGCCGCTGGCGAGACCGGCTTCGAAGTGATTGTGGGCGGCGGCCTGGGGCGCACGCCCTATGTCGGCCCGACTGTGCGCGACTGGGTGAGCAAGCAGGACCTGCTGAGCTATCTGGAAGCGATCATGCGCGTCTACAACCGCTACGGACGGCGCGACAACAAGTTCAAGGCGCGCATCAAGATTCTCGTCGCCGAGCTCGGTCTGGACGAGTTCATCCGCGAGGTCGAGCAGGAGTTCGCCGCGCAGAACACGTGGGAGAAGGTCGTCCTTCCTCGGGAGGAAGTCGATCGCATCACCGCCTATTTCGCGCCCCCGAAGTTCGAGGCGCTCGCGGCGGCATCCGACGCTTTCGAGGCGTTCAAGTCTGCGAATCGCGAGCAGGCGCGCTGGGCGAAGAACAACCTGCGCCTGCACCGCATCCCCGGCTACATCTCGGTCCACATCGCGCTGAAGCTGCAGGGCGTCGCCCCGGGCGACTGCACCGCTGACCAGATGCGCGCCGCCGCCGACATCGCTGAAAAGTATGGCTTCGACGACATCCGCGTTGCGCACGAGCAGGACCTCGTCATCCCGCACGTGAAGCTGGATGACATTCCCGCCGTTTATGCCGCGCTGAAGGCCGCAGGCCTGCACGCCTCCAACGCCGGAATGGGTTCCGACATCATCTCTTGCCCCGGCCTCGACTACTGCAACCTCTCCAATGCGCGCTCGATCTCCGTCGCCAACGAAATCCAGGCGGTGTTCGCCGATCCGGAATTCGAAGACGAAGTCGGCACGCTGCACGTGAACGTGTCGGGCTGCATCAATGCCTGCGGCCACCACCATGTCGGCCACATCGGCATTCTTGGCGTCGACAAGAAGGGCGAGGAATTCTACCAGGTCCTCTTCGGCGGCCGCGCCGACGAGAAGGCGACCATCGCCACGATCCAGGGCCCCGGCCTCAAGCACGAGGAAGTCGCCCCGGCGATCCGCCGCGTGATCGGCAAGTACCTCGAACTGCGCTCCGGCAAGACCGAAAAATTCATCGACACGATGAGCCGCGTCGGCCAGGCGCCGTTCAAGGAGGCGCTCTATGCCTCTGCTTAAGGACGGCAAGGTCGTCGACGACGTCTGGGCGTTCGTCGAGGATGGCCATGAGCTTTCGCCCGGCGGCTGCATCATCGTCTCGCTCGGCCGCTTCCTGTCGGAACATGACCAGCTGCTCGCGCGCAACCGTTCCATCGGCGTACGTCTGACGAACGCCGATGACCCGAAACTGCTGGAGCCCTTCCTCGACCAGCTCCATCTCGTCGAGCTGCAATTCCCGAAGTACACGGACGGCCGCGCCTTCACGCAATCCCAGCTCCTGCGCCGCCGCTATGGCTACAAGGGCGAGATCCGCGCCACGGGCCAGGTTTTGCGTGATCAGCTGCGCCTGATGATCCGCTCCGGCTTCGACGCCGTCGTCATCGACGAGCCGAACGTGGAAGGCGTCTATGAATTTTCCGCGCATGAGTTTTCAGAATTCTACCAGGCGGCCTCGGACACCTCCGACACCATCTTCCTGAAGCGCCAGAAGAAGCGCGAAGAAAAGGCCGCTGAATGAACGCCCCCGCCTCCGCCATCGAAACGCCCGAACAGAAGGTCGAGCGGCTGAATGCCGAGCTGCGGGGCAAATCCGCTCAGGAAGTCATCGCCGCCGCCGTTCGGGAATTCGGCCGGCGCATCACTTATGTTTCGTCCTTCGGCGCCGAGAGCGCGGCGATGCTGGGCCTGATCGCGGAAGTGGATCCCGGCATGCCGATCGTCTTCATCGACACCGGCATGCACTTCCATCAGACGCTGCAGTATCGCGACGTGCTGCGCGACTTCCTGAAGCTGTCCGACATCCGCACCAGCAAGGGTGACGCAGCCGAGATCAAGGCGGTCGATCCCAAGGGCGTGCTGAACAAGACCGATCCCGACGCTTGCTGCGAAGTTCGCAAGGTGCGTCCGCTCGCGCCGGCGCTCGAAGGGTTCGATGCCTGGATCACGGGCCGCAAGCGCTTCCACGGCGGGGGCAGAGCGAACTTGGCCGTCGTCGAGTTCTCCGAAGGCCGCTACAAGATCAATCCGCTTGCGGACTGGACCCACGAACACGTCGAAGATTACTTCAAGGAGAGAAATCTCCCGCACCACCCGCTGGTCGCTGACGGCTACCCGTCGATCGGCTGCTGGCCGTGCACCGTACGCCCGACAGACCCGAATGACGTTCGGTCAGGCCGCTGGGTGGGCTTCAAGAAGGAAGAGTGCGGCCTGCACCTCGAGCGCAAGGACCGTCCGCGCGTCTTCTGATTTCCCCCGGTTTCCAGCCACATTGGCTGGGTAGGCGACCCCCATTCCATTTGGTAAACACCGCACTGGATGTGGGAACACACGCCCGGAGAAGGCGTACCCTCGGTGTCGGGTGAAGGGTTCTAGCGCATGTCGATCTGGTGGCTGATTCCAGCATTCGTGGGTCTTGTCGGGATCCTGATGCTGGTTGCGGGCGTGGCGAAAGTCTTCCAGGCAAAGCTGGGCTCCGGCCTGATGCGCGTGCTGTTTGGCGGGCTCACGCTCGCAGGCGCGCTGATTGTCGGCCTGATCGGCCTCAACCTGCAGACCTACGCGCAGCTATCGAAGGAGCGTCTCGCGGGTCAGCTCGTGCTGAAGAAGGTCAGCGACCACAACTTCACGGCATCGATCGACCTCGCTGACGACGGCAAGCTCCGCGGCCAGCCTGTCGACTACCAGATCACCGGCGAACGCGTGCACATTTCCGGCCCGGTGGTGAAGTTCAAACCGTGGGCCAATGTCATCGGCATGGATTCCCTGTTCAAGGTGAGCGAGGTCTACGGCACCTACGTCGATCCGAATTGCACCAACAAGTTCACGCCGCGCCGCGAAGGCACCGACGAATGCAAGACTGGCGATTTCTTCGGCTGTCTCGGGACGAGCTGGAAACTGCTCAACCTCGCCGACTTCTCGCACACGTCTGACTCGGGTCAGCTGATGGCCGATGGCGCGATTTACGATATCTACGCCAGTCAGGACGCCTTCGAACTCAAACCCAATCCGCAGAATCAGATCGCGATGGACCTGCAGTCGCAGGAGGTCCCGGGCGGCCCGATGGTTTGCGATGCCGTGACGACCCCGGTGCAGACGCCAGAGGGGGCGGTGGAGTACAAGGCGCCGGCAGCCGCGACGCCGCCTGCTTTGCCGCAAGCGGCGGCGCCGGCTGCTGCTCCGGCTCAGACGACGGTTCCGCAGACACAGCCTGCGGCGCCTGCGCAGAACCCGGCTCCGGTCCCGACGCCGCCGGCCGCGCCCGCCACGCCGCCTGCCGCCCCGCCGGGCTGATCAGCGCGCCTCGCCCATGTCGGCGAGGGCCCAGTCTGCGAACTGCAGAAGATTGCCGCCGGAAAACAGGAAGCCGCGCACGCCTGCGGCTCTTGCCGCGTCGAGATCCGCCTGCTTGTCGCCGATGAGGAAGGACTGCTCCTTGATGACAGGGAAGTCCGTCATGGCGCGGATCAGCATGCCGGGCTTGGGCTTCCGGTCATAGCTGTCCTTCGTGTAGTGCGGGATCGTGCCTTCTTCGTGGAACGGGCAGTGATAGATGCGGTCGATCCGCGCGCCGAGCCTCTCCAGTTCCACGCCGAGCCAGTCATGCAGCACCTGCATCTGGTCTTCGGTGTAGTAGCCGCGCGCGATGCCCGACTGATTGGTGACGACGAACACCCACCAGCCCTTGTCGTTGAAGCGCCTGATGACATCCACCGCGCCTTCGACCCACTCGAAATCCTCGACGCGATAGATGTAGTTGCGGTCGACGTTGATCACGCCGTCGCGGTCGAGGAACAGGGCGGGGCGGGGCGCCGGTCTCGTCATGCTGTCTGGGCTGCGCCTTCCGGCGGCGCTGCAGGCGTTTCCTCCACGTCTTCACCGGGCGGATCTGGTGGTTGTACCTCGATCTTAGGCGCCTTGGCGAAGCCGCGCATGAGAGGCAGGAGCGAGACGGCGCAGATCACGGCCGACAACGCAAACGCTGCGCCCGGGAAGAAGAATGGCGCGGCGGGCGAGGTGAAGTAGTGGAAGGTCTGCGTCAGGGCCAGCGGGGCGAACATGTTGGCTAGCGACTGCACGCTGGCGATGGCGCCCTGCAGTTCGCCCTGCGCATTCTTCGGCGTGCGCGCCGACATGATCTGGTTCATCGACGGTCCCAGCACGCCGGCCAGCGCGCCGAACGGTATGATGATGAAGACCATCCACCACTGCGTCGCGGCAGCGTAGGCGGCGAAGGTGATGGCGCAGATCACGAAGCCGAACACCGCCGTGCGGGTCGGCCCGAACTTCGCGATCACGGGGCCCGTAAGACCACCCTGCACAACGGCGGAGCCGATGCCGACGGCCACAAGGGCGATGCCGATCATGCCTTCGTTCCAGCCATAGCGAACGCCGGCGAAGTAGTTGAACGTCGCGGGATAGACCCAATGAGCGAAGTTGAAGAGGCCGAGCGCAAGCACGAACCACGCAAGATAAGGCACATGGAGCAGATGCTTGAAGGTTCCGAACGCGTTGGCGCGTTTCCAGTCGAAACGACGGCGATGCTCGTGGCCCAGCGATTCCGGCAGGACGAACATGCCATAGCAGAAGTTGATGAAGGCCAGTCCGGCCGATGCAAAGAACGGATAGCGAGGATCGAACTGGCCGAGGAAGCCGCCGATGGCCGGGCCGAGGATGAAGCCGAGACCAAACGCTGCGCCCAGCATGCCGAACGCGCGGCCGCGATCCTTGGGTTCGGTGACGTCGGCGATGTAGGCGGCGGCGGTCGAGTGGGTCGCGCCGGAAATCCCCGACAGTATGCGGCCGAGGAAAAGCAGCCATACGGCGTGCGCGAAGCCCATGATGATGAAATCGATTGCCAGCGTGCCGATCGACAGCAGCAACACGGGGCGGCGACCGAACCTGTCCGACAGGCCGCCAAGGATCGGCGAAGACAGGAAGTTCATGATCGCATAGACGGTGGTGATGTAGCCGCCCCATGGCGCGGCATTGGACAGCATCATTTCCAGCGGCAGCTTGTTTCCGGCGGCGGCCAGCGCCTTCGCCTCCAGGAGGGCGTCCTTGCCGTTCAGCAGCTCGGCCATCAGGTACGGCATCGACGGCATGATGACGGCGAAGGCCATCATGTCGATGAACACCGTCACGATGATGAAGAAGAACGCGTTCTTCCCCAGCCGGCTTGACCCGGAGGACGAGGGCGATGCAGGTGCGGCGGCCATGTCCGGCTCCGTCTAGAGGGACCAGCGCGGATACGCCGGCGGGGCGAGGTCAGTCAATCTTCAGGCGGTCTTTCAGCCTTTCAAGGCCCTTGCGCCATTGTTCGCCCTGGCGCTGGTTGGTCAGGGTCAACGGAAAACCATGGCGGGCCAGATGCTGCTGCGGAACGCTGTCCCAGCCGCGGTGCTCGACGGTGACGCGGGTTTCGGCGCCTACGGGTTCGAACCGGACTTCCACTTCGGTAGCGTGGTCCGGTCCAAAATTCGCATGGCGCCAGCCCACCACCAGCCGCTCACCCGGCGACCACACGTGCACTGGGCCAACCTCGAACGCCTTGCCATTTGGCAACTGCTCGACCAGGCGGCCTGCGGCGCCGCCGGCTGGAGGTTCGAATGCCAGCTTGCCGGGGCTGCGGGGGGTCAAGCGGAACAGTTCGCTGTCGGCCCACCAGTCGCCGATCTCGCTCGTGAATATTTCGAACGCCTGGATCGGCGAACATGGGACACGGATCGAGACGAGGACACGGGATGTCATCGCGCTTTGCGCTTTTCAACGTGCCGGGCGAATGCGGCCAATTGGGTATTCCAGCCTGCTTCGGCCTTGCTGAGCCAGTTTTTCAGGTCTGACAGGCGTGATGTGTTGAGGGCGTATACTCTGACACGGGCGTCGAATTCGGGGTGGGTTTCGGCGACGAGGCCTGAGGCTTTCAGCGCCTTCAGGTGACGGCTCATTGCTGGCGCCGGCAGATCCAGCAGTTCGGCGAGCTCGCCGGCTCGCCTTGGGGACTGGCCGAGGAGTTCGATTGTCCTGCGCCTTGCGGGATCGGCGAGGGCGGAAAACAATGCGTCGACGTTGGGTTTCTTCCGGGCGGTCATGCGCCGTTGGCTTTCACGTGAGCTTTCAGGAGTTTTTTCGGCGCGGCGTTTTTCCAGGCCATCCAGAGAGCGCTCTTTGCGGTTTTCGCATCGGCTTTGGCGAGGATCAGGTTCGTCCAGCCTTTTCGGCCCCAGGCGCTTTCGACCGGCTTGAACATTTCAGGCTCGGATTCGCACAGCATCTGCTGCTGATCCATCGTCAGTTTCAGGACGGCCTTGCCGTCCATCCTTCCGGCTGTCGCGAAGATCTTTCCGGCCACGCGGAAATCCGGGACATCGAAATGGGACGATGCTTCGGCTTCCGGCATCGAGAGGGCGATCTTGCCGAATGCAGCCGGCGTCATTTTTCGCGGATCACCTTGGTTTTCAGGCCTGAGGCCTTGTCCCATTCATCGGAGGTCATCTCCTTCACGGTCTGCGAGAAAGTCCAGATATGGCCTTCCGGGTCGCGGGCCCGATAGGTGCGATCGCCGTAGAACTGGGTTTCGGGTTCCTGGATGATTTCGGCGCCGGCTTTTCTCGCCGTTTCACAATGCGCGTCGATCCCGTCGTTCATCTGGATATGGCAGGTCTGCGTGCATTTCCCACCGATGGATTTCGGCGACTTGTGATTGTCGCTCCATTCCGTGCCGACCATGATCATCCCATCGCCCCAGCTCATCTGGCTGTGGGCGAGATTGCCGTTCTCGTCTTCCAGAAGAAATGTCAGCTCGAACCCGAAGGCGTCGCGCAGGAATTCGATGGCGGCCTTGGGGTTCTGGTAGAACAGCGAGGAGGAGATCGAGAGATGCTGCGTCATGGGCCGCGCCTTTGTTTGCGTCCAACGGCAATATTTCTGCAGAAGTGAAACTATTTTGTCAAGCCGCATGTGGGCCGCCGGGCGGAGGCGCGTTCGCATTCCCGCGGCAGGCGAGCCGCGGGACGGGCGGAGCGGACGAGCGCGAGGCGGCGAATGCCGCGGCCTACCGCTTCGGCGGGGTCACCCGGCGGAGGTCTTCGGGCGCCGCGTTGGTCAGCGTGTCGACGACCGAGGTGGCGCAGTTGGTTTCGCCGGAGCCGGCGGCGGTGACGCGGTAGGTGCGGCCGGCTTTTGGCGTGAAGCTGACGTGCGAGGCGCAGAAGGCGTTCCACGAACCAAAGCGCGTCATCAGGTCGGTTGCGAGAATGGCCGGGGCTTCGGCCTCGATGTCGTGGCGCACGTCGTACTGGAAGGGCGTGATCTCACCGAGGATCTGGGGGGCGCCCCAGTCCTGCGAGCGGTAGAAGAGATGCGCGTCCTGGTTACCGCCCATCTGGCCGCGGCTGATCATCACCTGCGCCACGGGCTTGCCGGGCGGCAGGGCGTAAGGCGTGGTCGAGCAGGCGGCGGCCGCAAGGCACAGGGCCGCGATGAGTGTTGCGCGCATGGCGCCTCCTCCCCCAGAACCGGCGTGGACGCCGATCGTCTCCGCGCATCATTGGCCAGATGCGCGGACAAGACCATAGGGGTCTGGAGGCGGCTTCAGGGCTTGCGGGCGGCGCGTTCCTCGGCGACGCGGGCGGCCCTGAGGATGTTGGGGACCGAGTAGTTCCCCTCGTGGCAGGCGTGCTCGAACAGGCGGCCGCCGAGACGATAGATCGAGAACTCGCCCAGCCAGGGCTCGGAATAGACCTTCGGATCGATGACGGTGAACTGGTAGAGCAGTTCGTCCATTCCAAGGCGCGTATAGCGCTCGATGACGGTCGCCTCGCCGGAGACGATGAAGGCGGGGAAGAGCCGCACGCGGTCCTTGTCCGGCAGGCCGACCGTCTCGATGACGAGCGTGTCGCCTTCCCAGCGCGCGATGGAATCGCCGAGCAGGCCCCAGAAGATCTTCGGCTTGTGCTTGTCGGTGTAGGGGATGATGCGCGCCTCATCTCCATATTCGGTGTGGATGACGATGGCGTCCGGCGTCTGGATGAATTCGCGCGGGTTGCCTGAACCGATCGGGAAGACAGGCGGCTGGCCCAGGCTGCGCACGCAGCGCTCCCAGTTCGGGCGTTCCTCGATGTTGTCGAAGCCGCCCATGCCGTTGCCGCTCTTGAGTTCGGCGCGCGCTTCGTCGGTGTAGGGCAGCATGCCGTTGGCGGGGATCACGACGGCGCGCGTGCGCCACTCGCCGCGCACGGTGGGCAGGCCTTCGACATTGCGCATCGTCTCGGGCACTTCGGGATCGAGCTGCCGGTCGAGCGCATCGCCGACACCCTTGGCTACGGCGGCGGCGTACTGCCTGGCCGCAGCCTCGGGCAGCACGAGCATCGGCACGCGCGGTGAGGCCTCGAGCGGCAGCACCCAGTTCGAGCCCCACGCGCCCTCAAGGCTCGGTTGTCCGAAGGATGTGCGCGGCAGGTTGGGATCGGCGCGCGTCTCGGTGGGGATGTAGGCGGGTTGTGGCGGCGCCTGCTGGAGTGCGGCCGGCTGGGCCGGCGTTTGTGCAAACGCGACGGGTGAGAGAAGCGATGTGACGAGAAGCGCCGCTGCGAGGCGGCGTGTGCGTTTCCTGCCGGGCATGGGGAGAGCCTACCCTATGTTTGTTTTTATGCCCACGAGTGTTATTGATATTCGATAAGACGTCAAGAGGCGTGCGGGGGACGAATGTAAGAGGCGCGCGCTGCGGAAGGCGCCGCTGGCGTTTGCGCGCGCGGCCGGGCATCCTGAAAATTGTTGACGCCGCCTTGGCGTGTTGGGGGATTTCGGATGCGATTTGTGGCGATGTTGCCGGCGGCGGCGGTTGTGGTGGCGGCGTGCGAGACGATAGCGCCACAGCCGTTCGACGTTGCGCGGTTCGACTCCCTGAAGCCGGGCGTCACGACCAAGTCGGAAGCGGTGCAGATCCTGGGCGAGCCGACCTCGCGCGGCTCCAGCCTGAACGATCACACGACGCTGCGATACGACTATGCCGGGCCGTCGAGTAACCTGATCGTCGTCGTGTTGTTCGATCCGCAGGAGAAGTTCGTGCGCTATCGGATGTATGAAGACACGAACCGTTAGGCGCCCTGTCCCGCGCCCTGTCCGGCGCGGGTTTCAACGCGGGCGGCCGCGCGGCAGTTTGCCGGTCGGATGGCCGGGGAGGGCATGCCCATGAAACGATCCGCACGCAGCCTGTTGTGCAGCCTGATGCTGGGCATGACTGTGGCTACGGCGGCTCCCGTGCTCGGGCTCCAGGCCTTAGCGCAGGTGATAAGCGAGTGGCCGGAGTTCAGTATCGAAGAAACTTCCTGAATAGGAAGGGCCAGGCGTTGTTTGCGGCGGTTGAACGCCGCCATCTTCAACGGCAGAAATCCCCGAATGCACTGGTCGCTCCCGCGCCCAAAACGGAGGGCGCGTCAAAAGCGGTTGCCGTGAAAGTACAAACAGAAAAGCCAAAAGGCGCCTAAGTCAGTCTATCGTCTCGCGCTTCTGTCCGCTCTCGCTGACGTAAAGCTCCCCGCCGACGGCTTTGAATTTTTCGCTCATGTCGGCCATGCCGATCTGCTGGTCGTTGAGCTTCGCGGCGTGGTCCCTCACGTCCTGCGTGATCTTCATCGAGCAGAATTTCGGGCCGCACATGGAGCAGAAGTGGGCGACCTTGTGGGCGTCCTTTGGCAGCGTGGCGTCGTGGAATTTCTGCGCGGTCTCGGGGTCGAGCGAGAGGTTGAACTGGTCCTCCCAGCGGAATTCGAAACGCGCGCGTGAGAGGGCGTCGTCGCGGAGCTTCGCCGCGGGGTGGCCCTTGGCGAGGTCGGCGGCGTGGGCGGCGATCTTGTAGGTGATGACGCCGGTCTTCACGTCGTCGCGGTCGGGCAGGCCGAGATGTTCCTTCGGCGTGACGTAACAGAGCATGGCCGTGCCGAACCAGCCGATCATCGCGGCGCCGATGCCGGAGGTGATGTGATCATAGCCGGGTGCGATGTCGGTGGTGAGCGGCCCGAGTGTGTAGAAGGGGGCTTCGCCGCAGAACTTCAGCTGCTTTTCCATGTTCACCTTGATCTTGTGCATCGGCACGTGGCCGGGGCCTTCGATCATCACCTGGCAGCCCTTGTCCCATGCGACTTTCGTGAGCTCGCCCAAGGTTTCGAGTTCGGCGAATTGCGCGGCGTCGTTGGCGTCGGCGATGGAGCCGGGGCGCAGGCCGTCGCCGAGCGAGAACGAGACATCGTATTGCGCCATGAGATCGCAGATCTCGTCGAAGCGCTCGTAGAGGAACGACTCCTTGTGACGCGAGAGCATCCAGCGCGCCATGATGGAGCCGCCGCGGCTGACGATGCCGGTGACGCGTTTGGCGGTGAGGTGGATGTATTGCAGGCGCACGCCGGCGTGGATGGTGAAATAGTCGACGCCCTGTTCGCACTGTTCGATGAGCGTGTCCTTAAACACTGACCAGTCGAGCTTGTCGGGATCGCCGCCGACTTTCTCGAGCGCCTGGTAGATCGGCACGGTGCCGATGGGGACGGGCGAGTTGCGGATGATCCAGTCGCGGATGTTGTGGATGTTGCGGCCGGTGGAGAGGTCCATCACGGTGTCGGCGCCCCAGCGGATCGACCAGACGAGCTTCTCGACTTCTTCTTCAACTGAGGACGTAACGGCGCTGTTGCCGATGTTGGCGTTGATCTTCACCAGGAAGTTGCGGCCGATGATGACGGGCTCGAGCTCCGGGTGGTTGATGTTGGCGGGAATGATGGCGCGGCCGCGGGCGATTTCGCTGCGGACGAATTCGGGGGTGATGAAGGGCGGGATTTCGGCGCCGAAGTCTTCGCCATCGGCGCGGCGTTGTTCGGCGCCTTCAAGCATCGCTTCGCGGCAGAGGTTTTCGCGGTGGGCGACATAGGCCATCTCAGCGGTGATGATGCCGGCTTTCGCGTATTGATACTGCGTGAGGCGCTTGCACGGTTTGGCGCGCAGGGGCTGGCGGCGGTTCGGGAATTCGGTGACGAGCTTCTCGAGGGAGACGTTGCCATTGTCTTCCGGCTTCACATGGCGGCCTTCATACGCCTCGGCGTCGCCACGCGCGGCGATCCAGCTGGAACGGAGCGGGGCGAGGCCGGCGTGGACGTCGATCGTGACGGCGGGGTCGGTGTAGGGGCCGGTGGTGTCGTAGACGCGGACGGGCGGCTCCTTCGCGCTGGGGTGCAGGGCGATCTCGCGATAAGGCACGCGCACATCCGGGAAGCCGGGCGCCGCGCTGTAGAGCTTCTGCGACGCCGGGAGCGGGCCGGTGGTGACGCGGAACGGCTCGAGGCTCTTCGGGTCAATCGGCTTGTTCATGAGGCGGCTCCAGGAAAGTCTCTTCGATGATGGCCTTGGCTTCGAGCGGCTTGTCGATGTGCTCGATCGCGAAGGCGTGGCGGTCGTTGGGATCGTCGCGGCGGAGGACGTAGATGTCGGGCGTGTCAGGGCGGCCGCCGGCGATGACGCTGTCGATCTCGGCGGCGGGAAGTTCGTCGGCGATGCTGCCTGCGGGGCTGAGCGAGAGGAGGCGCTGGTTGGTGGCTGCAAAGTGCGTCGCGGCGGGCGGCTTCACGGCGAGGCGGGAGAAGGAGCCATAGCTGAGCGCGGCCATGGCGAGCGCGAAGACGGCATAGAGCGGCACGAGCAGGGAGGCCGCGATGTCGTGCGTGGCGTAGGCAGTGACGCTCTCGAAGAAGCGAACGGCGAGCAGGGTGGCGATGAGGCCAGCGGCGAGGCCGGAGCCGATGGCGACGAGGCGCGTGCGTTGCCGCGCGGCGCGGAGGCGGGTCTCGGAGGCTTGCGCGCTCCAGACGATGCGCTCGTCCGGCCGCAGATGCGCGGACCAGATGTCGGCCGCGGCGCTCATTTGGTGCGATCCTCTATCGGCTGATCGATCTTCAGCGTCTTCTTGATGCGCTCGGCGAGTTGGAGCGGGTTCTCGACATTGAACAGGATGAAGGGCGGATAGGCGCGGATGCGGCCGGCGTGGCGGTTGAGGCGGATGTGGCCGCGCTGCTTCGTGCCGGTTACGACGATGGGGTGGGGCGGAAGATGATGCGCCTCGGCGCGGCCTTCCCCGCCATGGACGACGATCCAGTTGCTGTTGGGTTGCATCTCGTCGAGCGAGACGACGCGCTGGGTGGTGAGCATCGCAACCTGCCGGGCGGGCGCGGCGGAGCTGGTCCAGAAATAGATGGCGATGCGGATGACGAGCACGGCGCCGAGAAGCCAGGCAAGCCAGTTGAAGGACGGGTTGCGGTTGTCGAGCATCAGCACGACGAGCAGGGCGGCGCCGATCACCAGCAGGCCGAGGCGGATGAGCATGGCGCGGTTGAGCGCGCCGAAGGCGCGTCCGCTGCCGCGGCCCTGCCAGAGCACGTGCTCGTTCTTCTGCAGTTCGGCGCGCAGGCCGGACAGCAGCTTCTCGACAGGGATGGCGCCCGGAGGCGCCGGGGTTTCTGGGGCTGGAGCTGTTGCGTCCGTCACTCAAGTCTCCTGTCCCTTCGCCGGCATGACCCGGATCAGGTTCTCAGGGTGCTCGCGCGGCTTGGCTTTGCGCGATCTCAGCAGGCTTCCGCCCGCGCCCCTCGGATAAGCGGACACTAGCGCAGCAGGCGATCAGGTCAAAGTGCGAGTTTGCGTTGATCCGTCAGGATTTCGCTTCGGGTTCCTGCTTCAGGAAAGTCTCTTCGATGACGGCCTTGGTTTCACGCGGCGCAAGAATGAATGCCAGCGTAAAGTCCTGCCCGGGGTCGATCGAGCAGGGGTGGACAATCACCGAAGGCCTGCGATCGTCTTCGCGGATCGTGATGCCGGAAATTCTCGAACCATCCAGCTCAGCCGCAATGCGTCCGTCGGGTCCAAGCGCCAGGAGGCGGGTATTGGTCACCGCGAAGTCGAAGGCGAGGGGCCACTGCGGCATGATCAGCCGGAATGCCGCGAAGATTGCAACGGCGCCCAGAACGAGCGCGCCGATGATGTAGAGCGGCGCCAGGAAGGGGTCGAAATCCAGATTTGGGAAGAGGGTGAATGAGGTCACCGGCGGCTTCGGCGTGACGGCATTGGCGAAGCTAATGGCGAGCAACAGCGCAATCGGGCCCGTGATAGCCAGAACGATAGTGTTTCTTTCTCGCTGCCGGCTGATGTCGGCGCGCACGAGATCTGGGGAGGCGGCGATGTTCCAGATAAGGCGCTCGCCGGGTTGCAGGTGACGGGCAAAGATGTCTGGCGCGTTCGCTGTCATGGCGTCTCGTCGGCATTGCCGAACGTGCCCCAGCCGTCGGCTGTGCCGCCGTGTTCGACGGCGAGTTCGCCGAGGATTTTCTGGGTGCGGACGATGGCGTCGTAGCTGGGGATCATGCGGATGGGGCAGTAGACGGACCAGCGCTTATCATCCTCGTCCTGGTAGAGCGAGGCTTCGAAGCCGGCGTCTTCCAGCGCGGCGAGGCATTCGAGGGCGATGGCTTTTGAACCCGCGTCGATGGCGAAGTCGATGACCATCGGGCGCGTCATGTCGGAGCCGCTCGCCGCGATGGAGCGCAGGGCGTCGCCGTCGGCGTCTTGGGGATAGTCTGGAATTTCGCTGGCCAAGCGGTGTCTCCAACTTTCCCGCATGACCTAGGCGGCGTGGCCGGGAATTTCAATCAGGGCTTCTGGCGGGGCTTCCGGAACGGGCCGGGCGGCGCCACTTTCTGTCGTGTGCCTTCGCGCGACGGGGCTTTGTCATGTGGCCGACGGATCGTCTGCAGAAGCTGTTCGGGATCGAGCATCCGGTGGTGCAGGCGCCGATGGCGGGGGCTTCGACGCCGGCGATGGCGGTCGCGGTCGCAAATGCCGGGGGCATGGGATCGCTTGGTTGCGCGATGATGACGGCGGAGCAGCTGAAGGCCGCCGCGAGCGAGGTGGCGGCGGGGACGAACCGTGCGGTGAACTTCAACTTCTTCGTGCATGAAGAGCCCCATCTCGCGAAGCACGCGCCGGGGCCGATGCATGAGGCGCTGAAGCCGTATTACGCGGAGTACGGGCTGGGCGAGCCGGCTGCGCCGAAGCCGGGTGCGCCGTCATTCAACGACGCCATGCTGGAAGCGTTGCTGGCGTGCAGGCCGAAGGTGGCGAGCTTTCACTTCGGGCTGCCGAAGCCGCATGCGGTCAAGGCGCTGAAGCGCGCGGGCGTGAAGCTGATCGGCAATGCGACGAATGTGGCGGAGGCCAAGGCGCTCGAGGCCGGCGGGATGGATGCGATCGTGGCGCAGGGCGCGGAAGCGGGCGGGCATCGTGGGACGTTTATCGGCGCGGCGCATGAAAACGACATGGGGACGATGGCGCTTGTGCCGCTGGTGGTCGATGCAGTGAAGGTTCCGGTGATTGCGGCGGGCGGTATCTTCGATGGACGCGGAGTGGCGGCGGCTTTCATGCTGGGAGCTTCAGGCGCGCAGATCGGGTCGGCGTTCCTGCGCTCGCCGGAAAGTATCGTGCCGGAGATGCACAAACGGGCGCTGGCGGAGACGCCGGACAATTCGACGAAACTGACACGGTTGTTTTCCGGGCGGCCGGCGCGGTCGATCCGCAACCGGCTGGTGCGCGAGCTGGCGGCGCATGAGGCGGATGCGGCGCCGTTCCCGACGCAACGCGCAGTGATTGCGCCGCTGGCGAAGGCGGCGGGGACACGCGGCTCGGCGGACTTCATGCAGTTGTGGAGCGGACAGGGCGGGTTGCGCGCCGAGGCGGCTCCGAGCGGGCAGATCTTCAGGCGGATATGCGACGAGGCATTGGCGCTGCTGAAGTGAGGCTCAGCCCGGGCAGCCCTTCCAGTGGTCGGCGAGAGCCTTGTTCCAGGCGAGCTGGCCATCGCGGCGGTGGACTGCGTCGAGCTGGAGCTTGAAGTCGTCATAGCCGGGATGGTTGGGGCGATCGAAGCGGGCGCTGAGGACATGGCCGCCCTTGGGGTCGAGTTTCAGGATGCCGCCGCCATCCGGGCCGAAGGGTGCGCCGGTGACGGTGTAGACCGCGAAATTTTCGCTGGTGTTCCAGGAGGCGTCGCCGGGCCTTGCGGAGGTGATCATCAGATTGGCGCGCGCCTCGCCGAGGATTCTCAACTGCGGCGGGGCGGCGCCGGGCCAGGCGAGGGCGAGGCCGAAGGTGAAACTGCCTTTTGGCGGCGGGCCGGCGAGGACGAATTCGGCGAGATCGAAATCGTACATGCGCCACGGTGCGGGCGGGGCGTCCTGCGTTTCGGAGACGGGGGCGTCCGGCTTGCCGACTCGAATTGAGAGCTTGCGGGTTTTGGGGTCGAAGATGAGCCAGGCCTGCGGGAGTTGCGTTCCGTTGCGCTGAAGTCGGCCGCCGACGAGACGCGTGGTTTCGTGTGACGTAGGATCGATGATGGCGGTGACATAGGCTGCGTCGGTACAGGGTGCGACCATCTTGGCGACGTGGAGCTCGGTGGGCGAGACGATGTGGACGATAATGTATTCGGGCTTCGTGCCGTCCTGGTTGGAGCGAGTGTAGAAGAGCGTCGTGCCGATCGGGTTCTCGCCCGAGAGCGGCTGATTGTCGGTGATCATGTTTGGCGGCGGCTTGACGACGGGCGGCGTGTGGGGGCCGTCTTCAGGAACGGGGAAGGTGGGAAGCGGAGGCTGGGCGGGCGCCAGCATCGGCAGCGTGAAGCTGAGCGCGCCGAGGGCGATGAAGCAGGCGATCGCTATGGTGAGGCGGGTGCGGAGCTGCTGGCGCAGCGGGGCTTCCTCGGGCGTGGAGGCGCCTGTGCGGAAGAGGCTGGCGATCACATTGGTGAAGAGGAGCCGGCGCGGGGCGTTGGGCGTGCGCAGGCGCTCGATGCGGTAGCTGACGCGGATCGCGAGGATCCACGCCGTGAGCGCGGCGAGGCCGAGCAGGGTCGCGGCGATGGCGAGGCCTGTACTCATGCAGCGGGAGGCGCGGGCGCAGCCACCGGCGGGGCGATGAGAGGCGCGGTTGCGCGGCGGACGATGTCGGGGAAGCCGCTGACCAGAAGGCCGGCGCCCCAGCCGATGGTGGAGGCGATGCCCGGGGCGATGAGATCGCCCATGGTGACCTTGGCGGCTGCGAAATCCGTACCCTGCAGCGCGAGATAACCCACCAGAACCAGCAGAAGCACCGTGTTGAGAAGGCTGAGCGTGATGACGATGAAGGCGATGGTTCGCAGCGGGGCGGATCTTGCACTCCGGCGTTCGATGCTGAGAATGAGACCGCCGCAGAGTGCAGGCAGGCCGACCAGCACGGCGCCCATCAGGAAGGCGAAGACCAGCGGTTCGAAGATGACAGCAAGGCCCGGGCTCGAATTGACCCCGGAGGCAAGCTCGTTGAAGACGGCGAGAACCATCATCGGCAGGAACAGCAGCATGCCGGCGGCGACAGCGCCGATCGTGGCGACAACTGCCAGCTGCGGCGCGCCTGTCTGCAGAGCTCCGCACCAGAAGTAGGTTATGATGGCCGGGGTGATCGTCGAGAGGACAACGATGAGCGTCGTCGAGGAGTCGCGGTCCTTGAGTTGTTCCTCAAGGCAGGAATGCGCGACGTTGAGCGCCAGGATCATCAGGAAGACCAGCAGGATACGGCCAAGCGCGCGCCAGGACATGGTCTGGATGATGCGTTCGAAGTGGGCGGGCCGCTGTTCCTCGTGGGCGCCGGCGTCCTTCTCGTGCAGGCCGGAGAAGATGAACTCTTCCACCGGACCGATGAGGACGAGCGAGCCGATGGTGATCAGCGCCGTCATCACGAGGCGATAGGGGGAGGCGACGTAGGAGAAGACGAGCGTCTGGAATTCGGGCGTGGCTGCGAGCGTGAAGGCGAGACTTCCGGTGGCGGCGGCGACGGTGACGAACCAGCGCTTGGCGTTGTCGATGGACGACAGGGGCGTCGGTGGGTTGGTCCACAGGCGGGGCTGAAGGGCTTCGGCGAGAAGCGCGGCAAGGTCCTTCCACCATTTCCACAGGCCCTTGGCGAGCCACAACGCGCCGATGGCGATGGCGACGAAGACAACGAAATCCCATCCCAGCGCATCGCCGAAGATGGGCTTCGAGGCTTCATCGGAATGGAGAAGCGCAAAGCCGCAGAGAGCGAGCAGGATGGCGAGACCGGTCTGCGTCCACAGACGCCTCAACGCCAGCGACCCGATCAGCACGCCTCCGATGCCGAACGAGAAAATATAAAGTCCCAGCCAGAGCTGTGTGGATTCCACGGCTCACCCCGCATCCGTTGGCGCAGTCTAGCCGAAGGCCCGGAGGGACGAAAGAAGGCGCCGATCAGCCGACCGAGGCGTGGCCGGTGAGGCCGATGGCAAGATAGACGGCGCCGAGGATGAGGACGACGACGCCCCAGAGACGAATATGGGCCGGCGTGAAAACAGCCGCGAGCTTCATGATGCCCTCGGGCGCCGCGAGCAGGACGATGCCCTTGGCGATGACGGCCCAGCCGAGCAGCGAGACAAGGATGGCCGGGAAGTCGGTCCACAGCGAGTGGAGCACGATCATCACGAGGCCGAGGACGATCGCGAAGAGGGCTGCGAGGAAGATGAGGGCGGGGCTGCGCTCGAGGTCGGCGAGGACGGTTATCATCCGCGCGGGCATCAGCAGGGCGGCGAGCGCGGCGATGACGATGCCGGCGCCATAGGCGCGGGCGAGTTCGATGGTGAGGAGCGAGAAGGTGTCGAGCATGGGGATATCAGCGTTTGGGGTTGAGGGCAGTTCCTTCAGTCTGGCTGGCGCGGTTCGAGGGGCGGGATGTAGAGCTTCTCCTTTGGTTTCTTTCTGTCGGTGACCGGCAAATCCAGTCTCAGTGTTGCCTTGATAAGATCGGCGACCTGACGCGGATTGCTGATGCCGACGATGGCCCAGGCGCGGTTCACGTAACGGCTGGGTTGGGTCCAGAAGGTGATGTCGCCAGTTGCTCTGTCCCGGATGCGGAGGACCTTGATGCTGGCGGCGTCGTAGCTGCGCTCCCGGCGTACGAGAAACTGCGACACCACGATTACGCGGCGATCGGTGAGGCCATAGGAGTCATGGGAGGGCGAGAAGACTGCGTGTACGATGCCCCAACCCAGGCTGATCGTGACGCCGACGGCGATGACGGTGACATAGGCGATCATGAGGCCCGAGATCTCGCCCTTCAGGATCGAAGTCGCGAAGCCATACGACATCAAGGCAAGCCAGACGGGGAGAAAGACCGCAGCGTAGATATTGCGGCCGATCCAGTGCGGGCCGCGGCCGCTGGCGTGCCAGATCAGCTGTTCGCCGGGTTGCAGCAACGGCGTGATGACGGCGCGGGAGTCGCTCGCTCGCCTGCCGGGAAGCAAGGCAGGCGATGGCTTGCTCCAGTTGCCGATTTCCTTAGTCAAGCGTGGTGACCTTGATCTGCGGGGCGAGCGTGGTTCGGATGAGGTCTGCCGTTTGCGCGGGATTTTCCACGTCCGCAAGGACGGTCATCAGCGATGCGGGCATGCTATCGCGAGCGCCTGGCCGATCATGACGGATGACGATGTCGCCGCGCACCGGACCGCCGCGTACGGCGATCTCGCGGATGCCCACCCCGTCGATATCGACCGGCATGGGCAAATGGCGCGGACGCACGAGGATACGCTTGCGCGTGAGGATGTAGGTTTGCGGCAGGTAGTCCTTCAGCGTCATCGCGAAGCCCATCCCGAGGAACGCAGTCAGGATCGCCATTAATACCAGGGCCTCGACTTCAGCCGTGCCGATGGCGCCGAGGAGCGTAATGCAAAGGCACGCAAAGCCGGCGCCCGCGATGGTCATGATCGCGCCATGCGGTCCCTTGAGTTCGGGCGTGCGGTAGCGGCTCTCGCCAGTCCAGACCGGCTTTTCGCCTGGCTCGAGCGGAGCGGCGGACGACTTCGTGCGCCGAGCGGGCGATGGCTTGCGCGGCAGTGTCGCGAAACGCTGCGTCTTGCTCCAGTTGCCGATTTCTTTGGCCATCCCCCAACGAGCTCCTGTTTCACAATTCCTTCGGAGGGGCGTGGGCGTCGATCTGGATCCAGGTTTGTTCGGAGAAGGCGAGGAGGGCGCCTGACCGAGAGAAGAGGGCGGAGCCGGCGAAGTGCTTGCGGCGGTCCTGGCCTTTCGACCAGGCGATCGCGATTATGGGAGCGTCCGGCTTCGGGCGCGTGATGATCTTCGTGGACATGCGGCCAAGGAGGATCGGCTCCTTGTCGATGGCGAAGGCGCCGGGACAGTCGAGCGCGGCCCAGATGAATTCGGGGGCGATACGGCCGGAAGAATCTGCGAGGTCGGGCGTCGGATGCCAAGGCGCGGCGACGACAGGGAAGGTGTTCGGGTTGTCGAGGCCCGATGGTTCCTTGAGCCAGTCGGGGAAAATGCGGAGGCCGTCGCCTTCCTTGCGCGCGGGGCCGCAGACAAAGCAGTGGGGGAGGACGTGATCCTCAGCGCCGCGATAAGTGGCGGAAGCGACGGTCGCGGCTTCGAGGCCAGGGGATTTCACGTCTGGTGTTTCGAGATGGGTCGGGCGCAGCGACATGATGAGGATGCGTGTGTTCGCATCGTCGGTCATGATGTCGATGCCGTTGCTTGTCGTGTGGACGCGCAGCGTCTGGTCGAGCGGGATAGTGGCGCGCAGCGTGGCCTCGACCGCGTCGGCCTTCGGCAGGAACTGCGCGGCGAGGCCGGCGGAATAGCCGCCATTGCCGCTGTCGTGCGGTCCATTGAAGCGGCGGGCGATGCGGATGGTTTCGGTCATCCGTGAAGGATACCGTCAGTGCGGGCCAGCGGCTAGCCAGGGCTATTTCTCCACCGCCAGCCCCGCTTCGCGCCAGGCTTTCATGCCGCCGTCGAGGGCGGTGGCGTGCATGTAGCCGAGGGAGCGGAGGGTGGCGGCGGCGAGCGTGGAGATCTTGCCGAGCTCGCAGACGGTGACGATGCGGATGGTGGGGTCGGGGAAGGCCTCGTTGACACGAAGCTCGAGCTGGCCGCGCGGGAGGAACATGGCGCCGGGGAGGTGGCCGGCGTCGAACTGGTCGCGCTCGCGCACGTCGACGACGATGAGGTCGTTGCGGCGTGCGGCGAGGCGGGTGGAGAGTTCGGTCATCGACATGAAGGGCGTCGCGGCGCTGGCTTCGGCCAGGATCTGGGCGACGGATTTCTTGCCGCTCATATTGACGCGCAGGGCTTCAGTGAGGTGGGTCGGAGCCTTGATGTCGAGTGCGCGCATCGCGGCGACGAATTCAGCACGATCGGTTTTCTGGAGGCGCGGGTTGGTGGCGATCTCCTCCCCGATCGTGGAGCTGGTGCGGCCTTTGTATTCGTGCGCGGGGTGGATGTGGGTGGCGGGGTCAAGCTTCAGCAGCTTGTTGAAGAGTGATTCATAGAGGCGTTCCGGGTCGCCTGTTGGCAGGTCCGTGCGGCCGGCGCCGCCCATGAGGAGCGTGTCGCCGGTGAAGGCGCGCTGGCCGTCTTCGTCTTTCACGATGAGCGAAATCGAGTCGGCAGTGTGGCCGGGCGTCGCCATGGCCTGCACGCGCAGCTCGCCGACCATGATCATGTCGCCGTCGTCCAGGCGCAGGTCGACGAGGGGGGCTGCGGAGAGATGGCTCATCACCACCTGCGCGTTCAGCGCTTTCGCTATTTCGCGGGCGGCCGAGAAATGGTCGGCGTGTGTGTGCGTGTCGATGGCGTAGCGGATGGCGAGGCCGTGCCGCGAGGCTAGGCCGCGATAGCGCTCGATGGCGGTTATTTCGGGGTCGATGACGGCGGCGACGTGCGTCTTCGGGCAGCCGATGATGTAGGAGCGGCAACCGCCCACTTCGATGGTTTCGAGGATCATGGCCCAAGCCTCCCGACGCCGGTGTTCTAGCGGGGGGAGGCGCTGCGGGCTAGTCGTCGCGCTGGCCGTCCCGGTATCCGTCGCGATAGCCGTCGGCGTAGTCGTCATCGTCGTCATGGCGGTCGCGACCGCCATGATGATCGCCGCGGCGGTCATCATAATAATAGGGCGTGGTCACCGGAACAGTGCAGTAGGAATAGCCGCCCGGATGCATGTTGTAGCCGATCTGCTGGAACGGATACTGCGGATAGGATGTGGCGAGCATGTCGGAGACGAACTCGCGATACATGCCACTCGGGCAGGGCGGGTTCATCTGGTTGTCGAGCTCGTAGCTGAGCTGGCTCAGGCCGTACGAAAAGGCTTCGAGGTCTTCGGTAGCGCAAGCGGCAGTCGCTGCAGCAAGCGGCGCAATCAGCAGATGTCGTTTCAAGGTCAGCTCCCCAGCGTTCCCTTCCCGGAATGATTGAACGGGAATTTGTGGGCGGAATCCAGGCAAGTGATCGTCATCGGCGGGAAATTCTCGAGGAACGCCAAACCTTAATCCAGATCAGGCGGACGGAACACGATGCGGCTGGGGCCGTTGGCTGAGGAGGAGAGATGAGCATGGCCACGCGAACGCACGATACATCCGAAAACACTCCGCAGACGGACGGCAATACTATTTCGACGCCGCTGTCGAGATATATCGGGCTGGCCATCATCGGAGCGATCATGATGATCATGGTCGCGCTGCAGAGCGCGGGGGCGCACAGCCTAGCCCAGTAGCATGTCCTGAAGCTGCAGGACCGTGTTCCAGTTGCGCGCGGTTCCCGTCACGAGCTTTTTCGGCAGAACGAGTTTCGACTGGCCGATGGAGGGGCCGTAGTCGATGTAGATCTCGCGGCCGTTGACCTTCAGTTGTTCGCCTCTGTCGTACTTTTCCCGGAAGCCCTTGAGCCAGGCGTCGACGGCGTTCGCGTCGGGCTTGTTCTTGCAGACGACGCAGACGAGGTGGGCGGGATCGTCCTTGGCTTTCTTCGGGAACGGGTTTGCCTTGATTATGGCGGCCCATTCGTCGGGATTGCGGACCATGACTTCGGAGACGAGGCCGAAGGTCTTCTTGATGGCGGCTTCAAGCGTGGTTTCGAGTTTGGCGTCTGGCGTCTTCTTAGTATCGAAGACGAGATTGCCTGAGGCAACGAGCGTGCGGGTGTTCGTATAGCCGAGCTTTTCTGCTTCCTCCTTCAGCTCCTTCATCGTGACCTTGCGGCCGCCGACGTTCACGGCGCGAAGGAGGGCGAGGTATCTCACGCGAGCGTCTTGCGCATTTCGACGAGGTGGAAGTCGCGCGTGGTCTCGCCGGATGTCTCGCTGAAGGGGAAGGGGATCGTGGCGCCGGTGAGGTGATAGCCGCGGCGCTCGTACCAGGCGATGAGCGCGGTGCGGAGATTGATGACGGTCATCACCATCTGGTTGGCGCCCCAGAGCTCCTGCACGCGGCGCTCAGCTTCGGCGATCACGGTCTTGCCGAGGCCGGCGCCGTGGGTGTGGGGTTCGATGGCGAACATGCCGAAATAGGCGGCGTTGACCGGGTTGGCCTGCGAGGGATCGCCAGCGAGGCCCTGCAGCAGGCAGCAGCCAGCGATCTTGCCGCCGATTTCGGCGATGAGGAAGCGCGTATCTTCCCGGCCGACGAGCGTCGAGATTTCCTCATTGCTTGTGCGCGGGCCTTTCAGGAGGTGGGCCTCGGAGACCCAGCTTCCGGCGGTGTCGGGGCTGCGATAGGCGCGCTCGATGAGGGAAACCAGCGCGGGCGCGTCGGCCTGACGGGCATAGCGGAATGTGGGGGTGTCGGTCATGGTAGTTTCTTGTCGGCTTGGGGAGGTTCCGATCCGCCTCGCTAAATCCACGGACCGGGGCGAAGGTCAAGCGAGGTTTTGTGACCATGTGCATGATGGCGCGGGCTTCACCATCGTTTCGCAAGGGCATAAGCCTGATGCGATGACACCGAGGAGGCCGTCATGAGGATGATCGCGATTGCCGCGCTGGCGCTGGGCGCGTCGGCGGGGGCCGTGGCGCAGCAGGGGCTGCCGCCGGAGGCGATGTTCTGCGATCCGTCGAGCTACAAGTATGACGCCGTGGCGGCGGCGCCGGCGACGCACAGGGTTTTGTTCGAGGACGAGCATGTGCGCGTTCTGGAGATCAACCTGCCGTCGCAGGCGTCCGAGCAGATACATGTTCATGCGCTGCCGAGCGTGATCATGGGCGAGACGGGCGGCGAGGGCGGCGCGAAGTTCCGCTACACGGAATACCGCATGATGGACGGAAAGTTCGTGGAGACGGGGTTCAACGATGTCGAGCCGTCCGCAGGATATCGCGCCGTGTGGACCGGTCCGGAGGGGCCGCACCGGATCACCAATACCGGGCCGGTGAGCGTCAAGTTCCAGCGCATCGAGATCAAGCCGGAAAGCTGCGCGAAGTAATGGCGGGATTTGCCGATGTCGGGCCGCTGCTGCAGGCGGCGGGCCAGAAGCTCGCTGCGGGCGACCATCGCGGCGCGGAGGCGGACCTGCGTGCAGTGCTGAGGATCGCTCCGCAGGCGGCATCGGCGCATTTCATGCTGGGAATCGTGGCGCAGATGCGGGGCGAGCATCAGGCGGCGGTGAAGGCCTTTGATGTGGCGCTCGCGATACAGCCGGGCTTCGGGCAGGCGATGGCGCAGAAGGCGCGGAGCCTCGAGGCGCTCGACCGTCGCGAGGAGGCGGTGAAGCTGGCGGAGGCGGCGGATCGACTGGCGCCGGATCCCTATTCGCAGGACACGATCGGCGTGGTGATGACGCGCGCGGGACTGCACGCGAAGGCGGAGGAGCATTATGGGCGCGCGGCGCGGTCGGGGGCTGCGCCCGGGTACATCTACAATCATGCGGCGACGCTGCAGTTCCTCGGGCGGTTCGACGAGGCGCGGGATCAATATCGCAAGGTGCTGGCGCGCGATCCGCAGCACGGGCCTTCCTGGGCGGGGCTGGTGCAGATCACGAAGCAGACGAAGGAACAGAACGAGATCGCGCGGCTGTCGATGATCGCATCGAAGTCGTCGAACGATGCGCAGGCCATGTATGTGCTCGGGCATGCGCTGGCCAAGGCGTATGATGACATTGGCGACTACGCGCAAGCAGTGGAATGGCTCGACAAGGCGAAACGTCGCCTGCGCGGTCGATACGATGAAGCAGAAGAGGCCGCGGTGTTTGCGGCGGCGGAGCGGAGTGTTGCGGCGAAGACGTCAGGGTTTGCCGCGGCGCGGCCGGTCTTTGTGGTCGGCATGCCGCGGACGGGGACGACGCTGGTCGAGCGCATCCTGTCGAGCCACACCGAAGTGGAGTCAGCGGGGGAGCTGAACGATTTTCCCTATGCGCTGAAGGCAGCGACCGGAGTGAAAGACGACCGGCTGATCAGTGCGCCGCTGATTGATGCGGGGATGACGGCGGATCTTGCACGCGTTGGGCGAAATTATGTGGCGCGCGTCAATGGGACGATGGGATTTGCGGGACGGTTCGTCGACAAGCTGCCGGTGAATGCGTTTCTTGCGCCGTTGATCCTGCAGGCCTTGCCGGAGGCGAGGGTGGTGATGCTGCGGCGGCATCCGGCGGATGTGGTGGTCAGCAGCTACCGGCAGGATTTCGCACAGGCGGGGCGGATGCTGGACTACACGCTCTCGCTGGAGGCGACGGCAGAGCATGTGGTGCGGTTCGATCACATGGCGAAGGCGTTCGCGGCGGCGCTGCCCAAGGATCGCTATTGCGAGGTCCGGTATGAGGATGTGGTTGGCGATCTTGAAGCGCAGGTGAGGCGGCTGTTGGATTTCTGCGGACTGGACTTCGAGGAAGCGTGCGTGCGGTTCGAGGAGAATGCCTCGCCGGTGGCGACGGCGAGCGCTGCGCAGGTGAGGCAGAAGATCTATGCATCATCGGTGGCGCGGTGGAAGAAGTACCGGCCGGGGATCGATGTGGCGCTTCGCCGGTTGGTGGAAGCTGGGGTGATGAACGAAATGGAGTTGTAGGGTGCATGTTGATGCACCGATTTCCCGTGATGCATTTACGTTACTCCCCAATGCACCCTACGGCGCCTCGCCGAACTTCTCGCCGGTGCCGGGCATGTAGACAGGCCCGAGCGGACCGGTCGCGCCTTTGAGGAAAGTGACTTTCGTTTCGAGGGTGAGGGACTGGCGCACCTTCAGCGCGGCCTGGAGAGCGGCGTAGTCGGGGCCGTCGCCGCCCATCGCGGCGGCGTCGCGCGTGGCGGCCCAGTGGTCGAGGCTGGCATAGCGGGTGGTGAGATAGACTTCGTCGTAGTCAGCTGAGGCTTCCTTGCCGTCGGGCGGGGGGATCACCTGCCACATGCCGACGATGCGCGCGCCGATCTTCTCGAAGAAGGGCCAGATGCCCTTTTGCGAAGCTTCGAGGAATTGCGGAAAGGTTCCCTTCCTTATTTTCCAGTAGCGGATGGTGACGATTTCCTCGCCGGGCCGGGCGGCGAGGTTGCGGACGGGGCCGCGTGTGGCCGGGCCGTCGCGGTTCATCTGGATTGGATTGTTGTTGGGCGGGAGCTGCGAGGCGGAAGGCGCGCTCGGCTGCAACGTTGTGCAGGCGGTAAGGGCGAGGATAGCGACGGCGACGATGGCGCGCATGACTGGCTCCTGTGAATCACCGCCAGCGTAGGCGTGGCGTGGGGTATGAGCAAAGGTCGAGTGACTTGGCTGCGGGGCGTCGCTATGCGGGCGCGATCACAAGATCGGGAATAAGCATGATGGCGTACCGGAAGCTGTTGGTTGCGTTGGCGATGGCGGTCGGAGGCTGTGCCGGAACACCGGAACAAGCGCCGGGGCCGCAGGAGCAGAAAGCCGAGAAGCCGGCAGCGTGCGCGACAAACGGCGCGATGATCGACCTCTTGGCTATGCAGGCGGCGGTGAAGGCCCGGATGGCCTATCCGCTGGGTGGTGGTGTTCCCGTCGAGGAGGTGGTTGAGGCGCTGAAGCCGATGGCGGCTGCGGCGAAGGACAAGACGGAACACCTGCGCGTGCTGGAGGCGTTCGTCTACGCGCTGGGCGATCACCACGTACATCTGAGCACGAATGACAAACTGTCGCCAAAACTCGTGCCGACGGGGGCGTCTATGTGGGTGGAGTGGCGGGATGGGAAGCTTGTGCTGAGCGAGGTTCGGCCACGTGGAATGAGCATTGTGGCGATCCCCGATACGGCGCTGCGCGAGGGAATGGAGATCGTGAAGATCGACGGGGCGCCGGTCGCGCAGGCGCAAAAGCCGCCGCCATCGGTCGCAGAACGGGCTGATGCGATGATGGGGTTTGCCGGGCGAGTCCTGTTGGCGGGAACACGGGAGCATACGCCTGTCGTCACTGTGCGATCTTCGGACGGCGTCGAGGTCGATGTTCCCGCGCCATCGCGCATGTCGAATACGGAAAAAGGAGCTTCGCTGATATTCCCGCACAAGGATGTGGCGGTGATCCGCCTGGAAAATTCGATCGGCAACGCCGAGCTTACGCCGATCTTTGATGATCTGATGAAGCGAGTGAAGGGGATGCACACGGTCATCCTCGACCTCCGCAATACGCCTTCGGGCGGTGACTCAGTTGTCGCGAAGCCGTTGATGGCGTGGTTCGTCGAAGGAACGAAGGGCTACCAGAAGCATGTGCGGGGCAGCGAGAGCTGGGTGGAACAGGTCGAGGGGCGCAAGGATCGCTTCAAGGGGAAGCTGATCGTGCTGGTCGATCACTGGACCGGGTCCATGGGCGAGGGGACGGCGATCGGGCTGCGGGCGGCTGCAGATGCGATCATTGTCGGCACGCCGATGGCGGGGTTGCGCGGGGCGATTGAGAGTTTCGACGTGCCGTGCTTGGGCGTGAGCTTGCGCATTCCGGTGGAGCGTCTTTACGAAGTGAGCGGGACGCCGCGGGAGCTGGCGAATCCGGATGTACTGGTGACGGAGGAAGACCTCGCCGCCGGTCAAGGCGATGTGATCCTGAACCGGGCCTTGTTGCTGGCGCATTAGGCTTGCTGCATTGCGGCAGGCGGTTGCGAGACGCAGCGGAGACCACATCTCTGACACATGCGCAGCTATCAACGTGGCCTTAATCGCGTGCTGTTAGACTTTAACTCGCTGCACCTCGACTTCGTGCGTTCTGGGCCCGCCACATGAACCTCATCGACGGTCTCAAGAGCGACTGGATCTACATCAACGGATTCCGCCGCATCATCGGCGCAATCGGGAAGTTCGATCCCGAGGCGGAATACACGCTGGCCGATGCGGTCGAGGACGCCGTTGATGATCATGACGAGCGCGTCTTCATCTCGTTCGAAGGGCAGGAGATCACCTACGCCGAGTTCGAGAAGCGGGCGAACCAGTTTGCACACTGGGGCCTGTCGGTCGGACTGACCAAGGGCGACTGCGTTGCGCTCTTCATGGAGAACCGGCCGGACTACATCGCCTTCTGGGCAGGCATGGCGAAGATCGCGGTGAAGACCGCGCTGATCAATTACAACCTGACGGGCGCAGGGCTCGCGCACTGCATCAAGGTGGCGAACGCGCGGGCGATCGTGATGAACCCGGAGCTGGCGCCGCAGTTCGAGACGGCGCGGTCGCAGACTGCGCTGGAGCTGGGCGCGTTCGTGCTGGGCGGACAGGCGCCGGGGCAGACCTGGATTGACGCGAGCGTAGCGCGGCTGTCGACGGCGCGGCCGGAGAAGGAGCTGCGCGCGGGCGTCAAGGGCGGCGAGGTGGCGCTCTATATCTACACGTCCGGCACGACGGGGCTGCCGAAGGCGGCGAAGATCACCAGCGTGCGAGCGCGGGGGCTGATGCGGGTGTTCGTTGATGCGACGGATGCACACCGGAATGACCGCATCCTGCTGACGCTGCCACTCTATCATGCGACGGGCGGGATGTGCGGCGTAGGCACGGCGATGAACGCTGGGGCGTGCGTCATCCTCCGGCGGAAATTCTCGGCCTCGCACTTCTGGCAGGAGGCGATCGACAACGAGGCGTCCATGCTCGTCTACATCGGCGAGCTGGGGCGCTATCTGATGAACCAGCCGCCATCGACGCTGGAACACAGCCACAAGATCAAGAAGGGCTTCGGCAACGGCCTGCGCGCGGATGTGTGGGCGCAGTTCGTGGAGCGTACAGGCATCAAGCATCTGGTCGAGTTCTACGGCTCGACAGAAGGCAATGTGAATTTCTTCAATCTCGATGGGAAGATCGGCGCCGTCGGGCGCGTGCCGCGGCTGCTGCGATCGAAGCTGAAGGCGCGGATCCTCAAGTTCGATGTCGAGACGGAGCAGCCCGTGCGGGGAGCGGACGGGCTGTGCATCGAGGCGGCGCCCGACGAGCCGGGGGAGGCGGTGGGACCGATCACAGGCGAGCCGCGCCAGCGCTTCGACGGCTATGACGACAAGAAGCAGTCCGAGAAGAAGCTCCTGCGGGATGTGTTCGAGAAGGGCGACCTGTGGTTCCGTACAGGCGACCTGATGAAGATGGATGCGGATGGCTATGTCTATTTCGTCGATCGCGTTGGCGACACGTTCCGCTGGAAGGGCGAGAACGTTTCGACCAGCGAGGTGGAGATCGCGATATCGTCCATGCCGGGCGTGAAGCATGCGATCGTCTATGGCGTCGCCGTGCCCGGCCAGGACGGGCGCGCCGGGATGGCGTCTGTAACGCCGAAGGACGGCGTTGACGTCGAGAAGCTGTACAAGCATCTCGCCCAGAACCTGCCCGCCTATGCGCGACCGGTGTTTCTGCGGCTGCAGGGAGAGGTAGAGACGACGGGGACGCTGAAATACCGGAAAGTCGATCTGGTGAAGGACGGGTTCGACCCGATGAACACGTCGGACCCACTGTTTGTCATCGATCCGGCGCACGAGACCTACGCGCCGATCGACATGGCGATGTTCCGCAGGATCGTGGGCGGCGGCATCAGGCTTTGAACGCTCAAGGCTTCGCACCGGCCGGGCCGGTGCGAAGCGCAGGACGACATTTTCTCAGCTCCACAGGTCGCCGAGCGTGAGTTGCTCGACGAACGTGTCGCCTATCGGGTGGCAGTAGGTCGTGCCGTTGGCCCAGTCATCGAGGCGCGACGTGAGCGACTGGACGGAAGGACCGGTACGGACGCCTGCGGCCTCGAGATGACGGACCAGCTCGCGGAGCTGGGTCTCGTCGAGATCGACGTTGTCGCGCGCTTTCGCCTCGGCGAGCCGCCAACCGGCGGCGTCCCAGTTGAGGGCGACCGCAGCGGGCGTCTCGTCACGCCAGACGTAGACCGCCATGCGGCCGTCGGCGATGCGCACTGCGTGATCCGCAAGGCAGTTGCGGAACTCGAGGGCGAGCGCTTCGAGCTGCTTGCGGCTCGTGATGCGGGCGAAGGGGTGGCTCAGAACTGGCGCCGGATCCGCGGGACGGAAGGCGTCGGGGGTGAGATCCTCCTGCGCGCGGGTGAACAGGGCGCGCGTGTCGCCACCGGAAGCCCAGCGGCGGGCTACGCGTCCGGCTGCATCCGGACCGCGGGTGCGAACCGCGATCGCGAATGCACGGGCGAGATCGGCTGCCGCGCCCCGGGAGGGAAGTGCGCGGACGATCACGGCGGTGCGGAGCGCCGGAGGAAGCTCTGCGATCGGCGCGAAGGCGAGGGGACGCACCACGTCGAGATGACGCAGCACTTCGTTCGCCATCGGCTCGGCGAGAAGACGGAGGAAGACCGTATAGTCGCGGACATCCCACAGCGTCTCTCCCGCTTTCGCGAGAGCGCGCATCAGACCCGTGGCGTGTTCACCGGCGAGGGCTTCGGCGACGGCGGCATCGCGCTGGAACTCGACAAGGCGGCGGATGGACGCCTCCGGGAGTTCCGCGCGGGCTTCACCCGTGAGCGCGATCGCCGCCGCGTGGCGGCGGGCGGTCGGCAGGGCGAAGAATTCGCCGTGCGGCGCAGGCCAGATGCGCGCGATCGCGTCGGCGAAGGGGCCGGCGAGGAACGCCAGGAGCGGCGTTGCAGTGCGCGCACGCGGGGGCGTGCGATGAAAAAGTTGCGCGACCATGGTCGCGTCTCCTCTCGACATGCGTCCACGATCGGCCCGGAAGGGCAGTTGATCTCGAACGCGGCTCCGCGCGCGCGGAATTGCGCGGCGTGGCCAGGGTCAAATTCGAAAGGTCAGACGCTGCCGAGCCAGGCCCGGGAGCGTTGACCGCCCCCTGGGATACAGAGGGGCAAACTGAGCAGGTTCAGTCGCCTCATTGCCTGTGTGGCTCCGTTGAGGTGCGAGGGAGGAATGTCCCCCGACCCGCGACCGTCTGCCGCAAGATTCGGGCGGGATTTTGGCAGAGTGCAAATTCAGGCTAGGTGATTGTCATGTGCCAGCCATCGCTTGCCGGTCGTGATGATCGCACGCAGCGTTGGAAGCGAAGGAGAAAACGATGATCCGTTACGCTGCCCTGGCCGGTCTTGCGCTTGTCGCGTGTACGCCCGAAGCCAAGCCGCCGGCTGCGGCGGAGCAGGCGACAGCGCCCGCCGTTCCGCAGCAGGCAAATGCGGGCGATGCAGAGAAGTACAAGCCGGCGCCTGCTGGCGAGATCACCGTCGCAACTCCACTTGCCGGCGCCCGCGTGACCAGTCCGTTGGTGGCGGAGGGCGTGGCCATCAACAACTGGTTCTTCGAGGGACAGTTCGTGGCTGAACTTATCATCAATGGCGAGGTTATCGCACAGGCGCCTGCGATGCAGGCGGGTGACAGAAGCTGGACGGATCCGGGACCGGTGGGATTCAAGGCCGAGCTGTCATTCAATGTCACGAGTGACCAGAATGCCGAGTTGATCCTCAGTGAGGACATGCCGGCCTATGTTGATGAGGCGAACGACATTCGCGGACCTGCACGCTCCATCCGCATTCCTGTCGTCCTGATTCCGGCGGCGAAGTGAACGCCCCATTCCGCCCCGATAAGGCGATCCTCGAACTCGACAGCCGCTTTCACGCAACTGTCGAGCCGGCAGAGTTTCCGCAGCACACGATACGCTGGCGCAATCAGAGATGGGCGAAGGAGGTGGGGCTCGGCGCGCTGAGCGATGCCGAGTGGGTCGAGCATTTCGGGAAGTTCGCACCGCTTCCGGGTTCGCTCGAGAGGCCGCTGGCGCAGGCTTATCATGGGCACCAGTTCCAGGTTTACAACCCGCAGCTCGGTGACGGGCGCGGTTTCCTGTTCGCGCAGATGCGCGATGGCGCCGGCCGGCTGCTTGATCTGGGCACGAAGGGATCGGGGCAGACGCCGTGGTCGCGCACGGGCGATGGACGGCTGACACTGAAGGGCGGCGTGCGCGAGATCATGGCGGCGTCGATGCTGGAGGCGCTGGGCGTCTATACGTCGAAGGCGTTCTCGCTGATCGAGACGGGCGAGCAGCTCGGACGGAATGACGAGCCATCGCCGACGCGGTCTTCAGTGCTGGTGCGGCTGTCGCACAGCCATATGCGGTTCGGCACCTTCCAGCGGCAGGCCTATGCGGGCGACGCGGATGCGATCGGCAAGCTCGTGGAGTATTGCATCCGGCATTATCACCCGCAGGCGGCGGGCGCCGACATGGCGGCATCGGCGGCCGGGTTGTTGCGCGAGGTCGTGGCGGCCACAGCGGAGCTGGCGGCGTCGTGGATGGCGGCGGGGTTCGTCCATGGCGTGCTCAACACGGACAACATGGTGGTGACGGGGGAGAGTTTCGACTACGGGCCGTGGCGGTTCCTGCCGTATTCCGACCCCAGTTTCACGGCGGCGTATTTCGACGAGACGGGTCTCTATGCGTTCGGACGGCAGCCTTCTGCAGCGTTGTGGAATCTCGGGCGGTTTGCGGAATGCCTGACACTGGTCGCCGATGTGGCGCCATTGCAGAAGGAGCTGGAGCGCTATGAGGCGCTCTATCGCGCGGCGTTTCCGAGGCGCGTGCTGGCTGTGCTGGGCCTGAAGCCGGCAGGCGAGGACGCGGATCTTCAGCTCTTGAAATCGCTGTTTGCGTGGATGGGCGAGACGAAGGCGCCGTGGCCGCAGGTGTTCTTCGACTGGTTCGGCGGGCCGGCGAGCGAGGGGCGGGCGGCGGCGAGTCCGATTGCGAATCTCTATGCGGCGTCTGGGTTTGATCCGGTGCGGGCGGCGCTGATGACACATGCGCCGGAGCGGCCTGAGCGGCTTGGCCATGCCTATTTCCGGGACGCGGCGCCGGTGAGCCTGCTGATTGAGGTCGTTGAGGCGTTATGGGCGCACATCGACGAGCGCGACGACTGGGCGCCGTTCCACCAGCACATGGAGCGGATCGAGGCGGCGCGTCAGGCGCTCGCCTTGTCGTAGGTTAAAAGCTGAATTGCCCGTGAATCCGGCTGTTTCCACGGCGATTTTCTGTTTCGGAAGCAAACGCGCCTAGGGGGTTTGTTAACCGTTATGACGCGAGATGGATGCGGGATTCCTGAGTTCAGTCACCGGCCGCATGACGTCTGCTCCGCTTCCGTTGGGTTCGGCATCACCTCCCGAGGTGATCGAGAAGTGCTTTGCGAGCGCGGTCGAGCACTTCCTGGGCGCCGTTTCTGACGCTTTCGCGCTCATCGACCAGGAAGGTCGCGTCGTTCGCGCCAACATCGCCTATCGCCGGCTGACGGGGCCTGCGGGCGGGGCGCATGACGCCTCGATCATTTCCTTCATCGACCCGGATCGTCGTGAGGCGTGCCGCGAGGCTCTGCGTACGCTCAACGACAAGACGCCTTCGCGCGCGCTGCAGCTGCGCTTCAAGATCGGCAATGAGTTGCGCCTGATCGATGCGGAGCTCACCTGGCTTGGACCGGCGGGGCTGATCTCCTTTGTCGGCCGTGATGTGACGCGCCAGGATACATTGGAGCGCGAGCGGCTGGAGACGGCAACCGCGCGTGATGCGGTGGAGCAGGTGGGCAATATCGGCCACTGGCGCGCCGGGCGAAATTTCAAGCTGCATTGCTCGGCGGGTGCTTCCCGCATCCTCGGCCTCGATCCTGCGGCGCCGCCGCTGGTGCTGACAGACCTGATCGAGATGATCGTGCCGGAGGAGCGTGCGACCGTGGTGGCCGCCGCCCGTGAGGCATTCGAGAAGCGCAAGCCGGTCAAGCAGACATTCGTCATCCGTCGCGCCGACGGAAGCACGCGCCTGATCCAGGTGGCCGGCTCGGCGTCCATCGACGCGCGTGGGCAGGTCGAGGCCATGCACGGCGTCGTGGTCGACAAGACCGACAGCCACACGGCTCTGCAGGCCGCGATGAACTCGGATTCGACGGTTCGCCGTCTGGTGCAGGCGGCGCCGATGCCGATCTGCATGTACGACAAGGACATGCGGGTGATGGTCGCCAGCGAACGCTGGCTGGCCGAGCGGCGCCTGAAGGAAGAAGAAGCGCTAGGCCGATCGATGTACGACTTGATGCCGTGGCTGCCGGAGAAGTGGCGCGCCATTCATCGCCAGGTGCTGCGCGGCGAGGCCATGAACCATGAACGCGATCCGTTCGATCGCAAGAACGGCAAGCAGGGCTGGCTGAAATGGTCGGCGGCGCCGTGGCGCGACGGCGAGGGCAATGTCGGCGGCGTCGTGATCATGCACGAGGACGTTACCGAGTTCGTTCAGGCGCAGCATGAAGTTGAATCGTCGAAGGAGCGCATGTCCTTCGGCATGAACATCACCCAGATGATGATCTGGGAACTCGATTTCGAGATGCGCGAGACTTATCTCGAAGGCGAGTGGAAGCATTTCTTCCCGCAGCGTCCGACTTTCGACTCGCTGACGGGGACTGACAGCTGGATCCACGCATCCGACCGCGAGATGCTCGGCAACAAGTGGCGCACGCACCTTGCCGGCGGCCCGCCCTACACAGCAGAGTATCGCGTCGGTTTCCCGGACGGTCGCGAGATCTGGCACGCGGCGTCGATCCGAATTCTCAAGACGGTGAAGGGCTCGCCGGCGCGGGCCTTCGCGGTGATCCAGGACATCACGGCGCGCAAGCATATCGAGCTCAAGGCCATGGAGGCCGAACAGCGCGCGCTCGTGGCGGCGGCTGCGAAGTCGGATTTTCTGTCGAACATGAGCCACGAGATACGCACGCCGCTGAACGGCGTTCTGGCGGTCTCCGAAGTGTTGCAGCGCACGATGCTGGACGAACGGCAACTGGAGATGGTGCGCCTGATCTCTACATCGGGCCGCACCCTGCTGCGCGTGATGGACGATCTCGTCGAGTTCTCGCGTCTCGAGGGCGACGAGATCCAGTTCGACATCCGGCCGTTCGAACTCGAGGAAGCCGTGCGCAACACGTGCGAGGCGGCGCGCACGCGGGCGGAGGCCAAGGGCCTGCGCTTTGACACATTCATCTCCGCGAGCTGCGATGGCGTGTTCCGCGGCGATCCGGTGCGTATCGGACAGGTGCTGGGCAACCTGCTCAACAATGCGGTGAAGTTCACGGAGCAGGGCCATATCAGCGTCGCGGCCGCCGTCGAGGAGCTGCCGGAAGGCAAGACGCAGCTGCGCATGTCCGTGACCGACACAGGCGTCGGTTTCGCGCCTGAGCTGGCGGAGCGGATCTTCGAGCGCTTCGAGCAGGCGGACATCTCGACATCGCGCAAGTTCGGCGGACTGGGCCTTGGCCTGTCGATCGTGAAGCGGCTGGTCGAGCTGATGAACGGCCGCATCACGGCACAATCGAAAGAAGGCGAAGGATCAACCTTCGAAGTGATCTGCCCGATCTCGCGCGACCGCATCGCTGCGCTGGGCGCCATGACAGCTGTCGCGGTCGAGGATTTCGACGCCGAGACGAAGGTGGAAAACCTGCGCCTGCTGGTGGCGGAAGACAATCCGATGAACCGTCGCGTGGTGGAGCTGCTGCTGGCGCAGAGCGGGCTGCAAATCACGTTCGCGGAGAACGGCAAGGAAGCGGTCGAGAAGTTCTCGGCCGGACGTTTCGACCTCGTGCTGATGGACCTGCAGATGCCGATCATGGGCGGGCTCGCCGCCATGCGCGCCATCCGCGCGTGGGAGAAGGAGCACAACCGCGTCCCGACCCCGATGCTGGCCGTTTCCGCCAACGCAACGGACGAACATGTGTTGGAGGCCAAAGAGGCCGGAGCGGACGATCACGTCGCCAAGCCCATCGTACGCGAAACGCTGTTCGAGGCGATCGCGCGCTATGCGCGGCCGAGTGAAGCAGGCGTCGCAGCGGCTGACGACGCGGAATTCGATCTCGACGAGTTCGATATCGCGGTGTGATATGCCGCCTGTGCGGTCGCGCCGCATGACAAAAGTCTTTATGCTGATCTAGATGGACACCGGAGCGCCCTCGGCGCGGCATCGCAGCTTAGTTAGATCAGGCGATGCATCGCTTCCGGCGCAAAGTCAGGAGCGCGTGTGATGGACTTCGACGCCCTGTTGCTGTCGCGTCTGCAGTTTGCCTTCACCATCGGTTTTCACATCATCTTCCCGGCCTTCACGATCGGGTTGGCGTCGTTCCTGGCGGTGCTGGAAGGATTGTGGCTGACCACGAAGAAGCCGCTGTTCCGCAATCTCTATCTCTTCTGGGTCAAGATTTTCGCGCTGTCCTTCGGCATGGGCGTCGTGTCGGGCGTGGTGATGAGCTACCAGTTCGGGACGAACTGGAGCGTGTTCTCGTCTCAAGTCGGCAGCGTGATTGGCCCGCTGCTCGGGTATGAAGTGCTGACGGCATTCTTCCTCGAGGCGTCATTTCTCGGGATCATGCTCTTCGGTTGGAAGAAGGTCGGGCCGAAGCTCCACTTCTTCTCGACGTGCACGGTCGCGGTAGGAACGCTGATTTCGGCGTTCTGGATCCTCTCGGCCAACTCGTGGATGCAGACGCCGCAAGGGTTCACGCACGCGGCGGACGGCACGATGGTGGCGACCGACTTCCTGGCCGTGATCTTCAATCCTTCCTTGCCGTCGCGTTTCGCTCACATGGTGCTGGCGGCGTATCTCACGACGGCGATGGTGGTGGCGGGAGCTTCGGCGTTTGCGCTGCTCGCGGGCAAGGCGAAAGCGGAAAGCTCCATGGCCTTGCGCATGGCGGTGCTGATGATGGTGCTGGTGGCGCCGTTGCAGGTGATGGTCGGGCACGAGAGCGGGTTGGTGGCGGGCGAATATCAGCCCGCAAAGGTCGCGGCGCTTGAAGGCTGGTGGAAGACGCAGGCGCAGCAACCTTCGGTTCTGGTCGGCTGGCCGGACGAGCAGGCGCAGACCAATCATCTCGAGATCGGCATTCCCGGGTTCGGATCCACGGTGAATAATGCGGGGCCGGATGAGGTTTTGCCTGGGCTCGACTCATTCGCGCCGGAGGACAGGCCGCCCGTGTGGCTCACATTCTGGGGCTTCCGCATGATGGTGGGCATGGGCTTTCTGATGGTGGCGCTCGGCATCGCTGGCGGCGTGCTGTGGCTGACGAGGCGGCTCGATACGATGAAGCTCTATCATCGTGCGCTGGTCGTGGCGGCGCCGTCAGGCTTCATCGCCGTACTGGCCGGGTGGATCACGGCAGAGGTGGGGAGGCAGCCCTGGACGGTTTACGGCGTGCTACGGACGGCGGATGCAGTCTCGCCCGTGGAAGCGGGGTCGGTAGCGACGTCGTTGCTCTTCTTCCTGGTCGTCTATGCGATCGTGTTCAGCGCAGGCGCTCTTTACATCCTGCGTATCATGGGCAAGGGGCCGGATACGGACGAGCCTCCGCCACAGACAAATCAGCCGCCAGGAACGACGCTGGGCGCTGGCGTGCGGGAGGGATCGTGATGTTCGGTATCGAGCTTTCCATGATCTGGGCTGTGCTGATCGCGGTCGCTGTGTTCCTCTATGTCGCGCTCGATGGGTTTGATCTTGGCGTCGGCATCCTGTTCCCGCTGGCGAAGGACAGCCGCGACCGCGACCAGATGCAGGCAGCCATTGCACCGGTGTGGGACGGCAACGAGACGTGGCTGGTGCTGGGCGGGGGCGGATTGTTCGCAGCTTTCCCGAAGGCCTACGCGGCCCTTATGCCGGCGTTGTACCTGCCGATCTACCTGATGCTGCTGGCGCTGATTTTCCGCGGCGTGGCGTTCGAGTTCCGGCATCACGGACGCGAGCGCGGCAAGAAGTGGTGGACCGTGGCCTTCTCCGGCGGCTCCATCGTCGCGGCGGTGGCGCAGGGTTTCGTGCTCGGCGGGTTCATCCAGGGCGTTAATGTGGTGGACGGGCAGTTCGTTGGCGGACCGCTGGACTGGCTGACACCGTTCTCGATGCTGGTGGCGGCCTCGCTGGTCGCAGGTTATGCGCTGCTGGGGGCCGCATGGCTTGTGTTCAAGACAAAGGGCGAACTGTTCGAGCGGGCGAGGGGCTGGGTGAAGCAGCTGGCGTTGCTGGTCGCGTTGGCGATGGGGGCGGTGAGCCTTGCGACGCTGTCGGTTGATCCGCGCGTCACGGAGCGCTGGGGCCTTACGATGACGAGCATCGACTGGGGCAGCTTTGTCTGGCTGGCGCCCTTGCCGCTGGCGGCGGCGGGGATCTGTTTCCTCCTGTGGCGTGGTGCGGACAAGCGGTTGCACCTGACGCCGTATCTCTATGCAGTGTGCCTGTTCGCCGTTGGCTATGTCGGGCTGGCGGTGAGCCTTTGGCCCTATCTCGTTCCGTTCACGATGACGCCGGGCGAGGCTGCGGCGGCGGACAATGCGCTGGGATTGCTGCTGGCCGGCGCCTTGCCCATGCTGCCGATCATTCTGGGCTATACCGGTTACGTCTACTGGCTCTTCCGGGCGAAGGTGGATGATGAAGCTGCCTATCATTGAAGGACCGCCGGACGAGAACGATCCGCGTCCGTCGCTGGGCAGTCGGTTGATCTGGTTCGTCCTGTTGTGGATTGGCGGAGCAGCAGCGGTTGCCGCCGTCGCCTACGCCCTGCGGGCGCTAATCCTCTAGTTACCGTGGAAGATCGTGCGGAAAAAGTCGCCGACCGACCCCGGCGCATAGACGCCGAACATGATCAAGCCGAGCGTCAGCACATGCAGCGCCGTGATCAGTGCGGTGATGTAAACGAAGGACGGTTTGTACGTCTTGTGGCGGAAGACGTGCTGCGCGAACAGGCCCCCGACGATGCCGAAGGTGAGATCGACAAGGTGCATCCGGATCTCGGGGCGCCGCCAGCCGTGCTCGATCGCAGCCAACTTGTCATTGCGATAGAGCATGAAGGATGCGCCGCCGCCGATCAGGTAGAGCGCCGCCACCCAGACGGGCAGGCGATCCATGAAGATGTTAGCGCTCAGCAGGGCGAGGATCACTGCTGCGCCGAACACGCGCGAGGCGATGCCGAGAACCGTGTGCGGCGCGTGGGAGTGCTCGTCGAGCAGGGGAGGTGGAGGAGGCGGAGGCGGGGCGGCGACGTAGATCACATCGGTCGCGACGGGGCGACCGTCCTTGCCGGGGCTGACTGTGTATTCGAGATTGTCGCCGATCTTCGGCCGCTCGGTGCTTTTCCCGATCGACTTCATATGGACATAGAGCTTCGTCCCGTCGGGCCGCCGGATGAATCCGAAGCCACGCTGGTCGATCCAGTCTTCCAGTTTTCCACGTTCACGGGTCACGCGGCTCCCCGTGGGGTCACTTGTTGGCGCGGTTGTCGATCAGGTCCTGCACCACGGCCGGTTCCGCCAGCGTGGAGGTATCGCCGAGATTGGAGAAATCGTTCTCGGCGATCTTGCGAAGGATACGCCGCATGATCTTTCCGGAACGTGTCTTTGGCAGGCCGGGCGCGAACTGGATGAGATCCGGCGACGCAATCGGTCCGATCTCCTTCCGTACCCATTGGACTAGCTCCGTTTTCAAGGCGTCGGTTGGTTGAACGCCTGCCATGAGCGAGACATAGGCGTAGATGCCTTGTCCCTTGATGGAGTGCGGATATCCGACAACGGCTGATTCCGCTACCTTGGGGTGAGCCACGAGTGCGCTTTCGACTTCCGCTGTTCCGAGTCGGTGGCCGGAGACATTGATGACGTCATCCACGCGGCCCGTGATCCAGTAATAACCGTCCTCGTCGCGCCGGCAGCCGTCGCCCGTGAAATATTTCCCGGGATAGGTGCGGAAATACGTGTCCACGAAGCGCTGGTGGTCGCCATAGACGGTGCGCATCTGGCCCGGCCATGAGTCGAGAATGCAAAGGTTCCCGGCGGCCGCACCTTCAAGGACTGTTCCCTTGTCGTCGACCAGTTGCGGGCGGATCGAGAAGAATGGTTTCGCCGCCGAACCGGGTTTCAGCGCATGCGCGCCGGGTAGGGGCGTCATGAGGGTCGCGCCGGTTTCAGTCTGCCACCACGTGTCGACGACAGGGCAGCGGCCCTCGCCGACGACGCGGTAATACCATTCCCACGCTTCCGGATTGATCGGTTCGCCGACCGATCCCAGCAGGCGCAGCGACTTGCGTGACGATCCCGTGACGAAGTGATCGCCGGCGCCCATCAGCGCGCGAAGAGCGGTGGGGGCGGTGTAGAAGATCGAGACATTGTGCTTGTCGATCGTTTTCCAGAAGCGGGAGGCGTCAGGCCAGGTCGGAACGCCCTCGAACATGAGCGTGGTGGCGCCGTTCGCGAGGGGGCCATAGACGACGTAGGAGTGGCCGGTGACCCAGCCGACATCCGCCGTGCACCAGAAGACTTCACCAGGCTTGTAGTCGAACACGATCTCGTGGGTCATCGAAGCCCACAGGAGATAGCCGCCCGTGGTGTGAAGGACGCCTTTCGGCTTTCCGGTCGAGCCCGAGGTGTAGAGAATGAAGAGCGGGTCTTCGGCGCTCATCTCTTCCGGTTCACACTCGTCGCTCACATCCTTTGCCAGGACGGCGTAGCAATGATCACGATTGTGGTCCATCGCGACATTGGCGCCGGTGTGCTTGATTACGACGACTGACTTCACGGTCGACTTGCCGCCAAGCTTGTTCAGCGCCTCATCGACGTTGGTTTTGAGCGGGATTGGCTTGCCGCCGCGCACGCCTTCGTCTGCGGTGATGATGCAGTTCGACGCGCAATCCTCGATTCGGCCTGCGAGCGCTTCCGGCGAGAAGCCGCCGAACACGATCGAGTGGACTGCGCCGATGCGGGCGCAGGCCAGCATGGCGTAGGCGGCTTCCGGGATCATCGGCATGTAGATCGTGACGCGGTCGCCTTTCTTCACGCCCTGCGCCTTCAGCACGTTGGCGAAGCGGCAGACCTCGGAATAGAGCTGGGCGTAGGTGATGCGCTTGGAGACGGACGGGTCATCGCCCTCGAACAGGATGGCGGTGACGTCGGCTTTCTGCGGCAGGTGGCGATCGATGCAGTTAGCCGAGACGTTGAGCGTGCCGTCCTCGAACCATTTGACGAACAGGTCCTTGGGGTCATTCGTCCTGGAGATGTCCCAGTTGACGTTCTTGACCTTGGTGTACGGCCGCATCCAGCGCAGGCGCTTGCCGTGCTGGCGCCAGAAGGCTTCCGGATCGGCCACCGATGCTGCGTACATCTCCTCGTACTTCGCGGCGTTCACCAATGCCTTGGCGGCGAACTCCGGGGGCACGGGATAGACGTGGCTCTCGGACATAGGGTCCTCCGGTCATGACGGCTTCTCGGGATACGCTTCTTGGCGCATTTCTGGCGCAAGATGAAGCATCAAGACGGGGCCGGACAATGCGCCGAAGGGGCGCGCTCTGGACGGGATTTTGCTCCAGCAGCGCATGACAGGCGTTTTGCGGGGTCTGGCTGGACGCCAGACGCCGTGACTACGGGCTCGGACATGACGTTGTGCTGGATCAGGACACAGGCCCAGCTGGATCAGGACCTGGCTGGATCGTAACCTGGCTGGATCAGGGAATGACCAAGCCGTTGACGCAGGCAATCGTCGCCTCCGCCCCGCTGACCATCGGACCGGCGCGCCATGGCGCGATCGTCGTCGGCGCGGCGGCGTTGAATGAACTCGGGACTGCGCGGATGGGGTCTTCGCCCGAGACGTCGGTGATTGATCTCAACAGCGAATGCTGGGATGCGCCGGGCGTGTGCGTGATCGATGGGGCCGCAATGCAGGAGCAGGGCTTCCAGAATCCGGCGCTGACCACCATGGCGCTGGCTGCGCGGGCGGTCGATCACGTCCTCAAGGCCAGCAGCGCGCCGCGCGGCGCTACGGCATAAACGTTCTTACTCTCCCATGATGCAGAATCCGCTGCATCCTTGACACGGGTCAAATTGCCTGCGTCACCAAACGATTGTCTTATGCGAATTCAGTTGGACGCAGGATAGTCAGCATGACCGCTGCAACGGCCCATAAACAGTCTCAGCCAAGCCCGGCCCAGCATTTCGACGTGCTGATCGTCGGGGCGGGAATTTCAGGGGTGGGCGCGGCCTACCATCTTGCGAAGCAGACGCCCGGAACGTCCTTCGTCGTGCTGGAAACGCTCGACAGTTTCGGCGGCACCTGGATCACGCACAAATACCCCGGCATCCGATCCGACAGCGACCTTCATACGTTCGGCTACCGATTCAAGCCTTGGGTTGGGCCGCCGATTGCGTCGGCGGAGGAAATCCTCGCCTACATGCATGAGGTCATCGAGGAGAACGATCTTGGCCGGCATATTCGCTATGGCCATCGCATCATCCGCGCCGACTGGTCCAACGCCGACAATCTCTGGACGATCGAAGCCGAGAAGAAGGAGACCAGCGAGACCGTCCGCTTCACGGCGGGCTTCCTCTGGATGTGCCAGGGCTATTACCGTCATTCCAAGGGCTACACGCCTGAATGGCCAGGCATGGCCGATTTCAAGGGTCAGATCATTCATCCCCAGACATGGCCGGAAGACCTCGACTACAAGGGCAAGAAGGTGGTGGTCATCGGGTCGGGGGCGACAGCCGCGACGCTGGTTCCGGCCATCGCCAATGATTGCGCACACGTCACGATGCTGCAGCGGTCGCCGACCTATTTCATCCCCGGCCGCAACGCGATCGACATCGCCGAACAGCTGCGTGCATTGCAGGTCGACGAGACGTGGATTCACGAAATCACGCGCCGGCAGATCCTGAAGACACAGGATGAATTCACACAGCGCTCGAGAGCAGAGCCTGAGGCGGTAAAAGCCGAACTGCTGGCAGGCGTTCGCATGTTCCTCGGGCCGGACTATGATGTCGAGACGCATTTCACGCCGACCTACCGGCCATGGCGCCAGCGAATCGCCTTCGTTCCGGATGGCGACCTGTTCCGGGGCATTGCTTCAGGCAAGGCATCTGTCGTCACCGACGAGATCGACCGGTTCACCGAGGGCGGCATCCGGCTCAAGTCGGGCAAGACGCTCGAGGCGGATATCATCATCACCGCGACAGGTTTCGACCTGAACGTGCTCGGCGACATCGAATTCCATATCGACGGCAAGCCGCTCGTCTTCTCCGACACCGTTACCTATCGCGGCATGATGTTCACGGGCGTGCCGAACCTTGTCTGGGTGTTCGGCTATTTCCGGGCTAGTTGGACGCTGCGCGTTGACCTTGTGGCGGATTTCGTTTGCCGGCTGCTCAAGCACATGAAGAAACGAGGCGCCAAACGGATCGAGGTTGCGATCCCGCCGGGCCTGAAGAACATGAAGCTGCAATCCTGGATCGACACGGAGGATTTCAATCCGGGCTACCTTCTGCGCGGCATGCATCTTCTGCCCAAGCGCGGTGAAGGCCGCGAATGGCAGCACACGCAGGACTACTGGCACGAGAAAGACGAGCTGCCGAAGATTGACCTGGACGGCGAGCAGTTCGTCTATGACACGCAGAAGGTTCCCGCCTGAGCGGCGGCCTAGCCGACGAAGGCCTTCTCGATCACGAACTCGGCGGGGTTGGCGTTCGAGCCTTCCCTGAGACCCGCCTTCTCGACCAACGCCTTGACGTCGTTGATCATGTCCATCGACCCGCAGACCATCACGCGGTCTACGGCGGGATCGAGCGGGGGCACGCCAAGGTCGTGGAAGAGAATGCCCTTCTCGATGCAGGTCGTGATGCGCTCCTGGTTCGGCCAAGGCTCGCGTGTGACGGTGGTGTAGTGGACGAGGCGGCCGAAATACTCGCCCACCAGCGGATCGTCGCGCAGGCCTTCGACCAGTTCCTGACCGTATTTCAATTCGCCGACTTCGCGGCAGGTGTGGGTCAGGATCACCTGCTCGAAACGCTCATAGGTTTCTGGATCGCGGATGACCGACGCGAAGGGGGCAAGGCCGGTGCCCGTCGAAAAGCAGTAGAGCCGCTTGCCCGGCGTCAGGGCGTCATGGACCAGCGTCCCGGTGGACTTGCGGCCGAGGAGGACTTTATCGCCCGGCTTGATCTGCTGGAGCCGCGACGTGAGCGGTCCATCCGGAACCTTGATCGAGAAGAACTCCAGCTCCTCGTCCCAGCTCGGGCTGGCGATCGAATAGGCGCGCAGCAGCGGTTTGCCGTTGGGACCCTCGAGGCCGATCATGACGAACTCGCCGGAGCGGAAACGGAAGGCTGGCGGACGCGTGATCCGGAATGCGAACATGCGGTCGGTATAGTGCTTCACCGACAGCACGGTCTCCTCGGTCGGCGCGTTCGGCGACTTCGGTTTTTCGACTGGCGTGGCGGCAGCTTCCGTCATGGCGTCCTTTAGTCTCGCGGAAGGCCCCGTCCGGCCTCTTTTCGCGCCGGTTGGACCTAGGGGGTAAGGCCGGTGAATGCAACTAATGCCAATGTTTAGCGGGAAAAAGCAGGCGGCGAGGCTGGGGCGAGACGTCGCTCGCCTTATTCTCGCCCGCCACGCCATTTTGATACCCTGACGGGCAGAACGCCCTTATTGTTGCGAAAACCGGCCAGAAACGACCTTTGGAGGACCCGAGACAGTTGCCCCGTCTCCTGACCATCATTCTCGGCGCCATCGCCCTGATCGCGGCGATCGTCGGCATCCGTTCGTTGATGCCTTCGGGCGACTCTATCCAGGACGTCCAGGCCGACCGGATTCCGACCCTCGACAAGGCCCTGCCGGACGGCAGCCAGGGCCATAACGGCATGCGCGTGGTGGTGATCCGATCGCAGGCGGTGGAGCGGCCGATGTTCCTGTCGCTCGGGGGCCGGACGGAGGCGCGCATCGTCGATGTGAAGGCTCAGGTAGCGGGGACGCTTACGGCTGCGCCAGTGGCCGAGGGAACGATCGTCGACAAGGACGCGTTGCTGTGCGGGCTCGACATCGAGGGAGCCTCGGCAAAGGTGCGCGAGGCGGAGGCCGCGATGGTCTCCAAGCGCGGGGCGTACGACGCCGCGGTCAAGCTGGTGCAGAATGGCTGGGCCACGCAGACGCGGCTCAACTCGGCCAAGGCGGCGCTGGATGGCGCGCAGGCGACGCTCGATGTCGCGCGGGCCGAGCTGCGCAAGATGCAGATGCGGGCGCCCTTCCGCGGCAGATTCGAGAAGCGAAACGCCGAAATTGGCCAGTTCATGAACCCCGGCTCCTCGTGCGGCACGGTCGTGCAGCTCGATCCGATCGTGTTCGTGGCGCAGGCCAACGAGAAACAGGCTGGCCAGATCGTCGTGGACGGCAATGCCCGTATCCGGTTGTCGGACGGGGCTGAAGTTGGCGGCAAGGTCAGCTATCTGGCGCGCGTCGCCGATCCGGCGACGCGGCAGTTCCGCGTCGAGATTTCGGTGGCGAACCCCAAGGGCGAAATTCCGGTCGGGCGCACGGCGGAGATCAAGATCGAGATCGGGCGCGGCTATGCCCACAAGGTCAGCCCGTCGCTGTTGGCGCCCGATGATCAGGATCGGCTCTGTGTGCGTTATGTGGATGTCGGCGGCGTGGTGAGCTTCGTTCCGGCCGAGATCATCGACGAGACATCGGAAGGCACATGGGTTGCCGGCCTGCCACGCAATGCGCTGCTGGTCGCTGAAGGGCAGGAGAATGTACGACCCGGCCTGCGCGTGACGCCGGACGTGCGCGAGGAAGTCCCGGTTGCTCCGGCACCCGCGCCGCCGCCATGACCGGCCTCAGGGTTCGGGCCTCAGGGTTCGGGCCTCAGGGTTCGGGCGGAATGTTGTCGTATTTCGTCTCGAACGCTGACGTGCGGGGTTGGTGGTCATAGCCTGAGCCAAGGAACAGCTTGAACGTGCGCTCGCGCTTCGGGCCGAGCGGAATCGTCATGTAGCCCTGCTCCTTGATCGACTTGTAGTCCGCCCGGAGCATCGGGCGGAACCAGTCGTGCAGGCTTGCGATGAGGATGTTGCTGTCGTCGCCCGCGCGCATGATGCCTTCTTCCTCGGCATGGCTGCGAGGACGGTCAGCGCGCATCCAGGCGCGCACGGGCGGCAGGTGGGCGTTGCGGCCGTAATAGTCGAGGCCATGCCAGACTTCGCGTTCATCGACGAGAATGGCCGAGGCGTGGAGTTCTTCCGCGCGCTTGCCCAGTTCGGCGACAGTCTCCTTCCAGCCACGCACCTGCTTCATGCTTGCAGATACCCCTGTGGCGTCAGCCAGCGAGGGGGCGACCCAGAACAGCGTGAATGTTGCGCCGATCAGAAGGTTGATTGCGAGCCCGGCCTTCAGGACGGGCGACACCTTGATACGGCCGGTATCGCTGCCGAAAGCCCGGTCGATCCACGAGGCGAGGAGGACGCAGGCGGCTGGATAGGCGGTCGCGGCCCAGTTGGCGTGGGCGCGGGACATGATCTCCTGGATCAGCGTCACGACCAGCGGCGGGATGATGAAGGCGATCAGCCACACTTCGCGCGTCGATGTCCACGTGTCCTTGCGCCGGGCGAGGAGGAAGAAGCCGACAAGCAGAACGACTAGCGTCAGAGGGCCGAATACGGCGGCCTGGTCTTCGAGGAAGCCGAAGACATGGAGCGGGTCGAAGCCGGCTTCGCCGAGGTTGGCGTTGTCGGCGGTGTGACTGACCGTGGCGAAGTTGTTGGCGACATTCCACCAGAGATTGGGGCTCAGCACGATCAGCGAGGCGATGACGAGCACGGCGCCGGCGGGCGAGAGCAGGGCCTTGCGCATGTCCTTGTCGAAAATGGCCGCGAGACCCGCGCCGGCATAAAGGTAGAGCGCTGCGTACTTGGCCAGCATGCCGACGCCGATCAGGGCGCCAGCCAGCACGGCATTGCCCAGCGTCGACGAGTCGCGGAAGCGCCAGAGGAAGTAGACAGCGGCAGCCCAGGCCGGCAGCAGGACGGCGTCGGTCGACATGATGGTCGAGGACAGGAATATCCCCGGCATCAGAAGATAGATGCCCGCCGACCACGCGCCGATTCGCGGATTGAATGCCTGCTTGCCCAGCATGAAGAGGACAAACGCCGCGAGGCCGTGGAGAATCGGGGAAAAGAACCGGATCGCCCACTCGCTATCGCCGAAAACGGCCGTGGATGCAGCGATCACCCAGGCGATCAGGGGCGGCTTCGAATAGTAGCCAAAGGCCAGTTCGCGCGACCAGCGCCAGTATTGCGCTTCGTCCGGGCCGATCTCGAGCGGCGTCGCGATGACCACGACGAGCCGCGCCAGCACCACGGCCGCGATCACCAGCGCCGTGCAGGCGAGCGGGTTGCTGCGCCAGAGATTCTTCAAGGCATTCATGTGCGTGGGCGTCCCGGAGAGGTCTGCAGGGCGAGTCGACCCTACAGGCTGCCGCGTTCCGCAAGAAGCCCGCGCCGCGATTCGCATGTCCGGGCGATTTTGCCCGGGTATCTCAACGTCATGCGCAGGCGCCCGCGTGGCGCCCGCGCCACAAGACTGGACTCATTTTGACCTCGTCAGCCTCAAAGTCAGGCGTCGTTCTTCCGTGTTCGGTGCTGTTGCGCGCACGCATCGACCCGCAGGCAATTCATTCACCGCAAAGTTGCATTGCGCGGATGGAAATGCTGCGGCGCGGAAATACTGGGAAGTATCAAGGCAGCGCGTCGATCGAGGCGTCCGGTGCGCCTGTGGACAACCTGGAATGGAACCCGGCGCACGCTTGATCCTATCCGCGAGCCCTGCATCAAATGTCTCGGAAAACCGTGCTTGGGGACGTCAGAAAACATTCATACGCCCGACATTGAGCGGTGGCCGGTGACAGGCTATCGGCGCGGATAAATCGAGATGGGTAGAGGTGCCCTTCTCTGGTGGTCGAGGGGTGCAAATGATCAATCTGAAGAGACTGGCCGGCGGCGTGGCCTTTGCGGCGGTGTCGGCGGCGCTGACGCCTGTAGCGTTCGCACAGGTGACGACATCGGGTGTGCAGGGCACGGTGTCCAATGCTGACGGTTCGCCCGCCAGTGACGCGACGGTGACGGTGACGGACACGCGTACGGGTTTGACCCGTACGGTGGTGTCGACTCCAAGCGGTTCGTTCGATGTGCGTGGCCTTAACGTCGGCGGCCCCTATTCGGTCGCTGTGTCCAAGGCCGGCGAACAGCCGACAACCGTCACGGGCGTGTTCCTCAACCTGGGTGCGGCGACGGACATCAACCTCCAGTTCTCCGGCCAGGTCGCCACGGACATCGTCGTGATCACGGCGAGCCAGGCCGGCGCCACTCCGATTGCCATCGGCCCGGCGTCGGTTTTCTCGGCCGAAGACCTCGCCGAGAAGCCCGCGATCAACCGCGACATCAAGGACATTATCCGCAACGACCCGCGCATCTATCTCGACCAGACTGCGGGCGGCCCGGTGGGCACGGACGGCGTGCAGTGCGCCGGCGCGAGCCCGCGCTTCAACTCGATCACGGTCGACGGGATCGGTCTCAACGACGGTTTCGGCCTCAACAACAACGGCTATCCGACGGAGCGCCTGCCGTTCCCGTTCGACGCCATCAACCAGGTGTCAGTCGAGCTGGCTCCCTATGACCCGCAATACGGCGGCTTCACGGGTTGCACGATCAACATGGTGTCCAAGTCGGGCGCCAACGACTTCCACGCCAAATTCTTCTACGATTATACCAACGACTCGATGCGTGGCGACACGATCGAGGGACGCTCGGTCTTCGTTCCGAAGTTTGATGAAAAGCGCTACGGCGTCAGCTTTGGCGGCCCGATCATTCAGGACACGCTGTTCTTCTTCGGCGCGTATGAGAAATTTGAAGGCGTGAACATCTTCGGACGCGGCCCGGAAGGCTCTGGCGCGACCACGATCGTCACCGGCTTCACGCAGGCCGAATACGACCAGATCGTCAACATTGCCAACACGGTCTACGGCATCAGCGATCTTGGCGGTACGCCGACGTCGGATCCGGCTGTGGACGAGAAATACCTCGCCCGCATCGACTGGAACATCAACGACCGTCACCGCGCAGCGTTCACCTACAACTACAACAAGGGCCTGAACCTCACCGAATCGGACACCGGCTCGACGCGCTTCGAGTTCGGCAAACACCTTTACGACCGCGGCACCGAGCTGAAGGCCTACTCCGGCCAGCTGTTCTCGGACTGGACGGACGATTTCTCGACCGAACTGCGCGTCGCCTACAACGACGTTGACGCCACTGCGGCCTGCCGGGACGGAGCCAACATCGGCGAAGTCCAGATCATCGTCGATCCGGGTCGCACCGTGTTCCTCGGTTGCGACGACAGCCGCCACTTCAACGACCTGAACTATACCGTATTGCAGGTCAAAGCGGCCGCTCACTACCGTCTGGAAGATCACCAGCTCGGTTTCGGCCTTGAACGGCAGACATTCGACATCTTCAACGCCTTCACCCAGAACGTTGAAGGTCGCTTCATGTTCAACAGCATTGCCGAATTTGCGGCCGGCACGCCGGCGCAGATCAACTATGGCAACGCCGCGGGGACCAACAACCCGAACGACACGGCTGCAACCTTCAAGTACGATATCAACACGGTCTACGTTCAGGATGAGTTCCCGGTCGGCGACAACGCCGACATCACGCTCGGTCTGCGCTACGACTGGTACACGAACGACGTCAAACCGCGGTTCAACCAGTTCTTCCTGGCGCGCAACGGCTTTGACAACACCGAGAACCTGGACGGCAAGGGCATCCTGCAGCCGCGCTTTGGCTTCAAGTGGGATGTGATGGACGACCTGTCGCTGCGTGGCGGCGTCGGCCTGTTCGCTGGCGGCAACCCGAACGTGTGGGTGTCGAACTCCTACTCCAATGATGGCATCACGGCGGTCCAGCTCCAGCTGGGGACGACCCCGTCGCCAACGACGACGCTCGGAGGTTCGATCCTGAACATCCAGAACGTCGGAGACGAACGCGGCTCTGGTCAGACCGTCAACCCGAACGGCGCGCTTTGGGGGGTTCCGAAATACATGTACGATCAGGTCGCCCTGCAGACCCCGAACTCGGCTGTTGCAGCGATCGATCCGGACTTCCAGCCGGCGTCGGAGTGGAAGATGTCGATCGGGGCCACTTATGACCTCGACTTCAACAACTTCGGCATGGGGCTGCTTGGCGACGGCTACAAGGTGGATTTCGATTACATCCGCGCCGTCACGAACAACGCGGCCACCATCAAGAACAACAACCTGTTGCAGATCGGAACTGCGCCGGATGGTTCTCCGCTTTACAAGCGCGGCGACCGGTCTGATCCGGACTGCCTCGTCGCGGCGACCGTCAACACCGCTGCCTGCGCCGCGCGTACGTCGGACGACCTGATCCTGACCAACGCAGTTGAAGGCGGCCAGACGGACGTCTACTCAGTCGCCCTGTCGAACAGCCTCGACGACTGGGGCATCGACTGGTCGATCGCTTATGCCCATATCGACGCCAAGGATACGCGCTCGATGACGTCGTCGGTTGCCGGCTCGAACTTCGGTTCGATCGCGGTGAGCGACATCAACGATCCGGAACGGGCGCGGTCGAACTTCCTGATTCCCAATCGCATCACGATGAACGTGTCGTGGGAGCATGATTGGTTCGACGACTTCACGACCCGCATCTCGCTGTTCGGTGAACAGTATCAGACGCGCCCGTACTCCTACGTGTTCGCTTCGGGCGGCACGGTCGATACGTGGGGCGACAACAACGAAGGCCTGCACCTGCTCTACGTGCCGACGGGTCCGACGGATCCGAACGTCGTCTTCTGCAGCAACACCAACGCGGCGGACAACACGCTGTGCGGCGGCGCTGCGACGAACTTCAACACCAGCGACTTCTTCGCCTGGGCGGACGCCGTCGGCCTCCAGCGCGGTGCGCAGACGAAGCGCAACGCCTTCGAAGGCGGCTGGAACAACAAGTTCGATCTCAAGATCGAGCAGGAGTTCCCCACCGGCTTCGGCAAGGGCACGGCGTTCCTGGTCATCGAGAACCTCGGCAACCTGCTGAACGACGAGTGGGGCGTGCTGTACGAATCGCCCTTCCCGCAGCGCACGGCCGTGGTCGAGGTTGACCGCGACGTCGCCACCAACCGCTTCATCTACCGCCGGCTGGCGCAACCGAACATCGACGATGCGGTCGACGGCGTGTCATTCTGGACGGTGAAGGTCGGCGCGACCTGGGGCTTCTAGGACCTCCAGAATTTGCGGAAAGAGACAAGAGAGGCGGCTCCCTCCGGGGCCGCCTCTTTTCTTTCAGGGAAACGGGGCCATATGCGCGCGCTTGCGCGCGGGCCTTGTACCCCGGGCCATTGATGATAGAGCGGCGAACCATGAGCGAGACGAGCCTTCATCCTCCGGCCGAATGGGCCAGGCACGCGGCGATCTGGACGGCCTGGCCGGCCGACGAGGAACTGTGGCTGGACGACCTGGCGCCCGCGCAGGCGGAAGTGGCGGGCATGATCCGGGCGCTGGCAGCGCCGGGTCCGGACGGCCGTCCGGGCGACAAGGTGAAGCTGCTGGTACATGGGCCAGCGGCGCTGCTCTCGGCCGAGAAGGCCGTGGGCGATCACGCCGAGATCATCCAGGCGCAGTATGGCGATATCTGGCTGCGGGATACGGGCCCGATCTTCTATTCCAACGACCGCTGCGCGCTGTTCACCTTCAACGGCTGGGGCGGGAAGTATGTGCTCGACCATGACGATGTGGTCGGAGCCTTCGTGGCGATCGAGGCGGGCGCTGATGCGACGCGGTGGGACCGCGTGCTCGAGGGTGGCGCGCTGGACTGGGACGGAGAGGGCACGATGCTCACCACCCGGGAGTGTCTCCTCAACCCGAACCGCAACCCGCTGATGACGTTCGACGAGGTGCGCGCCATGCTGCATGACGCGCTGGGCGCGAAGTCCGTGATCTGGATCGAGCGGGGTCTTCTGAACGATCACACGGATGGTCACGTCGACAATATTGCACGCTTCCTCGCACCGGGTGTTGTTGCGTGCCAGTCGGCGGCCGATGCGGACGATCCGAACGCCGAGCGTCTGGACGAGATCGCGAACTTCCTGAAGATGCAGCGCGATGCCCGCGGGCGTCAGCTGCAGGTCGTGCGCATTCCTTCACCCGGCCGCGTGGAAGATGAAGATGGTGAGATCGTTCCCGCCAGCCACATGAACTTCCTGATCGGGAACTCCACGGTCGTGGTGCCGACCTATGGCACGCCTTCGGCGCAAGAGGCTGTCAACGCACTCAAGCCGTTCTTCCCGGGTCGGAATGTGGTCGGCCTGCCATCGCGCCATATCCTGACGGGCGGCGGTTCGTTCCACTGCATCACGCAGCAGCAGCCGGAATAAGGAGGCGATCATGTCCCGCAAGATCACGCTCGCCGTACTCCAGTCGGCGCTGACCGACGATCCCGCGACGAACATCAGGCGCGTCAGCGAACTCGTGCGCGAGGCCGCATCGAAAGGCGCGGACGTGATCCTTCCGTCCGAGCTGTTCGAAGGCCACTATTTCTGCACTTCGCAGGAAGAGCAGAATTTCGACCGCGCCCATCCCTGGCGCGAAAGCCCGGCCGTGAAGGCGATGGCGAAACTGGCGGCCGAGCTGAACGTCGTGATCCCGGTCTCGATCTTCGAGAAGGCGGGTCCAGCCTATTTCAACACCGTCGTGATGATCGATGCGGACGGCTCGCTGATGGGGATCTATCGCAAGTCGCACATTCCCGATGGCCCCGGCTATCAGGAGAAATACTATTTCCGTCCCGGAGATACCGGCTTCCGGGTCTGGGACACGAAGAAGGGCAAGATTGGCGTCGGCATCTGCTGGGACCAGTGGTATCCGGAAACCGCGCGCGCGATGGCGCTGATGGGCGCCGACGTTCTGCTCTACCCGACGGCCATCGGTTCGGAGCCGCACGACTCCTCGCTCGATACCGCCGCGCGCTGGCGCCGGGCGATGCTGGGTCATGCCGTTTCGAACGTGACGCCTGTCGCCGCGGCCAACCGTGTCGGCGACGAGAACGGCCAGGTGTTCTACGGCACGTCCTTCATCTCCGACCATACTGGTGAAATCCTCGGCGATCTCGACCGCAAGGAAGAGGGCGTCGTCGTGGCGACTGTGGACATGGACGAAGTCGATCGTGCTCGCGCCGCATGGGGCTTCTTTCGTGATCGCCGTACGGATCTCTATGGTCCGCTCGTCGGCTCGTTGAGCGAAAGGGGCTGAGCCACACGCCATGACCCGCGCGCTTGTCTTCGACTCTGGCGTGGGCGGGCTGACAATTGCCGCCGAACTGCGCAAGGCCGCGCCGGACTGGATCGTCGATTATGCAGCGGACTCGGGCTTCTTTCCCTATGGCGTGAAGACGGACGCGGAGCTGCGCGAGCGGTTGCCGCAACTTTGCGCCACGCTTGTGAATGTCGCGAAGCCGGATGTGCTGGTGATCGCCTGCAACACGGCTTCAACGCTGTCGCTGGCGGATATACGCGCGAAGGTCAACGTGCCTGTGGTGGGCACCGTGCCGGCGATCAAGCCGGCGGCGGAGCAGACGAAGACCGGCGTGATCGGCATTCTGGCGACGCCAGGGACGGTTCGGCGTGCATACCTCGACGACCTCGAGAAGCAATTCGCGGCCGGCAAGACCGTGATCCGACGCGGCACGGCGGGGTTGGTCGACATCGCTGAGCGCGCCGTGCGCGGGCAGGCGGTGGATCAGGAACAGGTCGCTTATGCCGTGAGGCCGCTGTTCGATCCGCCGGATGGACCGCGGATCGACATCGTGGTTCTGGCCTGCACGCATTTCCCGCTGATCCGCGGGGCGATCCAGGCGGCGTGCCCGGGCGGTGTTCGCCTGATTGACACCGGGGAGGCTGTAGCGAAGCAGGCGATCCGCATCGCCCCGCAGACGCCGCGTCCGACGGGCGAGCCTGTCGCCTATGTCACGGGCGGGGCGGCCAACAAGGCGGCGATGACGCCTGCTTTCGCACGTTTCGGCTATCACGCCATCGAGATCATTGACGTCTAGGGCCGGCCTGCCGATCTAATCCGGCAAGGACAGGCTGTATGGCTGACACCACCGCTCCTAAACTGATCAACCTCGCCCTGCAGGGCGGCGGCTCGCACGGGGCCTTCTCGTGGGGTGTGCTTGACCGGCTGCTGGAAGATCCGCGCGTGGAGATCGAGGCGATCACCGGCGCGTCCGCTGGCGCGATGAACGCCGTGGCGCTGGCGGCTGGTTTCGCGGATGGCGACCGCGAGGAGGCGAGGGCGTCGTTGAGGCGTTTCTGGAACGGCGTGCTGGTCGAGGCGCGCACAAGCCCGCTGCAGCGTTCGCCAATCGAGGCGCTGCTCGGTGGCTGGAACATGGATACCTCGCCGGCCTATGTGATGTTCGATCTCGTGACGCGCATTGCGAGCCCCTATGATTTCAACCCGTTCAATCTCAATCCTTTGCGTGATCTCGTTATCCAGCTCATTGATTTCGACCGGGTACGGAAGTCGAAGGTGAAGGTGTTCATCTCCGCGACCAATGTTGAAACGGGGCGCGCCCATGTCTGGGACAAGAAGGACATGACGGCCGACCATGTGATGGCATCCGCGTGCCTGCCCTGGCTGTTCAAGGCGGTGGAGATTGACGGCGTGCCGTACTGGGATGGCGGCTTCACCGGAAACCCGGCGTTATGGCCTCTGTTCGAGCACTGCGCGTCGGACGATGTGGTGCTCGTGCAGATCAACCCGATCCGGCGGCCGGGTGCGCCGACCACCGCGCGAGATATCATCAACCGGGTGAACGAGATCACTTTCAATGCCGCTCTGCTGCACGATTTGCGCGCCATGGACTTCGTGGCGCGCCTGATGGAGGCGGGGCGGCTGGAGGGGACAGGCTACCGTCACATGCTGATGCACGCGATTGCCGACGAGAAATCGCTGGCCGAGCTTGGGGCGTCGTCCAAGTTCAACGTCGAGCCGGAGTTCATCGACATGCTGTTCGACAAGGGGCGCAAGGCGGCCGAGCAGTGGCTGAGAACGAGTCTCCGGCATGTCGGAACGAAGTCGACAGTGAATATCCGGCGTATGTTCCAGGGCGAGGACGACTCGCTCGACGGCGACCAGCTGAAACCGCCGCGACGCAGGGCGAAGGCGGCGGAATAGACCGTATGTTCGTCCTCGAAGGCGTTTACCCGTGTCGGGTGCTGTTGTCGACGAACATGGGAGCTAAAGGAAGTCCAGGGTTTTCGGGTCGCCGCCGATCCAGGCGTGCTGGACTTCCGCCGACAGGAACAGCCCGCCTAGCGCCAGAACCGAAAGCCCCTCGCGCTGCGCACGCGCCTTGGCGAGTTGCGCGGCTTCGAGCGTGTCCTGCGCAATGACAATATCACGGGCGCGCCTGGCGAAGGCGCTGACGAACAGGCCGACATCGGCGCCAGCTTTGTGGGCGCGCGTCAGGATGAAGTGGTCGAAGCGCGAAGCGACGACGTCGGCGATGCCGGCCACCTCCTTCGAGGCGGAGACGCCGAAGACGACAAGCGTTTTCTCGCGTGGGCTGAACTCCAGGAAGGTGCGCGTGACGAAGTCGAGCGCACGGGGCGTGTGACCGACGTCGATCCAGAGATCAGGCGAGGTGGAGACTTTCTCCAGCCGGCCAGGCCAGCTTGTGCGGCCGAGGGCGGCCAGCATCGCGGCGTGGCGTTCAGCATTCTGCTCCGGCTTGATGCCGAGCCAGACTTCGGCGGCGCGCAGGCCGGTGACGGCGTTGTCGACCTGATGTCGCCCTGCGAGTTTCAGGGTCACCGTCTGGTCGGCGGCGGGCAGAGCAGCCGTGAAACCGTAGGTAAAGCGTGCGCCTTCCTGTGTGTTGACCACCGGTCCGATGCGGCGGCTGGCGAGGGCGGGAAGGGTGGCCTTGCCGGACAGGCCGGCATAGGCGGCGACGCGGACGGCCAGCCGGTCGCTGATTGAGGGGGAGAGGACAACGCAACCGCCAGGGGCGACGGCGTCCGACTTGTCGTAGGCGATCAGTTCCTCGGTCGCGCCGAGAAGTTCGGTGTGCTCGAGTTCGATCGAGGTGAGGACGGAGACGCTGGCCCGAACCGTGCGCACTGGATCGTAGCGGCCGCCGATGCCGGCTTCCCACACGATGGCGTCGGGCTTTTCCTTCTGGAACCAGAGGACGGCGAGCAGGAACAGGAATTCGAATGCACCCATCCGATCGCCTTCGGGCAGGGTACGGGCGAACGCGAGCACCGTTTCGGCGTGACGTTCGAAATCCGCTTTGGGGATCATGTCGTCGCCGATCATGAAGCGTTCGCGCACGTCGAACAGGTGGGGCGAGGTGAAACAACCGACGCGCATGCCGGCGGCCTCGATGGCGGAGGTGATGAAGCGGGAGGTGGAGCCCTTGCCATTCGTGCCCGTCACGGCGAGGGAGCGGCGTGCGAGGTCGGCGCGGTCGATGCGATGGATCTGGAGGAACCGCTCGATGCGATGCAGGCCGATACCGTCGCCGAATTTGGGGAGATCGAACATCATCCCTCCAGGCATTCGTTGAGCATCCGCGTCCAGATGCTACGGATAAGATCGGTGCGGCCAGCGAGTTCCAGCGTGCGCAGGCCGGGGTTGCCATTGACCTCGATCACGACGAGGTCGCTGAGATCGCTGCCCGCCGAAACGTCGAACATGTCGACGGCGCCGACGCGCAGGCCGACGGCTGCGACAGCGGCGATGGCGAGGCGGGCGAGAGGAGCCGGAGCGTTTTCGCTAACTTGCTCAATGCCGCCCGCCGCCGAGAGATTACGACGGCCGGGCAGGATGATGTGCTCGCCCTTCTTCGGAACCTGATTGAGGTCGCGGTGGAGGGAGGATGGCCGGACGGCGGACACGCCTTCCGCGGCAAGTCGCTGGTTTAGCGCCGCGAGCAATTGTTCGAGCGTCGAAACGCCATCGCCGGCGAGGGTTGGCCCGGCTTTGGTGGAATGGAAGACCGCGCGGCCATCCTGCACGAAGATGCGGTGCTCGGCGCCGAGCAGGACGGGTTCGATCAGGAAAGCTTCGAAGTCCACGGCAATGCGGGAGATGTAGTCGGAGAGGTCCTCAGCATCGCCGACGATCTCCGCGAATGTTCCACGCGAGCCGAGATTGGGTTTGCAGAAGACGGGATAACCAAGCCTCGCGGCGTAGACGGCGGCGTCCTCGGCTTCGCGACCGGGCGTGCGCAGGGCGGCGCGTCGGCGGTGGGCGAAGAACAGACCGCCCGGAATGACTGGCAGGCCATTCGCGGTGAGCACGGCCTTGGTGTGAGCCTTGTCGCGCGAGATCGTATAGGCGACGGCGCTGTTGACCGGATAGGCCGAAACGTTGCCTCCGCCGCCGAGGACGGATCGGCCATTCTTCATGATGCGGAAGAGATAGCCGCCGCCATTGTCGAGATCCTCGAACCGCGCGCCGATGGCTTCGGCGGCGTCCCTGGCGTAGCGGGTCAGATCGGGAACCGGCATGGGCCGCGCTGTAGCAGGCAACGGCAGAACACGAAACAGCTATCGCGATTGTCTCGTTCCGGGTCGGCGGCGAGGGTCCGTGACCAAGCTCGAGCGCACGGTTTCACCATGTCCTGTGGCCATTCCCATATGATTCCGCTGCTTCCGATCGGGGACGGCTCGCAGACCAGCCGCCTGACGGATGGGCTGGCGATGGAAATCCATCTCGGCGATCTCGCGCCGGGCGATCCGCTGCGGGAAGTGGAGATCGCCAAGGAACACGGTGTCAGCCGGACGATCGTCCGCGCGGCGCTACAACGGCTTGAGGCGCAGGGGCTGGCGGAGATCGTGCTCAACAAGGGCGCGGGGGTTCGCGGGGCAGGCGAAGGCGGAACGCCGGACCTCTTGGAGCTGCAACTGCAGTTCATTGTGCTCGCCGTCCGCAGCGCGGCGGCGCGGGCCGCGGGCGCAGCTTCTACGTGAACGACACGTTCAACTTCTAGCTGGCGGTCTCAAGTCTGGGGCGCTGGATCGATCCCCTCTCCGTTCGCAGGGAGGGGATCGGTTTACCCGGAACTACCAGATGCGGACACGTTGGTCGGGGGGCAAGTAGAGCTTGTCGCCTGGCTTGATGTTGAAGGCTGCGTACCAGGCGTCCATGTTCCGGACCACGCCGTTGACGCGGTAGCGGTTGGGGGCGTGGCTGTCGCCATCCAGCATCGCACGAGCGACCTCCTCGCGAACCTTGCCGCGATAGGATTTGGCGTAGGCGAGAAAGAAGCGCTGGTCGCCTGTGAGGCCGTTGATGACGGGGGCAGGCTTGCCGTTGAGCGAGAGGTGGTAGGCGGCGTAGGCGATCTCGAGGCCTGAGAGGTCGCCGATGTTTTCGCCCAGCGTGCCGAGACCGTTCACGCACGCGCCGAGATACGGACAGTAAGCATCGTACTGATCGATGAGCGTGTCGGCCTTCGCGACGAAGCGAGCGTCTGTCTGCGGCGTCCACCAGTTGGCGTTCTTGCCGGCGCCGTCGAACTGCCGGCCGCGATCATCGAACCCGTGGCTCATCTCGTGGCCGATGACGGCGCCGATGCCGCCATAGTTCTCGGCCGCATCCGCATCGGGATCGAAATAGGGCGCCTGCAGGATGCCGGCGGGCATGGTGAAGGTGTTGGAGAGCGGATTGTAGAACGCGTTGATCGTGTGCGCGGGGGTAGGCCAGAGCTCCCGGTCGACAGGCTTGTGCAGATCGTCGCTCATCTTCTGCCATTCGAATTCGTACACGCTGTAGACGTCCTCGACGAGCTTGCCCGGCTCGATCTTGAGGCCGGAGATGTCCTCCCACTTGTCCGGATAGCCGATCTGCGGCTTGAGCGCGGCGAGCTTGGTGAGAGCGGCCGCCCGCGTCTTGTCGTCCATCCAGTCGAGACCCTTCATGCGCGTCTCGAAAGCGGCGCGGATATTGGCGACGATGGCGTCGATCTTCGCCTTGTGACCAGACGGGAAGTTGCGCTTCACGTAGAGCTGGCCGACTTCTGGCCCGAGATAGTTGTTCACGATGCCGACAGCCCACTGCCAGCGTGGCGGCGGCTCCTCGAGGCCGGCGAGTTGTTTCGAGAAGAAGTTGAAGTAGCTGTCGGCGAAAGGTTTCGGCAGGTATTCGGCGAACTCGTTGGCGATGTGGAACTCCATCCAGAGTTTCCAGTCGTCCAGCGGGACTTCGCGGATCAGCCTGGCGAGGTCGGCCACGGCGGTCTGATCGGTTACGACGATGCGATCAGAGTTCGTGAGGCCGCCTTCGGCGAGGAACAGATCCCATTTGAAACCGGGCGCCCACGCTTTGAGCTGGGCCAGCGACATGGTGCGCAGAGCTTCGTCGGCGGCGATCGAGCGATCCTCGTCGGTATGCGCCTCGGCGATCTTCTTCTCCAGGTTGTAGATGCGCGTGGCGTCGTCCTGGGGATCGGGATTGCCGATCAGCCTGAGGATGTTGGCGACGTGGATGCGGTAGCCGAGGCGCATCGACTCATCCTGCAGGCCGGTCGAGATGTAGTAGCCGCGATGGGGCATGCCGAGCCCGGCCTGAGACACCCAGATCGCGTTGCTGTCGGGATCGGCCGGGCTGGCGGAGACGCTGGCGCCGATGGGCGAGTTGTAGCCGATGACGCCCATCAGTCGCGTGAGGTCATCATAGGTCTTCACCGCACGGATGCGATCAAGATGAGGTTTCAACGGGCTGATGCCGCGTGCTTCGATTGTCTTCTCGTCCATCGCAGCAGAATAGAGATCGGCGATCTTGCGCTCGATCGTGCCAGGGGCGGGTTTCGCGGCGATGATCTGCTCGATCATACTGCGTATGTCTTCGTCGGATTTCTCGGTGAGGTCTTCCGCGACGCCGGCGGAGACCTTGTCGGGCGGCAGCTGGTAGCTCGCAAGCCAGCTGCCGTTCACATAAGCATAGAAATCCTGCCCCGGAGTGTCCTTGGCGTATCTGACCTGCTGGACAAGAGCGGGCGGTTGGCTCTGCTGGCTTTTGTGCGAAACGGCCGGCGCGGGCGTGGAGGCAACAGACAGGAGAGGCTGGGGCGCGGTGCAAGCTGCAAGAACAAGCGCTGCGGAGGCGGCCGCCTGCTGGATCAGGCGGCGAAGAAGGCTGGCGGCCAAGGACGTTCCCTCATGTCTTTCTTTGCGCTCGAGTCTTGCGGGCGGCGGAGGGAAGTCAAGCGCGGCGAGCTGCAACAGAAAGCCCGCAATCCGTGGGGATTGCGAGCCTCTGTAACCTTGCGGTTGTAACTATCTACCAGATGCGGACGCGCTTGTCTGGCGCGATGTACATCTTGTCGCCCTCCTTCACGCCGAATGCCGTGTACCATTCGTCGATGTTCGGCATGACGCCGTTGACGCGGAACTCGGGCGGGGAGTGCTCGTCGGTTGTGAGCAGTTGGCGCGCCATGTCCTCGCGCGCCATCGCGCGCCAGACCTGAGCCCAGGACAGGAAGAAGCGCTGGTCGCCGGTGTACTTGACGCCGTTCACTTCGATAACCGGAGCTTCCTTGCCGCCGAGCGACTGATGATAGGCCGTGTAGGCCATGATCATGCCGCCGAGGTCGCCTATGTTCTCGCCGGTCGTGTGGGCGCCGGAGATGCACTGGTCCGGGAAGGGGCAGTACTTGTCGTACTGCGCATTCAGCTGGTCGGCCTTGGCGCGGAACTTGGCCTTGGTGTCCGGCGTCCACCAGTCGCGCTGCACGCCCTGGTCGTCGAAGGCGGCGCCCTGGTCGTCGAAGCCGTGACCGATCTCGTGGCCGATCACCGCGCCGATGGCGCCGTAGTTGACCGCGGGGTCGGCGTTCACGTCGAAGAACGGCGCTTGCAGGATGCCGGCCGGGAACGTGATCTGGTTCATCAGCGGGTTGTAGGACGCGTTCACGGTCTGGGCGTTCATGCCCCACTCGTCACGGTCGACCGGCGAGTTGAGACGGGCGACCTGGCGGTTCCACTCGAACTGCTGGGCGGCCTTGATGTTCTCGAACAGCTTCGTCTTGTCGACCTGCATGGCGGAGTAGTCGCGCCACTTCTTGGGATAGCCGACGCGGACTTCGAAGTTCGCGAGCTTCTTGAGGGCCTGGGCGCGCGTGGCCTCGTCCATCCACTCGAGGCCCTTGATGCGGGTTTCGAGGGCGGTGTGCAGGTTCCCGACGAGGGCTTCCATCTTGGCCTTGTTTTCTGGCGGGAAGAATCTCGCCGCATAGGCCTCGCCGAGCGCTTCGCCGATATTGTTGTCGAGAATGCGCACGCCGCGCTTCCAGCGATCGCGTTTGGCGGTGACGCCGGAGAGGGTCTTGTTGAAGAACTCGAAGGCCGCGTCGTCGAACGCCTTGGTGAGGTAGGTCGCGTTGTCGGACGCAATGTGGAAGGCAAGGTATTTCTTCCAGGCGTCGATCGGCTGGGTGTCGAGCAGTTTGGCGCCGGCGGTGATGGAGGTGTCGCCATAGGCCACCATGTTGTCGAGCTTCGCGATGCCGAGGCCGGCGGCGAAGGCGTCGAGGTCGATGTTCGGGACGAGTTTCCTGAAGTCGGCGGCGCTCATCGCCTTGAAGGCCTTGTCGGGGACGCGGAGGGCTTCAGGCGTCCAGTGGCCCTTGGCGACTTCCGTCTCGAACTTGATGACGGTATCGGCGGACTTGGCCGGTTCCTTGTCGCCGAGAAGTTCGAAGATCTTGGTGACGTAGGCCTTGTAGGCGGCGCGGTAGGCGTCGAACTTCTCGGACTTGCCAAGATAGTAGTCGCGCTCCGGCATGCCGAGGCCGCCCTGCGCGGCCCACACGGCGTAACGTTTCGGATCGGCGGTGTCGGCTTCGACGCCAAAGCCGAACGGCGCGGTGTAGGCGATGCTGGAAGAGAGCAGTTTGACGAGGTCGGCCTTGGTCTTCACGGCGTCGATATTGGCGAGATAGGGCTTCAGCGGCTCGATGCCGCGCGTCTCCAGCGTCGCTTCGTCCATCCACGAGGCGTAGATGTCGGCGGCCTTGGCGGTGTTTGAGCCGGCGGCGGGCGGGGTCGTAGCGAAGCTGTCGATAATCGTCTTCACGTCCTTCTCGGACTTCTCGCCGAGCGCATCGAACGAACCGTAGCGCGCCTTGTCTTCCGGCATCTGGAATGTCGCGAGCCAGTGGCCGTTGGCGTATTTAAAGAAGTCGTCGCCCGGCTTCACGGCGGCGTCCATGTTGGTGAGGTCGATCCCGAACTCGCCGATTGCCGGCTTGGCCGACGCGGTGGCCGAGGCGTCGGGCGCCTTGTCGGGGCTGCAGGCCGCAAGCAGCGCGGCGGCGGAGGCGGCGAGGAGAAGCTTCAGTCGCATGGAGTGCACCTTCTGAAATGGGTCCGCGGTCCGTCGGCCGCGATGGGCACGATTTCTCCCGGCCGGAGAGGCGTGTCAATGAAATTTATCGAAAAACAATATCACCTAGGCAGCGTACCTGAGCCATGAGCGGCAGCGAAAAGCCCGTGATTCCTGAGGAATCACGGGCTCTGGCATGATTGCCGGGCGAGAGCCCGGCGGTCCTGATCGACTACCAGATGTGGACGCGGTCTTCCGGCTTGATGAAGGCCTTGTCGCCTTCCTTCACGCTGAACGCCGCATACCAGGCGTCGATGTTGCGCTCGGGGATCGAGCCGCGCGCAGCGGCCGGCGAGTGCGGGTCGGTGCGCAGCTGGTTTACGAGTGCATCCTCGCGGATCGCCTGACGCCACACCTGCGCGTGCGCCATGAAGAACCGCTGGTCGCCGGTGAAGCCGTCAATGACCGGAGCTTCCTTGCCGCCGAGCGAGAGGTGGTAGGCGGTGTAGGCCATCTCGAGGCCGCCGAGGTCGCCGATGTTCTCGCCCATGGTGAGGTCGCCCTTCACGCACTGGCCTTCGAGCGGGCAGAAGGCGTTGTACTGCGCGCCGAACTTGGTCGTGGCTTCCTTGAACTTGGCCTTTGTTTCCGCCGTCCACCAGTTGCGGATCTTGCCGGCCTCGTCATACTCCGAACCCTGATCGTCGAAGCCGTGGCCCATCTCGTGGCCGATCACCGCGCCGATGGCGCCGTAGTTCACGGCCGGGTCAGCGTTAGGGTCGAAGAACGGGGGCTGCAGGATCGCCGCCGGGAACGTGATCTGGTTCATCAGCGGGTTGTAGTAGGCGTTCACCGTCTGCGGGTTCATGTGCCACTCGGTGCGGTCGACCGGGCCCTTGAGCTGGGCGACCTGGCGGTCCCACTCGAACTTGCGGCCCGCGCGGACGTTCTCGAACAGCTTGCCGGGCTGGACGGTGTAGGCGGAGTAGTCGCGCCATTTCACCGGATAGCCGACGCGCGGATCGAAGGTGGAGAGCTTCTTCTGCGCTTCGGCGCGGGTCGGCTCGTCCATCCAGGCCAGGGTCTTGAGACGCTCGCCCATGGCCTTGTTCAGGTTGGCGACCAGCTCGTCCATCTTCGCCTTGTTTTCCGGCGGGAAGAACTTGGCGACGTAGGTCTCGCCGACGCCTTCGCCGATCAGGCCGTCGAGCAGCTGCATGCCCCGCTTCCAGCGCTCACGCTGGGCTTCCTGGCCGTTGAGGGCTTTGCGGAAGAAGTTGAAGCTGGCGTCGTCGAACGCCTTGGTGAGGTTCGAGGCGTTGTCGCTGGCGATGTGGAAGGCGAGGTACTTCTTCCAGGCGTCAACCGGCTGCGTGTCGAGCAGCTTGGCGCCATCGCGCAGGGCGGTCGTTTCGTTGACAACGAAGTGCTGCGTGTCGCCGAGGCCCATGCCGGCGAGGACGACGTCCCAGTCCATGGCGGGGATCATCTTCTTGAGGCCGGCGCGGTCGACCGGGTTGTTAGTCGCCTGCACGTCGCGCTGTTTTTCCGGCTCCCAATGGGCGGTGGCCAGCTTGGTCTCGAGCGCGATGACGGTGTCGGCGGATTTCGCCGCGTCCTTGTCGCCAATCAGTTCGAAGATCTTGGTGACGTAGGCCTTGTAGGCCGCGCGGTAACCGACGAAACGCTCGCCCTTGTCGAGGTAGAAGTCGCGGTTCGGCATGCCGAGGCCGGCCTGCGTGATGTTGACCGTGTACTTGGTCGGGTCAGCCGGGTCGGGCTGGATGTAGAGGGCGAACGGGCCGGCATAGTCGAAATTGCCCATCAGCTTGACAATGTCGGCCTTGGTCTTGGCGGCCGCGATGGCGTCGAGGTCAGTCTTCAGCGGTTCGATGCCGCGCGCCTCGAGGGCGGCTTCGTCCATCCAGGAGTTGTAGAGGTTGAGGACCTTCTCCTGGACAGACCCGGCGGCCGGCGGGGTCTTGGCGAGTTCATCCAGGATGGTGTGAACGTCAGTCTCCGACTTGTCGCGCAGGCCGTCGAAGGCGCCGTAACGCGTCTTGTCGGCGGGCATCTTGAAGGTCGCGAGCCACGCGCCGTTGACGTACTTAAAGAAGTCGTCGCCGGGCTTCACGGCCTTATCCATCGCCGTGGTGTCGATGCCGAAGGCGCCCAGGGCGGCCTTCGGGGCTTCAGCCACGGGGGCGGGTTTTTCCGGGCTGCAAGCGGCAAGCAGCGCGGCCGCCGAAGCGGCAAGAAGCAGAGACATTCGCATGGGGTCACCTCTGAGGTCGATCATCGCCGGGGTTGCAGCGGCGGACGCACGATTTCCCCCGCCTGATGGAGGAAGTCAACGAAACGCATCGGAAAACAATAAGAACCGTCAGGGCCGCGCGGTAAAACCACGACAAATCAGGAGGATTCAGATAGGCACGCGCGGATGACAGACATTTCGAACAACCGAGACGACAGCCTGGAGCCGCCCCCTTCGCGGACGGAGCGGCGGGCCCGGGACTTCCGCGTGATCGGCGGCGTCGCCGTTGTGGTGCTGCTGGTGCTGGCGGTGGCGGGACAGGCGACGTGGGTCTCGGCGCTGCTTGGCAGTGTGATCGTGGTGGCGGCGTGCATCGGCTGGTTTTTTGGGACGGTCGATCCGGCGATCGACGCGGAAGTCGGGGATACGGGCGGCATGGCGGCGGAGGCGCGCCGCAGGGCCGAGACGGAGCGCCGGTTCAGGGTGGCGCTGATCGAAGCGCTGCCGGAGACGGCGATCTACATCGACGCGCAGGGCAAGGTGGAGGCCGCCAATGCGGCCGCGCGCAAGCAGTTCCGCTTCGTGGTGGCCGATCCCATGCTGACGGCGGTGGTGCGGCGACCGGAATTGCTCGATGCGGTGGCGATGGCGCGGCGCACCGGGGAGGTGCAGCGCTTCGAGATCATGCAGCGTGACGAGACGGACAAGCACTTCGCGTGCATCGCCTCGCCGCTGGGATCAGGCGTGCTGCTGAGCCTGCACGACTACACAGATATCAAGCGGATGGAGCTCGCGCGCGTGGATTTCCTCGCCAACGCCAGCCACGAGCTGCGTACGCCGCTGACGTCGCTGTCGGGCTTCATCGAGACAATGCGCGGGCCGGCGCGGGACGATCCTGAGGCGCGCGACCGCTTCCTTGAAATCATGCAGGGGCAGGCGGATCGGATGCGGCGGCTGATCAGCGACCTGCTGTCGCTGTCGCGGATCGAGCTGGTGGAGCATCGCCCGCCTGAAGGCGAGGCGGACCTGGCGGCGGTGGTGGTCGAGGCGCGTGATGCCCTGGCGCCGGTTGCCAAGGAGCGGGGAGTCGAGTTGCGCGTGACGGGCGTTGGGGGCGCGGTGAATGTGACTGGCGCGCGGGACGAGCTGGCGCAGGTGGTTCAGAACCTGATCGACAATGCGCTGAAGTATTCCGAGAAGGGCGGCGTCGTGGATGTCGAGGTGCTGACAGGCTTGGGCGCGGACGAGGCGGCGGCGCTGGGCGGACGGCGCTGGGATGATGCGGGACGGATGTCGATCGTGGCGGCGCCTGTCGGCGTTGGCGGGCGGACTTACGCCGTGCTGCGGGTGAGCGATGCGGGGCCGGGGATTGAGCGGCAGTATCTGCCTCGGCTTTCGGAACGGTTCTATCGCGTGGACCAGGGGCGCGGGCTGAAGCCGGGAACGGGGCTGGGTCTCGCGATCGTGAAGCATGTGGTGCAGCGCCATCGCGGCGCCTTCCTGGTGGAAAGTGAGCCGGGGCGCGGATCGGCCTTCGGCGTGCTGCTGCCGATGGCGGATGTTGCCTGAAGCACGCGAGGGCGTACTGGACAGTCGCGCGCGGGCGGACTGGGCGCGGCTGGAGAAGACATCGCCACGCTTCGGCCTCGCCATCCGGGCGAACCGGAGCAGATCAATGTGTCGCTCCTCGATCTTCCCGACGAAGTGCAGGCCGGGAAGAAGACGACAGCGGCGGCCCTTGTCGAAGCGAGGGCCGTCATCGCGACGTTCACGACGGGCGATGTCGGGCCGCTCGAAAAGCGGATCGGCGCCGGAGCGCAGGGAGCCGGCGCGCCATTATGATTGCTTGCGCTACAGCAGGTGCGCCTGCGCTTCGTCGCGGTGCTTCTTGAGGTATTTCATGAAGGGGGTGCCGCCGGTGCCGACGTCGGTGTCGTTGCCGAGCGAGTCCTTGCCCTGCTTGTTGATGTAGCTCGCCGCGTATTCGAGGTGGCGCGTGCGGAAGCGCGCGAGGCTCGTGATGTTGGCATTATAGAGGTCGCGTAGCGTGGGTGAGCCAACCTTCTGGATGAAGGCGCGAAGGTGGGAGCGCTGGCGGACCTCATCGACAAAGGTGCGGTGTGCGGGCGGGCGATAGATGTGCAGCTCGTCGAGGAAGGTGCGCAGCGGGTCGGCGGCGTGGCCGACGCCGAGCAGGGCGTCCATCGAGGGAACGATGGTGGATTGCGAGCCGGTCTGGCCGCGGAAGGATTGCGGCTCACCATTGGTCTCGGCGACGCCTTCGTAGATCAGACCGGCGCCGAGGGCCGGGTTGTCCTTCCAGCCGTGGATGTAGGGACGCACGCGGTGGAAGTAGATGTAGGGGTCGCAGCGCTCCGGCATGCGGTCGAAGATGGCGTTGACGTCGTCCCAGACCGTGTTGCAGCGGGCGAGGCTGCCTTCGACGGCTTTCTCGTCGCCATTGTCGGCGGCTTCGATGAGCTTCGGGATTTCCGCGAGCATCTCGCCGGCGCGCGCCTCGATGGCGACGTGAACAAGGACGAACCAGGCTTCGTCCTGGCCTGCGAGGAAGTTCTGGATCATCCAGACATTGTCGAGCGCGATCGGACCCTTGCGGTCGAGGCGGTCCCAATTGTCGAGGACGTAGGCGGAATAGGGCAACAGGGGCTGCTGGCCGAGGCGCTTCGCCAGCGCCCACATCGGCACGGCGAGCGGGGCGGGGAGGCGCGTCGGCGCGTCTGGTTCGCCCCAGACATAGGCCTGAACCATGAAGGCGTAGCGGACCATGGCGGTGCGGAGCTGGGCGTCGCTGGCGCCGGCGCAGAAGTCCTTGACATCAAGGACGGGCAGCGCCTCGAGGTATTTGCGGACGCGGCCGGTGAGGAGGGTGCGGGGAAGGTCTTTGGCCGCCTGTTCGGGGGCGGCGAGGTCGGACGGTAGGGTCACATCTGCGGCATTGTAGGCGCAAAGAAAGCCCCGTTCGGAGCTCATGTCGTGGGCGGAAAGGCTCAGCTGGGCAGCCATGGAGGGCGATTCCCTTCTCGGAATGGGCGTTTCCCGGGCAGGAAACACGCCCGAAACCCACTGTAAATGGCGACATTTCCCGGCGCCCACGGGGCAGGAGCAGGCTTATCCACAGCTAGAGCCCGGATTTTGGCCAGGAACTTGGCCAGGAACATCGTGCCGCAACGGGAACGGGCAAACCTTCGTGGGACTGTCACAAATGGCCCTTATGGAACCCCTGCGGGGCATGGCCCGGGGCCCTCGATCTCGATGAAGGGGCGAGGGCAAGGCGGGACGAAATCCGCCTGTCATGGCATACAGGCGCGCGATCGAGCGGAGAGGGTGATGAGCCGAATGGAGACGATTGCCCCGCCGCGGATAGACGTCGCCGCCGCGGCCGCGGCCGCCAAGCAGGCCGCCGCCTCGAGCGTCGCCAAGGTCAAGGCAACGGGCGTTTCGGTTTACTATGGCGAGAAGCAGGCCCTGTTCGACGTCTCGCTGGACATGCCCGAGAAATCGGTAACGGCGCTGATCGGCCCGTCCGGCTGCGGCAAGTCCACCTTCCTGCGCTCGATCAACCGCATGAACGACACGATCCCCGGCTGCCGCGTGACGGGCAAGATCGAGATCGACGGCGACGACGTCAACGACAAGTCGATCGACCCGGTGCTGCTGCGCGCCCAGGTCGGCATGGTGTTCCAGAAGCCGAACCCGTTCCCCAAATCCATCTTCGACAACGTGGCTTATGGCGTGCGCCTGCATGGCCTTGCCGCCTCGCGCCGCGAACTGAACGAGATCGTGGAAGTGTCGCTGCAGAAGGCTGGCCTGTGGGACGAGGTGAAGGACCGCCTCGGCGCCTCGGGCATGGGCCTCTCCGGCGGCCAGCAGCAGCGCCTGGTGATCGCGCGTGCGATCGCGGTGAACCCCGAAGTGATCCTGATGGACGAGCCGTGCTCGGCGCTCGACCCGATTGCGACGGCCAAGATCGAAGAGCTCATTGACGAGCTCAAGGAAAACTACTGCATCGTGATCGTGACGCACTCGATGGCGCAGGCCGCGCGCGTGTCGCAGCGGACGGCCTTCTTCCACCTCGGCAAGCTGGTTGAAAACGGCCCGACAGAGACGATCTTCACCAATCCGCGCGAGTCGCGCACGCAGGACTATATCACCGGACGTTTCGGCTAGGGTGCACGCCCTAGGGGCTGGTGAAAGGACAGGAATATGACCGAACACACAGTCAGGTCTTTCTCGCAGGATCTCGAGGAGCTTTCGGGCGATATCGCCCGCATGGGCGGCCTTGCCGAGGACATGCTGTCGGACGCCATCCAGGCGATCGCGACGCGCGACCTCGCGCTGGCCGACACCGTTGTGGCGCGTGATCCGCAGATCGATGCGCTGCAGGTTGAGGTCGAAAAGAAGATTCTTCGCCTGCTTGCTCTGCGCCAGCCGCTGGCGCGCGACCTGCGCCAGACGATCTCGGCGATGAAGATCGCGGCCGAACTGGAGCGCATCGGCGACCTCGCCAAGAACATCGCCAAGCGCGCCAAGGTCGTCGACACGCTGGAGCCGTCAGGCCCGCTCAAGGGCGTCTCGCGCATGGGCCGTCTGGTCGGCGCACAGCTAAAGCGCGTGCTGGACGCCTACTCCGCGCTGGAGACGGACGCCGCCAGCAAGGTGTGGTCGCGCGACGAGGAAGTGGACGAACACTACCAGTCGCTGTTCCGTGAAGTGCTGACCTACATGATGGAAGACCCGCGCACGATTTCCGCGTGCGCGCACCTGCTCTTTGTCGCAAAGAATCTGGAACGGATCGGCGACCACTGCACCAATATCGCCGAGGAAATCCACTTCCTCGTGACTGGCGAACAGCTCCCAACCGACAGGCCGAAGGTCGATGCCCTCAACAGCAACTGAGATCGAACGCCCCCCCATGCGCCCCGCAGCGGCGACTAGACCCTACGCCCTCATCGTCGAGGACGAGCCATCACTGGTCGAGCTGATCAGGTACAATCTGATCAAGGAAGGCTATGAGGTTGCGGTCGCAGCCGACGGCGAGGAAGCCCTGTTGACCATCGACGAACGCCTCCCGGACATCGTGCTGCTCGACTGGATGCTGCCGAAGCTGGCCGGCATCGAGGTGGCGCGCCGGCTGCGCTCCAAGCCTTCAACGCGCAACCTGCCGATCATCATGCTCACCGCGCGCGCCGAGGAGACGGATCGCATCCGCGGTCTCGACGTCGGCGCCGACGACTACATGACCAAACCCTTTTCGATGTCGGAGCTGACAGCTCGTATCCGCGCCGTGATGCGCCGCATCCGCCCGGCGCTGGCCGAGGACGTGGTGGTAGTGGGCGACATCTCGATCGACCGCGCCGCCCACCGCGTAGTTCGCAACGAGGTCGAAATCCATCTGGGACCGACCGAGTTCCGCCTTCTCGACTATTTCATCCAGCACCCGGGCCGCGTTTTCTCGCGCGAACAGCTGCTGGACGCGGTCTGGGGTTCGGACGTCTATGTGGAGACCCGGACGGTGGATGTTCACATCGGCCGCCTGCGCAAGGCTCTGGGCAAGGGCGGCGGGGAAGACCCGATCCGTACGGTCCGCTCGGCGGGATATGCCCTGAACGCGGGCTAGTTAGGCGCGCCGTGATGGCGTAAAGGCTCCGCGAACGCGGAGCCTTTTCCATGATTCCTCGCTATTCCCGGCCCGAAATGACGGCGATCTGGTCGCCGGAGACCCGTTATTCGATCTGGCTCGAAATCGAGACGCTGGCGGCCGAGGCGATGGCCGAGCTGGGGATGATCCCGAAGGATGTACCCAAGGCGGTCCGCGAGCGGGGCGGCTTCAATGTGGAGCGCATCGACGAGATTGAGCGCGAGGTGAAGCACGACGTCATCGCCTTCCTGACCTCGGTGGCGGAGCATGTAGGGGACGAGGCGCGTTTCCTTCACCTCGGCATGACGTCGTCCGACGTGCTGGATACCTGCCTGGCTGTGCAGCTGCAGCGGGCGAGCGATATCCTGCTGAAGGGGACGGATCGAGTTCTGGCGGCGCTGAAGAAGCGGGCGTTCGAACACAAGCTGACCCCGACCATCGGGCGCAGCCACGGCATCCACGCCGAGCCGACGACGTTCGGGGTGAAGCTTGCCGGTTTCCATGCCGAGATGGCGCGCAACCGGAAGCGGCTCGAAGCCGCGCGCGAGGAAATCTCGACCTGCGCGATCTCCGGCGCGGTGGGGACGTTCGCGAACATCGATCCGCGTATCGAAGTCATGGTCGCGAAGAAGCTTGGGCTGGCCGTGGAGCCTGTCTCGACGCAGGTGATCCCGCGTGACCGGCATGCTGCGTTCTTCGCGGCGCTGGCCGTGACGGCGTCCTCGATCGAGCGGATCGCGACGGAAATCCGCCACCTGCAGCGCACGGAAGTGCTGGAAGCGGAGGAGTTCTTCTCGGAAGGGCAGAAGGGCTCGTCGGCCATGCCGCACAAGCGGAATCCGGTGCTGACCGAAAACCTCACCGGGCTGGCGCGTCTTGTGCGTTCGGCAGTGATACCGGCGATGGAGAACGTGGCGCTGTGGCACGAGCGGGACATCTCGCATTCGTCGGTCGAGCGCGGCATCGGGCCGGATGCGACGATCCACCTGGATTTCGCGCTGAACCGCCTCGCCGGCGTGATCGAGCAGTTGCTGATCTACCCCGACAACATGGCGGCGAACCTTGGAAAGCTCGGCGGTCTGCATAATTCGCAGCGCGTGCTGCTGGCGCTGGTGGAGAAGGGCGCGAGCCGCGAGGACGCCTATCGCCTGGTCCAGCGCAATGCGATGAAAGTGTGGCGGGACGCCAACCGCAAGGACGGCGACTTCCAGCGCAATCTCGAGGGCGACGCCGACGTGTCGAAACTGCTGACAAAAGCAGAGCTGAGCGAGATGTTCGATCTCGGCTACCACTTCAAGGGTGTCGATACCATCTTCGAGCGGGTATTTGGAAAAGCCTAAATGGCTAGGGTTGGGGGATTGCTGGTTGCTGCAACTCTGCTCGGGGCGTGCGCAACAGACGCCCCTGAGGGACCCTCTTCTTATCCGCCGACGGTAAAGCCTACGCTCAGCAAGCTGACACGCGACGGCACGCAGACGTGCGAGCTCTTGCGTTCGTGGTTCGACACAAAGGCAGGCACGGAGGCGTGCTTTGCCAAGGAACTGGCCGTGATGCACCACGAGATGGGGGCGCCGCCGTTCGCGTGCTTGGCGTGAATGTGCTGGCATTCAACAAGATGAACGAAGGTCTGGCCGAGGTGCGCGGCGACCTGATTGCGCTTCGCGCGGAAATGCTGAGGCATGAATGCCAAGACGTGCCTGAGGTCGTGTTCTCGACGCCGTCAGCACGCACTCCTGGGTCGCTCCATCACTGAGACACATCTGAAAAAGAATGGGCCGGACGCCCCTCCGGGGTCCGGCCCAAGGCCATGATGGCGGAGCCACAGGGCGCGCAGGGGAACGCGCCGTCGCTCCAGCCGAACCTGCTGCGCCCAGGGGGGACAAAGGCGCGGAACGCTCCGGGGGAGAGCGTGTCAGGGGCAGGTTCGGTTGGGACCAGACCGGCGCGTGCCGATCTTCAGGATCGACTCTGCGCGCCACGAGTTAAGGAAGCGCCGGGCGCGCCGCACGCGTTTCATTGAACGGATTCACCATGACCGCGGGAAGCCTGCACCGCGCTGGCACAAGCAGCCGCCGCCTCCCGCAAATCGTCGCGGTATTGCGGGAGTTCGCATGGGGGCGTTGGTGAACGCCCCCAGCCGGCCGCTGGAAAAAGAGTCGGGCGCCGCCCGTGATCAGGCAGCCGATCCGAAGCTCTATTTTTTCTCGGATTTGACCTGGGCGATGGCGGTTTCCAACAGCTCGGCCATCTGGCGCTGCAGCTGATGGTCCGTGATCGCGACGCCGGCCTTGTCGAAATCGCCTTTCACCTTGCGGAAAACATCTTCTTCGCCGGGGGCTTCGAAGTCCGATTTCACGACTTCGGTGGCGTAGGTGGAGGCGGCTTCGCCGGTTTTCCCAAGCTTTTCAGCGGCCCACAGGCCCAGGAGCTTGTTTCGACGGGCATTTGCCTTGAACCGGAGTTCCTGGTCGAGGGCGAACTTGCCCTCCTCAGCCCGTTCACGCTTATCGAAACCGCTCACACTTCGTCTCCCTCAGGTCGCTTGCGCCCTGCGCATCCCACGTCGATATAGCCCCTGGGAAGGGCTAAAAACACCCCCGCGACGATGCCGGACAGGACGCCGCGCCGGGGATGGGCTAGGAACCGCCTTCCTACGCGAGTCGGGACACGGGGGAAGCCGTTTTCCGGCCAGGAGACGAGTGATGGTCAAACGGCGCAAGATTTACGAAGGCAAGGCGAAGATCCTCTACGAGGGGCCCGAGCCGGGCACGCTCATCCAGTATTTCAAGGACGATGCGACCGCCTTCAATAACGAGAAACGCGCCGTGCTGGACGGCAAGGGCGTGCTCAACAACCGCATCTCCGAATTCGTGATGATGCAGCTGAATTCCATCGGCCTGCCGACCCATTTCCTCAAGCGCATCAACATGCGCGAGCAGCTGATCCGCGAAGTCGAGATCATCCCGCTCGAAGTGATCTGCCGCAACGTGGCCGCCGGATCGCTCTCCAAGAAGCTGGGCATCGAGGAAGGCACGCCGCTGCCGCGCTCGATCATCGAGTTCTGCTACAAGAAGGACGAACTCGGCGACCCGATGGTTACCGAGGAGCACATCACGGCGTTCAACTGGGCCACGCACCAGGAGATCGACGACATAATCGCGATGACGCTGCGCATCAACGACTTCCTAACGGGCCTCTTCGCGGGCGCGCAGATCAAGCTGGTGGACTTCAAGGTGGAGTTCGGCCGCCTCTATGAAGGCGAGATGGTCCGCACCGTACTCGCCGACGAGATCAGCCCGGACTCTTGCCGCCTGTGGGACATGACAACGGGTGAGAAGCTGGACAAGGATCGCTTCCGCCGCGATCTCGGCGGCGTCACGGAGGCCTATGCTGAGGTTGCGCGGCGTCTCGGAATCATCAAGGAAGCGGGCGGGGCGGAGATCCTGTCCTTTAGCGGAAAGTAGCCCTCTGTGCGGGCTGGCAACGGGAAATAGTCATGCGCGCCAAAGTCCATGTCTCGCTGAAAGCCGGCGTGCTCGACCCGCAGGGCAAGGCGGTGGGCGATGCGCTCGGTCGCCTTGGCTTCGATGAGGTCGGTGCGGTTCGCTGCGGCAAGACCATCGAGATCGAACTGAAGGACGGCCTGTCGAAAGCCGACGCCGAGAAGCGCGTGAAGGACATGTGTGAGAAGCTGCTCGCTAACACCGTCGTCGAACGCTACTCGATCGAGATCGCCTAGGCCTAGCCAAGTCGACGCAAACGAAAATCGCGCGCCCGCACGGACGCGCGATCGACATTTTCAGGAACAGGAAGCCCTCTAGCTCACTTGTTCTCTTCGGCCGTCTTGGACACCACGTCGCCCACGGCTCCGACGTCCTTGCCGAGGCCGGCGATGGTGTTGCAGGCCGAAACCAGAAGCGGCGTGGCGAGCATCACGGCGAAAAGCAGTTTACGCATTAGGGTGACCCCTTGTTGTTGTCCCGTTGAAAGATGGCCCCTCGCGTCAGTTTCCGCAAGCTGGGCTAGTGACCGCTGGTACAGCCTGCCGGCAGGCGTCCCTTGTCATCCGGGACGCAGGGCGGCTTGCCGGTGGCAGGCTGGGTTGCGCCGTTCCTGGCCCCATCGGCGGTGCCGGTCATGACGCCGCCCACGGTCTGTAGGTCCTTCCCGATCCCGGCAATCGTGTTGCAGCCCGCGCAGGCGGCCAGCAGAGCGGCAGCGATGATCAGCCTGTGCATCGGTCTCTCCCGGGGGTGTGCCATAGTCCGCCTCTCCCGTGCGCGTGGAATCAGGCGAAAATCGGGTAGTGAAAAGTGACGGAGAAGTCATGCCCACGGCCTGGTGGACGCCCGTCGTCCTGCTGATCGGATCGAACGTCTTCATGACGACGGCGTGGTACGGCCACCTGAAATTCAAGGAGGCCCCTCTGTGGGCCGCGGTGTTCGCCAGCTGGGGTATTGCGCTGGCGGAATACTGGATGGCTGTGCCGGCCAATCGCCTCGGGCATGAGATCTATTCCGCCGCCGAGCTGAAGACGATGCAGGAGGTGATCACGCTGGTCGTGTTCGCGGGCTTCTCGGTGTGGGTGCTGGGCGAGCCGCTGACGTGGAAGCATGCCGTCGGCTTCGCGCTGATCGCGCTCGGGGCGGGGGTAATTTTCTACAACTGAGCTAGCTGTCGCTGAACGACTTGTTGGCATTGTCCCTGTATTCGACCGTCATCGGCTTGCAGGAAAGCTCTTTGGTCGGCTGATAGACCGCCTGACTGGCGACTTGGTCCTTCAGATAATTGTCCACATGCGGATCACCGCTCGATTTGATGACGGTCGCCGTCTTCACAGTGCCGTTGCCGCTCGAGCAGACGTTGAGCACTGTCTCGTAGGTCTTCTGGGTTGCGCAACCACCGGCGGCCATAAGGCCGAGAACGGCGAGGGCCGGGATCATCATCCGCATGGCAATTCTCTCTCCAGGCCGTAAAACCCTAGGACTCGTATCAATTCCGGTCAACTTTGCCTCCGTTCAAGCCCTCGCGACTCGCGGGGAAACCTGCTAGAGGCCCGCGCAACGGGAACCTCCCAAGGCCAGACCCAATGAAATCCGCCGTCATCGTCTTCCCCGGTTCCAACTGCGACCGCGACGCGCAGGTCGCCCTGCGCCAGGTCACGGGGCAGGAACCCGCGATGGTCTGGCACAAGGACGGGAAGCTGCCGGACAAGCTGGATCTGATCGTCCTGCCGGGAGGGTTCTCCTATGGCGATTATCTCCGCTCCGGCGCCATGGCGGCGGCCTCGCCGATCGGCGAGGCGATCCGCGCCCATGCGGCGAAGGGCGGCTATGTTCTTGCGATCTGCAACGGCTTCCAGGTTGCGACGGAACTCGGCCTCTTGCCCGGCGCGCTGTTGCGCAATGCGTCGCTTAACTTTGTCTGCCGTCCGCAGCCGCTGGCCATCGCGAGCAATTCCTCGGCCTTCACGGCAGGCTACAAGAACCAGCGCGAAGTCTCCTTCCCGATCGCGCATCATGATGGGAACTACTTTGCGGACGATGGGACGCTCGACCGCCTGGAAGGCGAAGGCCGCGTGGCGTTCCGCTATCTTGGAAATCCTAACGGCTCGGCCCGCGACATCGCCGGCGTGCTGTCGGAGAACGGCCGCGTGCTCGGCCTGATGCCTCACCCCGAGCGGGCGATGGCCGGTCAGGAAGGCGGAAACGACGGCGTGAGGCTGTTCGAAAGCCTGATGGCGGCGGCTTGACGCGTGGCCTTTCAACCCTTGCGGGTTCTGCATTGAAATCTGGCGCCGGCGGGCGCGTTATGTGGCCTCAGTCCGATGCGAGGCGATCTCCCATGCGTCTGCTTCTTGCTTCCTGTGTTGCGTTGATGACGGCCGCGCCTGCACTGGCGCAGCCGGGCAACCCCGTTGGTCCCAGCTTCGAACCCAAGGCGGTGCGGACCGAGAATTTCGACGTGGTCTACGAGACCAACATCACCACCATGCCCATGCCGACATTGGCGCAGCTGTGGAACCAGACGCCGGATGCACGCTGGGACGCTGTGGTCTGCAATGTCGACAAGGCAAACAAGGGCGCTGTGAAGGCCGAGCCGACCGCGCGGTGGGGCTATCTTGACCCCCATGTCTGCACGATGTTCGCCAACATCTCGAAGCTCGACCTGACGACGGTCGATGTGGACAAGGATTGGACCGCCCGGATTTTCCTCCGCGCTCGGAAATAGCGGGCCATCCGGCCGGCGAGAAAGCGGCCTGGATGCTGCGACCCTTCTTGCGTAGTCGTTAGCGCCCTTCGTGATAGATCACGCCGCCCTTCATCACGAAGTTCACGCCGCGCAGGGCCTTTATGTCCTGCGTGGGATCGCCCGGCACGGCGATCACGTCGGCCAGCATGCCGGCTTTCAGCGTCCCCACCTTGTCGTCCATGCGCAGCATCTTTGCATTGACCGACGTGGCGGAGATCAGCACTTGCGCCGCTGGCATGCCGGCGGCGGCCATCTGCTCCATCTCGCGGACATTGTCCCCGTGCGCGAACACGCCGACATCCCCGCCCACGCACATGGCGACGCCTGCCTGCCGCGCGAGAGCAAACGCCTTGAGGCCTTCAGAGACTGACGCAGGTTTGGGATCCGCGCCGTTCCAGCCGCGATAGCGCGCGATGGCGTCTCCGGCGGCAAGGGTGGGGCAGAAGAACATGCCGCGTTCCTTCATTGCCTTGAAGATCTCCGGCGTGCCGCCATCGCCATGCTCGACCGTGTCTGCCCCGGCGGCCACCGAACGGCGCATGCCTTCAGCCGTGGCGGCGTGCACGGCCACCGGCCTTCCTGCGTCATGCGCAGCCTCGACTGCGGCTTTCAACTCCGCCTGCGAGAATGTCGGCCGGCTCTCTTCGCCCGGACGCCAGCGATAGTCGGCATACAGCTTCACCACATCGGCCCCGGCGGCCACCTGCGAGCGCACCACGCGGACGATGTCGTCGACGCCGCTGGCTTCCTCCGCCCCCAGCGGAACCTCCACGCCCGGCTCGAACCCCTTTGGGCCGTAGGCTCCCTTCGCAACGATGGCGCGCGTCGAGACGACCATGCGCGGACCGGGAATGATGCCCTGATTGATCGCTTGCTTGAGGCCGACATCCGCGTATCCCGCACCCTCCGTGCCGAGATCCCGCTCGCTGGTGAAGCCGGCCATCAGCGTGGCTTTGGCCTGAACCACCGCGCGCGCCGTGCGCAGCGACAGCGCCTCGTGCAGCACCTGATCATCCCAGCTCGTCTCGTTGTAGGGATGCAGGAACAGATGGCCGTGGCCCTCGATCATGCCCGGCATGAGTGTTTCGCCTGGAAGCTCAATCACGCGGGCGCCGGCTGGTACGGGAATATTCGAACCGATGGCGATGATGCGATCGTCCTGCACCAGCACCTGCCAGCCCTCGTGAGGCTTTGAGTCGACGCCGTCGAACACGCGCGCCGGTTTGAGCAGGATCGCGCCCATCGGTTGCGCTGTTGCCGGAGCGAGACAGGCCAGCGCTGCACAGGCGGCAGCAATCATAAGGCGCTTCATGCGTGGGTCTCCCGGCATCCCGGGAAGAGGCTATCAGGCCGTGGGAAGGCCAAGAAGGGGGCGCGGGTCGGGGCAAATTGTCAGCCAGTGGTCGCGTTCGCTGGCCTTGCACACGCCCGGATAGTCGCCCTTGGCCGAACCGATATCGAGGATGATCTGAAAGTGCAGATGCGGCGGCCAGCCGCCATTCTCGCGCTTCGTACCGAGCTCCGCGATGCGCTCGCCCGCCATGAAGGCTGAGCCGGGCTTGAGCCCTTTGAGACTGTCGCGATTGAGGTGGCCGTAGAGTGTGTAGAACTTCACGCCGGGCGCAGGCGCGTGCTCGAGGATGATGGTGGGACCGTAATCACCCGCATTGTCGTTGATGCGCGAAGAATGCACGCGTGCATGCAGCGGCGTGATCACGTCGGTGTCAGCCGGCGCGAAGATGTCGATGCCAAGGTGAACGGTGCGCGGTTCTTCACCCTCCGGCGCAAACAGCGGCTGGGTGTAGAGGCTGCGATCCTCGCCATAGCCGCCGAAGCGCACCGGCTCGCCGGGTTTCACGTCGACGTCGTCGAGCTTGCCGGGCAGGGCCTTGTGCAGGCCAGGTATCACTTCAATGCCCAGCTTGGGCGCGCGCAATAGCCAGGCATCGTAATCTGTTCGTGAGGTCATGTCACAGCTTAGACAGGAAATCGAACGTCGTGTCGTCAGCCCAATAACTGTCTTTGCCTTCGATGCTTGGCATCATGCCGATGACACTGCCAAGAATTTCTCCATCGCCGGTGACAAGGAGCAAGGCGGGCATGGAGGTCCGCCAGGGCTCGACGGGTGATTTTCCGAAGATGGAAACAAACGCCTTTTCAGCCTCACCGCTCGCGCGTGCGTTTGTGAGCGTGTCCGCTCCTAGTTTCTTGAGCACCTTGCGCGCGTCACGAAGCGAGACGTCATCGAAGGCCTGGATAGCGAGGAAGCGGAGGCGGGTGTTGGCCTGGACCAATCGGGCCGACATCTTCGCCTGGTAAAGCTTCTCGGCGAGGCACGGGCCGCACCACGTCGCCCAGAGCGACAGCACGGCGGGCTGTCCCGCCATCCATTCGCCGATGCTGAGCTGTTTGCCGCCCAGATCGACCATTTTCTCGAGAGGAGCTTTCAGGCCGGTCGACTTGGGCGGTGACCAAGGAGCATAGCCAGCGTGGTCGGGCTTGCTGGCGGCCTGGGCAAAGGCGAAAGGTGCAATGCTGGCGGAGGCGGCCGCGGTCACCAGTCCCCTGCGCGATATCAACATGGCCAGCCCCCGATCCGAGGAATGCCTAACTGGTTCGCAGATGCGAGGAAACTACTCCGCCGCGACTTTCGCTGCATGGCTCGGCAGGCCTTCGAGATATTTCTCGGCTTCGAGCGCGGCCATGCAGCCGAGGCCGGCGGCGGTGACGGCCTGGCGGAAGATGTCGTCAGCCACGTCGCCAGCGGCGAAGACGCCGGGGATCGAGGTCGCCGTCGAATTCGGCGCGGTGTGCAGATAGCCGCCGAGCTTCATTTCGAGCTGGCCGGTGAACAGTTGTGTCTGTGGGGCGTGGCCAATGGCGATGAAGACGCCATGCACGGGTTGCTCGGTGATTTCTCCGGTCTTGAGGTTCTTCAGCTTGGCCTTTGTGACGCTGAGCGGACCTTCCTGACCGATCACGTCGATGAGCTCCGTGTTCCAGAGCACATTGACCTTCGGGTTCTTGAACAGGCGGTCCTGAAGGATCTTCTCGGCGCGGAAATGGTCGCGGCGGTGAACGACGGTGACCTTCGAGGCGAAGTGCGTCAGGTGCAGCGCCTCTTCCACGGCGGTGTTGCCGCCGCCGACGACGATGACCTCTTTCTGCTTATAGAAGAACGCATCGCAGGTGGCGCAGGCGGAGACGCCGAAACCCTTGAACTTCGACTCGCTCTCGAGGCCCAGCCATTTGGCTTGCGCGCCGGTGGCGATCACCAGCACGTCGCAGGTGTAGACCGCGCCGCTATCGCCCGTGAGCCTGAACGGCTTCGTCTGGAGCTCGGCCTTGATGATGTGGTCTTCCACCAACTCCGTTCCCATGTGGATCGCCTGGGCGCGCATCTGTTCCATCAGCCAGGGGCCCTGGATGACGTCGGCAAACCCCGGATAGTTCTCGACATCCGTCGTGATGGTCAGCTGGCCGCCCGGCTGGATGCCGGCGATCAGCATCGGCTTGCGTAGCGCTCGCGCGGCATAGATCGCGGCCGTGTATCCGGCCGGGCCGGAGCCGAGAATGATGATCTGGGAGTGCCTTGCGGGCTTGTTGAGGGCGGTCATCGGAAATCCTGTTGCTGGCCCTTCCTAACGGGCCATTCCCGCGCACGGAATGGGGCAGTATGCGCCGGCCCTGATATTCTGGGGATGTCGGGGTGAACGGAAAAGGGCCGGGGCGAACCCCATTGGCTCAGTTGAGTTTTTCTAGGGTTTCGCGTGGCGGTGGAGCAGCAGGCGGACGATCTCGTCGGCGGCGCGGGCGGCTTCCCGAATGGGCGGATAGCTCCACGGCTGGATATCACCGGTGAACCAGCGGGCGGCGCCCTTCGCGACGAAGCCCTGATGGAGCCTGTCGAAGCGTGGGGATGATCCTTCCAGCTTCAGGATATGGATCGGTTTTCCGAAGAAGGCGGGATCGGCCAGCATGTTGGCGCTGTCCTCGGTGACCAGTGCGATCTCGCACATCGACAGGAAGGCGACATACGGGTTTGGCCCGTCGCGTTGCTCGTCCTCCCAGAACACTGCGCCGAGCTCACCGGCGAGCTTCCTGAAGCGCTGGCGGACGGGTTCGGGCGTGCGGCGGGAGACGGTGATCCAGAAACGGCGGCCCGGCGACAGCTTGCGCAGGTCCGCCTCGATGGCCGCGGCGCGGGCGTCGGTGAAACGGTGCGTTTTCGAGTCGCCACCCAGCGAGACGAGCACTTTTTGGCCATCGGCTTGCGACAGGTGCGCAAAGCCTTGCTTCGCATCGGCGACGCGCTCGTTCGAGAACCAGACCGGCGAGCCGAGGATCGGGAACACGTTAGGGCCGGCGAGGCCGTCGTGCTCGGGTGGAATGACAAGATCGAACGCGTCGAGCGACACTTTCGGATGTTGCGTCTGCACGACCAGCGTCCTGCCGCCCGACAGCTTCCGCATCATCCGCGAGTAGGGGATGGAGCGGCGGCCTGCCGCGACCCACACATCCGGCCAGGGCGGCGCCAGCAGCTTGCGTTGCTCCTCGGGCAGCGCCGATAGCGGCATGGGCCACAGATCCGGGCGCAGGTTCAGCTGGAAGCCCTGCGGCTGCAGGATCACTTCTCGGCTCTTTGCATCCGAGTGGATCTGCGCGAGCTTTGCCGCGTGCTCGGGTTCGGCGAGCGCGGCGGCAAGCGCCTTGGTCTGATTGAGAATGCCCGCGCGGCCGTCGGCGACACACCAGACCGACGGACCGTGCGCCACGTTACTTCCAGCTGATCGAGACAATCTCGAACGACTTCGCGCCGCCGGGGGCGGAAACCTCGGCCGTGTCGCCTTCTTCCTTGCCGATCATCGCGCGGGCGATGGGCGAGGAGATCGAGATCTTCTTCTGCTTCACGTTGGCTTCGTCTTCGCCCACGATCTTGTAGGTGAAGGTCTCGCCAGTGTCCTCGTCAGTCACCTTCACGGTGGCGCCGAACTTCACGGTCTTGCCCTGCAGCTTGGACGTCTCGATCACGTCGGCGCGCGCGAGTTTGTCCTCGAGTTCGAGGATGCGGCCCTCGATGAAGCTCTGCTTCTCCTTGGCTGCGTGGTATTCCGCATTCTCAGACAGGTCGCCATGGCTGCGCGCTTCCGAAATCGCCGCGATCACCGCCGGGCGCTCTTCGGATTTCAGGGTCTTCAGTTCCGCCTGCAGGGCCTCGAAGCCCTCAGACGTCATGGGAATGCGCTGCATGGGTAGTCCTATTGATAACGCCGAAAATAAAGGAATTGTTCTACCGATCGGTAGCGTCGGCACGACCGGGAACAATCAAGAGTAGGTCTGAAGCGCGCCGGCTTCAAGCGGGCGTGTTTTCAGCGCCCTGATGGCCTGAACAGCGGCCCGAGCCCCCGAAATCGTCGTGTAGTAGGGGATACCATGCTGCAGGGCCGCCCGGCGGATTGACGCCGAGTCCATCAGGGATTGCGCGCCTTCCGTGGTGTTGAACACCAGCTGGACCTTGCCATTAAGCAAGGCGTCGACGACGTGCGGCTGGCCTTCCAGCACCTTGTTCACCCGTTCCAACTTGATGCCCTTGTCGAAAAGAAACTGTGCAGTGCCGCCGGTCGCGATGATGGTGAAGCCCAGCGCGGCGATTTCGCGGGCCGGCTGTTCGATCGCCGCCTTGTCGCTGTCACGCACCGAGATGAACACGCAGCCGGAAGCAGGCAAGGCCATTCCGGCAGCGATCTGACTCTTGAGGTAGGCCGCGCCGAACGACGTATCGAGGCCCATGACCTCGCCGGTGGAACGCATCTCCGGTCCCAGCAGCGGATCGACGCCCGGGAAGCGCGAGAAGGGGAACACGGCTTCCTTCACCGCGATGCGCGGGCCGGTGATCGGGCCCGGGCCGAGATTGAACGAAGCGAGCGTCTCGCCGGCCATGACTTTCGCAGCGATGGCGGCGAACGGCTTGCCGACCGCCTTGGCGACGAAGGGCACTGTGCGCGAGGCGCGCGGGTTGGCTTCGAGGACGTAGATCTCATCGCCCTTCACCGCGAACTGCACGTTCATCAGGCCTTTGACGTTGAGCGCCTTGGCCAGCTTGCGCGCCTGGTCGGAGAGACGGTCGACGATCGCCTTCGAGAGCGTGTAGGGCGGAATGGAGCAGGCCGAATCGCCCGAGTGGATGCCGGCTTCCTCGATGTGTTCCATGATGCCGGCGACATGCGTCGCATCGCCATCGCACATGGCGTCGACGTCCACCTCGATGGCGTCGGCAAGATAGCGGTCGACCAGCAGGGGCGTGTCGCCGGAGACCTGCACGGCCTCGCGCACGTAGCGCTTGAGGTCGGCTTCGTCGTGAACGATTTCCATCGCGCGGCCGCCGAGCACGAAGCTCGGGCGCAGCATGACCGGATAGCCGATGCGGTTGGCGGCGGCGATCGCCTCTTCATCGGTGCGGGCGATGGCGCTCGGCGCCTGCTTGAGGCCGATCTTGTCGAGCAGCTGCGAGAATAGTTCGCGGTCTTCCGCGAGGTCGATGGAGTCGGGCGTCGTTCCGAGGATCGGCGCGCCGGACTTCTTGAGGCCCTGCGCCAGCTTCAGTGGCGTCTGGCCGCCGAACTGCACGATCACGCCGAGGAAATTGCCCCTGGTCTGCTCGAGATGGATGATCTCGGAGACGTCTTCGAGGGTCAGCGGCTCGAAATAGAGACGGTCGGACGTATCGTAGTCGGTCGAGACCGTTTCCGGGTTGCAGTTGACCATGATGGACTCGATGTCGAGGTCCGCCATGGCGAAGGCCGCGTGGCAGCAGCAATAGTCGAACTCTATGCCCTGGCCGATGCGGTTGGGGCCGCCACCGAGGATCATCGCTTTGCGGCGGCCGGAGGGATCCGCCTCGTTCTGTGGCGGGATGGCTTCGCCATTCGCGCCGATCCAGCCGGTTTCGTAGGTCGAGTAGAGGTAGGGCGTCTTGGCTGCGAATTCGGCCGCGCAGGTGTCGATGCGTTTGTAGACCGGGCGCACGCCGAGTTTGTGACGGGCTGCGCGGACGTCGAGTTCCTTGCCCCCGGTCAGCTTGGCGAGGCGCACGTCGGAGAAGCCCATCGCCTTGATGCGCGTCCACTCTTCGGCGGTCTTCGGCAGGCCGTTCGCCTTGATGCCGGCTTCTTGCGTGATGATCTCGGCGATCTGGCGCAGGAACCATTTGTCGATCTTCGAGGCGTTATGGACCTCCTCAACGCTGACGCCTTCGCGCAGCGCCTGGCCGACATTTAGCAGCCGCTTCTCGGTCGCGCGCGAGACCGCCGCGATCAGTGAGTTGCGGTCGCTGCCGCCCGGGATGACCTGCTCGTCGAAGCCTGAGATGCCGGTCTCGAGCGAACGCAGCGCCTTCTGCAGCGATTCCTGGAAGGTCCGGCCTATGGCCATCGCCTCGCCGACGGATTTCATCTGCGTGGTGAGGTTCGGATCAGCGCCTTTGTATTTTTCGAATGCAAAGCGCGGGATCTTGGTGACGACGTAATCGATCGTCGGCTCGAACGAGGCCGGGGTGACGCCCGTGATGTCGTTGTCGAGTTCGTCCAGCGTGTAGCCGATGGCGAGTTTCGCCGCGATCTTGGCGATCGGGAAGCCAGTGGCTTTCGAGGCGAGGGCCGACGAGCGCGAGACGCGCGGGTTCATCTCGATGATCACGAGACGGCCATTGTCCGGGTTCACGGCGAACTGCACGTTCGATCCGCCGGTCTCGACGCCAATCTCGCGCAGTACGGCGATCGAGGCGTTGCGCATCACCTGGTATTCGCGGTCGGTGAGCGTGAGGGCGGGGGCGACAGTGATCGAGTCGCCGGTGTGGACGCCCATGGGATCGATGTTCTCGATCGAGCAGATGATGATGCAGTTGTCCGCGCGGTCACGGACGACTTCCATCTCGAATTCCTTCCAGCCGAGCAGGCTCTCGTCGATCAGGATTTGCGAGACCGGAGACATCTGGAGACCGCGCGTGACGATCTCCTCGAATTCCTGGCGGTTGTAGGCAACACCACCGCCGAGACCGCCGAGCGTGAAGGCCGGGCGCACGATGCAGGGCAGGCCGACGATTTCCATCTGGCGCATGGCCTCGGCCAAGCCGGCCTTTAGGTCGTACTCCGTCTTGCCGTCAGCGCTCTTGATCTCCGGCGAGGCAACGATGGCCGAGCGCGGGCTCTCGAGGCCGATCTTGTCCATGGCGGCGCGGAACTTGGCGCGGTCTTCCGCCTTCTCGATCGCCTCGGCTTTGGCGCCGATCATTTCGACGCCGTGCTTTTTCAGGACGCCCATCTGCTCGAGCTTCAGCGCGCAGTTCAGCGCCGTCTGGCCGCCCATGGTGGGGAGCAGGGCGTCGGGCTTCTCCTTCTCGATGATCTTGGCGACCATCTCCGGCGTGATCGGCTCGATGTAGGTCGCGTCCGCCAGTTCCGGGTCGGTCATGATCGTGGCCGGGTTGGAGTTTACCAGGATCACCCGGTAACCTTCCGACTTCAGCGCCTTGATCGCCTGCACCCCCGAATAATCGAATTCGCACGCCTGCCCGATGACGATTGGCCCGGCGCCAATGACCAGGATGGACTTGATGTCTGTGCGCTTGGGCATATCACCTGGGAGAGTTGGGCGGCGGCAAATTGCGGCAGGGTTTATCCATGGTGAACAGGGGGCGCAACCCTTGTGGCGTCGCACCCTTTCGGGGTTTCGGGCTGCCTAAATTTGATCTGCTCTCCACCCTTATTTTTGCTCCGAATCCGGGCATAGTGGTTGCACTTGTCACCAAAAAGGATAGCCCGACGGTTCGGGCACGAAATCGGCCCGCGAAGAACGGCATGAAGTTCAGATTCGCACGCTTGCTGGCGGCGCTTGTGCTGCTGGGTTCGCTGGACGGTCTCGCAACCGCCCAGAAGGGCAACGCCGTTCCCAACACAAGCGCCACCGCGGCCTTGACCGCGCCAGCTGCAGACGCCGGCATCGAGCCGCTAAAGCTTACGGGGATGCTGGCGGCCCAGAATGACGCCCGCAAGCGCATGGGTGTCCCCGCCCTGAAATGGTCGTCGGAGCTGGCCTCCCGGGCCGACGCGGTCGCTAGGGTGGCCGGCAAGGGGTCCTGCTCGATCAACGCAGCCGAACGCACAGCCAAGGCCGAGAACGCGAGCTATTACTGGGCGGCCGGGATGCGGCGCATTGCCGGCAGCGACATGGCCCAGGACATCTCGGCGTCCTACCTCGTGTCGCGCTGGCGTGAGGGAAGCGCTGACTATGACGTCGCGAAGGGCCTGTGCCGGTCGAAATCGTCCACCTGCGACTCTTATTCCCGCATGGTGGCCCCCAAGGCAAAATCCGTGGGTTGCGCCCGCAACATCTGCTCCAATCAGGCGCAGGTCTGGATCTGCCTTTATTCGGAACAACCTGCCCGCTGAGGCTGGCCGGTTGAGCCGCTCGCGCCGGTTGACTGGCGTCGATTCCAGCCGATGTAGGAGGCGCTCATGGCTTTTCGAACGTTCAGCCTGGCCGGAGCACTGGCGCTGGCAGGGTGCTTGGGGGTTAGCGCTAACGTCGAGCGGCCGGACGATATGCGTCCCGCATGGTTCGGATTGGTTCCACCGGTTGCGCTGTCAGCGCCAGTTGTCGTTCCCGAAGCAAGCGTTGTGATTCCTCCACCCCTGATCCCCGCTGGCGAAGCCGACGGGCATGGAGCGTTGCGCGGTGATCGCATCCGTTCGTCGGTCGAGCAGGTGATCAGCTTTGC
>JBGAKC010000021.1:0-85927 GCA_044224605.1 Hyphomonadaceae bacterium
CGCGTCGACGCTTGAGATCGCACCATCGAGCGGAGCAAAATTGGCGCAAACCTCAATCGGCGCGAACAGCAGGAAGGAGCGTCGCTCGGTAAAGAGGCCGAGCGCGAGGCGCGAGCCGCAGGGCAACCCGGCGACGAGCGTACTCAGAGCGCGCCTGGCCGTATCGAGCCGGCTCACCGGCTTGCCGTCGGCCCCGGTATAGTCGCGCACGTTCATGCTGCCGGTGATGTCGACCACCGCCAGCACAGAGACACCGTCCCGCGTGAGCGAAAGCGGCTTCACGATGAAGCTCAAGGCGACGAGCAGGAGTGCGACGGCGAGCGGCCAGAACCGCTTGTCGCGCAGGTTGCGCCGGAGAAAGGCCTTTGCGGCGGCCGTCATGGTGCACCCCGTGGCTGACCGGGGATGTCGGTCCAGATCTACGTTTCAGCGCCTGGCATTCTAGGGCGAACCCCGCCTGGTAACGGGGTGAGTAATAGCGGGATGCGCCACGGAAGCCGATCATCGGGTTTTCTTCCTGAGGCTCGAACTGCGCTCCGCCCAGCAGATGTGCGTATTCATTGGTCTTGAAATCGCTGGTGCGGATGATGACGGGCTTGGGATAAAAAGAAGCTGCAAGTCGGGCAAGGCCGCGAGCGAGCCGATCGACGAAGTATTCAGTCCGGTGGGAATATCCGAGTGTCAGCTCATCAATGCCGTGTTTGACGGTCTCGTCCCTGAGCTGATCGAACTGGACCAGCGCCATGGGGTGGACTTTGATGTGATTGCTGATCACGAATTCCATGCGGGCGAGACCAACCCCGTCCGCCGGCAGGCGCCACCAGCGAAAAGCGGCCGCCGGGTTTGCAAGGTTGAGCATCACTTTTGTTTCTGTCTTGGGAATCGAGCCGATGTCGACGTTTGTCACTTCGATCCCGGCGATGCCCTCATAGACAAATCCTTCGCCGCCTTCGGCGCAGGAGATGGTGACTTCCTGCTCATCGTGCAGGATGGACATGGCCCCGCTGGCCCCGATCACGGCGGGCAGGCCAAGCTCCCGGCTGATGATTGCCGCATGCGACGTTCGTCCGCCGTGCTCAGTGATGATTGCCGCCGCGCGCTTCATGATAGGAACCCAGTCAGGGTCAGTCGTGTGGGTAACCAGCACGGATCCATCGACAAAGCGCCCGATGTCGCTCGCGCTTTCGATAAGGCAGACGCGACCGCTTGCGACAGCTTCCCCGATGCTGAGCCCGCTGGCCAGGGTGCGTCCCTTCGAGAGAATGCGATACGAGCGAATGACGCCTGCATCCCTGCGCGACTGCACGGTCTCGGGGCGGGCTTGCAGGACATAGAGCTTTCCTGTGTCGCCAGCTTTGGCCCATTCGATGTCCATCGCGCATCCATAGTGGCGTTCGATGATGCAGGCCCATCGCGCGAGAGCGAGAATGTCAGCCTCCTCCAGCGTGAACGATGCACGCTCATGCTTCGAGGTGGGGACATTGCGCGTCGCTTCCGCGCCGTCGCCAGCATAGATCATCTTGACTGATTTGCTTCCGAGCTTCTTCTCAATGATGGGTTTCAGCTGGGCGTTGGCCATCAGCGGCTTGAAGACCTGGTATTCATCAGGGTCAACAACGCCCTTGACGACATTCTCACCGAGGCCGGGAGCGGCATTGATGACCACAACCTGGTCAAATCCGGTTTCGGTATCGACGGTGAACATAACGCCAGCCGCTCCAAGGTCGGAACGAACCATCTGCTGGATACCGACGGAGAGTGCGACTTTGAGATGGTCAATGTTTTGCGCCTTACGATAGCTGATAGCGCGATCGGTAAAGAGTGAGGCGAGGCACTTTCGGCATGCTGCAAGCAGCTCGCGTTCGCCCCTGACATTCAGATAGGTTTCCTGCTGTCCTGCGAAGCTGGCGCTGGGAAGATCTTCGGCAGTCGCGCTCGATCGTACTGCCACGGATGGGTTGGCGACGCCCACTCGGCGACCGAGTTCGCGATAGGCTTCAACGATCGCGCGAGAGATTTCGTCCGGCCACTGTGCCTGCACGATCAGTCCGCGTATCGTCGCGCCAGCCTCTGCAAGTGTGATTTGGCCAGCTTCCAGACCGAATATTGCGTCCTCAACGGGCGCGCGAAGATTGTTAGCGTCGATGAATTCCCAGTAGGCGCTGGTGGTTGTGGCAAATCCTCCAGGAACCGTGACGCCGACCTTTGCGAGCTTCTGCACCATTTCGCCAAGAGAGGCGTTCTTGCCTCCGACGCTGGCAACGTCATTGCGCCCTATTGCTTCAAACCAAACAATCCGTGGCGCCTGCGGCTCCATTTGGTCGCTCCCATCGCATGCCGCCATTTGGCTTTTCTTGGCAAGCTGCGCTTTGATTTCCCGCAAACAAGCGGCCAAAGCATAGCACACAAACCGTTGCTCACATGAGCGGTCGCGATTTCCCCGGGGCCTCCTGCGTCGGCTGAACGCATCCAGGATGGACGGATGCCAATCACGGGCCGGATCAGGAGGTTTGGACAACTTTGACGCCGCGGGGCTCGCCTGGGGAGCGCTTCAGGGCTGCAGAGCGACGTCGGATGGATGGCGGTGTCGTTCACCGCCAATTCTTGTGTTCTGATGATCGTCTATAGATCAGACTTTTGAGCCCGTGAAAAAATATTGTATCTTCAGGCGCCAGAAAATTCGGCGGCATTCTCGTTGGTCGTTCTGACTGGCGACATTTATGTCTTGGGTGGATCAACGTGCTCCCTGGACAAGGAACAAGCGAGTGGGAATGAGCGCCTACCAGGTCAGCGGGCAGGAGCGACGCGTGAGGCGGCTGGGACGGCGCTATGGCGTCAGTCTTATGAAGTGCGAGAAACCGTTCGGAAAAGTGCTTCAGCACGGCGGCTACATGCTGCGTGACGACGACACGCGGAAGATCGTGTTCGGACACAAGGGCTACGAGTATTCGGCCACGCTGGACGAGGTTGAGGACTTCCTCCTGGCGCAACCGAAGTATCGCGACGACGAAGAAGACTAGGTCTTCGGCTGCTCGGGCAGCTTCGTGAAATCGCCGAGCTGGCATGGCGTGCCCGCATTCTGCACATGGATCGTCTGCATATTCGAGCAGACGAGATTGCCGGAGACTTCCCAGGAAAAGCCCTGTTCGAACTTCAGGCCAGAGCAGGCATGCGGCAGCTTGTTCGACCAGATCTCGCCATTGCGGAGCGTGAAGCGGATTTCCTGATCGCTGACGATGTCCTGCTTCGCGATGTCGGTCGGACGGATGCAAGATTTGGCGATGCTCGTCGCGCCAGCGGGCGTATCAGCCGGGGCGGACGAGCTGCAGGCGGCGAGACAGGCGGTTGCGAGTGCGCCGAGAAGTGTTGTCGGTTTCATGGGTTTCTCCTTCGCCTGGTCTGCCCCGGAAGATTGGGCGGTTCGGCAGCGTGTTATCGCGCCGGGATGGCAAGCCTCCATCGAATTTTCCTCGAACCGCTCACAGCTCTCTTTCGCGCCAAGTGCGAGGGCCGTTTGCGAGGTCAGAAGTTCATGATATGTTCTCTTCGTGGATTGGGCGGAAGGCGGAGTGTGTATGAACCGCTCGCGTTGAGGAGACAGTCATGTCCGCAACAGACCGGTTGTTTTTCGCCCTTTTTCCGCCCGTGACGACGGCGGCGCGTGTCTATGCGCTGCAGCAGGATTTGCGGGTACGGCATGGATTGTGGGGAAGGGCCCTCGCGATCGAGCGGTTGCAAGTCACGCTCTGTCATGTCGGCGATTATGTGGGGCTTCCCGCACAGATCGTCGCGACGGCGCGCGAGGCGGCCAGCCGGGTGAGCGCGTCGGCGTTCGATGTGACGTTCGACAGCGCACTGAGCTTTGCAGGGCGGCGCCGCAACCGGCCGTTTGTACTCAGGAACAGGCACGGCGCGTCGGGGGTAGTGGCGTTCCAGCGGCGGCTGGGCGCGGCGATGACGGCGTGCGGGCTTGGGAAATTCGTCAGGCCGTACACGCCGCACATGACGCTGCTCTACGACACCGCCGACGTGACCGAACATTCTATCGAGCCGATCGGCTGGACTGCGAGCGAGTTTGTGCTGATCCACAGCATGCTCGGGCAAACGCGGCATGTCCGGCTCGGCGTGTGGCCGCTTGGGGAGCCGGCGGCGCGCACGCCGGTGCTGGAGGCCGCGATCTAGCTGGACAGGCGCGCCTTGCGTTTTTGCAGGAAGACGCGAACAGAAGGATCGCGTTCGAGGCCGATGGCCATATCATAGGCTTCTGCGGCTTCGTCATTCGAGCCTGTGCGTGCGAGCAGGTCGGCGCGGGCAGCCCAGTAGGACTGGTAGTCGCCGAGGCGTGAGTCCGCTGCGGGGTCGGGCAGGGCGGCGAGGCCTGCTTCGGGGCCTTCAACCTCGGCGATGGCGAGCGCGCGATTGATAGCGATGATGGAGGAGCCGGCGAGGAGTTGCAGGGCGTCGTAGAGCGCGACGATGTCGGACCAGGTGTTGCGACCCGTCATGCAGCGATGCGCGTGAGCGGATTGCAGTGCGGCTTCCAGTTCATAGCGGCCGAGGTCAGAGTTCCTGCTCGCGCGGCGAAGCAGCCTGTCGGCTTCGGCAAGCAGTTGGGCATTCCAGAGAGACGTGTCCTGGTCGGCCAGGGGAACATAGTCGCCTTCAGGCGTGCGGCGCGCAGGGCGGCGAGCCTCAGCATGGAACATCAGCGCAGCGAGGCTGAGTGCTTCGGGCTCGCTGGGCATGAGTTCAGTGAGGAGACGGGCGAGGAACAGGCTCTCCCCGGTTAGATTGCTGCGGACGGCGTCGGCGCCTGCCGGATCGCTCCAGCCTTCGGAGAAAGCGGCGTAGATCGCATCAAGCACGGCGGAGAGGCGTTCGGGCAGTTCAGCGCGATCCGGGATGGCGAAAGGGATGCCGGCGGCGCGGATCTTGTCTTTTGCGCGCACGAGGCGTTTCGACATTGCAGCCGGCGATGTGAGGAAGGTCGAGGCGATGATGTCGGCGCTGAGGCCCATCACGGTCTGCAGGATCAGCGGGGCGCGGACGCTTTCCTCGATCGCCGGGTGGGCGCACGCGAACATGAGCGCGAGGCGCTGGTCGGGGATGTCGGCGTGCTCAACAGCGCCAAGTTCGTCCTGTATCAGCTGCACCTGCGGCGTGGCTGCTTCGCCTGTTTTCCGGCGGCGACCCGCGTCGATCAGCTTTCGCCGCGCGACGATCATCAGCCAGGCTTCGGGGTTCCGCGGCGGGCCCGTGCGTGGCCATTCGGTCATCGCCGCGGCGAATGCGTCAGACAGCGCATCCTCCGCGGCGGCGACATCGCGCGAACGGGCGGCGAGAAAGGCGACAAGCTTGCCATAGCTCCGGCGGGCGACAGTCTCCGCTGTCTCAGCTGCGCCGCCTTCACTCGGCACGATCACATTTCCCAGACGGGTCGCACTTCCACGATGCCGTGCGAGGCGCCGGGGCAGCGAGCAGCCCAGGACAGTGCTTCGTCGAGGTCCTTCACGTTGAGCAGGTAGTAGCCGCCGAGCTGTTCCTTGGTGTCGGCATAGGGACCGTCCTGCACCCTGGTCTTGCCGTCGGTGACCGCAACGCGCGTGGCCTCGACGCTGTCGCGCAGGCGGTTGGAGCCGACATAGACGCCGGCTTTGCGGAGCGCCTCGCCATAGGCAATGTACTGCTTCAGGCCTTCCTGTTGCGCGGTCTCCGGCATCTTGTTCCAGGCGCCTTCCTCACTGTAGAGCAGCAGCAGGTATTGCATGGTGTTTCCCTCATGTTTCGGGCGCGCATCATGCGTCGCCGGCACAGTGACGCGCGAGACCCGCGCATCTGGACATCGTCAAGGAAGAAAGTCGAGAAAGCCGGGATGAGTTCGAAAATCTCGATCTACGGACTTGCGACCTGCGACACGACCCGCGCGGCGCGAAAATGGCTGGAGGCCAAGGGGATCGCCCACGGCTTTCATGACGTGCGCGAGGACGGGCTCACGAAGAGGCAGGTGGAAGGCTGGGTGAAGCAACTCGGCTGGGATAAGCTGCTCAACAAGGCGAGCACGACCTGGCGGGAGCTGCCGGAGAAAGAGAAGGACCGTGTCGACGAGAAGAAGGCGGTCGCCCTTCTGCTGGCGCATCCGACGCTGGTGAAGCGGCCCGTGCTGGATCGCGGCGGCCAGCTGACGCTGGGCTTCAAGCCGGCGAATTACGAGCAACTGTTCGCCTGATTTCCTGACATGGGTTGAGCCCCCGCTTGCTTTTCACTGCCCAGAACATATAGTGAACAAGTATTGAGGGCAACCGGCTTGGATCCGACCACGCATCAGACGGTCAAGCTCAATGGGGGCGCAGACCTGCAAGGCTTCCGGCAGGCGCTGCGCATTTTGATCTGGTCTTTCATCACGCCTGAGCAGATCACCTGGAAGACGCATGCAGGCGCGGACTGTTTCGGCGATCAGGCGCCTGCGCCTTATGGGGAGGCCGGCAAGCCAATCATCCTGCCGCGTACGGTCAGCAATCTGATCGAGCACGTAGTCTGCCACAGCGATCCGCGGAAGTACGAGCTGCTCTATGAGTTGGTGTGGCGAATGAAGGGCCCGGATGAGCCTGATCCGTATGCCTTCGCCCGGCCCAAGGATGATCTGCTGCAGGCTCTGGAGCGCATGAAGGAGGATGTGGCGGAGGATATCCGCCGGATGCGCGAGCGTGTCCGTTTCAAGGAGATGCATGACCGGGTTGCGGACAATCGCTTCATCGCGTGGTTCGAGCCGGAGCATTTCATCATCGAGACGGCTGCGCCGGTGTTTGTCGATCGCTTCTGCTCGATCGACTGGACGATCCTCACCCCGAAAGGCTGCCTGTGGTGGGACAGGAAGGAGTTGGCGATCGGGCTGCCTGCGTCACGTAAGGAGGTGCTCGAGGCGGAGGCGGCGTGCGTGAAATGGCGACCCCATCGCGCCAGCGTGTTCAACCCGACTCGCACCGAGATGGCGGATACGCGCTGGCGCCGGCAGACGAGACACTGGACGGAGACCGCCGCCGGCTGAACGCCGCCTGAACACAGGGCCTTGGAAAGGCCTGTCTCTCAAAGATAAATCCGGGCAAGGGGCTTTGTCGCCAGATTGACCGTTGGGGGGCGGGGCATCATAGATTTGGTCAATCTGGCCCAGGACTTGATCATGAAGACTGCAGCCATCCTGATTTCGTTTTCTGCGCTGATGGTGTCGGCATGCGAGACCAATGAGCAGATGGGGCAAGTAATTGGCGGCCTAATTGGCGCTGGCGTTGGCTATGCAGCCGCGGGCGATGACGACGACACGGTGAAGGCCATTGCGGTAATCGCCGGCGCGGGTCTTGGCGCGTGGATCGGCGGCAATCTCGGACGTGGTCTCGACGAGCGCGAACGCGAGCGCATCGCGATGTCGACGCAAAACGTGCTGGGGGCCGACGTGCCGCGCAACTCGCCGTTGCGTTCTTCCAACGCTGCGATGGAGGCGACGCCGGGAGCGCCGAGCGCCCGCTGGACCAGCCCGACGCATCCGCAATCGGTTTCCGGCTCGTCGACGCTGGTGCAGGTATCCGGCAATGGCCGCAGCGGCGAGTGCCGTACGGTGCGCCAGCTTGTCGTGAAGAACGGCAAGGAGACGGTGGAAGACACCCCTTTCTGCCGGAACGATCCATCGAGTCCGTGGACGCCGGTTCAGGGATGATGCTCCGGGCGGCCCTGGCTGGTCTGGCCATGCTTGCGCTGGCGGCGTCCGCTCAGGCGCAGGCGGCAGACACGCGCGAGATCGGCGCACGCTTCTGCGGATCGAACCATCAGGCAGGCGAGGATGCGGCGCAGTACGAGACGCGGCTCGAGGCCGAGGACATGCTGCCGGAGTGGATCTGGGACGCCGTCGACAAGATGGAGTCGGGCCCGGAGATCATGACCTTCGGCTTCCATGTGGTGGGCGGGGAGCGCGTGCTCGTCGCCAATGGCGTCATCGACGACAAGGCGGCTGATCGTTTCCGGAAGGCGCTCAAGAAACACGCGCCCATCGGCGAGGTCTGGTTCAACTCGCCGGGCGGCAACAGTGAAGTCGGCATGGAGATGGGGCGGATCCTCCACGACGAATTCGGGCAGGCAGGCGCGCGCGTACGGGCCGGCGAGGGCTGTGCATCTGCCTGTAGCACGGCTTTTCTGGGCGGGTTCATGCGGGAGGTCGAGCCCGGCGGCCTTTATGGCGTTCACATGTATTCGACCAGCCTGAAGGGCGCTGGCCACATCGACCTGTCGGAGGCGCTGTTCAACGACATCCAGTGGCAAGGCGCCAAAGGCGCATCAGGACGCCTGACCTACGTTCAGCAGATGGGAATTTCGCTGAAATGGCTGGAATTGTGGTCGACCACGCCGCCCGGGTGCATGACGTTCCTGTCGCAAGACGAACTCAAGACAACCTTGGTCAGCAACGTCGTCCGCTGAAACGGCTCAACGCGCCGGCATGTCATGAAAAATAGTAGGCGAATGAACTGGCCTTAATGCCGCAGGGGATGGACGAAACGCGCCACTGAAACTATGTACGCGGCACATCTCCCAACCAACGATTCAGCGTTGATTCCGAAAGCCTAGATGCAACCCAAAAATTCGACCTTTTCTGATCGGCAAGCCGCTTCGCTCGCCGCCAAGCAAGCCCTTCTCGCCAAATTCAAGCCAAAGCCAATGGTCGTGGCGGAAACGCCGATCGACCACGAGGCCGAGCGCCGCGCCCGTATCGAGGAAGTTCGGGCCCAGCGGGAAGCCGAAAAGATGGAGCGCCAGCGCGCCCGTGAGGAAGCCGCAGCTGCTGCTGAACAGGCCCGTCTCGAAGCCCTCGCCGCCGCCGAACAAGCCCGGATCGAAGCCGAGCAGTCGACCGACGCCCAAAAGCGCGCCGAACGCAAAGCTCGCAAGAAGGAAGTCAAGGAAGCCGCCAAGCTGAAGAAGGAGCTTCGCGCCGTTTCCAAGCCTTCGGGGTCCCGCGAAGAGCGCATCGTGGACCCCTACGAAGAACACCGCCGCTATATCGAGAGCCTCGAGCGCGGCAAGGTCCGCCGCCGGGCCTAGGCCTTACGCAGCGTTGAACGGTCAAATTGCGGCCTCCGGAAAGAAATTTCCGGAGGCCGCATCCGTTTTGGGGCTTTCTGGCCTCTAACCTTCAGAACAGGGCCGGGAAGGCCCGCAATGGAGGCCGGAGGCCTATGGAAGTGGAAATCCTTATCCCGATCGCTGCGTTCGCAATGATCGTCTCGATCATCTGGCTGTTCCAGCACTTCGCATTTCGCAAGCGGTCCGAAGCCTTCCAGACGCTTCGCCTGGCCATCGAGAAAGGCCAGCCCCTGACGCCGGATGCGCTGGATGCCATGGCGCGAATTTCGAGCCCGATCGCTGATCTTCGCCGCGGGATCGTGTTCATTTCAATTGCTGCCGGCTTTGCCGCCTTCGCCACGATCATGGGCACGGGCCCGGGCTGGGATGATGGCCGGGTCGAAGTGATGCGGGGACTCTTCGGTGTCGCCACCTTCCCGCTCTTCATCGGGCTGGCCTTCCTCGGCCTGCACTTCTTCGCCAACGAGTCAAAGCACCGCTAACCCCGTGTCCGGTTCCCTCCCTGACGAACAGGACCTGACACATGCCGCGATGGCGGGCGACCGGAGGGCCTTTGGCCAGCTTGTCGCCCGCCATCAGGCGTCTATCCGCGCCCTGTCGCGGCGACTGGCCCGCTCCGCGGCGGATGGAGACGACATAGCCCAGGCCGCCTTTCTGACCGCTTGGCGGCGACGCTCCACCTGGCGGGGCGGGTCCTTCCGCGGATGGGTGTGCGCGATCGCTTATCGCGAATTCCTCGCGACGCGTAAGAGCGTCGCCGAGCTGCCCGAGGACGATGTCGCAGGCGCTGCCGGCGAAAGCGGCGAACGATTGGACCTGATGCGCGCGATGGCCGTTCTGGATGAAGGCGAGCGAGCTGCGATTGCGCTCTGCATGGGCGCGGGGCTCAGCCATTCGGAGGCCGCGCTGGCAATGAACGCGCCGCTGGGGTCGGTTAAATCGTGGGTTCTGCGGGGGCGGGCCAAACTACAGAAGGCGCTGGCCGCCTACGAGCGGGCGTGAGACAGTGATGTTTGAGGGTACAGGCATGACGACGCAACCTCCTGAGCAACCCGACGACCTGGAACGGATGTTCGCGGACGAAGAAACCGCGATCCGCGATGACGGGTTTACCTCCCGCGTGATGGAGCAGGCGCAGGGCGGCTTCGGCTGGCGACGCACGATTATCTACGGCGCGGGCATGGCCGGGTTTGGCGCGGCGCTGGCGGGCATCATGGAGATGTCGCCCTATCTGCCGAAAGTGTCGGGCTGGCTGGGCGGGCTGTCGAATGCTGTGCAGAGCAGCCCGGCGCCTGATCCTTCCAGCCCAACGATGCTGATCGTCGGCGCTCTTGTCGCCGGGGTGACTTTCTTGGCGCTCGCCGTTGCGGCGCAGGAACGGTAGGCTGTTTCTTCGATTGACTTGCAACGTTCCTCTGGTCTGATCCGCGCCGGGCGGGACACCAAGCGCGACAGGGGAGATGGCAATGGAAGTCGCCTATGAAGCCGCCTTCTTCGGCGGACTCGCGATCTTTTTCGGAACGCACTACTTCTCCGTTCTTCGCAAGCGCGACGGAACAGGCATCGCTGACCGCATCGGGCGCGGCCCGTACATGGGTCTCTATTCGCTCGTGAGCATCGTCGGCTTCGTGCTGATGGCGTGGGGCTTCGCCTTCCTGAAGCCGTGGATTCCGATCTACACGCCGCCAACCTGGGGCCGGCACGTCACCATGGCGCTGATGTTGCCGGCGATCATCCTGATCGTCGCCGCCTACATGCCGCCGGCAGGGTTCATCAAAAAGGCGGCAAAGCATCCGATGCTGCTTGCTGTGAAAACCTGGGCGTTCGCGCACCTGTGGTCGAATGGCGATCTCGCCACCATCATCCTGTTCGGCTCGTTCCTGATCTATGGCGTCGTCGACCGGATTGCGGTGAAGCGGCGGGGCGATGTCGGCGCAGCGAAGGTCAATGCCAATGTGCTTGGCGACCTTCTGTCGATCGCTGTTGGCATCGCGGTCTACCTGCTGTTGATCTACGAGCTGCACTACATGCTGTTCGGCGTGGATGTGCTGGCCGGACAGGCTTAACGGCCTGTGGATTGCGTGATGGCCCTTTGGGGCCTATGGAGCGGCCCATAATGATGGAGGGCGCTCCCCATGTCCGCCCAGACGCAATCAGCCCGGAAGACCGTTAAGGATATCGCCGCCGCCAAGGGCGCGACGCCACTGGTCTGCCTGACTGCTTACACCGCCCCGATGGCCGCCCTGCTGGATGAGAAGGCCGACCTTCTCCTGGTGGGCGACAGCGTGGGCATGGTGGTTCATGGCATGCCGACGACGGTGGGCGTCACGCTCGAGATGATGATCATGCATGGCCAGGCCGTGATGCGGACGTCGAAGAAGGCGTTCGTGGTGGTGGACATGCCGTTCGGCTCCTATGAGGCGAGCGTCGAGCAAGCGTTCATGAATGCCGCCCGGATCATGAAGGAGACGGGCTGTCAGGCCGTGAAGATCGAAGCGGGGGAATACGCTGCCGCCACCGTGAAATACCTGGTCGAGCGCGGCATCCCGGTCATGGCCCATGTCGGCCTGCGCCCCCAGGCCACCAACGTGGACGGCGGCTTCAAGGCCCGGGGGCGGACCGAGAAGGAACGCAATAAGGTCATCTCGGAAGCCCTGGCGGCGGACGAGGCGGGCTGTTTCGCCATGGTTATCGAGGGGGTGGCGGAGGACCTGGCCGCCCAGATCACCAAGCAGGTTTCCTGCCCCACGGTCGGAATCGGGGCTTCGGCCAGCTGTGACGGCCAGATTCTCGTAACCGACGACATGCTGGGCATGTTCGACTGGACGCCGCGATTCGTGCGGCGTTATGCCGATCTTCGCGCTGAGATAGGGAAGGCTGTAGACGGATATGCCTCAGATGTGAGGGCGCGAACGTTCCCCGGGGAAAAAGAGACCTACACCCTCAAAAAACAGCCATAATTCCAGCGGCGTTGTTCAATTGCGGGGGCGGGTGGCCCCAGCTAAGTTGCCCCACCTTTTGCGGAGCATTCCCTCGCGTGACCGATATCTTTGAAGAAGTCGACCAGAGTCTGCGAGAGGACCGGTTCGCTGTCTGGTGGAAGAAATACTCGCTGTTCGTCTACGGCGTCATAGCCGCGCTGATCATCGGCGTCGGCGTATTCGAATTCATGCGCTGGCAGCGTGCGGAAGAGATCAATCGCGAAGCCAAAGTGTTCGATGCGGCGTTCGCGGCGCGCGACGACAAGGACCTGCCGAAGGCGCGCACCGATTTCGCGCAGCTGAGCGAGGCCAAGACCGGTTTCGGCATTCTCGCGGGCCACATGCTGGCTGGCGTCGAGGAAGACCTGACGGGCGACAAGGCCGCGATCGAGGCGCATCTCGCCGCCGCTGCCGTCGCCGACACTGGCGTGATGGGCGACCTCGCACTGCTGAAGCTCGGCTACTCCATGGCCGACACGGCTTCGCTTGGCGACATCGAGAAGACGCTGAAGCCGCTGCTCGACAAGCAGGGGCAAGCTTCTTCGCTCGCGACCGAGCTGGTCGCCGTCAAGGCTCTGTCCGAAGGCAATATCGATCGCGCACGGCAGTTGTTCGAGAAGCTGAACCTTGACCTCGAAGCGCCGAACGGGATGCGCCAGCGCGTCAGCAATGCGCTCGCGACGCTGCCGGAACGCGTGGTCAATCTGGATACGCCCGGAACCGTTCCGGCTGCGCCGGCGGCCACGTCTGCTCCGGCGCCGGTTCAACCCACGCCGGTCATTCCCGCTCCCGCGAAAGCGCCCCAATGATATCTGTGATGCGTAATCTCGTCCTCGCGGCGCCGCTGGCCCTGCTTCTTGCCGGCTGCGGCAACGCTCCCGTCGTGCTGTCCGAGGAGGAGAAGGCGGCCCGTGTGACCGTGAACCCCTTCCAGGACAATCTGACGCCTGACAGCGAACTCGCCAAGGCGACCATCACGCTGCCGACGGCCCAGCCCGCCACGGACTGGGCGCAGGCGGGCGCAAACGCCCAGAAGATCCCCGGGAACTTGACGGCGGCTCCAGAATTCAAGGAAGCCTGGCGCACGGGCGTCGGCGAAGGGTCGGGCGAGATCAAGCGGATCGTTGCTGCGCCCGTTGCGAAGGACGGCCGCATCTACACGATCGATGCATCGATGAAGGTGTCGGCGTTCGACACAGCGAAGGGCAAGCGGCTCTGGGAACGCCAGCTCAAGGCGTACGATCCGCACTGGGACGAATTCTCGGTTGGCGGCGGCCTCGCGATCGCGGGCAACAAGCTGATCGTCGCTACGGGTTTTGCGTACGTTACGGCGCTCGACCTTGCCGATGGCCATGAGGTCTGGAAGGCGCGCACGGACAGTCCGCTGTCGTCGTCCCCCGCTGTCCTGGGCAACCGCGCCTTCCTGACGTCGAGCAACAACGATTTTTACGCGGTCGACACGGACAATGGCGAGATTGTCTGGAACGACCAGGCGCTTTCGGAATCCGCGCGCGTGCTCTCGTCTCCGAGTCCGGCTGTCAACGCGGACATCCTTGCGGTCGGCTATTCGTCCGGCGAGCTCATCGCCTACCTGCCGGCCAACGGCCGCCGGCTGTGGACCGATACGCTGACCTCGACCGGCCGCTACACGCCGCTGTCGGCCATCAACGACATCGCCGGCAAGCCGGTGATCCAGGATGGCGTCGTCTACGCCGCCAGCCACTCCGGCATACTCGTGGCGATCGATGCACGTTCGGGCGCACGCATCTGGTCCAAGACATTTGGTTCGCGCCAGGGGCCGGTGATCGCCGGCGAATACATTTTCATCGTGGGCACGAACAGCAAGGTCGCCTGCTTCCACAAGATCGATGGCAAGCTGGCCTGGGTGCGCGAGCTGCCGGAGTTCAAGGACAACAACAAGGAACACCGCGTTGTCTGGACCGGCCCGCTGATCGCGTCCGACAGGCTCGTGCTGACCTCGTCCGAGGGCGACGTTCTTGCGCTCTCGCCGCAGAACGGCGAGACGATGAGCGAGCTGCATTTCGGACAGTCGATCTTCATCGAACCGATCGCCGCTGATGGCAAGGTTTTCGTTCTTACCGATCAGGCTAACCTGATCGCGATCAAGTAGCCGCGCGGAGCGGCCGGAGTTCCTGATATGACGCTGACGGTGGCCATCGTCGGTCGCCCGAATGTCGGCAAGTCGACCCTGTTCAACCGGCTCGCCGGGCGGAAGATTGCAATCGTTGACGACCAACCGGGCGTCACGCGCGACCGCAAGGAGACGCTGGGGCGTCTGGGCGATCTTGAACTTCGGCTGATCGATACTGCGGGTTTCGAGGACGTCACCGACGCCTCGCTGGAAGCGCGCATGCGCAAGCAGACGGAACTGGCTATTGCCGAGGCCGACGTCTCGATCTTCCTCTATGATGCTCGCGTCGGCGTAACGCCGATCGATGAACGGTTCGCACAGCTGCTGCGCAAGTCCGGCAAGCCTGTCGTACTGGCGGCCAACAAGTGCGAGGGCAAGCAAGGCGACGAAGGCCTGATGGAGGCCTGGCGACTGGGGCTGGGTGATCCTGCGCCAATTTCCGCCGAGCATGGCGAAGGAATGTCCGACCTCTACGAGGGGTTGGCCGCCGCGCAGGCGAAGATCGAAGCCGCTGGCTTGGGGCCAAATCTCGAGCCTGAGGCAGAAGTCGAGGAGCCGTTCGATCCCGACGCGGAAGCGCCGCCGGAACCCAACAAGCCGATCCGCATTGCGTTCGTCGGCCGTCCGAATGCAGGCAAGTCGACGCTGCTCAACGGCATCCTGAACGACGACCGCTTTATCACCGGGCCGGAAGCCGGCATCACGCGTGACAGCGTGACGGTGGCCTGGCGCTGGCGCGACAAGGAAATCCGCCTTGTCGACACGGCCGGCCTGCGCAAGCGCGCCAAGGTGCAGGAAAAGCTAGAGCGGCTGTCCACGATGGAAACGACGCACTCGATCCGCTTCGCGGACGTGGTCGTGCTGGTGATGGATCCACGCGACGCCTTCGAGAAGCAGGACGTGCAGATCGCCAACCTCGTGCTGCGCGAAGGCCGTGGGATCGTGTTCGCGATCACGAAGTGGGACACGGTCGACAACCCGGCTGAAGCCCGCCAGGAGATGGAGCATCAGGCCGAGGCGCATCTTCCGCACGCGAAAGGCGCGCCTGTCGTTCCGGTGTCAGGCGTCACGCGGCGGAATCTCGACAAGCTGATGGATGCCTGCCTGAAGGTTCACAAGGACTGGTCGGCGCGGATCAAGACGCGCGATCTCAACGACTGGCTGCAATACGTCACGCAGAAACACCCGCCGCCGGCCCCGGATGGCAAGCGCATCAAGCCGCGTTACATGGCGCAGATGAAGACGCGCCCGCCGACCTTCGTGCTGATGGCCAGTCGTGCGGAGATGATGCCGGAGACGTACAAGCGTTATCTGCTCAACGAGATGCGCGAGGCATTCGACCTGCCGGGCGTGCCGATCCGGCTCGTGCTGAGGCAGAACAAGAACCCGTTCGACGAGAAAGACTAGGCGTCAGGTCTTCGTCCGTTTCGCGAAGACGATGCGTTCGCCGTTGAGCAAGAATCCCGGCGCGAAGTATTGCGGGATTGTCGCGGCGACTTCCTGCGGCGTGGGCAGGGTGAGCGGGTCCTCGCCGGGCATGGCCTTGAAACGCAATTCCGTGCGCACGGCGCCGGGGTCGAACAGGTTCACGCGGATTGGCGTGTTCTCGACCTCGTCGGCATAGCAGGCAATCATCGTTTCAAGAGCGGCCTTGGTTGCGCCGTAAACGCCCCAGTAGGCGCGCGGACGCGGCACGACGCCCGAAGTGACGAACAAAGCGCGGCCGGCCTCGCTCATACGCAGCAGCGGATGCACGGCGCGGATCAGGCGCCAGTTGGCCGTGAAGTTGGTTTCCAGCGTTTCCTGGAAGGCCGCGGGAGAAATGTTCTCCAGTGGGCCCAGCGTACCCAGCGTGCCTGCGTTGCCGAACAGGCCGTCCAGCTTGCCGAATCGTTCCAGTAGGGCGGAAGCAAGGCGATCGATCGCCTGAACATCGCGCAAGTCGAGCGGGATCAGCGTCGCGTTGTGGCCGGTCGCGGCGAGGACCTCATCGTCGAGCTTCGTCAGCGCCTTTTCAGAACGCGCTGTGGCGATGATGTGGTTGCCGGCCCTGGCCAGCTCCAGCGCGGCCGCGCGGCCGATCCCCCGGGAGGCGCCGGTGACGAGAACGATGCGGCGGTCCATGTGGATGTCCTAGTCGTCGAGCAGCGAAAGTTGCTGCTCCTTCGAAGCCATGTCGTGGTCGCGGTCGACGAGGCGGGTGGGGTAGTCGCCGGTGAAACAGTGGTCGGCGAATTGCGGGGCGTCGTCGTTGCGCTTGCCGGCGCCGAGCGCCTCGTAGAAGCCGGGCAGGGAGATGAAGGCGAGCGAGTCCACCTTGAGGTAACGCTTCATCTGGTCGATCGACATCGACGACGCGATCAGCTCATCCTTGGACGGCATGTCGATGCCGTAGAAGTCCGGATGCTTGATCGGCGGGCTGGCGACGCGGAAGTGGATCTCGCGGGCGCCGGCGTCGCGGATCATCTGGACGATACGTTGCGATGTGTTGCCGCGGACGATGGAGTCGTCGACCAGAACAACGCGCTTGCCTTCGAGGATCGGGCGGTTCGGCGCGTGCTTACGCGAGATCGAACGCTGGCGGCCCGTCTGCGTCGGCTGGATGAAGGTGCGGCCGACATAGTGATTGCGGATGATGCCGAAGCCGAATGGGATGGAAGAGGCTTCCGAGTATCCGAGCGCCGCCGGGTTGCCGCCGTCCGGCACCGGGCAAACCAAGTCAGCATCGACATGACTTTCAGCGGCGAGAACCCGGCCGAAACGCCGGCGGGTTTCGTAGACGCTCTGGCCATGCATGATCGAATCCGGCCGGGCGAAATAGACATATTCAAACACGCAGGGCGAGGCGCGGCCGATCGGGAAGGGCGTCAGGCTTTCGACACCGGCTTCGGTGATCACCACCACTTCCCCAGCCTCAATGTTGCGGACGAAGCTGGCCCCGATGGCGTCCAGTGCGCAGGTTTCCGAGCACAGGACAGGTGAGCCATCGTCCATCGCGCCGAGCACCAGGGGGCGCAGACCCCACGGGTCTCGGGCGCCGATCAACTTCTCATTGGTGAGCGCGACGAAGGCATAGCCGCCTTCAAGCTGACGCAGGGCGTCGATGAAGCGGTCCTCGATCCGGTTGCGCATGGAGCGCGCCGTGAGCTGGAGGACGACTTCGGTGTCCATGGTCGACTGGAAGATGGCGCCGTTCTGGACGAGCTCGCGGTGGATCGCGCGGGCGTTGGTGAGGTTGCCATTGTGCGCCACGGCGAGGCCGCCATGGGCGAGGTCGGCATAGATTGGCTGGATGTTGCGGTGAACGACGCGGCCTGAGGTCGAATAGCGGTTGTGGCCGATGGCCATCTTGCCGGGCAGGCGGGAGATCGCGCCGCTGTCATGCGCGAAGTTGTCGCCGACGAGGCCCATGTGGCGTTCGGAACGGAACGTGCCGCCCTTGCCGTCGAACGTGACGATGCCGCAGGCTTCCTGTCCGCGATGCTGGAGGGCGTGGAGACCAAGGGCGGTGAGAATGGCGGCGTCCTCGCGTCCGAAGACGCCGAACACGCCGCACTTGTGACCCATCCCATCCTTCGTGCCGGGACGGAAATCATCATCGTCCAGTCCCGGGTCTTTGAAGCTCTCAGGACTGTCCAAGCTTGCCTCCAGGCAGATGCCAGTAGCTCGTCTAGGGGGTAGGCGCCGGCGCGGCCTTGCCAATGAAGAATTCTATGAAGCCGGTCAAGCCATTGCCCACCCATCCGGCAGCTGTGTTCAGATAGGGATAGGTTGTGCTTTTTGCGATCCAGTCGGGCTCCTCCCCGGGGCGGACGACCTGATGCATCAGCAGCACAAAGAGGATCGCGGCCAATATGCCGCGGGCCAGGCCAAAAAAGGCCCCCGCGATACGATCCAGCGCGCCGATTTCGGGGGAGGAATGGATCAACTTCGAAAGCCGGCTGCCGAGAAAGGCCGCCAGCAGATAGGCAACCAGGAACCCGATCACAACGAGAATGGCGGCAGGTAGCACCGACGCTTCGTTGGGTGAAATTACCGATTTCAGCGGCGGTTCGAAAAACTTCACGCAAAGCCATGCCGCTAGGCCGCCAATGGTGAATGAAATGACCGAGAAGGCCTCGCGAATCAGGCCGCGGCCTATCGACATCACGGCCGACAGGATTGTCAGGCCGACGATGATTACATCGAAAACCCAAGCAGGCATCCGGAACCCTCTACTCGGACCCCCCGCCTAGTACATCCACGAGGTCCTGCAGTCTGGATAGCCCATGGACTGCCATGCCGTCGACTGTGTCTGGCGCCCCTGCGGGCACGAAAGCCCTTGAAAAACCAAGCCTCGCTGCTTCACGCAGGCGTGGTTCGATCCGCCCGACGGGACGAATCGCCCCCGACAACGCTACCTCGCCGAAGAACACGGACCCATGCGGGAGCGGCTTGTCGAGCAGGGCGGAAGCGAGAGCGGCGGCTGCGGCGAGGTCCCCCGCCGGTTCGGCCATGCGGTAGCCGCCCGTGACGCTCAAATAGACGTCGCGCATGCCGAAGCGCAGACCACAGCGCGCATCGAAAACGGCGAGCAGCATCGAGAGGCGGGCGTTGTCCCAACCGACGATAGAGCGGCGGGGATTGCCTGCAGATTCCGGTCCGGCCAGCGCCTGCACTTCCGCCAGCACGGGCCTTGAGCCCTCCATAGCGGCGAACACAGCGCGGCCAGAGGCTTCGGCTTCATTGCCGGCGAGAAAGAGGGCTGAGGGGTCGCGGGCAGGCGACAGACCCAGCTCGCCCATCTCAAACACGCCGATCTCATCCGTAGGGCCAAAGCGGTTCTTCACCGAACGCAGGATACGGAACTGATGCCCGCGCTCGCCCTCGAAATAGAAGACCGCATCGACCATGTGCTCCAGCACGCGCGGGCCGGCGATTTGGCCGTCCTTGGTGACGTGGCCGACGAGAATGACGGCCGCGCCAGTCTTCTTGGCGAAGCGCGTGAGTTCCTGCGCACAGGCCCGCACCTGGGCCACCGATCCCGGCGCGGCCTCAAGGCTGTCGGACCAGAGGGTCTGCACGCTGTCCACGACGATGAGCTCGGGCGATGATGCCTTGAGCGCCTTGAGTATGGAACGAAGGTCTGTCTCCGCCGCCAGCTGCACGGGCGATGCAGCGACACCGAGGCGACGCGCGCGGCCCTGGATCTGCGAGACGGCTTCTTCGCCGGAAATGTAGACGGCTTTCACGCCGGCCTTCGCCATTGACGCGGCGGCCTGAAGCAACAGCGTTGACTTGCCGATCCCGGGATCGCCGCCAACGAGCACAGCGGACGAGCGAGCGATGCCGCCGCCGAAGACGCGATCGAGTTCGTCGATGCCGGTCGACAGGCGCGGTGGTGGCGGTTCGGCGGAATCCAGCGGGGAGAATTCAACCGTGCCGGCGCGCGCCTTCGTTCCCCTTGTGGGAGCCGCGAGGCCGCCTGGCGGAGACGCGACGGACTCTTCCACCAGCGTGTTCCACGCGCCGCACGCTTCGCATCGGCCGGACCATTTCGCATGGGCGGTCCCACATGACTGGCAGACATAGGCGGTCGTTGATTTGGCCATGCGTCACATGTGGCAGGTCGGACGATTCAGCGCCAGAGCGCCGATCGGGGCGGAATCCGGCAGAAGTGCGCCCCGGACAAGAACCGGTATTGACCCCCATGAACTAATTGCGCGCGACTCCCCCTTACATTGTCTACGTGGCAACCGAATTTGCAGGTTCAGCATGTTTGCTCTGCGGCAATGCAGTAGTAGCGTGCACGCACCCAAACGAGGAAAATTCCCATGGCGCGCTACAACAACATCATCGAGACCGTCGGCCGGACGCCGGTTGTCAGGATCAACCGGCTTGGGCCCGAGGGCGTGAACCTCTGGGTCAAGGTGGAGGCTTTCAACCCGCTCGGCTCGGTGAAGGATCGCCTCGCGCTCGGCGTAATCGAAGCCGCCGAAAAGTCCGGCCAGTTGAAACCAGGGCAGACGGTCGTGGAGATGACGTCGGGCAATACCGGCATCGGTCTCGCCATGGTGTGTGCGGCCAAGGGCTATCCGCTCGTGATCGTGATGCCCGAGAGCTTCTCGGTCGAGCGCCGGAAGCTGATGCGTTTCCTGGGCGCCAAGGTGCTGCTGACGCCGGCGGCGCTGCGCGCGACGGGCGCGATCAGCAAGACGATCGAGCTGGCCAAGAAGCATGGCTGGTTCATGACGCGCCAATTCGAGAACGAGGCGAACCCGGACTACCACGCGAAGACGACCGGCCCGGAGATCATCGCGGACTTCAAGCCGGATGGACTCGACTATTTCGTTACCGGTTATGGCACGGGCGGCACGCTAAACGGCGTTGCTCGCGTGCTCGCCAAGGAAAGTCCCCGCACCAAGATTGTCGTCTGCGAACCCTCCGACGCTCCATTGCTGACGAGCGGTCAGTCGCAACAGCGCAATGATGACGGAACGCCCGCGACCGGCCACCCAGCCTGGAAGCCGCACCCGATGCAGGGCTGGGCGCCGGACTTCATTCCAAAGCTGACGGGCGAAGTAGACCTTTCCAAGGTCCACAAGATTCTCACCATCACGGCCGCGGACGCGATGAAGTGCTCGATGGATCTCGCGCAGAAGGAAGGCGTCTTCGTCGGCATCACGTCGGGCGCCACCTTCGCCGGCGCGCTCGAAGTGGCGAAGACGGCGCCGAAGGGATCCAACATCCTCGCCATGCTTCCGGACACGGGCGAGCGTTATCTCTCCACGCCGCTGTTCGCCAACACGCCGGCCGAGATGACGCCGGAAGAGATCGACATCATGAAGTCGACACCCTACGCGGCTCCGGCCTGAGCCATGTCGCTTTTCCGTCGGGCGGGGCGCAGTTGCGCCATTAGCCTTGGCTCCTCCCGATGGAAGCATTGCGAGCCCGCGCCATGGACAAGACAAATCTCGAAGCCCTCTTCACGCAGATAGCCCGCTACGCCGCCGAACGCCGGGCAGGAGACGCTGAGCGCCGCCACGCACCGCAGGCCAGCTTCGCTGACCAGCTCGAACGCTTCCGGCTCCACGTGCAGGACGAAGGCATCCCAGCTGAACAGGTGATCCGGGAACTCATCGAACGCGCTGAGCCGGGCCTTGCCGCGATCACCAGCCCGCGCTTCTTCGGATGGGTCATGGGCGCGAGCAACGCCACCGGCGTCGCCGCCGATTGGCTGACAAGCCTCTGGGGGCAGAACACAGGCAACAACGCCGCAACCCCCTCCTCATCCGCCGTCGAGGCTGAGACCGGCGCTGCGCTGCTCGATCTGCTCGACCTGCCGCGGGAGTCCTCGGTCGGCTTCGTCACAGGCGCCACAATGGCGAACTTCACGGGCCTTGCGGCCGCGCGCGGCGAGATGCTCCGCCGCGTGGGGTGGGATGTTGAGGCGGACGGCATGTTCGGCGCTCCGCCGGTCAATGTCATTCTTGGCGAGGAAGCGCATTCCACTGTCTTCGCCGCACTCAAATATCTCGGCTTCGGCGCGCAGCGTGTCGTGAAGGTCGCCGTCGACCACAATGGCGCGATGATTCCAACCGCCGTGACCGCCGCGCTTGCCAACGCTTCCGGCCCCACCATCGTCATCGCTCAGGCCGGCCAGATCAACACCGGCGCCTTCGACGCGTTCGAGCACATCGCTCATGCCTGCAAGGCGGCGAATGCATGGCTTCACATCGACGGCGCCTTCGGTCTGTGGGCGCGCGCCACGAAAACCCATAGGCATCTCGGCGCCGGTCTCGAGTTCGCCAACTCATGGGCCGTCGACGGCCACAAATGGCTGCAGACGCCGTATGACTGCGGCTATGCAATCGTGAAGAATTCGGAAGCCCACGCTCGCGCGATGCAGATCGCGGCGAGCTATCTCCCCAGCGCAGGCGATGGCCCACGCAATCCGTCCGACTATGTTCCCGAACTCTCGCGTCGCGCGCGCGGTTTCGCGACGTGGGTCATGATCCGCCATCTCGGCCGCAACGGCATCGCCGAGATGGTGTCACGCAATTGCGCCTGCGCCCGCCGCTTCGCCCAGAAGCTTGGCGCTGAAAGCGGCGTCGAGATCCTCAACGATGTCGTCCTCAACCAGGTCGCTGTCCGCTTCGGCACGGATGATCAGACCAAGGCCGTCATCGCCCGCATCCAGCAGGGCGGCGTCGCCTTTGTTGGCGGCTCCGAATGGCGCGGCCGGTGGATCATGCGCATCTCGGTGACCAGCCAGAACACGACTGAGGCCGATGTCGACAGGTCGGTGGAGGCGATGCTCGAAGCCTGGTGCGAAGTCCGCGGTCGCAACTAGCGGGCGGGGAAGCACCAGAGACCGGTGCAGACGCCGAAGACCAGCTGCATGACGAGGTCCATGAGCCCGCCGATCGCCAGGATTGGGACGCCCACCCACAGGAACGCCAGCCAGATCGCCATTGGCGTGATGCGCGGCTCGGGCAAGCGGTGGCCTGCGACAGTTTGAATCTTGGTGCGCGCCATGGACGCTCCTGCTCGTTCACCAATTGGGAGCGGGAATCGCTAACACTTGGCAAATGAGTCGCTTGATCGCCCAGTGGAACCAGCTGTCGCGTGCCGAATGGGACGCCGCACATGGCGGCGTTGGCGCAAGCTATCAGCAGGATTGGGCCTATGGCTCGGCGCTGAAGGCGGCCTCGCCTGGCGTCGATGTGTTGCGCGGTTCGGTCGCGCGCGCGGATGGTTCGCTCGTGGCGCTTGCGCAAGTGACAGCGCGCCCGTTCGCGATGGTCGGGCGATTTGCACTGTGTACGCATGGGCCTGTCTGGATTGGCGCCGTGACGGGAGAGGAGAAGCGCGACGCTTTCCGCGCGCTCAAGACGTCGCTGCCGCAACGCTGGCCCAGGTTGCTGGTTTTTACGCCCGACGAGCCGATGAGTGATGGGTTGAAAGGGCTCAGTCGTGTGATGACGGGCGATGCCACCGTCCTGATCGATCTCACGCAGGATGAAGCGACGTTGCGGTCGGTGATGGAGTCGAGCTGGCGCAACAAGCTGGGCAAGGCGGAGAAGTCAGACCTTGTATTGCAGAAGTCGGGGCTCAAACCGGCGCAGTATCGCTGGCTGCTCGATGCCGAGGCAAAGCAGCGGCAGAAGCGCGGTTATCGCGCCATGCCGCTTGAGCTGACGGAACGTTGGCAGGATGCGAAGGCCGAGGGCGCGAACGGTGATCGCGGGGCGGGGCTGGCTGTGTTACGTGCAGATATGGGTCGCGATCCGGCGGCGGGGATGCTGTTCCTCATTCATGGCAAGCGCGCCACGTATCATGTCGGCTGGACGAGTGAAGTGGGGCGGGACAAGGCCGCGCACAACCTGATCCTCTGGTCCGCCATGAAGGAGCTGAAGGCGCGCGGCGTCGCGCAGCTCGATCTCGGCGGTGTGAATACACAGTCGGGGGTCGGAATCGCACGCTTCAAGCTGGAGACGGGCGGGGCCGTGCTCCAGCGTGCCGGCGCCTACGTCTGACCCTCAGCCTGTATTCCGACCGAACATCATGCCGATGAAGCCGCCGAGTTTGGGCGGCTGGCCGGTGCGCAGCAGGCTGGCCTGGAAGACGCGCCCGAGCAGGTAGAGTTCGGCCAGCACGAACAGCGCCAGCATCGCGCCTGTCGCCAGCACTTCCCAGAGCGGCACACCCGTTCCGAGTCGCGCCAGCATCGCGAACGGCGTGTAGAGCGGAATCCACGACAGGATCAGCACAAACGGACTGTTGGGCGAGGTGACCACCGACACCATCATGAACACCGTCGGCAGCATGATGAGGAAGATCACAGGCATCAGATAGGACTGCGCATCCTGCAGCGAATTCGAAAGCGCCCCGATCGCGAGGTACAGCATGGAGATGATGAGATATCCCGCGAGGAAGTAGTAGATCATCGCGATGATCATCCAGGGCTGGTCGATTGCGGCGAGTGACGGCTTCACGATATCTGCCACCAGGCCCTGCACGGCGAGCGATGCGGCGACCGCTGCACCGACCCATACCCCGAGAATGGTGAGGCCAATGGCGCCCAGACCGAGCAGCTTGCCGTACATGAGCTCCGCGGGGCGGATGCAGGCGAGCACGGATTCCAGAAGCTTGTTGGAGCGCTCCTCAATCACGCCCTGAAGCATCATCGAGCCCGTCACCATTACCGTGACCAGCAGCAGGTAAACCATCGCAAGCGGCAAAGCTGAGCGGATCATGACCTGTTCACGGCCCTCACCCTGTGGCGGCGCGCTGACAGTCAACGGGACAGAGATGTTGGTGATCTGCGCCGCCGTTTCGGGCGGCAGGCCGCTGGCTTCGAGCGCTTTTGAGCGAATGATACGTGTGGTTTCGGATCGGACGATGTCGACGAGGTAGGAATTTGGCGTTCCGTTCGTCCACATGCGAACAGGGTTGGTTGGCCCCACATCTGACGGAATGTAGACGGCCAGGGCGAGAGGGCGCGGACCTTCCCTGGTGACAATCTCGTCCTGAAGATAGGGCGCGAGGGCATCGCCCACCTTGTCGGCGCCTTGGTTGGATGGAACGTTTGCGGGAAGTTCGGCGCGAAGATAGGTCGGCTTGTCGATCTCGTAGTTGGGCGCATCCTTCGGGAGGACCGGCTTGATAAGCTTGAGCGCCTCCTCCGCGCCGCCTTCAGCGATGAACTGCTCGACCTGTGCGTCGGTGAACCAGCGATCCCCCTTCGCCCAGACAGCGTCGGGCTTGGCCGAGCCAGCTTTCCAGCGCTGGACGTAGGCGGAGAGATCGCCGAGATCGGCGCGTTGCCAGTTCAGGTCGATGCGACGCTCAATTGCATTGGCGAACTGGCCGGTCTCGTCGACCAGCACATAGGCCGAGTTGAGCTGGGGCCGGAAGAAGCGGCCAGCGACCTGCGTGATGCCGATCACGACCGGCAGGATGAGCAGCATCACCCAGAAGCCGCGCGTGGAGGCGATCTGCTTGTATTCGCGCTTGGCGACGAGAAGGATGTTCCTCATTTCACGATCTCCTGGTCGGCGCCGACAAGGTGGATGAAGACATCGTGTAGGCTTGGCTTGTGGCTTTCGAAGCCGCGCAGGGCGAAGCCGTTGGCGGTGCAGGCTTGAAGCAGCGTCCCGGACTCCGCGCCGGGCTTGAGCTGCACTTCCCACGTGCTCCACCCATCGGCGCCGGCGATACGTTTGGTGCTCACGACGCCTGGCAGGCTGGCGGGATCGTTCTGCGAAGTAATGGTGAGCCGGCCGGGGAGCGTGGCGCGCGCTTCCTCTTGCGTGCCTTCGAAGACTTTCTTGCCCCGGGCGAGGAGAAGGAGGCGATCACTCAAGCGTTCGGCATGCTGCATCACATGGGTGGAGAAGATGACCGTGCTGCCACCCTTTGCCGCTTCGAGAACGAGATCCTCGAGCACTTTCTGGTTCACTGGGTCGAGCCCGGAGAAAGGTTCGTCGAGGATCAGCAATCGCGGCTTGTTCACCATCGCGGCCGCAACCTGGACTTTCTGCTGCATGCCCTTGGAGAGCTTGTCGACGGTGGACTTTGTCCACTCGGCGAGGCCGAAGCGTTCGATCAGGCGCTCGGCTTCCCTCTTCGCCGCAGCGGTCTCCATTCCTTTGATCTGTCCGAAGTAGACGATGGTGTCGAGCGCGGTCATGCGGCGATAGAGACCGCGCTCCTCCGGAAGAAAGCCTATCTCGGAAGCGTTCTCGCGGCCAGGCGCGCGACCAAGGATCTCGATCTTGCCCGACGTCGGCCGGATGATGTCGAGCGCCATGCGCAGGCTGGTTGTCTTGCCGGCGCCGTTGCCCCCAAGGAAGCCGAACAGGCCGCCTTCGGGAACGCTGAAGGAAAGGTCGTTCACCGCAGTGAAGTCGCCGAAGCGCTTCACGACATGCTCGAGCGTCAGGATCGCCATCTCAGCCCCGTTTCCCGGCCGCTTCGCGGCTCTGTTGCCCGTATCAGTGTTTTAGTCGCTCCCGCCCCGCAATTCTTACAGGTGCGGCTGGCAATTAGTCTCAGGCCCGCAGGCTGGAGGCAACTGGCTAGATGGCCGGCTGGATTGGGCCCTCGGCGCGAGCATTGACGAACTGGTCAATGAAGGGACTGCCAGAATTGTCCAGGGCGCCAACGGGACCGCGCCAAACGATGCGGCCTTCGTGGAGCATGGCAACTTCGTCGGCGATCTTGCGAGCGCTGACCATGTCGTGGGTGATCGAGACAGCAGCGGCGCCCAGCGCTTTCACCTGTTCGATGATTAGATTGTTGACCGCATCGGCCGTGATGGGATCAAGGCCGGTGGTGGGCTCATCGAAGAAGATGAGGTCGGGCTTGGCGATGATGGCGCGGGCGAGAGCGACGCGCTTCTGCATACCGCCGGAGAGTTCGGCCGGACGGAGTTCCGCGGCGGAGGCTGGCAGGCGGACCTTGGCGAGGTTTTCGATTGCAAGCTCCTTCGCCCGAGCCCGACCTGTGTGATCTCGATATAGCAGAGCGAAAGCGACGTTTTCCCAGACGGTGAGACTGTCGAACAGCGCGCCGCCCTGGAACAGCATGCCGGTGCGACGGCGGAGATTGTCGACCGATTTCGCGGACTTCACAGGCGCGCCATCGAAGAAGATCTCGCCCTTGTCCGGCGCCAACAGTCCAAGCGCGGACTTGATAGTCACCGACTTTCCAGTGCCGGAGCCGCCGATGATAACCAGCGACTGGCCGGGTGCGACCGTGATGTCGACGCCGCGCAGAACCTGTTTCGGCCCGAAGGCCTTGTGCACGCCGCGTAGCTCGAGGATAGGGCCGGAAATCGTCACAGGCCGATCCTCACGAAGATGGATGTGAGGATGTAGTTCGAGGCGAGGATCAGGACGGCCGCGCCGACGACGGCGAGCGTGGCCGCGCGGCCAACGCCGCCTGCGCCGCCCTTGGAGCGGTCGCCCTGATAGCAGCCCATCAGCGAGATGATGCCGCCGAACACGGCCGCCTTGATGACGCCTGACCAGATATCGTTGCCGGTGACGAAGCTCCACGAGTTCTTGAGGTAGAGCGAACCGTTGAAGTCCAGCGTACCGACGGCGACGAGATAGCCGCCGAGGACCCCGATGATGTCGGCGACAAGCACGAGGATCGGAAGCGTGAGAATGCCGGCGATCACTCGGGGAGCAAATAAATAGCGCGAAGGCTTGGCGGAAAGCGTCAGCAATGCGTCGATCTGCTCGGTAACGCGCATGGCGCCGATCTCGGCGGCTATGCCCGCACTGACGCGGCCGGCTAGCATCAGGCCCGCGAGGACGGGGCCGAGTTCGCGCGTGATCCCGAGGACGACGATGTTGGGAACGAACTGTTCGGCGTTGAAGCGCGAGCCGCCGGTGTAGATGTTGAGAGCGAGGGCAGCGCCGATGAAGACAGCTGTGAGGCCGACAACGGGCAGGGAGTAGTAACCCACCTTCAGGCACTGGCGCAGGACTTCGCGGACATAGATAACTGGCGTGACGCATGCGGTCAGCACACTCGCCGAGAAGCGCGTGATGCGACCGATCTCGCGGAACCCGGCCAGCACGGTCCGTCCGATCAGCGCGAAGGGGCGCATGATAGGATTGCCGCGTTGGCGGATGGGTATCGCGTCGGGAGAAGTCGTCATTCGCCCCTCGCATAGGAGCGTTCGAGGCGGGAACCAAGCCGTGTCAGGATTTCATAGTCGATCGTGCCCATGGCCCCGGCAACCTCCGCCAAAGGCATGTTGGGGCCGATGACCTCGATGTCATCCCCCGGAGACACGGAAAGCCCGGTCACATCGACGATTATGAGATCCATCGACACGCGTCCCACAATCGGGCGTTTCCGCCCGCCCACGACCACATGGGCCTTGTTCGACGCCGAACGCAGGTAACCATCGGCATAGCCAAGGCCGATGGTCGCAAGCGTGGCGTCGGACGGGGCCGTCCACGTGCGGCCATACCCGGCGGATTCGCCCTTTCTTATGTCGCGGACCTGGAGGACGGGGGCAGTGAGGGTCACGACGTTGCGGGGCTGGGGTCCCTCGGCGGGGGGCGGGCCGCCGCCATAGAGGCCGATGCCGGGGCGGATCTCGTTGAACTGGTAGGCCTTGCCGATATAGGCGCCGCCTGTTGCCGAAAGGCTACGCTGCACCTCTGGCCAGAATGCGGAGGCGCGCTCGAATGCCTGAAGCTGCTCGGCATTGGCGGGGCTGTCTTCGTCGCCGCAGGAAAGGTGGCTCACCAGGCGGATAGGCTTCGGGAACACCTTAGCCGCGACAGCCCAGTGCGACTCCGAAAGGCCGAGCCGGTTCATGCCGGTGTCGACGTGGATGGCCGCCGGACGAGGCGAGACGTTGCCCGAGAGCCACAGGTTGATCTGCTCAAGATGGTTCAGCACAGGGACAAGCTGATGCATCTGGAAGAGGTCCATCGTGTCCGGCGTGGGGCCGTGGAACACGAAGATCTGGACCGTATCGCCGAGCGTGCGGCGCAGGGCCGCGCCCTCGCTAGGCCAAGCGACATAGAAGCGGACGCAGCCGGCCTTCGCGAGCGCCTTTGCGACCGGTGCAGCGCCCAGGCCATAGGCGTCGGCCTTCACGACTGCGGCTGCGTCCGCAGGCGCCACGCGCTGCTGGAACATCTGCCAGTTGGCCGCAATGGCGTCGAGGTCGATGTGGAGCTTCGGTCCGGCCATGTGTCTTCGCTAGAACGATTTTCCGCGAAGGTGAAGCATGGCCTATTCGCGACCATCCGGGAGGAAGCCTTTGCCGCTACCGGCGAATTCCGGCGTCCGGCTGTCGCTGCGCTGGCTGCGGTCCAGGTTCGAGAAGCGGACCCGGGCCGGGTTGAAGCCTACTTCGACGCGCCCGATCGGGCCATGGCGCTGCTTGGCGATGATGATTTCGGCCACGTTGAACTTGCGGGCGACAGCTTCCTTCCACTCCGCGTGGCGCGGATCGGATTCATCCGGCTCGAGGCGTTCGAGATAGTAGGCCTCGCGGTAGATGAACATGACCACGTCGGCGTCCTGCTCGATCGAGCCCGATTCCCGCAGGTCCGCAAGCTGCGGCCGCTTGTCTTCTCGCTGTTCGACCGCACGCGAGAGCTGGGAAAGTGCGATCACAGGGATTGCGAGTTCCTTGGCGAGGGCTTTCAGCGACTTCGTGATCTCGGTCACTTCCTGCACCCGACCGTCATTGCGGCGGCTACCCGACGGGGTGATGAGCTGGAGATAGTCGATGATCAGCAGGTCAAGGCCCGAGGTGCGCTGTAGGCGCCGCGCACGCGCGGCAATCTGCGAGATCGAAATGCCGCCCATGTCGTCGATGTAAAGCGGAAGGCCTTCCATCGATGTTGCGGCTTCGCGGATCGCCTCATAGTCCCGCGGAGATAGATCGCCCTTGCGCATCTTGTCGGATGCAATGCCCGACACGTCCGCAAGCACGCGCGCTGCGAGCTGGTCGGACGACATCTCGAGCGAGAAAAAGCCGACCACGGCGCCTTCGTCCGTCTTCATCGTGCCGTTGGGCCCGGGCGAGCGGCGGCAGTTTTTGGCGGCATGATAGGCGATGTTGGTCGCAAGCGCTGTCTTACCCATCGACGGACGCGCGGCGAGGATGATCAGGTCGGACTTGTGCAGGCCGCCCAGCATCCGGTCGAGGTCGGTGAGGCCGGAGGGAACGCCCGCGATCTTGCCATCACGCTTGAAGGCGAGCGTTGCCGTTTCGATCGATGTCGCGAGCGCCGCGTTGAAGGTCTGGAAGCCCTGAGCGCCGGCGCCGCGCTCGGCGAGGGAGAAGAGTTTCTTCTCCGCTTCCTGAATCTGTATTTCGCCTGGCTGGTCGATGTCCGCACTTGTGGCGGTTGCGACCATGGTCGCACCGATGTCGATCAACTCGCGGCGCAGCGACAGGTCATGGACGAGGCGTGCGTAGTCGAGAATTTCCGGCCCGAACGCTGCCGAGTCCAGCAGGTCCGCGAGATAACGGGCGCCGCCGATCTCCACCAGCTTGCCATCCCGCTCGAAATGCTCGCGCAGCGTGACGCCGTCGGCGACGCGACCGCCCGAGATGAGCCGGTCCAACACTTCGAATATCGCAGAGTTCGCCGGTGCGTAGAAATCACGCGGCTTCAGTACGTCAGACACACGCTGGTGTGCATTGTTGTCGAACAGGATCGCGCCAAGCACGGCCATTTCGGCCTGCAGGTTATGCGGCGGCGGCGTTTGCTGCGTGTGTTCTAAATCTTTCGGCATGGCCCCCTCTCTAGGCCAATCATGGTTGTGAATCGCGACTTGAATTTAGGATATCCAACGGTTCCTTGTCGCTGTTGATGGACAGAACACGCGCCCTGATTTTGCGAGGTTTTTGCGGTGCGCGTGATCGCGCTCCCGTGAGCGCGGAATAATCTGCATTGTTGCTGGCTTGGGCTACGCCTCGGCGCTTGGCCGCGACGTGACCCGGCCGTGCCATGCGCGGACGTTGGCAAGGTTGTCGGGAATCGCGAGGCCGATCCATGTCGCGAAGTCGACAGTCGACAGCAGGCAGATGTCCGCGATTGTGTAGTCCTTCGTCGCCAAGAACTCGCGGCCCTTGAGTTCGCCATCGAGCCAGCCCAGCGCCCGTTCGTAATGCGCCCGGTTCGACTCCCCGAAATCCTTGTACTGCGGCACGACCACCGCCGCTGTGAACGGGTGCGCGTGCCGCCAGAACATCCCAACCGGTGTCATCACTGAGAACTCGACCCGCCGCGTCCACATCTCGACCTGCGCTTGCTCGACGCCATTGCGTCCGAACATGGGCGGATTGGGGTGGAGGCTCTCGAAATACCGGCAGATCGCCACCGTCTCCGAGATCATCGTTCCGTCATCCAGTTCCAGTGTCGGTACCTGCCCGAGGGAGTTGCGCGCCAAGTGCTCGGACGACTTGTGCTCCCGTTTCATGATCGCAATGTCGACCGTCGGGACGCTGACGCCCTTTTCGGCGAGGAATATGCGGACGCGGCGGGGGTTCGGCGCCGGCATCGGCGCGTTATAGAACTTCATGGGCAGTCCTCCCGGTATCCCTGAGCCCTACGGCGTTCACGGCCATGCTGACAAGCGTGTCCCGGCGTCGGGGTGACGGATCGCGCGGAGGCGGCTATCCATGCCGGATCGGTATCCGGAGTCGTCACATGAAGCGGTTCGCCCTAGCCTTAGGAGCATCAATCCTTGCCGCCTGCGCCACGGCCCCGCCGCCCGCCGATGCCCAGCCCGCTTTCAACGCCAGCGGCAAGACGCTCCGTCAAATCTACGAATATCTCCACACCAACCCGGAACTGTCATTCCAGGAGAAGAGCTCTTCCGCCATCCTCGCAGCCGAGATGAAGCGTCTCGGCTTTACGGTCACGACAGGCCTCGGCGATGCCTGGACCAAGGCCCGCGCCCTGAGCGAGTACGGCAAGGTTCAGGATGGCGTTGGCGGCTATGGCGTGGTCGCCGTACTGCAGAACGGTCCCGGACCAACGATCATGATCCGCGCCGACATGGACGCGTTGCCGCTCATCGAAAAAACCGGACTGCCTTACGCCTCAAAGGCTCGCGATATCGCCTGGAGCGGCGAAGAGTCTGGTGTCATGCACGCCTGCGGCCACGACATCCACATGACCGTCTGGCTCGGCACGGCCCGCGAACTCGTCGCCCGCAAATCCGAATGGAAGGGTACGCTCGTCATGATCGCCCAGCCCGCCGAAGAGATCGGCCTCGGAGCCATGGCGATGCTGAAGGACGGCCTCTACACCCGCTTCCCGAAACCGGAGAAGGTCATCGCCCTCCACGACAACGCCTCGCTTCCTGCCGGCACGATCGGCCTCGGCTCGGGCTATGTCATGGCCAATGTCGATAGCGTCGATCTCGACGTGAAGGGGGTCGGCGGACACGGCGCCTACCCTCAGGATACAAAGGATCCGATCGTTGCCGCGGCACGTATTGTCACCACCTTGCAGACCCTGATCTCCCGCGAGCTCGATCCGCAGGATTCCGGTGTTGTCACCGTCGGCGCCTTCAATGGCGGTTTCAAGCACAACATCATCCCGGACGATGTCCAGATGCAGCTGACCGTCCGCTCCTTCGCTGACACGACGCGTGACAAGCTGTTGAAAGGCATCGAGCGCATCGCCCGTGCCGAAGCCATGGCCGCCAATCTCGACCCGGACAAGGCGATCAATATCCGGGTGAAGGACGACTACACGCCGTCGCTCTACAACGACCCCGCATTGGTCGATCGCCTCTCGGTCGTTCTCAAGAAGGAATTCGGCGACGCGAAGATCGTCAAGGCCGAGCCCAGCATGGGTGGGGAGGACTTCTCGCGCTTCGGCCGGACCGAGGACAAGATTCCGGTCATGCTGCTCTGGCTTGGCGCTGTGAAGCAGGAAACCTACGACGCCTCCCGCCAGCCCGGCGGCAAGCCGCTTCCTTCGCTGCACTCGTCGCTGTTCGCGCCCGACCCCGATCCGACGATCGCGGCTGGCGTCAAAGCGATGACGCTCTCGGCGATGGACCTGCTGAAGTAGGTCCTACTGGTCCGACCGCGAAGTCATGACCTTCGTCTGCTTCTTCTCTTCCCGGAAGCGGAGGAAGGCGAAGGTCGCCGAGCCAAGGCCCGCCAGCGCCGCGAGAACGGCGAACACAGGCTGCACGCTCTTGGCCCAGGTCACGATCTCGTCCACCGGCTGGACCTCAACCGTGATGTCGTCCCGGTAAGAGTCGAGCGGCTCGGCGTCGGCTGATCCAACGGCGAAGCCGTAGACGTTCAGCGTCAGCGTGTGTGTGCCCTTCTGGCGAGGCGTCACGCGCCAGCGCCATTCATTGGCCAGCTTCGACGACAGCTTCTGCCGCGTCGACGTCGTCTGCAGCTGGATATCGAACGCGGCGCCAAGCAGCTCCGCCGAGACCGTGTCCGACAGGTCGACGTCACGTTCCACGATCGTACCTGGCAGGCCCTGCAGCCGTTCGGCCGCATCGGTCTGCCGCGAGGTGTCGATGATCAGCGAAACGTCGATCGGCTTGTCCAGCGCGAGCTTCTCGGGCGGGCGATTGTACGTCAGACGCCGTGACTTGAACTGCGCCTCGATCCCGGCCGGCGCAGCAGCCGCAGCCTGCTGCGGCGTCGCTCGCGGCGCCGGCGCATCGGCGGGCGCCGACTGCGCTTGTACCCTGGCGTCTGACTGCGGCGCTGCCGGTGTTTCCGGCTGGGAGGGCGCCTGCTGCTTCTGGGCCGGGGGCGCCGGGATTTTCAGTCCGTCCGTTTCATCCAGCCCGGTTTTCAGGTTCGGCTTCGGCTCGGGTGGCGGTGCTGCCGGGTCAGCTGCAGGGACGGCCGGTTCGGTCGACGGCGGCGCCGGCGTATCAGCGGGCCTGGCGGGCTCTGGCGCCCTCGGCGCGGCGGGAGCGCTCCGCAGTGCAGGATTTGGGCTTGTTGGCGACCCCTGCGCAGGCGCGGCGGCCGCGATGATCTCTGGTTCGCGCACCAGCGGCGCACGCGCTTCGCTGGCGACGCTGGCTGCACTCCCGCCGAACTGTCCCAGCGCCCAGACGCCGCCCGCCGCAATCGCAATCAGCGCGAGCACGACGACAATAACCATCCGCATGCGAGTTTCCTCTTCGGAGTGTCAGTTCAGTCTATTCGGCTTCGTCGTCAAATCCATCGTCGTCCGCATCATCGCCGGGTGCCGGCAGGGGTGTGGATCTGGGTGCTGGGGCGATCCTGCCGCCCCGTCGCGCGGCTTCGTAGAAGGCGATCGCAGCTGCGTTGGACACGTTCAGGCTTTCCATTTCGGCGTCGATCGGGATACGCGCCAGACCGCTACAGGCCTTGGCAACGCCCTGACGCAACCCCGCGCCTTCCGCGCCCATCACGATCGCCAGCGGTTCATCGCCCGCGAACGCCTCATCCAGCGTCTGTTCCGCTGTTCCATCGAGCCCGATGACTTTCCATCCGGCATCCACCAGCGCGTCGATCGCCCGCGAGAGATTCACGGCGCGGATCTCGTCGACCTTCTCGATGGCGCCCGTCGCCGCTTTCGCAAGCGCGCCGCCCAGCGCCGGCGCATTCCGCGTCTGCATCACCACGCCCGCCACGCCAAAGGCCGCCGCCGACCGGAAGATCGCGCCGACATTCTGCGGATCGGTCACCTGATCGAGAATGACCAGCGGCTTCTCCGGCCGCACAGCCGCCTCGGCGATGTCCATCCCGTCGAACGGCCTGCATCGCACGGCAAGCCCCTGATGCACTGCGCCGGGCGGGAGCTTCAGGTCGATCTCGCTCGGCTCCATGATGTGCGCAAACCGGGGCAGCGCGTTGACGTCCAGTCCGGCGCGCTCGGCGGCGTTGCGCGTCATGAACGCGGTGCTGATCTTCCGCATCGGATTGTTGAGCGCCGCGGTCGCCGCATGGATGCCCCAGATCCAGACTTCGCCATTCTCCTCGAACGCCGCCTCGCGCCGGTCATGCTGTCCGTGATGCTGCGGCCGCCCGCGATCCCGCCGAGGGTCGCGATGCTCGCCCCGCTCAAAACCGCCCCTGGGTTTTCCGCGGAAATCCCCGCGTGGCTTGTCGAAGCGGTGACCAGGCTTGCCGTCGAAGCGGCCAGGGCCGTCGCCCTGCCGGCGTTCTTCCGCCCGCTCCCGGCCGCCGGAGGGCGATGGCTTCGCCCAGGGCTTGTCATCCCCGGCGCCGCCGTCGTCCCCACCGGGTCCACGCGAACGCGGCCGGTTGCCGCCGCCACTGCCGCCGCGACCGCGAAAACCGCCTGATTTTCCGCCATTTCCAGGCCGGTTGCGTGGTGGACCCTTCGTCACTATAAGACGCGCTCCCAAGTGAGACCGGGGCTCCGTTTCGGTCTCATCCGCGTCGGCGTCAAGCCGCCGCGACTGGCCCTGGAAGGGTGGGAGAGTGGTTAAATCCACGAGACTGTAAATCTCGCGCCTTGCGGCTACACTGGTTCGAATCCAGTCCCTTCCACCAGCCTTTCTTCCGACAGGAGACCGCCCACTCGTGGCGCGAATCCGCGCCGGCTGCTCCGTGTGTGACTGCTTCCTGCGCCTGCGCCGTTGCTCGACGCTGCGTTCAGCTGCCCAGTCGGACCGCCGTCATCGTGCACTTGTTTCTGACAGCGTGGAGATTTCGGCCATCCTGCGTTTGGCTCGCCGACTACCGGCGAAAGCGTCAGTGTCTTCACGGGGTACGTCGGTTCGAATCCTTCGCAGACCGTCTGGCCGGCATCCCGAAGGTGTGGTCGGCGCTCATTTTCGGAAACTGGACGCTGGTTGGGCTACACCCGCGTTTGGCCCAAGGCTGACGGGTGTGTGTGGTCCGGAATATGCCAGGCTAGCCTGGGTCCCTCAGAGAGTGGGCGAGCAGATCAGCGAGATGAACCCCGTTGGTTGGATCCGGGCTCGAGTCGGTTGAGATGATCCGACTGGCGCCTGCCTGCAGAAGCTCATCCATGACCTTCGCGCCACCAAGCGCGTGCGTGATGAAGATTGTGACCTCCCCGGCCTCCAATGACTTGAGCATGCGCGTCGCCTTGCGCAGCGTGTTCCCTGTCGAACAGATGTCATCGACCAACAGAATAGGTCGTCCAGCGGGATTGAAATCGGTTGGAGGGAGCAATTCCACTTCTGTATCACCGCGCCGGTGTTTCCGCAGTGTGGCATGTTCGAGGCCAAGAGGCTCGGCTATTCGCCTGACCCACGGACCTGATTCAACGTCCGGACCAACAACGACTGTCCCTGCCGCCGGCGGTAATGTGCGTAGGTGCGGGATCAGTGCGTCGGCCCCGAACAAGTGTGTGCTCTCGCATGTCGGAAACAGCTCCGCCAGCGAAGACGTGCGATGCAGGTGAGGGTCGACCGTGATGATCCTGTCGAAAGCCGCATTGAGTAGGCTCGCCATCACGCGCTGACTTATGGGCTCGCCGATTCTGAAGACTGTGTCCTGCCGCATGTAGGGCAAGTAGGGCGCCACGAGGATCAATCGCTGGGCGCCGGTCCGGCGCCATGCGTCAACGGCCAGCAGGAGCTCCACGAGTTTGATGTTGGGGTTGTATAGCGAGCGATACACGATTGTCGTCTGCGCTGGCGCCGGAACGCGAGGTATTGTCTCGCCGTCGGGAAACGCATGCACATCGACAAAGGCTAAAGGTATTTGAAGCGCATCGGCCAACCGCTGCGCTTCACCGGCCTGATCTCGAAAGGCGTGCAGAACGATAGTCATCGGCCGGCGCTATCAATGCGGAAGCCGGAATCCTCGCTAGATGCTTCGCAGGCGGCGGCGAAGTCCGCGTGATCAAGGCCGTGAACACGATAGAGCGGTTCGCCCTTGCGGACGACATCGCCGTGCTTTTTCAGCAGGTCGATACCGGCGCCGGGGTCGTTGGGGGCTCCGGCTGTGCGGGCGATACGGGCGATCCGGAAGCAATCGATCTGACTGACGACGCCGTCTCGAGGCGCTGGCGCTTCGAAGATGAGGGAGCCAATCGGAGCGGATCGGGGCGATGGCCCTTGTGCATCAATCATCCGGTCGAGCGCCTTCCGCGCTTCGCCGCTTTCGAGCAGCTCCCGGGCGCGTTGCTCTCCGCGCCCTCCCTGAAGCAGGGGGTCATGCTCGAGCAGGCGGCCGGCAAGCCGGATCGACTTTTCGCGCAAGTCAGCGGGAGCATCCGGCTTACCGTCGAGCACGGCTAGCACATCCCGAGCCTCCAGGGCCGGGCCAACGCCGAATCCGATCGGTTGGGCGCCGTCGGTAATGATCACCTCGGTCACAAGGCCAAGGCGCGACGCAACGAACTCGAAGAGTTTCCTGACGCTCTGTGCATGGATGTGGGAACGGATCTTCGCCGTCGGGCCCATGGGCATGTCGATCAGGAGGTGGGTTGAGCCGGCTGCAATCTTCTTCGACAGGATGGAAGCGACCATCTGCTCCGGCGTGTCTATGGAAAGAGGTCGTTCGATGGAGATCAGCACGTCGTCTGCTGGTGAAAGGTTGATGTGTCCGCCCCAGGCGATGCAGCCATTGCAGCGCTCCACCACGTCCCGCAGTTCATCTTCGGTCAGTTCGACGCGGGCAAGGACTTCCATCGTATCCGCCGTGCCGGATGGGGACGTGATCGCGCGGGAGGATGTCTTGGGCATCGTAAGCCCATGTGCAGCTACGATTGGCGTTACAATCATTGTCGTTCGGTTGCCTGGAATGCCGCCGATGCAATGCTTGTCGACGATAACCGGACGGTCCCATTTCAACTGTGTGCCTGCAGCCGCCATGCAACTTGTCAGCGCCAGGACTTCGCTTGTTGTCATGAAGCTGGACGTCGCGATCAGGAACGCCGCAGTCTCGATGTCGGAGTATCGGTGTGCGGCGAGGTCCTCGACAACGGCCTGGATTTCCTCTCGTGTCAGTTCTTCGCCGCGAATCTTGGCGCGAACCGCGTCCAGGCTTTCTGCTGGCGGTGCGATCGAAACATGGGCGTGATCACCCGGCTTGACGCCCAGGCGATGAAGGGCGGGCTGCGGCAACCCGATTTCGCTGGCGCCCAACTCCTCCAGTCCATCGGAGATGAGGACGTTCGCGACAATCTGCGCGCCATTGACCCGAACCTCGACCTTTCGGAATCCGGCGAGACGATCCGGTCGAAGCGCGACGCAATCCCGCGACAGGATCACGATGTTCTCCCCCATCGTGTCGAGGCTTATCGGACGAATTGTCAGCTCTACGCGTCCAGTCTGCGACGGTTCCCGGGGCGCCCGCTTTCCTCTTCTCGTTAGCCGTTCTGTCATTTGGAATTCACTTGGACAGCATCGCCGTCGCGCAGGGTGTCACCCGGAAAAAGCACAAGCTGCTCGCCACTTGTCACGCCTCCCATCACCACGCGGAAGTCATCATCCCCGTCGCCAAGTGTAACCTTCGTGAGCCTGGCGCGGCCATCGACAACCCGGAAGACGGCCCAGCCGCCGACGCTATCACGCATGAGACAATCAGTCGGCAGGCGCAGAACATCCTTTTTCTCAAACACTACGATTCGTACATCGACGCGGAAGCCGTGGCCCAACCTGGCGGCGTCGGCCGGCGGTGCGCCGTTCAGATGGACGATGACACTCGCGCGCTGCTCCTCGACGCCCAGTGCGGAAACCTTTGTCCGAGCATACGGTTCGATCGTGTGAACAGTTGCGGCGATCGGCTCACGACCGCCCCAGTTCTCGATAAGGGCAGGCGCGCCCTCGTGCATTATCGCCGCGTCCTGCGAAAGGAAGTCCGCGACTATCTCGATCTGCGCCGGGTCGCCAATTTCAAGAAGCGGCGTACCGGCCGGAACAACCGTCTCGCTTTGCTGTAGAACCTGCAGCACCTTGCCCGAGGCCGGGCTGCGCACTGTCGTCAGGGTTCGCGCCCGGGCGCCGGGCTTGCCCTGTGAGGCGATCGCCCGGTTCAGTTCGGCCTTTCTCTGCGCCACGGCAGATGTCGCCACCCTTAGTCCCGCGCTGGCGCGATCCAGGGCTGCTTTGGCGGCGAAGCCGCGTTCGAAGAGTTGCCTTGTTCGCATCTCGTCATTCCTGGCGAGTTCGAGGTCGGCCTCGGCAAGGGCGAGCGCAGCTTTTGCGGCGGCAACACTTGCGGCCGCCTCTTCAGCGAACCGCGCATCGAGCAGGCTGGGATCTGCCGGCGCGATGGATGCCAGCACATCGCCCTTGGATACGCTGTCGCCTGCCTCCAGCTGAACGCGCTTCAACAGCCCGCCGACCGGCGATGCGACCGTATAGACATCATGCACGCGGACACGGCCCTCTTCAACAATCGCTCGAGTGACTTCACCTCGATCGACCGTCGCCGTCCGGACGCCGATAGGTCTTGGCCAGGCGAGCCACGTAACAAGCGCGACGACGATGGCGGCGCATCCGATCCAGATACGGGTTGCGGTCGAGATCTTTGGAAACGCCAAGTTCAATCCCTCCCTTTCAGGACGCCGACCATGTCAAGGCGATCAATGCCATTGCGCACGATCAACGCCGCCACGGCAACGCATGCCAAGGTAAATACAATTGCAAAGGCGTACCCTTCTGGATTGAAGACGTAGGGGAAGGAGTACATGTCGGTCTGGAACAGTTGCATCAGCCAGTTCGCCATCAGTGTTCCCGCCATACAACCTGCCGGAATGGCGAGAAGCGCAAGCGCAGCCAATTCGCCGACGAGCACGTACGATACCTCGAGGCGCGTGAAACCAAGGACTCTTAGCGTCGCAAGATCGCGCTCCTGCTCGGCCAGGGTGACGCGGGCGGCGGAAAAGGCGACTCCTCCCGCCATCACCGCAGCGAATGAGAGGTAGACAAGGTTCATATAACCAACACCTTCATTATAGCTCTGCTGCATCGACCGCTCGGCAAGGTTCAGAAAGCTCGCTCCGACCAGGGCCGGCGTACGCTTCAGTTCACGATTGAATGCGTCATAGGCAGCCGGATCGAGCCGAACGTTTGCGCCCGTAATCTGGCGGGGCTCTCGCATCAGGAGGGCCTGCGCATCTAGGTCCATGTAGGCGGAGGAGCCCACCATCGGGTCGACAATAGCGGCGACACGAACGCTTGTACGCAGGCGGCTTCCGCGGGTCTGTTCGATGTCGATTGAATCTCCTGCTTTGACATCGAGTTTGGCGGCCAAGGCTCGCGCCAGAGCGACGCCGGATGTCGGAGGCTGGACGATCTCGCCGCTGGCTCCAATAAGACGGCTGAGACGAGCGCCGTACCGCGAGCCGATCAACGCCTCTTCCACGCTGCGAACCCCATTGTGAAGTATGACGCTGTCGATCCGCACCGGTTCTACGTAGATCACGCCGGGCAGCTGTTCGACTGCATGAAGCACGCCTTCCTCGCGCGCATCGATGAAGGACAAGGTGACGTCCTGCCGATTGGTTTGCGAGAAATGAACATCCAACAGCCGCTCCATCACCGCCGGGAAGGTCCGTGCGACAACCAGAAGGCCGATCGCGAGCGCAATGCCGATCACTGTGGTGGGCATCGAGACGGCGCGCAAGAATGCTTGCAAGACCATTAGATCGCGAGAACGTTACAGGTCGCGGCGGCGCCAACGCACTCGCCGGCGCGATGCGGGCAGCGCTCAGCACTGCGGCAAGCGCACCGGCCGCCGCGCTCGCAAAGGCGGCGGCCCATGCCGCCAGAAAGACCCAGGGAGGCGCCGCGAAGTCGAGGCTCGGAAAGTGATAGTAGTCGCGGTAGACTGTTGCTATCAGCCTGCCCAGCCAGATGCCGGCGCCTGAACCTATCAGTGCGCCGACTGCGCCTAGCAGCAGCGCGCTCTTGGCGTAGTGCCAGGCGACAGCGGCGTCGCCGTACCCGAAGGCCTTCAGCAGTCCGATATTGGACCGCTCCGTCGCGATGATGCGCGCCAGCGCGACATTCACAAGGAACGTTGCGATGACAAGAAAAAAGGCCGGCAGAAATGCTGCCATAGTTGCCAGCTGGCGTAGTTCCTCCGTCAGATAGCGATCGGATGGCATCCTGTCGCGGCCATAAACGCCTGTCGAACCGTATCGCGCGACAACCGCGTCTATCGCCCGCCTGACCTGCTGCTGATCCGACGCGGGCGCCAATCGAAACACCGCTTCGTTGAAGGCTCCCTCGAGATCGTAAGCGCGAGAAAGCGCCTCATGCCCCATCCAGATGACGGCAAAGCGATCGGGCTGCGGAAAGAGCTCACCAGGCGCGCTGACAAAGACAAACTCCGGCGAGTTGGCAATGCCGACAATTCTGAGGCTCTGTCGCCTGCCGTGAAGCGTCGCCTCCAGCGTGGCTCCCGTGCCGAGGTCGAGCGCTTTGGCGAAGGCTTCGTTAACAAGAATTTCCTCCGCGATCGCGGGGTCGGGCCAGCGCCCGCGCGCGAGGACAAGGTCGTTGACCTTCGGTCGACCTTGGGGCGGCAGTGAGACGAGGCGTGCTGATGCCGGTTCCGTTATCCCCGACAGGTCGAGAGAAGCAAAGCCCGCGATGCGCGCCTCGACAGCCGATACGCCGGCTATAGCGGCAAGATCAGCTTGAACGCGCTCAGGCGCCCGCACCAGGGAAACCGCAAGGTCCGCCATATGCTGCCTCGCATAGTAATCGCGGCGGGTTCGCTCCAACGATGCGCGCATGCCGACGGCCATTACGAAGATCGATAGTCCGCAGCCCAGAACCATTGCGACCGCAATCGCATTGATCCGCATTCGCCAGAGATCTCGAAAGAGCTTCCTGTCAAGTGTTCGCATCTCGGCTTACCAGACCAGATCCGCAGGCGCCGCGCGGCTCGCATTGGTTTCGATCTGACGGATGCCGCCATCGAGAAATCTGACCACGCGATCACCAAGCCTCGCCACGTCCGCATTGTGGGTGACCAGGAGTGTCGTTGAGCGAAAGCGGACGCTAACCTCGACAAGCGCTTCAAGCACCCGGACGCCTGTACGGACATCAAGGGCGCCAGTTGGCTCGTCGCACAGAAGCACCGCCGGCCGCTTGGCGATCGCGCGCGCGACCGCGACGCGCTGCTGCTCGCCGCCAGAGAGCTGCGCAGGGAAATGGTTCAGTCGATCACCAAGGCCGACGAGGTCGAGCGCTTCGGCGGCGGGCATGGGATCTTCCGCAATCTCGTTGACGAGCTCGACGTTTTCGCGCGCGGTGAGAGAGGGAATGAGGTTGTAGAATTGAAAAATGAAGCCGACATGCCGTCGCCGGTATCGTGTCAGTTCATCGTCCGGCACTGTAGTCAGGGATTTCCCCCGGAACCTGATCTCGCCCGACGTGGCGCGGTCCAGCCCTCCAAGGATGTTGAGCAAGGTGGATTTGCCGGATCCGGAGGGGCCCAGCAGGATCAGCAGTTCGCCTTCAGCAACATCAAGATCGACTTCACGCAAGGCGTGAACGGCCGCGGGGCCAACGCCGTAACGCTTGCCAACTTTGCGAAGTGAGAACGTCGGCTCCATGTCGCTCTGAAACCTTCCGTTGCAGGCACGCAGATATGGCGACTGACCCGCATTGCCCCCTTGATGCCGATCAACATGTTCAATTGCATAGCCTACATCAGGGAAGCGAAGTCCGGTATGTTGTTACACGCGACCTAGCGGAACTCCCGACTTTCTTGTCTGTTGTGATGGGTCAGCGCGCCGTGTAGCCGCCGTCGATGACAAGCTCTGCGCCCGTGATGAACTTGGCCTCATCTGAGGCAAGATAGACGATCCCCCACGCGATGTCGTCCGGCTCGCCCATGTGGCCAAGCGGATGCAGCGCATCCGTGGCGACACGGCCAGCTTCAACGTCGCCGGAGGCCCTGAGGTGCGCTTCAACCATCGGCGTCCAGATGAAACCCGGGTGAATCGAGTTCACCCTGATCCTGTCGGCAGCGTAGAGCAGAGCGTCCGTTTTGGTCATCAACCGGACTGCGCCCTTGGAGGCGTGGTAGGCTGGCACATCGGGCGCGCTGATCAGGCCATAGATCGATGAAAGATTGACTATGCTCCCACCGCCCGCCTTTCGCAGCAACGGAATGGCGTGCTTGGTGCAGAAGAAGACCCCTTTGACGTTGATCGCCTGAACCCGGTCCCATTCTGCTTCCGTCAGCTCGTGCGTCGGCTTGTTGACACCCGCGATGCCGGCGTTGTTGACGATGATGTCGACCTTTCCAAAATGTGATGCGACCCCAGAAAACACCCGCGCCACTTCAGACTCGTTGGAAACATCGCAGCTCCAGAAGCGCACGGGAAAATTGCGCGATCTCAGTTCTTCCGTCAGTCGCTCACCCTGGTCCGCCTGGAGATCGAGCACGGCGACTGATGCGCCTTCTTCAGCCATGCGGATCGCTGCTGCACGTCCGATCCCGACTGCGCCGCCAGTCACGATCGCTACTTTGCCATCAAGCCGCTTCATGAATTCACCTGTCCTGCTCACGAATGAAAAAAGTTGGAGTCTCACGATCTTGAAGGGTTGAACGGATGAGCGCGGTCGGGCTGGGTCGTCCTGCTCAGGCGCCGCACAATGCTATACCAGCCGCCGGCGACAAGCGCGACGAGTGCCGACATCGCGACAACAGCCGCGTCTGGCGCTTCAACGCGAAAGATTTCAGAAAGGACCGGCCACGTCATGATTGTCGCAAGAACGACCGCTGCGACGGCTCCCACACCCCAAAACACATTGTGCCGGGGATCGAAAAGCCGTGTCGCTGACTCCGAAGAGTCAGCCAGGGCGAGGCCGAGGTTCCCGATTACGAGAACCGTGAATCCTGCAGCTCGCGCCTGGTTTTCGGAGAGTCCGTTGTTGAGCGCCCACACGTAAATGCCGAGGACCGCCGCCAGCAGGATCATCCCCTGAACGCCTGCGAGGGCCATCTGATCTCGACCAAATAGGGGCTCCTTTATCGATCGCGGCGGACGGCGCATGGCCGACCGGTCGCTTGGTTCGGATTCGAACACCAGCGAACAGACAGGGTCGATGATCAGTTCCAGCATGACGACGTGCATGGGATAGAGAAGGGGCGGCAAGCCAAAGAGGATTGGCAACAGCGCCACGCCCGCGATGGGAACGTGGATGGCCATGATATATATCAGCGCCTTCCGAAGGTTGGCGAATATCCGGCGGCCCAGGCGCACACCTCCGACTATTGAGGGAAAGCTGTCGTCGAGAAGGACAAGATCCGCCGCCTCACGCGCAACGTCTGTCCCACGCCTTCCCATTGCGATGCCGACATGCGCGCGCTCGAGAGCCGGGGCGTCATTGATGCCGTCGCCAGTCATCGCGACAACATGGCCGCGCGCCTTGAAGGATTCGACCAGAGCCAGCTTCTGGTCCGGCTTGACGCGCGCAAAGATGCGAACTGTGGCTAGCCGTGCTGTCAGCTCATCGGAATTCAACGCCGCGATTTCAGGGCCGGTCAGAACACCGCCGGCAACTTCAATCCCTGCCTGCCGCGCGATCTCGAGAGCGGTTGCTGGATAATCGCCAGTGATCATCGAAACATCGATGCCAGCCAACTGCGCTTCAGCGAGCGCTGCCGGGACATCCTGCCTCAGAGGATCAAGAAAACCAATCAGGCCGACAAACTCAAATGTCGCGTCCTTGGGGTCATCGATCGAGCCCGCTGGTTCGGTGGCCTTGGCAATGCCAAGAACGCGCAACCCGCCCGCCGCCATGCCTGCAAGCGCAATCTCGACAGGCTCCCGCGCGGTCGGTGTCATGTGGCATAGCTTCAGAACTGCCTCCGGAGCGCCCTTGGCCGCCCATACCTCTCCGTCTGCGGTTCGCCAGGACTGGATTACTGCAAGCCGATCGGCCCGAAGTGGAAAACTGCGGACGGGCTCTCCACCGTTCTCCGCCAGGGTTGATGCAACTCGATCCGCCAGAGCTTCGTGAATAGCGCGGTCCATCGGGTCGACAGGGTGGATCGCTGAGGCCAGAAGTGCGAAGCGCGCAATCTGCTCCGCGGCGCTATCCAAATTCGCGCCGAGCAGCTCGCCGTTCCGCCAGAATGCTCCAACCCTCATGCGATTTTCGGTGAGCGTTCCCGTCTTGTCGACGCACAGTATCGTCACCGCGCCAAGAGTTTCGACCACAGCCGCGCGACGCACCAAGACCTGGTGGCGCGCCAGGCGCCAGGAGCCGATGGCCAGAAACACCGCCAGAACCATCGGAAACTCTTCGGGAAGCAGGGCGATGGCAATCGTGAGGCCGGCCAGCCCTCCTGCGAACCAGTCGTTTCGCATGAAGCCGTAGGCTGCCGCCACGATCAGGCAGAATACGACTGCTATTGCGCTCAACCGCAAGGCCAGTCGACCGGTCGCCTGCTGAAGTGGCGTGCGTTCCGTTTCACCCGAAAGCGCAGTTCCGATGGCGCCGATCCGCGTGCGCGATCCCGTCTGCGTAACCTGCGCCAGGCCGTGGCCGGCAACGACCATTGTGCCGGCGAAGAGAGCATTGCCGTTCTGGCGGTGATCGTCTTCGTTCGCGTGCCATGGACCGGGCTGCTTGATTACGGGTACTGACTCGCCGGTAAGCGCCGACTCGTCAACCGTGAGCACATCTCCCTTGCGCAGGACTGCGTCAGCCGGAACCCTCTCACCCTCCATGACGACAATGACGTCTCCTGGAACGAGATCTCGCGCCGGCGTCTGCTGTTGCGTTCCTCCGCGGATTACATTCGCAAGGGGCTCGGCCAGTTCTCGGAGCGCTGCGAGAGCCCTTTCGCTACGCGCGTCCTGAATTACGACAAGGACGATGGAAAGGGCCGCGCCACCCAGAAGAAAAAGTCCTTCGCCCAGATCGCCGACGACAAGGTACAGCAAGGCGGCTGCAAGCAGGAAAATGAACATCGGCTCGCGAAGCGTTCCGAGCGTGATTGTCAGCAGACTGCGGGAACTGGCCATCTTCAATATATTCGGGCCGTGCGTTTTCAGAAGCGCCTCGGCTTCTGCCGCACTCAGCCCGGTCAGTGGTTCGTTCGCCATGAAGTCTCTCATCGCAAATTTCTGGCTGCGATCCAGACAATAAGTTTCGTAGCAAATCTCTTGGCCAGGATGTTGGCGCGATCGATCACGGCCGGTGACGTTGGCGTGGGATAGGGCGTCAGACTTTGATAAACCATCGCATAAGTCATTGAGCGCTTCTGGACCCCCCGGTCGCCTAGCCCAGAACCCCGTGTTGGCATTTGACGGGGCGCAAGATGAAGAGCGGGACCGATCGGCGGCGGCCTCGCTAGGAGGTCAGGAGAAGGTGCATTCTGCGTTGAGGAGTTCAAAACTGCAATTCGCGCCCTTGACTCGAGAATATGCGCATCAGGTCGGCATTTGTCGCGGCGGCGCCAAACCGAACTCCCTCGATTAGACGTCTCCACATCATAATCGTTGATCTCCCGGGCGCGCGCTGGCGCCAGCGAAACCAATACGGCTGCCATCGTCGTCCTGCAGCCGAGATGGCACAAGGGCTCATGCAGATGTGCGCATAAGCCAACTCGCCTTTGATGGATGCGGTTCCCACCGGCTTTTCGGTAAAAGCAGCTGCCCGCCCTTGTGGCTACCTGAACAGGGAGCTTCGCTTCCAGCGGCCTGTTGCATCATGGGTTGCAACTTGCTCGACAATACCCCCGCCCCCTATCGTTTCAGATAGGACTGGCGTCGTCGCTCCGCCACTATTCTAGTGCTGGGCAGACAGCGATCAACGGGTAGAGTGCCTGCGAGGAACCTTGGAAGGGATAGCGTCATGGCCTACAGCACGATCGAACTTGAGCGCGAGGGTGACGTAGCGATCATCAGGTTGAACGATCCTGCCACACTGAACGCGGTCACCTTGAAGACGATCGAGGACATCGGATCGGCGCTTGACGAGATCACCGGTTCTGCGCGTGCCATGGTGCTGACAGGCGCGGGTCGCGCCTTCTGCTCTGGGGCCAACCTGACGGGCGGCATGGGCGTGGGTCAGGCGGAAGGACCGCCGGATGCCGGCCGCGTTCTCGAGAGCCACATCAACCCGCTGATGCTCCGTCTGCGCGATCTGCCCATGCCGTGGGTGTCGGCGGTCAAGGGCAGCGCGGCTGGCGTAGGTTGTTCCTTCGCCTTGGCGGCCGACATGATTATTGCCGGCGAAAGCGCCTTCTTCCTTCAGGCGTTCGCGCGCATCGGGCTTGTTCCTGACGGCGGTTCGAGCTGGCTGCTGACGCGCGCCGTTGGCCGCGCGCGGGCGATGGAGATGATGCTGCTCGGCGAGCGCATTCCCGCGCAGAAGGCTTTCGAGTGGGGCATGGTCAATCGCCTCGTGCCGGACGATCAGCTGATGCCTGTGGCGATGGAGGTCGCCAAATCTCTCGCGGCAGGTCCCACCAGGTCACTCGCCATGATCCGCCGGATGACATGGTCGGCATCCGACGCCACGTTCGAAGACGCCATGACGACTGAACGCAACAACCAGCGCGAGGCCGGCCGCACGGCTGACCATCGTGAAGGCGTTGCCGCCTTCATCGGCAAACGTCCCGCCCGCTTCACCGGCGCCTGATTTCAGAGGCAGAACATGATCCGCACACGCTTCACCGAACTCTTCGGCGTCGACCACCCGATCGCCCAGGGCGGCATGCAATGGGTCGGACGGGCCGAACTCGTTTCCGCCGTCGCCAACGCCGGCGCGCTTGGCTTCGTCACCGCGCTGACCCAGCCAACGCCTGACGCCCTGCTCAAGGAAATCGAGCGTACCCGCAGCATGACCGACAAGCCGTTCGGCGTTAACCTCACCATTCTGCCAGCGATCAAGCCGCCGCCCTACGCTGAATACAGGCAGGCGATCATCGACAGCGGCATCAAGATCGTCGAGACGGCCGGCTACAAGCCGCAGGAGCATGTCGATCACTTCAAGGCCAACGGCGTAAAGGTGATTCACAAATGCACGGCCGTGCGCCACGCGCTTTCAGCCGAGCGCATGGGCGTGGACGCCGTGTCGATCGACGGTTTCGAGTGCGCCGGCCACCCCGGCGAAGACGACATCCCCGGCTTGATCCTGATCCCCGCCGCTGCCAACAAGGTGAAGGTGCCGATGCTGGCGTCCGGCGGTTTTGCTGATGCGCGCGGACTGGTTGCAGCGCTCGCGTTGGGCGCGCACGGCATCAACATGGGCACGCGCTTCTGCGCTACGGTGGAAGCGCCTATCCACCCCAACTTCAAGCAGGCGATGGTCGATGCCGACGAGCGCGCCACCGACATTATCTTCCGCACCTACCGCAACAGCGCCCGTGTCGCTCGCAACGCCGTCAGTCAGGAGGTTGTGCGCCTCGAAGCACAAGGAAAGCCGTTCGAGGAAGTGGCGAGTCTCGTGAAGGGTGTGCGCGGACGCGAAGGTCTCGAATCCGGCGACACCAATCATGGCATCTGGAGCGCCGGGCAGGTGCAAGGCCTGATCGAGGATGTGCCGACGGTGAAGGTTCTGATCGACCGCATTGTCGATGAAGCCGAGGCGATCATCCGCCAGAAGCTCGGCGCCATGCTGTCCGCAGCCTAGCGACCTGCAATCCTGCCGACATAACCGAGCGTCGCCGCCTTGTAGATCGCCTGCGGGCGGCCGATCACGTTCAGCTTCCGCGTTGCGTTTGTGATGTGGAAACGAACTGTAGGCAGCGAGATGTGCATGATCTCGCTGATGTCGGCGTCGGTCTTGCCCATCGCCGCCCATTTCAGGCATTGGATCTCTCGCCGGGTTAGTGGCGCAGGCGTCTCCGGCGTCTTGTGCGCGGCAAGGTCATTGTGCGTCGCCACGAACTGCAGCGTCAGCGCGTGCAGCTCCCCGGCGCGCTGCCTGAAGATGGAAGCCACATCCAGCGTCTCGTCCGGAGACGCCCACACGATGGCGCCGATCACGCCGCCGGGGAGATAAGCCGGAACGACAATCGCGCTGTTCACGCCGAAACGCTCGGTCGGCTCCATCGCATTGAATACCTCCAGCGAGGCATGCGGCCGCCACGTCGCCAGTTTGCCCTGCGAGAAGTAGAACGGCTCGGCGCACAGCCTCACGGCATGCAGCACATGGGCTCGCAACGCGAAGGCGCGATCCTCCCAGTAACGCAGGTCCGGATCGACCCATCGGAACAGCGTTTCCGCGTAAGGCCTGCCGTCCTGCCCGATCACCGGGTCCGGACTGCCGATATCCGCGCTCACGGCAATGAAGGGCAGGTTCATCTCGAGCCCGACCGCTTCGATGCGGTGGGCCAGCTCGTCGCCGAGCCGCGCGGCCTCCCTATCATCTCCGCTAGCTTGAGCCATGCCGTCCGTTTCGCGACTTTTTTCCAAAGCCTGCCGAAGGTGCGGGCCACACAAGAATGACCAGCTGCGTCAGAAGAGGGAAGCGTGCCGATAACCTTTTCTCCGCGCAACTCCCGTTGCAGTGTTCACGCCGTATGAATCTGGATCTGGACGCCCACGAGCTCGCTTTCCGCGATGAAGTCCGTGACTTTCTCGCGCGGGAGTTGCCGCCCGAACTGGCCGAGGCCGGCCGACACGCCACCAGCGTGTTCACTGATCCTGCCTACTCGCTGCCCTGGCAGCGCATCCTTCATCGCAAGGGTTGGGTCGCGCCGTCCTGGCCGGCCGCTTATGGCGGCCCCGGCTGGAGCGAGATGCAGCGCTATATCTTCGCCGCCGAATGCACCCGCGCCAACGCGCCGAACCTCGCACCCATGGGCCTCCGCATGGTCGGCCCGTGCCTCATGCATTACGGCACGGACGAGCAGAAACGCACGCTGCTCCCCCGCATCCTGTCGGGCGAGGACTACTGGTGTCAGGGCTATTCGGAGCCCGGCTCCGGCTCGGATCTCGCCAGCCTGAGAACGCGCGCGGACCCGGACGGCGATGACTACATCATCAACGGCTCCAAGATCTGGACCACGCACGCGCACTTCGCCAACCGCATGTTCGGTCTCGTCCGCACGCGTTTCGAGGGCAAGCCGCAGGCGGGCATCACTTTCCTGCTGATCGACATGAAGGCCCCGGGCGTCGCCGTCCAGCCGATCGTCACACTGGCCGGCGAGCACGAACTGAACGCCGTTTTCTTCGACAATGTCCGCGTGCCCAAAGCCAATCGCGTGGGTCAGGAGAATGATGGCTGGACCGTCGCCAAATACCTGCTCGAATTCGAGCGTGGCGGGCAGTACGCGCCCGGCCTCAAGGTCCGCCTGCAGCGCCTGCGCGAGATCGCGAAACGGTCGCTCGAACCGAACGAGGGCGCCTGGTCCAGCCTTGCGGCGCTGGAGATGGCCGTCAGCGCCATGGAAGTCACCGAGCACCGCGTGATGACCGCCCTCGCTTCAGGCGGCAATCCCGGCCCCATGTCCTCCATGCTGAAGACACAGGGCACGGAAACCATGCAGCGCATCGAAGAACTGGCAGTTGAGATCGGCGGCTCCTACGCGGCAGTCGAGCAGCCGCACGCCCGCGCCCCCGGCTCCAACGCTCCGCCCATCGGCCCTGACGGAAATGTCGAAGCCATCAGCCGCTATCTCAATGGCCGCGCCGCCTCGATCTATGGCGGCTCCAACGAGGTCCAGCGCAGCGTCATGGCGCGCCTCATCCTCGGCCTCTGATCCAGGCAGCTCCGCAAACAGAAAGGCTGCCGTCTCGTCAACGGCGGCCAGGAGGAGGATGTGCGGCCCAGGGGATTGGGCCGCACGGGAAGAAATCAGAAGTTGAAGGTCAGGGATGCGCCGTAGGTTCGCGGCAGTCCGGGGAAGCGCACCACGACGTTGGCGTTGGAGGCCACCGACGTCCAGTAATACTCGTCAGTCAGGTTGCGCGCCCACACGGACAACGACCACTTGCCATCGAGATCATGAATGCCGGCGCTCGCGTTCACGAGGCCATAGGAGTCGATCACATAGCTCGGGCTGTCGCCGAGGTCGGCCGCCGAGTCATCCTGCCAGCGCGCATTGAGCGCCAGCTGCATGCCCAGCGTGTCAGTGATCGGCGCGTCGTACAGCACCGTGCCCGCAACCTGCAGTTCCGGGCTGTAGGGGAAGGCCACGCCGTCATAGGTTTGCGGCTGGCCGGCGGCGTTGGTGCCGGCATAATTGATCACTTTCGTCTCGAGCCACGTCGCCGTGCCCGTGAAGGTCAGATTGTCGGTCGCATGCCAGGTGAAGTCCGCCTCGGCGCCCGTCGCCTCGGCATCCGGCACGTTCTGCAGGCGGGCCAGCGCCGTGTAGATCGGGTCCGCGAAATAGACCGACAACTGCTTGTCCTGATAGTCGTAATAGAACGCCGACGCGTTGAGTTGGAAGTCACGCGTGACAGACGCCTTCACGCCGACCTCATAGGCCAGCAACTTCTCCTGCCGCGCCGGATCCTGCTGGAACGACACGTTCGCAGCATTGATCGGCGTATTGCCTGCCTTGGAGCCTTCCGACACCGAGGCGAACACCAGCATGTCGTTCGTCGCCTGCCAGTCCAGCGCCACGCGCCACGACACATTGTCTTCCTTCAGCGTATGCGAAAGCTGGCGGAAGGCGTTGGTCGGGGGATCGTAAGTAACGCAACCATTCGACACGATCTGAGCCGGCGTAGCGCCGTAGATCACGGTGACAAGATAGCGGTTCACCACGTTCACGTTCGGTAGCATGCTGCCGTTGTAGTCCGCCGAGCAGCCGACATAGGACGTCTCGTCCTCGGTGTAGCGCACACCCGTCGTCAGCGAGAGAACGTCGGACAATTTCCAGTCCGCATTCGCGAACATGCTGGCCGTGGTCGACTCCATGTTGCCGAGATCGCGATAGGTGCGGAACGCCTGCGACATCTGCTGGGCCGTATAACCGCCCGAGTTGAACGGGGTCGGCAGCAGGAGATTGCCGTTGAAGCGGATGGCCGCCACGTTGGCATTCTGGCCGAGCAGGGTGCGGTTGTTGTCCTGCAGGTCGTCGTCGCCGTAATACCCGCCGACGAGCCATTGCACGCCATTCGTCGCGCCCTCGAGGCGCACCTCTTCCGAGAACGACTTGATCTTGCCTTCCAGTCTCTGGAGCAGGATTTCGTAGGGCGATCCGCTCCAGTCCGACAGCGCGTCGCGGTTCAGGTCCTGATAGCCGGTCAACGACACGAGCCGAAGATCATCGGAGAACTCATAGCTCGTCTCCAGACTGGCAGCCCAGAACGTCGTGTCCTCTTCGAGGCCGCCCGGCAGTCCTGCGCCGATGCCGATATCTGCGCCGCGCAGGTTGGCAGGCGCCCAGTCAGCCTGGGTGGCTGATGTCGGCCGGTTGGCTGCGATATAGGCAGCCAGTCCCGGCGTGTTGAACGGGCCAAAGCTGCCGCTGCCGGGCGTCGTGTTGGGCGTGAAACCGATGCCCTGCGCCGCGATCGTGTCCGACTTGTTCACCCAGCCAGACAGCGATGCATCGAGCGTCAGCCGATCTGTCGGCGTCCAGTCCATGCGCAGCCGTGCAGCATAGCGGTGCACGTCGCCCAGCTGGCTGTCGCGCGAATTGCTCTCCTGCCAGCCCTCGTCGCTGTTCTCGGCCCGGAAGGCGAGACGCGCGCGGAACGTGTCGCTCAGCGGTCCGCTGATGTAGCCGCCATAGTTATGCGTGCCGTAATTGCCAAGCTCGGCCGTGACTGATCCCTCGAACGTGTCTGTCGGCGCGTTCGTGATGAAGTCCACCAGGCCCGCCGTCGTGTTCCGGCCATAGAGCGTGCCCTGCGGACCCTTCAGCACCTCGACGCGCTGGAGGTCGAAGATCGGTCCGTTCAGCATAAACGGATAGGCGTAAGCCACCTCGTCGACATACGAACCAACGGTCGAGGTCGAGGAAATGTTGATCGTGTTGAAGCCGATCCCGCGCAGCGTGTAGATTGGCACGCCCTGATAGCTCTGCGAGACCGTGAAGCTCGGCACGACCGCGCTGAGATCCTTCACGTCGCCGACGCGCAGCGTTTCGAGATCGTCTCCGCTGATCGCCTGGATCGCCATCGGAATGTCCTCGATGCTTTCCTGGCGCCGCTGCGCGGTCACGACGACAACGTCGCGATCCGCCTTGGTTTCGGTCTGTGCTTGTGGCTGGGGCGTCCCCTGCGCCAGAGCGGGTTGGGCCAGCAAAACAGCCGCCAGCGACGTGCCCGCAAGCATGGCGGCACGCAGGACCTGCGTCCGGTTCATTTTATCCTCCCTTGCGGCAACCCTCATGAAGGGGGCGGCCATTGTGGAAGGAGGCTCATGGAGCGGCCGAAAACCCGCAAGCTATTGGAAATGATAGGCGGAACCTGATGCTTCCTGCATCGAAACGGTTCCGTCTCAGGGTTGTCTTGAGCTTTATGCAGGCCTTTGGGTTCTCCGAGGGTGAAGGTCCGGCTTGCGCCGCGGACTCGTTGCGGTAGTTCCTTCTGCATTCAAGGGATTCGTCGATGGCTGATGGGCCTGCTTCCAAGGCACACGTGAATGTCGCGCGCAACGAATGCAGCGTCGGCGTCGCGGTGGCGCGTATTGTCGAAGCCCTAAACAAGCGGAACGTCCTCGCGATCATTTCCAGCGATTACAGGGCGCAGGACATTCATGCTGCGCTGCAAGGCGCCGTCCCGAGGGCCGAGATCGTGTTCTTTGGACCCAGCGACGCTCTTCCGGGCGACACCCAGCCGCCGACGCCCGCCAACACTGGTGTCCGCCTCGCGGCGCTGAAGCGCGCGCGGGAGTTATCCCGTGCGAAAGCGAAGAAGGTGATCGTCATAACCACGGCCGAAGCCGCCAGCGAGATGCTGCCCAAGCCGGCGATCTTCGATGGCCTCATGACCAGGTTCACGACCGGCGGCCGGATCGAACTGGATGCATTCCGCACTGTCGTCCGCGGTATCGGCTATTTCGAGGATGACCGCGTCGATGAACCGGCCGAGTTCGCGATGCGCGGCCGCGTCATCGACATCTACCCGGCCAACGCTGGAAGTCCCGTCCGCCTCGAACTGGCTGACGGACTGATCCAGCGCATTCGTGAATTCGACTCCGTCAGCCAGCGCGGCACGCGCGACCTGCCGTTCATCGATCTTGGCTCCGCCGCCTGGCCGGTCATGCTTGGTCGCAGCAATACGATTTTTGATTACCTGCCGGACGCCGTCATCGCACTCGATCCGGGCGCTACGGCCGAACGCGCCCGTTTCCTCAGCCTCGCGACCGACGCCGTGCAGGGCGCAAGGAAAAAGAACGCGCCGCCAAACCCCAACATCGTGCCGCAAACGGCCTGGGACGCTGCAACGAAGAAGAAAACCACAATCGATCTTGCTGCCGGCGCCGATGAGCGCGCGATCCGCTTCTCGGCCAATACCGATCCCGTCCGCGCCATGAACGCGGAGATCGCCACCGCTCTGAAGGACAAGGCGCGTGTCGTCATTGCAGGCTCCGACCACGACCTGCGTTTCATCAAGAAGCGCCTCCCCAAGAAGGTCGCCGCTGGCGCCCGGCCCATCCCCAGCTGGAACGAGACCGACAGCGGCTGGTTGAACCGCGTGAAGCTGCTGGAAATGAAGCTCCCGCTGAGCTGGCGTGAGCAGCGCCGGCTGGTGATCTCGGCAGCTGAGGTGCTCGGCAACAATGCCGGCCTCGCCGCCGCCTCCAGCGACAATGGCGAACACCTGCTTGAAATCGGCGATGTCTGCGTCGGCGACGTGGTGATCCACGAAGATCACGGCATCGCTGTCATCGCTGGCCTTAGCCAGCCTTCCGGATCAAGCGCGGTCGTCGAGGCCATCGAGCTGGAATATGCCGGCGGCGCCCGCCGCCTCGTGCCGGTCGAGGAGGCCGATCGCATCTGGCGCTATGGCGCGGATAGGACGGCTGTCTCGCTCGACGGTCTTGATGGTGTGAGCTGGCGTAAGCGCCGCCTCGTCATCGACAAGGCGATGACCGAGACCGCGGCGGACATGACGCGGCTCTCGAAAGAGAACGCGAAGAAGCGCGGCGTGAAGATTGACCCTGATCCGGGCGCCTACAGCGAATTCGTCACCGGCTTCCCGTTCTCCGAAACGCCCGACCAGAGCCGCGCCATCGCCGCCGTCCGCGAAGACCTCGCCTCCGGCAAGCCGATGGATCGCCTCGTGGTCGGCGATGTCGGCTACGGCAAGACGGAAGTCGCCCTCCGCGCCGCTGCACTGGCCGCTCTTGCCGGCAAGCAGGTCGTGATCTCGTCGCCAACCACCGTGCTCGTCCGCCAGCACTACGAAACCTTCAAGCAGCGCTTCGAACGTTCAGGCATCAAGGTCGCCTCCCTGTCGCGCCTGTCAGACGCCGCCGACCGCAAGCGCGTGAAGGCCGGCCTCGCAGACGGGTCGATCTCGATCGTCGTCGGAACCGGCGGCGTCGCCGCCGAAAAGGTCGAATACGCCAATCTCGCCCTCGTGGTCATCGACGAGGAGCAGCGCTTCGGCGCCGCCGACAAGGCGAAACTCCGCGATCTCGCTGGCAGCAATGGCCACCTGCTGAGCCTTACCGCGACGCCCATCCCGCGTACGCTGCAGAACGCGCTTCTCGGCCTCAAGCAGATGTCGGTGATCGCGACCCCGCCCGCGCGCCGCCAGCCGATTCGGACGCTGGCCGGTACATTCGACGAGCACCAGGTTCGCACTGCGCTCCTGCGAGAGAAGGACAGGGGTGGGCAGAGCTTCGTCGTCGTCCCGCGCATCCAGGATCTCGCATCGATCGCTGCGATGCTGCAGCGCCTCACGCCCGAGCTCTCCCTGCTGCAGGCGCACGGCGACATGCCGGCCGCCGACATCGACAGCGCTATGGTGCGGTTCGCCGGCGGTCTCGGCGACGTCCTCCTCGCCACCAATATTATCGAGGCCGGCCTCGACGTTCCGCGCGCCAACACCATGATCGTCTGGCGCGCCGATCGTTTCGGCCTCGCCCAGCTCCACCAGCTGCGCGGACGTGTCGGCCGCGGCAACCGCCGCGGCTACATCCTCCTCACCACCGAACCTGGCGCCTCGCTTACCGAAGCCACCCGCAAACGTCTGCGCACGCTGGAATCCCTCGACCGCCTCGGCGCCGGCTTCGCCATCAGTGCGCGCGACCTCGACATCCGCGGCGCCGGCGATCTCGTGGGCGACGCCCAGAGCGGCCACATGAAGCTGATCGGCATCGATCTCTACCAGCACCTGCTGGAGCGCGCCGTCCGCGAAGCTCAGGGCGAAAAGCTCGAACGCTGGACGCCGGTCATCAATGTCGGCGTCGGCGGCCGCATCCCATCCGACTGGATCCCCGAGGCAGACACGCGCCTGTCGCTCTATCTGCGCCTGGCCCGCCTTGTCTCCCGCGCCGAACTCGATGCTTTCGAGGATGAGCTCATCGACCGTTTCGGCAAAGAGCCGGAGGAGGCCGCGACGCTCCTGCGCATCGCCAACGTCCGCGTCATGCTGCGCGACGCGAAGATGGCCAAGGTGGATGCCGGCCCGAACGCCATCGCCTTCACGCCGCGCGCAGACCTGACCAAGAAGGCCATTGCCGAAGCCGGGCTGGTGGCGAAGAACGATCGGCTCCTGCTGCAGGAATCCATCGCCGACCCCATGGCCCGCCTGGCGCGCATCGAGAAACTGCTCCGCCAGCTCACCGGCGCCCGCAAGCGCGGCTGACGGGCTATTTCCCGACCAGCGCATCCACCATGTGGACCTGAAAATCCTTGAGCAGCGAAATCGCGCCCTTGATGTCCGTGCGCGAGCCCGGCGACAGGCTGTCGATCGCAAGCCCCCGCAGCGCCGCCGCATAAAGCTGAACGAACGCGCGCACCTTGCGCTGGTCCTTGATCCCGAGCTTCTGCGCCAGCCCCCAGACGAGCTGCTTGTGGCGTTCTTCGAGCTCGTCGTTCAGCTTCCGGAACCGGGGCCCGATTTCCGGATCACTGCGTGCGCCAACCATGATCTCGATCCGCGCAATTCCCGAAGGCGTCTGGAACGCCTCCCACAGCACGTCGATCAGGTAGAGGAATTTCTCGTGATCCGTCGTGAACTTGCCCAGCCGGTCCGCATGAATATTCCGCCGCAGCTCCACGATGTGCTGCGACGCCGCCATGATCAGATCGGCCTTCGAGGGAAAATGGTGCAGCATCGCCCCGCGGCTGACGCCCGCCCGTTCCGTCACCGCCACCGTGCTGGTCTGGAAATACCCGACCTCGAACAGCGACTCGATCGTCGCGTCGAGCAGCTTGTTGCGCATCGCCGCGCTACGCTCGGGGTTCGACACGCGCAGGCGCGCACGCGGCTCCCTTGCGCGCAGCTCCTTGATGCCGGGGGCCGGTTTCCTGAGCGCGTGACGAGGCACTTCAGCTCCACATCCGGGGGCGTTGATAGACAGCGTCTACCACAAAGGCCGCGGCCATCAATCGGACAACGCCCGTCAGGCACATCTTCTTCCCCCGTTTGCCCGTTTCAGCGCGACCGACCCCGTCCCTGAACCTGCCAGATGTCCACCAGCGTGTCCCCCCGCACGACGTGGAAGAAGTCGTAGAGGTTCACTGTCGGGTCACAATGCGGCGCGGCCAACGTGACGATATCGCCGATAGCAAGCTTCTGTTCGCCGGGAACGATCAGCCCGTGCTCATCGCCCATGAAATGGAAAATCGATCCCGCCGGCGCTCCCGAGATCACTGTCGGCGGCCCGCCATCCGTCGCCATCGCCTTGAAGCCCGCGTCGATCGTCGCCAGCCCCGGCGTGTTGGCGCTCACCACCCGCGCATCGATCTGCAGTGAAGTCTCATAGGGCATGACGCCCGACCCCGTCAGGTCGCACTCATTGTACTGCCGGTCCATGAACACATAGGACCCGACCTGCAGTTCGTTGAGCACGCCAAGGTCCACATCGATCCGATGCGTTCCGGTCCCGCCGCCGGTAACAACGCCCGGCGCAAGACCGATTTTCGTCAGCGCCTCGATCACGGTCTCAAGATACGCGGTCCTGTCCATGACGGCCGAGCGCCGGTCGGCATAGCTCTCGATGTGCTGCTCCCGCCCGCAATAATACTGCACGCCGAGAAAGCGCAGCCCCGGACATTGCTGGATGCGTTTGCCAACCTCCACCGCCGCCTCGGGCGAAGGAACGCCTGTCCGCCGGATGCCGGGGTCGATATCGATCAGCACCTGCAGCGTTTTGCCCGCCGCCTTCGCCGCAGCCGCCAGCGCCGCCACGTTAGGCGAATTGTCCACCGTCACTCGCAGGTCCGGTATCCGCGCGTTGAGCTTCATCAGCCGCGCAATCGCCGGCGCCGAAACAACGGGCGACGTGATCAGGATCGCCCCGACCCCGCCATCGGCCATCGCCTCTGCTTCGCCCAGCTTGGCGCAGCAAACGCCCACGGCCCCCGTCGCAATCTGCTTCTTCGCGATGTCCACGCTCTTGTGCGTCTTGGCGTGCGGACGCAGCGCAATCCCGCGCTCCTTCGCGAACGCCGCCATCGTCGCGATGTTCCGCTCCAGCGCATCGAGTTCGATTACCAGTACCGGCGTGTTGAACGCCTTGCGTCCGCCCTGTTGCCCGATGAGGTGCCCATGAAGCTCGCGATCATTCATGGCCTCAGCCTTTCGCGCGGATGTCGAACAGCTTTGTCAGGTGAGCGTTGGCGAATTTCGCGCCCGGATCGATCCTGTCCCGCACAACGCAGAAATCCTTCGCATTCGGATACAGCTGGTGCACGTCAGCTGTGGTCAGCGTGTGACGCTTGGCCCAGTGCGGTCGCCCGTCGTGCGCCCGGAAGATCTTCTCGGCGTCTGCGAAAATGCTTCCCCACGCCATCTTGTGATACTGATGCATCGAGATCGACGCGCCGACGCGCCCTTGGAACGGGCTCAGCCAGATGTCGTCCGCTGCGACTAGCCTGAACTCGAACGGGAAGGCGACAGGCAGCTTCTTTTTCCGGATCCAGCCGATCACTTCGCGCAGCGCCGGCCACCCGTTCGCACGTGGCAGTTCGTATTCCATCTCCTCGAACTTCACCGTCCGTTCCGACGGGAAGATCTTGTAGGCCGGCCCCACGCGCCGCCGCTTCATCTCGCTCGGCAGCAGCCGTTTCTGCAGGAAGCTGGTCATGAACGGGAAGGTCTTGCAGATTTCGCACACGCGCCGGAAGGCGGTGTCGTCCATGTCGTTCTGTTCCTTCATCGGGCCTTCAGAAGGCTTGGGATGCAGGATCTTCAACATGGCGAGATCGGCATAGGGGAACACGAAGAACTCGATGTGCCGGTTCTGCGCCGCCATCTCGTCCCACCGCTCGGCGATCTCATCCAGCGGGTAGACCTCCAGCCTCTCCTCAAGATGATAGGCTGGAATCACGTCGAACTCGATCTTGGTCGCCACGCCGACCAGTCCGAGCGACAGCCGCGCCGCCTGGAACAGCTCTGGGTTCTCGCCGGAATTGGCCTTCACGATCGATCCGTCCGGCCCCATCAGCTCGAACCCACGCGCCGCCGTCGACAGCGTGCCCAACGTCGCACCCGTGCCGTGCGTTCCCGTGCCAATCGCGCCTGCCAGCGCCTGCGGGTTCACATCGCCCTGATTGATCAGTGATGCGCCGTTATCCCACAGGATCTGCGTCAGCTTCGCCAGAGACCATCCAGCCGGCGCGCTGGCCCGCGTTGCGTCGGCGTTGACGGTCACTTCGCCTTCCATGTCGCTCAGCGAAAGCAGCGTCCCATCCGTCTCGCACAGCGGCATGAACGAATGCCCCGCGCCCACGACGCGCACCTTCTTCGCCTCGCGGATCAGCTTCGCGAGTTCATCCTGATTGCGCGGCTTCTCGATCTTCGTCGGTGTCGCTGAAACACTGCCAGACCAGTTCGACCAGTTTGCCATCATTCGTCCTCAAGCCGCGCGCCGCCGAGCAGGGCAGCCGCTTCCCGGAAAATCTCGTCGCGCGGAATGCGGTCTTCCTCGCTCAGCATCTCGTCGATCGCATAACCAAGTTCGACCGACAGCCGCAGCCGCCGCCACAGCACCTTCTTGCTCACGCCCGGAACCAGCGGCGCATAAACTTCGAGCATCGCGTCTGTCACCTCGCGGTGAGATTCAACACGCACATGCGCCAATTGTGGCACGGCCCGCATCGCGCGCTCAATCCACACGCCGCCGGGTTCGTTGGCGGTCACCTCCGCGGTCGCGCGCAACAGGTCCTCGGAATGGACCCGGAAGGCATAGAGCCCGCCTGCCTTGTGCTCTTCCAGCCAGGCGAACAGCGCCGCATTCTGCCGGTCCATCAGCCGCCGCCCCAGCGCCTCGAGCACGGCGTACTTGTCTTTGAAGTAGCGATAGAGCGCCGCTGGCGAGACACCGGCTCGCGCCGCGATCATGTTGGTCGAGATGCGCTCGATGCCCACTTCGCCGAGCAACTCGCCCGCAATGTCCAGCAGACGATCACGCGTCTGCACCGCACGGTCCTGAATCGGAGCGGCGCGCAGAGCCGCTTTTCGCGGCTTGCGTTTCACTTTCTTGGCGACCGGCATCATCCCCCTCCTTCCAGCACGGCCTTCTTCGGCCGAATCTGGTGAAGGCCGAAGGCGATCAGGACTGCGACGATCATGCAAGCGCCGCTGAAAAGGATTGCGCCGCGCGCATCCGTCGCCGTGACCAGCAGCGAAGCGATGAACGGCCCAAAACTGCCACCCAGCACCTGCGCCCCGCCGATCAGCACCGCCGCACGCCGCGTCGGGTCCGCCTCAATGATCATCGGCACCAGGAACGGAAGCGCGAACAGCCAGAGGAAGCCGAACAGGCCGGAAAGTATGAGAAACATCTCCGCCGAAGGCAGGCTGTAGAAGCCATAGAGCACCGCCGCTGTTGCGGCCGCGACCACGATCACAGTCCACAGCCAGTTGATCCGCCCCGCCAGGAACGTCGCCGCGGCCGCTCCCGCCACCTGGCATGCCAGTGAAACCGAATAGCTGGTATTGGCGACATCAGGCGTGTGACCCGCTTGTCCTGCCAGCGAGCCCTGATAGGTGAACACGCAGATGGTGAAACCTGAATAGAGGAAGGCAGAGCCCAGCGCGATCCACCCCAGCGAGCTGGGCAAGCCGCTATGCCCTTCGGCGCGAGGCAGGGTGGCGAACCGGGCTGGCGCGGCGAGCGCCAGAAGGGCGGTGATCGCGCAGTAAGCGGAAAGAACCCACCAGCCCGCATCCACGCCATACTCGCCCGTGACCGGGCCGATCAGCCGCGACATCAGAAGCTGCGCCAGCGTCTGGATAGCGAGATACGCGCCCGACCAACGCTCCGGCGTCGGCGTCCGGGCGATCATGGCAATGGTCAGCCACATCAGCACGCCGCTTGGGAGGCCAGCCACGGCACGGATCGCGATGATCATGTCGCCGCTGAAGTAGGGCGTCCCTGCGTTGAGCCCGGTCAACGCCAGCGCCGCAGCAACGCCGATCAACTTGAGCCGCACCGGCTTCAGCAGCGCGCCCGAGATGAAAGCTGCAAGGCCCAGCGTCAGCAGCTCCGCCGCAAACGCCTGACCCAGCTGGTTGGCAGTCAGGCGTCCCGCGCGCTCGAGATTTCCGAGCAGATCTGGTCCGACGCCCGCGATCATGATCCCGGCGACGCCGACGAACATGACCGCGAAAATCTCCAGCCCCGAAGGGCGCGGCCCGATCCAGTTACCCCTGGTGGTCTCGCTCATGACGGATCAGTAGTTGAACCGCGCATAAACGCCAGCCGTCTGCCGTGGCCCCATGCTGAACAGGTCGAAACCAAGCCCTTCGATGGGGATGATGTCGGTGATGTTGGTCTCGCCGAACACGTTGCGGCCATAGACCCCGAACTCCATGCCCCCATCGGCCGGCTTCCAACCGAACCGCAGGTTCACGAACGTTCGGTCGCCGTCGGACAGCCGCTCCACATTCCGCGTGTCGTAGAAAACCTTAGACCGGTACGACACATCGGCCTGCGCCTCCGCGCTGCCGCCAAAGAGCTCCCACTCATACCGCGCCGACCCGTTCAGACTAACCTCCGGCGCGTTTGGCAGCGTGTTGCCCGAATAATCATCACCCTGCGACTGGAAGTCCTGATACGTCGCGTCAAGGAATGATGCCCCCAGCGACAGGTCCAGCCCGTCGATCGGCGACGCCATCAGTTCCGCCTCCAACCCCTTCACCTCGGCGTTAGACGCATTGGTGAAGTTCTGCACGGTGAGGTTGGTGTTGGGATCAACAACAAGCGTGTAAACTTGCAGGTCCTGATAGTCGTAATAGAACGCCGCAAAGTTCGCCGTCAGCAAGCCATCCATGAGCTGCGACTTCAGGCCGACTTCATAGGCGTTCACCAACTCGTCGTCATAGGGTCGCAGCGAAGACGGATCGGTCGTCTGTCCGCCGAAGAAGCCGCCGCTCTTGTACCCGCGGTTATAGCTTCCATAGACGTTCACATCGTCCGTCAGCTGGTACTGCAGTCCCACCTTTCCGGAGAAGGAGTCGAACGTCTTGCTGTCATCGATGGAAAAGAGATCCGACGACGGCCCGCCGACATCGCTGGCGTAGGTCGAGTTGTAGTGGAACGTCTTCTTGTCCGCTGAATAGCGCAGGCCAAACGTGGCCGTCAGCTTGTCCGTAAAGTCATAATCGATCTGGCCAAACACGGCATAGCTGTTGGTGTCCTGCGTGAACGGCCAGCCGAACACGCCGATGCCTTGCGGCAGGTCCGTTAGCGGATCGCCCGAGTTCGCGACACGGAACACATCGTAGTACGAATTCGCATCCAGCTCGTCGCGCGCCACATAGATGCCTGCCACCCAATCGAGCGGGTTATCGCCATTCGACTGCAGCCGGAGCTCCTCGCTCGCCGCCCACTGTTTGGCCTTGTAACGCGCCGTGATGATGTCGGTCGGACCCGCATCCGTATCCTCGACATCGTCCCGGTCTGCATGATCATACCCGGTCACCGAGATCAGCGACATCGCGCCGAGGTCCCAGGTCAGTGTCGCCGACGCGCCATAGGTCTCGACCTTGTCCTTGCCTTCGAGGTGATAGTCGCCCTGATAAAGATTGGCGGAGGTGTTGGCGTAGCCCGCCAAGTCCGTGCACTCGCCGGAGGTGTAGTAGGCCGGCGCGCAGAACCCGTCCGGCCCCGTCGCCTGCGCCGTTGCCGGCAGCAGCGAGCGGTTGTACGCCCAGATCGATCCGCCATTCGACTTGCCATAGCGCAGCTGGAACAGCGCATCGAACGTGTCCGACGGCGTCCACTGCAGCTGGAACCGCGCCGCGCCGCGATTGGTGTCGTTGCCGCGATTCCCCGTCAGCCGGTTCAGCGTATAGCCGTCATTCGACAGGTACGTGCCTGATGCGCGATATGCCAGCTCCGGCGTGATCGGTCCGCCAACCGCGCCCTCAAGCGTCAGGTTGTTGTAGCTGCCGTACTCGACAGACCCCGTCGCCTCGAAGTTGTCGCTCGGTTTGCGGCTGATCAGGTTGATCGCGCCGCCCGTCGTATTGCGGCCATAGAGCGTGCCCTGCGGCCCGCGCAGCACTTCCACGCGTTCGAGATCGAAGAACTGTCCCATCTGCGCCAGCGGCGAGCCGATATAGACGCCGTCCGAATAGATCGCGACTGCGCTCGCCGTGTTGGGATTGAAGTCGTTTAGGCCGATACCGCGGATGAAGATCTTCGGGTTCGCCGCGTTATCGTCCGTCTTCACCTGCAAGCTCGGCGCGAGCGCATTGAGGTCCATCACGGTCGACACGTGCGCATCCTGCAGCGCCTCGCCCGTCAGCGCCGTCACTGCCACTGGAACTTCCTGAATGTCCTGGTCGCGCTTCTGCGCCGTGACGACGACGACGTCGCGACCCTCCTGATTGTCCCCAGTCTGCGCCAGCGCGGGCATGGCCGCTGCCGCCAGTACCGTACACGCAAGCAGGCACGCTTTCATTGAACGCATGAGCACCTCCACCATTCCCGGACGAAAGTTAGTCATCACTAACTTTTTTTGACAAGGGGGATGTCATGAATTAATGCGCCCGCGCATCTGCGCGCTCGCAGAAGCAGCAAGCGCCACGCTGCAGTGCAGCGTTGCTGTTTTCTAAGGCTACTTCGAACGCCAGTCCGACGCCGTCGCGACGAAAAGGGCCGCCATATCCGCGCGCAGCAATCCCTGTGCTTCGATCGACGCCAATTGCGCCCGTTGCGCTTGCCGTTGCGCATCGATCACCGAGAGAAGCGATCCCGCGCCGTTCTGGTAACCAAGCGAAGCCAGCCGCGCATTTTCCGCCGCGACATCCCGCGCGCGCGTCTGCGCTGCGACAAGATCCTGATCCGTCGACAGCGACGACAACAGGTCGGACACCTGCACGAAAGCCGACAGTACGGTCTGGCGATAGTTGGCGTCAGCTTCCTTCGCCGCCGCAACAGCCGCCTGCTTTCGCGCCTCCAGCGATCCGCCATCGAACAGCGGCGCGGTGAAGGACGGCCCAACCGTCCACCCGCTGCTGTCATACTTGAACAGGTCTTCCGGCTGCAGCGAAGTCAGGATGAATGACGCATCAAGCGACAGGCTCGGATACGTCGCAGCTTCCGCGACGCCGATCGTCGCCGTCGCAGCATGCAGATCGGCTTCCGCAGCCAGAATGTCCGGCCGCTTGCGCACCAGCTCCGACGGCAAATTCAACGGAATGGACGCGGGCAGGGTCAATTCGTTGAGATCAATGTCTGGCGCAGCCCAGTTCGACGGCGCCTGTCCAACCAGCAGCGCGAGCGCATGCCGTGCCGTCGCGATGCGACGCATGATCGGGGGGCGCCGCGCCTGATCCTCAGCCAGCTGCGCTTCGGCCGGGTTCACGGCTGCGGCCGGCTGTCCGCCCGCCTGCACGCCTCGCTTGATCATGTCGATCGTCTCGCCGTCGACCTTGATGATCTGGTCGAGCGCATCCAGCTGCCCGCGCAGCGCCGCCAGCTCGATCGCTCGCGACACCACTGCGCCGGTGAGGTTAAGGTAAGCTGCATCCGTGCGCTGCCGCTGCGCTTCGGTCCGCGCCGCCGCAGTTTCAACCTTGCGCCGTTCGCCGCCGAACAGGTCGAGATTGTATTTCAGCACCGTGCCTATCGAGAAAACGTTGATCGTCGGGCTCGGAAAGCCCTCGATGCCGAACGACGATGTGTTGATGCGCTCGCGCTCGGCCGAGCCGGTGGCGTTCACCTGCGGCCCGCTATCGCCGCGCTGCGCCTGTTCGAGCGCCTGCACCCGCACCAGCGCCGCATCCGCCGCCTGCAGCGTCGGGTTGCCCTTGAGTGCCTGTTCCACGAGCGCATTCAGTTCCGGCGAATCGAACGCCGTCCACCATTGCTGTGCCGCAACGCTGCTGGAGGAAAGGTTGGTCACAGACGAAGCCGAAGGATCGTCCGCCATCGCATACCCGGCTGTCCCGGCAGCCGCGTCGGGACGCTGGAAATCGGGGCCGACCGTGGTGCAGCCGGTCAGCAGCGAAACGGCGCTGATGGCGGCAAGGCGCGAGAGGTTAGACATTGGAGGCTCGCTTGGTGCGTAACAGAAAGAGGAAGGGAATGATGACCATGCACATCACGAAGAGCATATGGAAACTGTCGACATAGGCGACCATCGCGGCCTGACGTTCGATCAGACCACCCATGATCGCCTGGCCCGATCCGGCGCTCAGATCGATCGACGGAAGCGCCGCGATCATATTCGGGTTGTCCGGCGTCACGTGCTCGACCAGCTGACTGCGGACTACGTCTGTGTTGTAGAGCTGCAGCGCTCCGACGACGGAGATGCCGACGCTCGAGCCGATGTTGCGGATCAGCGTGTAGAACGACGCAGCCTCCGTCCGCAGGGAAGGATGAATGGTCGTGAAGGCGATCGACATCAGCGGAATGAACACCAGCCCGAGGCCGAGCCCCTGAAACAGGCCGGAGATCACGATCGGCGTCTCGTCCATGTTCGGCGCGAAGCCGGACATCAGGAAGTAGGACAGGCCGGTCAAGCTGATCCCGGTAAAGATGATGATCCGGTTGTCGATCTTGCCGGCCATGCGGCCAACCAGGAACATCGACACGAACGTGCCCACGCCACGAGACGCTTGCGCCATGCCTGCCGTGATGACCGAGTAGCCCAGCAGCCCCTGCATCAGCGTCGGCAAAAGAGCCATGCCTGCGAACATCAGCACGCCGATCAGCAGGATCATTCCCGATCCAAGCAGATAGTTGCGGTCAGCAAGGATGGACGGGTGAACGATCGGCCGCGCGCTGGTGAAGATGTGCACAATGAACACATACGCGCCCACCACGGCCAGCCCGACATAGAGCCAAATCTCCGGCGACTGGAGCCAGTCCTGTCCAGGTCCCCTGTCGAGCGCCATCTGCATGCCGACCAGTGCGATCAGAAGCGCGACGAAGCCGAACCCATCGAACTTCTGGTGGTCGCGCCGCGTGCGCTTCGGCAGCGTCGCCGCCATGACAAGGAAGCCGACAATGGCCAGCGGAATGTTGATGAAGAAGACCCAGCGCCAGTTCAGGTTCTCGGTCAGCACGCCTCCCAGCACCGGCCCGATGATCGGGCCCAGCACGGCGCCCATACCCCACACCGACATGGCGCGGGCATGGTCCTTCGGCGGGTTGATGTCGAGCAGGATCGCCTGCGACAGCGGGATGAACACCGCCGCCGTCGCGCCCTGCAGAACGCGGTAGATGACAAGTTCGATAATGCCGGTCGCGATCCCGCAGAGGACCGATGCAACCGTGAACCCGACCAGCGCCGTCAGCAGCAGCAGCCGCCGGCCGAAACGGCGCTCCGTCCATCCAATCGCCGGCGTCACGATCGTGCCCGCAAGGATGAACGAGGTCAGCACCCAGAGGATTTCATCCTGCGAGGCAGACACCGAGCTCTTGATCTGCGGCAGCACCGAATTGGCGATCGTGCCGTCGATCGACGTCATCAGCGTCGTGAGAACTAGCCCCACCGTGATGAGCGTCCGGCGCGCCTTGTCCGGGTATTCGCCATACGCCGGAACGGCCGTCGCGGACGATGCGACTGGAACGGCTTCTTCCATGACTACTTGGCGACCTGGGCCTTCTCGCGCGTGTCGACGGTCACGCTGGCCATCAGGCCGATGGCAAGCGGCAGGTCGGATGGAACTTCATCTAGCTCGATGCGGACATTGAGGCGCTGCACGACGCGGACCCAGTTGCCCGAGGCGTTCTCCGCCGGCAGCACCGCGAAGCTCGAACCCGTGCCCGGCGAAAAGCTGGCGACCTTGCCGGTCAGCTTCGCATTCGGGAACGCATCGACATGGATCGTCACGGGCTGGCCCGGACGCAGGTCCGCCAGCTGGTTTTCCTTGAACGCCGCGTCCACCCATGGCTTGCCCGACACGATCCAGAACATCGTCTGTGAGGGCTGGACGTAGGAGCCCGGTTGCAACTGACTCACGCGCGTCACCACGCCATCGGCGGGCGCGCGGATATAGGTGTCCGACAGATCGCTTTGCGCCTGGTCGAGCGCGGCTTGCGCCTGCATCACCAGCGGGTGCTTGTCGGTCTCGATATTCACCGAACCGCCGAGGTTCGCCAGCGCATTGGCCTGCGCCTCAGCCGCCGCCGCCTCGTTGCGCGAGGCTAGGTCAGCCGTGTTGCGCGCCTTGTCGAGATCCTGCTGCGAGATCAGCCCTGCCTTGAAGAGGTTTTCCTGGCGCGTCAGCTCGCTGCGCTCGAACGCCGAACTCGTCCGCGCCGTGCGCAGGTCCGCCGTCGCCTTGCCGTAGGATGCCCGCAGCGCCTCGACCTGCAGCCGCGCCGAAGCCAGCCGCGCTTCCGCCTGCGCCACATTGATCGCGAAGTCGCTGGAATCGAGCCGCACCAGTTCCTGGCCGGCTTTCACCTGCTGGTTCTCGGTGACGAGGATTTCGGTCACCCGCGCCCGCACGCTCGAGCTGATCGGCGCGCGCGCCGCTGAAATCTGCGCGTTGTCGGTCGAGACGAAGCCCGCCGTCATCATCAGCCACACGGCCACGCCAATTGCCACGATGACCGGCGGCACGATCATCAGTGTCAGCCGCCGCTGCTTTTGTGACAGTCGGGACGGCGAACCCCGCTTCTTCTGTTGCGTCGCTACCGGCGCCGGCGCGTCGTCGCGCCCCATCGTGCCGTCCATGGGCTAGCCTCGTGAAAATCCGGTGCGCGGCGGCAATTACCGCGTCGTCCCATGTAGCACGAGATAGGTTGACACCTGCTGTGAACGAAATGATATTTGTGCAGGTGCAGCATGAACAGTGTTCAATTCAAGAATCTCGATCTCAACCTCTTCCGGGTCCTTCTTGCGCTCCTCGAGCACAGGAGCGTGTCCCGCGCCGCAGAGGAACTGGCCCTTACGCCATCGGCCGTGAGCCATGCTTTGGGCCGTCTGCGGACCGCCCTTGATGACCCGCTGTTCGAGCGCCGGGGCGGGGGTCTCACCCCCACGGCCTACGCGGTCGAGGTCGGCCGCCGTGTCCGCCCTTCCATGGAGCGGCTGCGTGACGCGCTCAACCGCGACGAGTTCGACCCCGCGACCGCGGAGCGCGAATTCGTCGTCGCCGCCGGCTCCTACGTCGCGGCGGTCATCCTTCCTCGCATCATCGACAACCTGTCGAAGATCGCCCCCGGCATCCGTCTCCGCGTTCGCCGCACTGAGGACCAGTCCCCCGAGGACGTCGAGCACGGCCGCATCGACCTTCTGTTCGGAATCCCTGCCAGCATCTCGGGCCGCCTCGAATGGCAGCCCATCGCCACCGACCGGATGATCTGGGTCGCGCGCAAGGGACACCCCACCATCCGCAATCCGCTGACCACCGAAATGCTGGCTGGCGCCCACCACGTTATCATCGAGAAATTCAACCGCACGATCATGTCCGGCTATCCGGAGCTGCGACGCTTCTTCGATGAGAGCCGCGAACTCGGCGACGCCACGCGCGCTGCAGCCGGGCAGGGCGGGCGCCGCGCCCCGGTCGCCAGCACGATTGTCACCGACACAATGCACGCCATCGCCATCGTCGCGCAGTCGGATCATGTTACGCTGACACTCAAGGGCCTGGCCGAGAGTTTCCTTACCAATCAGATCCAGATTCTAGAGCCGCCGCACCCGACGCCGTCGATTGAACTCGGCGCAATCTTCCACGCTGACCGCGCCCGCGACCCGGGAGTCCGCTGGTTCCTCCACCTGCTTTCGGCGACGGCCGCGCAGTCCCGGGCCGCCTGAGGCCACTCTTCGCTCGCGCCGACTGCGCAGGACGCAGCGTCAATGATCGACATTTCCGATTGCCACTTCCCGTGCGCGTCAACCTCGCTACTCTGAAACGAGGAAAAGGAGCGCTCACATGGCCGAAGCCTGGATCATCGACACCTGCCGCACGCCCCGCGGCATTGGCCGCATCGGCAAGGGCGCGCTCGCCGACATCCACCCGCAACAGCTCGCGGCCACCACGCTGAAAGCCATCGCCGAGCGCAACAACATCAACACCGCCGATGTCGACGACGTGATCTGGGGCACCTCCAGTCAGTCAGGCAAGCAGAGCCGCGACCTCGGCCGCATGGCCGCGCTCGACGCCGGCTACGACACACGCGCCTCGGGCGTGACGATCGACCGCTTTTGTGGCTCGGGCATCTCCACAGTGAACTTCGGCGCCTCGACCATCATGTCGGGGATGTCCGATCTCGTCGTCGCGGGCGGCACCGAGATGATGAGCTTCACCTCCACATTGGCCGACCCCAAAGGTCCGCCCATGCTGATGGACGCCGGTAACGCCCGCCTGCGCGCGCGCCATCCGCAGAGCCACCAGGGCGTCTGCGCCGACGCCATCGCGACGCTGGAGAACATCCCGCGTGAAGCCCTCGATGCGCTCGCCTATGAAAGTCAGCAGCGCGCTGACGCAGCGATCAAGGATGGCCGTTTCAACCGCAGCGTCGTCCCCGTCTATAAGGAAGACGGCTCCCTCGCGCTCGACCACGAGGAATTCCCCCGCCCGCAGACCACGCTGGAGGGCCTCGCCGCTCTCAAACCATCCTTCGAGGCCATGGCCGAGGTTCCGCTCAACGAACAGGGCGACACGTTCGGCGGACTGATCCGGCAGGTCTATCCTGACCTCAAGATCAAGCATGTGCACCACGCCGGCAATTCATCGGGTGTGGTCGACGGCGCCGCCGCCATCCTGCTGGCATCGCCCGACTATGCGAAGAAGCACGGCCTCAAGCCGCGCGCCCGCGTTCTCGCCATGGCCAACATGGGCGACAGCCCCACGCTGATGCTCAACGCGCCCGTGCCCGCTGCGAAGAAAGTGCTCGAAAAGGCAGGTCTCACGATCAACGACATCGACCTGTTCGAGATCAACGAGGCTTTCGCCGTCGTCGCCGAGAAATTCATCCGCGACCTCAAGCTCGATCGCAACAAGGTCAACGTGAACGGTGGCGCGATGGCGCTCGGTCATCCAATCGGCGCAACGGGCTCCATCCTGATCGGCACGATCATCGACGAACTCGAACGCCGCGACCTAAAGCGCGGCCTCGTCACGATGTGCGCCGCCGGCGGCATGGCGCCCGCGATCATCGTCGAGCGGATGTAGCGCGCAGGAAAGTAGCCCGCATGGTGAGCAGCGAGACTTCGCGAAGCGATGGATCGCGTCCGTCGAACCACGAGGGCGGGCTCCCCAGCCTTGTAATGACCCCAACATTTAGTCCCCATCCTTCCGCAGCGGCATGACTTGCGCGGCGCCCTGCGTGCGCGCAACGTCCCGCTTGGGGACTGAACAGTGGAATGCAAATATGGAACTGATCAGTCAGACGGCTGTCGAAGGCAGGCCGGGGCCGGTCTTTCCCGAGGCTTACGCGAGGATAGACGAGCTCAAGTTCAACAACGGCATGACCTTCGTGCATGGCCAGCCGTTCGACAGGTTCGCGCAGCTTCGCAAGGCCGCACCCGTCTGCTGGCATCCCGAACCCGAAGGGCTTCCCGGCTTCTGGGTCGTCACGCGCCATGCCGACGTGATGCGCGTCAACGGCGATCCTGCCACCTTCTCGTCCCAGCGCGGCGGCATCCTCATGGATACGCCGAAGCCGGAGCAGGGCCACGTCCTGCTCGGCCGCGCCTCGCTCGACACCATGATCAATCTCGACGCGCCATACCATCTTCAGCTGCGTCGCGAGCATATGCCCTTCTTCACACCGGCCTACCTCAGTCAGCTGAAAACGAAGATCGTCGCAGAAGTCACGCGGATGATAGACGAGATGGCGCCCAAGGGCGGCGGCGACATGGTCGAGATGTTCTCGTCCCGCCTGCCTCTCTACACGCTCTGCGAAATCCTCGGCGTGCCGGAACCGGACCGCGCCAAATTCCTGCACTGGATGCACTATCTCGAGCTGGCGCAAAACTTCGCGGCCGACCAGGCCGCTTCCCCTGTCGCGCCGAGTCTCGAACTCATCCAGTTCGTCGCCGACTTCAACGCGAATGTCGAAGAGATGTTCGCCTACGGCCAGCACATGCTGCACAAGCGCCGCAACGATCCTCAATCGGATCTGATGTCCGCCATCGCCCGCGCCCAGATCGACGGCCAGTTCCTCAGCGACGAATATCTCGACGGTTCATGGCTCCTCATCGTCTTCGCCGGCAACGACACCACCCGCAACACGCTGTCCGGCGCGATGAAGCTCTTGACCGAATTCCCGGACCAGAAGGCGAAGCTGATCGCTCAGCCCGATCTCCTGCCTAACGCAGCCGACGAGTTCATCCGCATGGTCAGCCCCGTCATCTACATGCGCCGCACCGCGCTCCATGATGCCGAGATTGCCGGCCAGCAGATCGCCGAGGGCGAGAAGGTCGTCATGTATTACGGCGCCGCCAACCGCGATCCCGCCGTGTTCGAAGGCCCCGACCAGCTCGACGTCGCCCGCGCCAACGCGAACAAGCACATAGCCTTCGGTTACGGCCCGCACGTCTGCCTCGGCAAGCGCGTCGCCCAGATCCAGCTCGAGGAAGCCTACCGCCAGCTCCTCGCACGCCTGCCGGACATCGAATGGACCGGCGAGATCGACATCGCGCCGAACAATTTCGTCCACGCCATCCGCAAGCTCGGGGTGCGCTACACGGCGAGGACATAGCCGCATCCGGAATACCGGAGCGGACACAAGGCCAAAACGGCCAGGGAGGACCAGAGTGGGCGAGATCATAAGCGGCGCACGCCGCCTATCGACGGCCGGAATGAACGAACGCGCAGCCCGCGCCGCCAGCGGCCTCGCCAGCCTCGGCGTAGGGCAGGGCGACATCGTCGCGCTCTTCCTCCGCAACGACCTGGCCTTCTTCGAAGCCAGCACAGCGGTCGGCCTTCTCGGCGCCTATCCCACCCCGGTCAACTGGCACGGCACGGTGGAAGAAGCCCGCTACATCTTCGAGAACTCCGGGGCAAAGGTGATCCTCATCCATGCGGACCTCCTGGCCTCCGTTCGCCCAGCCATCCCTGCCGGCGTCACCGTCCTCGTCGTCCCGACGCCGCCCGAGATCGCTGAGGCCTACGGCGCCCGCCCCGAAACCTGCAGCGTTCCTGCGGGCATGATCGACTGGACCTCCTGGCTCGAAGGCTTCGATATTTATGTCGCCCCGCCGGCCCCACCGCCCGGCACGATCATCTATACCTCCGGCACGACCGGTCATCCCAAGGGCGTCCGCCGCGCCCAGCCCACGCCCGAGCAGTATGCATTCTCGCTCCAGAACCTTGCCCTCATCTTCGGCTTCACAACGCGCCCGCCGGACAAGATCATCAGCGTCATGTGCGGTCCGATGTACCACTCGGCCCCCAACGCCTACGGCCTTGTCGCCGCTCGGATGGGCGCCACCGTCCATCTCGAACCTCGCTTCGATCCCGAAGACCTGTTGCGCATGATCCAGCAGCACAGGATAAGCCACATCCACATGGTCCCGATCATGTTCAACCGGCTGCTCAAGCTGCCGGAAGATGTGAAGAAGAAGTACGATCTCTCATCCCTCGAAATGGTCGTCCACGCCGCCGCCCCATGCCCCGCGCCGATCAAGCGCGCGATGATCGAATGGTGGGGTCCGGTGATCTACGAATACTATGGCTCGACCGAAACCGGCGGCGTCGTCTTCTGCAATTCCGAACAATGGCTCGCCCACCCGGGCACGGTCGGCAAGCCGCTCCCCGGCGCCGACGTGAAAGTCATCGACAAGGATGGCAATCCCGTGCCCACCGGCGAGATCGGCGAAGTCGTCGCCAAATTCCCGGGCGTCGCCGACTTCACCTACCACAAGGACCACGCCAAGCGCGTCGCCACCGAGAAGGCCGGCCTTATCGCCCCCGGCGATGTCGGCTATTTCGATGCCGACGGCTTCCTCTATCTCTGCGACCGCGCGAAGGACATGATCATCTCCGGCGGCGTCAACATCTACCCCGCCGAGATCGAAGCCGCCCTCCACCGCATGCCTGGCGTCGCCGACTGCGCCGTCTTCGGCATCCCTGATGATGAATACGGCGAAGCCGTCCACGCCGTCATCCAGCGCCAGCCTGGCGCCAACATCTCCGAAGCCGACATCAAGACTTACCTCAAGCCGCATCTCTCCGGTTTCAAGATCCCGAAGACCATCGACTTCAGCACCGATCTCCCGCGCGAGGATTCCGGCAAGATCTTCAAGCGGAAACTCCGCGAGCCATTCTGGGCCAATCGCGCCACACGCATCTAGTCAGGACGCCGCCACATGAACTTCGATTTCTCCGACGACCAGAAGATGCTGCGCGAACAGGCGCGCAAATTCCTCGACGAAAAGTGCACGAAGAAAGCCGTGCGCGAGGTCCTCAACAACGCCGCCAAGTCCCACGACGCCGCCCTCTGGAAAGGCGTGGCGGAGCAGGGCTGGCTCGGCGTCGCCATCCCCGAGGAACACGGCGGCCTCGGTCTTGGCGGCCTCGAACTCTGCGTCCTCGCCGAAGAAGTCGGCCGCGCCGTCGCTCCGATCCCGTACTCCTCCACCATCTACTTTTTCGCCGAAGCCATTCTCGCCTCTGGCTCCGCCGCGCAGAAATCCGCGCTGCTCCCGAAGATCGCCGGCGGCGACCTAATCGGCGCGTTCGCCATCTCCGAAGGCCCCGGCGCGCCATCGCCCGCCGCCATCGAGGCAACCTTTGACGGCTCGAAACTCTCCGGCGTGAAAATCCCCGTGACCGACGGCGACATCGCCACCCACGCCGTCGTCCTGGCGAAGGAAGGGCAGGGCCTCTCACTCGTCGTCGTCGATCTCGCCCAGTCCGGCGTGAAGCGCGAAACGCTTCAGACGCTCGATCCCACCCGCGGCCACGCCAAGCTCACCTTCGACAAGGCGAATGCCGAACGCCTCGGCAAGGCTGGCGAAGGCTGGCCGCTTGCAGAGGGCGTGCTCGATCGCGCCGCAGTCCTCATCGCTTTCGAACAGCTCGGCGGCGCGCAGGCCTGCCTCGACATGGCCGTCGATTACGCCAAGAACCGCTACGCCTTCTCGCGCCAGATCGGCTCCTTCCAGGCGATCAAGCACAAGCTCGCCGACATGTATGTCGCCATCGAGCTCGGCCGCTCCAACGCCTATTACGGCGCCTGGGCGCTCTCGACGGAATCATCGCAACTCCCGCTCGCCGCCGCCGCCGCCCGCGTCGCGGCCAGTGACGCCTACTACTTCGCCGCCAAGGAAAACATCCAGGCGCATGGCGGCATGGGCTTCACGTGGGAAGTCGACTGCCACTTGTTCTACCGCCGCGCCAAACTCCTCGCCGTGCAGGCAGGAGGCCCCGGCGTCTGGAAGGAAAAGCTGGTCCGCCGCCTCGAACTCAAGAACGCAGCCTGAGGAGAGACACACATGGATTTCAACGACTCTCCCGAAGAAGCCGCCTTCCGCGCCGAAGCGCGCGCATGGCTCGAGAAGACACTCGGCACGCCCAACGCGAAGACCAACACGCGCGTCGAAGGCCCCGAGGCGATGAAGGCCGCCAAGGCCTACCAGAAGAAGAAAGCTGAATCTGGCTATGCCGGTCTCACCTGGCGCAAGGAAGTTGGCGGCCGCGAGCTTGCGCCGATCTTCTCGGTGATCTTTAGCCAGGAGGAACAGAAGTTTCAGGCCCCCACCGGCCCCTTCGCCATCGGCCTCGGCATGTGCATCCCGACCGTCATTGCCTTCCACACACCGGAGAAGGTGAAGCGCTATGTCGGCCCCGCGCTGAAAGGCGAGGAAATCTGGTGCCAGCTCTTCTCCGAGCCCAGCGCCGGCTCTGACGTCGCTGGCCTCAAGACGCGCGCCGTCAAGGATGGCGACGACTGGATCATCAACGGTCAGAAGGTGTGGACCTCCGGCGCCCACTATTCCGACTACGGCATCATCCTCGTGCGCACCAATCCTGAAAAGGAAAAGCACAAGGGGCTCACCATGTTTGTCATCAACATGAAGGCGCCCGGCGTTGAAGTCCGCCCCATCCATCAGATGTCCGGCGGCTCCAACTTCAACGAGGTCTATTTCACCGACGTCCGTATCTCGGACAGCGAACGCCTCGGCGAAGTCGGCAATGGCTGGAACGTCGCCCTGGTCACGCTAATGAACGAACGCCTCGCCGTCGGCGGCTCCGCCGGTCCCGAGTATGGCGAAATTCTCGAACTCGCCCGCAGCCTGCCGTCGCCAAGCGGCAAGGGCTCGCTCCTGCAGGATCAGGGTTTCCGCGACAAGCTCGCCAGCTGGTATGTCAGCGCAGAAGGCTACACTCTCGGCAAATACCGCACGATGACAGCTCTCTCCAAAGGCCAGACGCCCGGCCCCGAAAGCTCGATCGGGAAAATCCTCAACGCCAACCGCATGCAGGACATCGGCAACGCCGCCATCGAAGCCGAAGACCATTTCGGCATCATCAGTGACCCTGCGCTCGCTCCGATGCAGGGCGCCTTCCACAACGCTTACATGTGGGCCCCCGGCCTCCGCATCGCCGGCGGCACGGACGAGATCCTGCGCAACATCATCGCCGAGCGCGTGCTAGGGTTGCCGCAGGATGTGCGCGTCGACAAAGGCGTCGCCTACAAGGACCTGCCGACAGGAAGGTAGGAGACTGCCCTGCGTCTGCCCGGCATTCGCCGCGTCGGCGGCGGTTCTGCCGTCGTGGTTCGAGAGGGGCGCGCGCTCAACCCGCCCCCGACACGCACCGTTTGACGTCCCGGAAGCACGCAGCGCTGGCCGGCGTCCTTCCGCCGCCGCGAAGCGGGGGAAGCGGGTTGCGTGCGAAGCACGCGAGACGAAGGGGGCTGCGCGTCTTCGCGCGGACCTCCGCCTCACCTTGTCCCGAATTCAGCTCAAACCACCTCAGTCGCCCCGTGACTGAGAATGCACTCATGCGCCCGACAGCCGCATCTTCGCCAGCAATATCCCGCCAGCCATCGCATCCGCCTGCGGTTCCGTCAGCCGCCTCGCCGTCGCCTCCGGAATCCATGGCCGGATGAACTCCACCAGCCCGCCGACCAGCGCCACCCGCGACGCCCCGCGCCCCAGCACAGCTTCAGCAAGCCCGGCAATATGCACCGCCGCATCCCGCAACAGATTGCTCGCCGCCGGTTCGCCCAGACCAGAATGCTTGATCACGATCGCCGCAAACGCTGCATAGTCCGTCGCGCTTGCAGTCTCGGACCAGCGGATCACCACCGCCGGATCTGACCCGAAGCGATCAAGGATCTCTTGCGCAAACGCCGTCGCCATCGCGCGCCCATCCAGTGTCCGCAACGCATAGCGGATCGCGTTCAACCCGATATGCGCGCCGGAACCTTCGTCCGAAACCGGAAAGCCATACCCGCCTACGCGGATCGTCTTGCCCTTGTAAGTGATGCCGATCGAACCCGTGCCGCAGACAACGATCCCGCCTTCCTCGCCGCCGAACGCGCCGAGCCAGGCGAGATATCCATCGCCCTCGAACCAGGCCTGTTTGAAAGGATGCTTCCACGACTCGAGCGCCTGCCGCGCGCCCAGATGCCCGGTCCCCGCGAGACCTATCCCCGCGAACGTCCGTCCCAGCGCCTCTTCGCCGAGCCCCGCCTCGCCGAGCGCCTGCCGTGTCGCGCCCAGAATCGAGGCGCTCGCCGCCTCGATCCCGAACCGCATGCTCGCCGGTCCGGAGATTCCGCGCCCCAGCACACGCCCGTCGGCTGTTTCCAGCCGCGCCCGGCATCGCGTTCCGCCGCCATCCACGCCAAGATAGAGAGGTTCGGCCATTTCGCTTGTCTAACGCGATTTGCCTGCCATTCAATGACGCGGGGCATCACTGGGTTCGCAATGAGCACTGAAGACATCAGCCAGCGCTATCTCGACCTCGACACCTGGCCCGCCGTGGATCAGGTGAAGGCGCTCTATGAAGCCCAACTCGCCGCCGTCGCCGCCCTCGGTCCAGCACTCTCGGCCATCGCGCTTGCCGTGGAGCAGGCCGCCCCGCGCCTCCGCCGTGGCGGCCGCATCATCTATGCCGGCGCCGGAACCTCCGCCCGCATCGGCGTGCAGGATGGTGCGGAACTCCTGCCCACCTTCAACTGGCCCAGCGAGCAGGTCGCCTTCGCTATAGCCGGCGGCGAGGCCGCGCTGCTGCGCGCCGTGGAGAATGCGGAAGACTCCGCCGAAGACGGCTCACGCCGCATCGACGAGATCGGCGTCGGCGCCAACGACGTCGTCATTGGCATCGCCGCCAGCGGCGCCACACCCTATACGCTTGGCGTCGTCAAAACCGCCCGCAGTCGCGGCGCGCTTACCATAGGCATCGCCAACAATCCGGGCTCGCAGCTGCTCGCCATCAGCGACCACGCCGTGCTGATCGACACGGGCGAGGAACCCATCGCCGGCTCCACCCGCCTCAAGGCCGGCACGGCGCAGAAAGTCGCACTCAATCTCTTCTCCACCGCCGTGATGATGCAACTCGGCAAGGTCTATCGCGGCATGATGGTCCACATGCTCCCCACCAACGAGAAGCTGCGCCATCGCTCGGAGCAGATGGTGGTGAAGATCACTGGTTGTGTTCCGCGCATTGCCTCCGATGCGCTGTCGAAAGCAAGGGGCGATGTAAAGGCCGCCGTCCTGATCGCCAGCGGCCTCGATCAGGAAGCCGCCGTCACCCTGATCGCCCGCAACGCCGGAAATCTCCGCGCCGCAATGTCAGAGCTGAAAAAACCCTAGCGAACCTGCTTCCCGCCGGCCCACACGGCTCTCACATCGAGATCAGGCCCGAACAAGACCATGTCCGCCCGTCCGCCGATCGCGATGCGCCCGCGCTGGTGATCGACCCGCAGGAACTCCGCCGGCGTCAGGCTCGCCATCCGCAGCGCTTCTTCCTGCGAAGCGCCCAGCATCGAAACTGCATTCCGCGCCGCCATCGAAAGATCGAGATGCGCCCCGGCAAGTGTTCCCGAGGGCGTACGCAGCGCCCCATCCTTCACCTCGATGCGTTCCCCGAATAGCGCCATCGAAGGCTCCTCCGACCCCACCGTCGCCATCGCATCGGACACAAGCATCAGCTTTCGCGCCGTCTTCGCCCCGAAGGCCACCCGCGCCGAAAGCGGATGCACGTGAATTCCATCAAGTATTAGCCCCGCCCACGCTTTCCGGTTCGCAAGCGCGACGCCCACCGGTCCCGGCTTCCGCCCCTCCAGCGGCGGCATCGCATTGAACAGATGCGTGAACCCTACGGCCCCCACCGCTAGCAGCGCCTCGACTTCCTCGGCAGACGCGGCCGTATGTCCGATGCACACGATTACGCCCGCTTCCGTCAGCGTCTTCACATCCGCCGGCGAAGCCTGCTCCGGCGACAGCGTCGCCATCACAGGAAACGCCCGTGTCTGGGCCAGAAGCTTCACGTCCTCGGCACAGAGCCTACGCAGGAATTTCTCGGGATGGACGCCTCGCTTCGGCATCGACAGCCACGGCCCTTCCAGGTGCAGACCCGCCAGCCCCGGAATGCCCTCCGCGATCCCGGCCGTCACCGCCTCGATAGCAGCAGCAATTTTCCCAGGCGCATCCGAAATCAGTGTCGCCATGATCCCCGTGACGCCGAACTGCGCGTGCGCCGCAGCCATCGTGCGCAGCGTCTCCACGGTCGGCGCATCATTGAACAGGACCCCGCCGCCGCCATTTACCTGAACATCGACAAGGCCCGGTGCGAGCAGTCCATCGAGCTTCGTTCCGGGCGGCCCGCTGCGCACAAGGTTCACGACCTTGCCGTCGCGCACATGCATCGTCGCGCCCTCGATCATCTCCGTGCCGGTAAACAGACGCGTAGGCGACAGCGAAAGCATTAGCGCGTTTCCGTGATCTTGGTCAGCATAGGCGGCGCGTCCGGCGACCGCCCCCGCCGCAGCGCCGCAGCGTTCACGAGCAGATAGAACCGCAACAGCATGGACAGGAGTTCAAGTACCGGCTCGGCATCTTCCCCGACACGAGGACCGTCCAGCGATCTATCCGCCGAAATGAACAGCACGCGCGATCCCCGTTGCGTGAGATCGAGCGCGAGCTGCTTCAGCCCGTCGAACGCCGCATCGCGCTGTGCAAACATCACGACCCTCAGATCGGCGCCAGCCAGTGCAAACGGCCCATGCCGTATCTCCGCCGCGCTCACGGCCTCCGCATGAAGCGCGTTCGTCTCCTTGAGCTTCAGCGCCGCCTCGGCCGCTATCGCCAGCCCCGGGCCGCGACCCGCGACATAGACCGGTCCATCGCCATCAAAGAACTTCTCGGCGCCGGTCCAGTCATTCTCCAGCGTCTTGGCCAGAACATCGGGCAGGCGCTCGAAGGCGCCGATCATGCTGCTGTCGCCGCTCCAGTGCGCCGTCACGCCAAACGCCGTTGCCATGGCCGCAAGGCACGACTTCGTTGCCGCCACACTTTTCTCGGACCCGGCAAGCAAGGGCAGGCAGACATCCACTGCGCTGGCAAGCGGCGAGGCGGTGTCGTTCACCAGCCCGATGCGCAGGACATCCGGTCCTGTCGCCGAGACGCAGAATTCGACAAGGTCCGGACTCCTGCCGGACTGCGAGATCGCCAGCAGCAACGCCTTCTCGAGCTTGAGCGTCCGCCCGTAGATCGATGTCACGGAAGGCGCGACCGAAACGGTCGGCACGCCCTGCCGCATCTCGAACAAGTATTTCGCCAGAAATGCCGCTGCATCTGAACTGCCGCGTCCGGCTGCAAGGGCGAAGCGGGGCGACAACCGTCGCAGCCTCTCCCCCAGCGCCCGAAGGTCCCCGCTCGTCTCCTTTAAAAGGCGCGCCGCGACCTCCGGAGTTTCCCGGGCCTCGATCTCCATGAGCGTCTGGGCTGCCACGCGCGTCACCTCGAAAGGCTTATATCTGCGCCGAATCCCGAGTCGGCAACTTTGCCTGGACACGCAGCTGTGTTCGTCCTTCCGCAGGGGATTATTGACACTGTAAATTTTACGGTAGACAGTGTCTATCAAGCTTGTGGGATAGGGTACATGAACGCGCGGACAACAGCGTGGATAATTGCGGGCGCGGCATTGGCGGCGATGACCGCGGGCTGTTCACCTGGCAAGTCGGAGGCGGAACCCGCAAAGGTGCAGGCTGTCCAGCCTGTTGAGGTGGAGATCTACCGGGTTGAGCAGCGCCAGCTCGCCGGCGTTCTCCGCGCCAGCGGCCTCGTCACCTATAAGAACGAAACGCCGCTTTCCTTCGGCGCACCCGGTGTCATCGAGACCATCTCTGTCGACAATGGCAGCCGCGTGCAGGCCGGGCAGGTGCTAGCCACTCTCCGCCGCACCACAGTCGGCGCTGACGCCGCCGAAGGCGAGATCATCCGTCAGACTGCGCAGCAGACCTATGATCGCGTGAGCCGCCTCTTCGCCGCAGGCGCGGCTTCGCAGGCGGATCTCGACAACGCTCGCCTCGGCCTCGAACGCGCCCGGGAAATTGTTTCCATTGTTGCGCCGGCTTCTGGCGTCGTCCTCCGCCGCGACGCTGATCGCGGCCAGACGCTCCAAGCGGGACAGGCTGTTCTCACGCTGGGCGAAGATCGCGCCGGCATGATCGTTCGCGCTGCGCTGTCGTCGATTGATGTCGCCCAGGTGCATGTTGGCGATACAGCAGATGTCGCGATCCAGGGCCGGGAAACGCAGCGCGGCAAGGTCGCGCGCATATCGCCAAAGATGGCGACCGGAATGGGTTCGTTCGAGGTCGAGGTTCAGCTTGATAGCCCGAAAGATCTCAAGAGCGGTGAAGTCGCTGAAGTTCACATCAACGCCAAGCCTCTGACCGCCGCTGAGCCAGTGAACGAAAGCTTCGTGATCCCCGCCATCGCCCTCATTGATGCGCGGGCCGACCAGGGCATGGTCTACGTTCTCAACGCCAACAATGTCGCTGTTCGCCGCGCCATTCGCACCGAAGGGCTGGTGGACACAGGCGTTGTCGTCACTGGCGGCCTGCAGTCGGGCGATGCCGTGATCACCCGCGGCGCTTCGATGGTTCGTGACGGCGACACCGTCAAAGTCGCGAACCCGCAGGGCTGACGCTCCATGCAGGCGATCACACGTTTCTTCATCGAGCGCTGGCAGTTCACGCTCATCCTCTTCATCATGTTGTTCGCCCTTGGCATGGCGAACGTGCAGGGCATTCCGAAATCCGAAGACCCGATCGTGAAATTCCCGGGCGTCGGCGTATTCGTCGTCCTGCCCGGCGCCGACGCGGAACAGATGGAGCGGGTGGTCGCGATCCCGATAGAGACCGTGCTCAACGGCATCGAGGACGTCGACAATATCTCCTCGACCAGCAGCGCCGGCCTTGCCCAGATCAGCGTGCAATTCCAGTACGGCACCGATCCCGAGAAGAAATATGACGAGGTGATGCGCGAGCTGAACGTCGTTCGCCCCAACCTACCGTCCGGCATCACGCTCCTGCGCGCCGACCGGGCAAACCCGGCGCAGACCAACATCGTCCAGATGGCGCTGGTCAGCGAGACGGCCCCGATCCGCCAGATGGAAGCGTACGCAAGGGAAATGCGGGACGCGATCGAACGCGCCCCCGGCGTGCAGCAATCGGAAATCTGGGGAGCGCCAACCTCTGAGGTCCGCGTCACCGTTGACCTCGACAAGCTGGCAGCCTATCGGCTTCCGCTCGGCGCAGTCGCGGAGGCGCTCCAGCAGGAAGGCGCTGACCTCCCAATCGGCTCTGTCGAAAGCTCGGGCCGTCGCTTCAACGTCGAAGCGACCGGCCCGTTCGACAGCCTCGACGAGATCCGCGACACCGTTCTCCGCGCCAGCGATGGCGTCTCCGTGAAGGTTGGCGACATCGCCAATGTCGAGTGGACGAACGATGAGACGTCTCACTTCACGCGCTACAACGGCAAGCGCGCACTGTTCGTGACAGCCCGCGCCAAGCTTGGCACGACCATCTTCACTGTGATGGACGCCATCAAGAAACGGGTCGATGAGTTCGAGCCGCGCCTGCCGAAAGAGATCAAGCTCGAGCGTGGGTTCGATCAATCCGAGACCGTCGCACATCGCCTGTCGTCTCTCGGCCGCGACCTTGGTATTGCCATCGGGCTGGTTTTGCTGACCCTTCTTCCGCTGGGCTTTCGCGCATCGCTGATCGTGATGGTGTCGATCCCGTTTTCCTTCGCCATCGGCATCACGGTTCTCAACCTTCTCGGCTATTCACTGAACCAGCTTTCGATCGCCGGCTTCGTGCTAGCGCTCGGCTTGCTGGTCGATGACTCGATCGTTGTCACGGAAAACATTGCGCGCCACCTGCGAACCGGCCTCAACCCGCGCGATGCGGCGCTTGAGGGCGTCAAGGAAATCAACGTCGCGGTTCTCGGCTGTACGGCCGCGCTGCTGCTGGCTTTCGTCCCGCTGCTCAATCTTCCGGAATCCGCCGGAGACTTCACGCGCTCGCTGCCCATGGCGGTAGTGTGCACCATCGCGGCGTCCTTGTTCGTGGCGCTAAGCGTGATCCCCTTCCTCGCCAGCCGCATCATGCCCCGCCACGGCCACTCGAACGTGTTCCTCGATGTGGTGATGGGCGCAATCCACACGATCTATCGCCCGATCCTGCATGTCGCGCTGACCTTCCCACGCATCACCATTGCTGTGGGTCTCGCTCTCTTTGCGGCGACGCTTACACTGGTGCCGAAGCTCGGTTTCAGTCTCTTCCCGGAAAACGACAGCTCGTACTTCCTGGTGCGCGTCGAGCTTCCGCAGGGCGTCTCGGTCGAGGAGACAGACAAGGCGGTGCAGTTCGCCGACAACCTGCTGGCCAAGCGTGAGAACATCGTCTGGCGCTTCTCCAATGCTGGCCGCGGCAACCCGCGCGTCTACTACAACGAGAACCCGTCGGAGACACAGTCGAACGTCGGCGACATCTACGCCCGCTTCGATCACTGGGAAGCCGAGAGCGGCAATGCTGATCTCGAAAGCCTGCGCAAGGAACTCGCGAGTTATCCGGGCGCCCGCTTCAACGTGAAGCGCTTCCTTAACGGCCCCCCGATCGAGGCGCCGATCGCCGTCCGTATCCGCGGCGCGGACATCAATGTACTCACAGATCTCGCCGCACAGGTCGAACGCCTGATCACCGAAGCCGACGGTACGCGCAACGTTCGCAACCCGCTGGGCGAGAAGCTCGTGGATCTCGATCTCAACATCAACACGGAAGCAGCCGCCCTCCGCGGCGTTCCCGCCGGTGCGATTGACCAGACGCTGCGGATCGCCATCGGCGGCGCTCGTGTCGCATCGTTCCGCGATCCCGTGGGCGATGCCTATCCTGTCGTGATCCGCGCGCCACGCGCAGAGCGCATGAATCTCGAAGACATCAAGCGGCTTTATATCTGGACCAATACAGGAGCTGCGGCGCCGATCTCCGAATTTGCCAATCCCACGCTTGCGGCCGGACCGTCACGCATCAGCCGTTATGATCGCGAGCGCACTGTCACGGTCAGCGCTTACACCCAGCCCGGCCGCCTGACGGGCGAGGTCACTCGCAACGTTGCCGCGAAGCTGCAGCCGCTGCGCCTGCCGCCCGGCTACTCGATCACCTATGGCGGGGAGTCCGAGGCATCGTCGCGTTCGTTCAGTGGTTTCGGCCCGGCGATCATAATTGCGAGCTTCGGCATCCTTGCCGTGCTGCTGCTGGAGTTCGGATCGTTCTCGAGCGCCGCCGTCGTCGCCTTCGTGATCCCCTTCGGCATCATGGGCGGCCTGATCGCGCTCTATATCGGCAAGGAGTCGCTGTCGTATACGTCGATCATCGGCTTCATTGCTCTCGTGGGCATCGAGATCAAGAACTCGATCCTGCTGGTCGAATTCGCGAACCAGGAACGCGCGAGGGGTACGCCGCTAAGAGAAGCAATCGAGAAGGCCGGTGAGGTTCGCTTCCTTCCGGTGCTGCTCACTTCGCTCACTGCGATCGGCGGCCTGATCCCGCTCGTGGCGGAGCGTTCGCCGCTCTATTCACCGCTCGCCATGGTGATCATCGGCGGCCTGATCTCGTCCACGCTGCTGGCCCGGATCGTCACGCCGCCGCTCTATCTCCTCCTGGCTCCTGGCAAGGAGAAGAAGCGGAAGCGCCGCAAGGGCGAGAAGGCCGAGCCCGAACCATCACCTGCGCCGGCCGAATAGCCGCCACTGGCGAGGGCCGGGGACGGCCTATACAAGACTCGGATGCGCCAGAGCCTCGTTCGCCATCCGGATTCACGCTGCGACGCCGTCACCGGCATTGATGTGGAGCTTACCCGCACGGGCGGCCTGCTGCAGTTCCATTACACCGTCACCGGCGACACAGGCCGCGTGGTGATTCCCGAACTGGAAGACAATTCCCGTGCTGACAAGCTCTGGCAGCACACCGTCTTCGAGGCGTTCATTCGCACCGGCGCCGAAACATATGTCGAGTTCAACTTCTCGCCTTCGGGTCGTTGGGCCGCATACCGTTTTGCTCGCTATCGCGGCGGCGTCTCGAATATAGCCGAAGTGGTCGACCCGGGGATCGGCTCTCGTCAGACCGACAACCGCTTCGATCTCGCCGCGACGCTGGATCTCTCCCGCTTGCCGGACCTGCCGCAGGACCAGAACTGGAAGTTCGCGATCACCACGGTCATCGAGGAAGCTGGCGGTAACCTGTCCTACTGGTCGCTGGTGCACGGTCCTGGCAAACCAGATTTTCATCACTTGGACGGCTTCGTGCTCGACATTGCTTCGGAGCAGACATGAAATTCGGCATCGACCGCCTGGTGGCAGACCCGGCCCTCCGCGCCCCGCTCAAGGGAAGGCGTGTGTCGCTGGTGGCGCACCCGGCCTCTGTCACCAAGGATCTAACGCACTCCCTCGATGCGCTCGCGGCAACGGGCGATATTCGGCTCACCTCGGCCTTCGGCCCGCAGCACGGCATGCGTGGCGACAAGCAGGACAACATGATGGAGTCCCCGGATTTCGACGATCCGGCCCTCGGTATCCCGGTCTTCTCGCTTTATGGCGAACACCGACGCCCCACCGGCCAGCAGATGAGCACATTTGATGTCGTGCTGCTGGACCTGCAGGATCTCGGCTGCCGTATCTACACCTTCATCACCACGCTGCTCTACGTGCTGGAAGCCGCCGCAAAGGAGGGCAAGTCGGTCTGGGTGCTCGATCGTCCGAACCCAGCAGGCCGTCCCATCGAGGGTCTCACGCTGCGCCCCGGTTATGAAAGTTTTGTCGGCGCCGGCCCAATACCGATGCGCCACGGTCTCACGCTCGGAGAGCTGGGCCACTGGTTCATCAAGCACTACAAGCTCAACGTCGATTATCGCGTCATCGCGATGGAGGGATACGATCCAGAGGCCGCGCCCGGATACGGCTGGCCGATCGGCGAGCGCACCTGGATCAATCCCAGCCCCAACGCGCCGAATCTCTGGATGGCTCGCGCCTATGCCGGCACGGTGATGCTCGAAGGCGCGACGCTGTCAGAGGGCAGGGGAACGACACGCCCGCTCGAACTCTTCGGCGCGCCTGACATCGACGCCAAGAACGTCATCGCAGAAATGCGTCGCCTTGCTCCGCACTGGCTGGAAGGCTGCATCCTGCGGGATTGCTGGTTCGCGCCGACCGTCCCCCAGCACGTCCGCAAGCTTTGCAGGGGCTTTGAGATCAACACCGAGGACCCGGACAGCTACAACCATCACGTCTTC
>JBGAKC010000022.1:0-82382 GCA_044224605.1 Hyphomonadaceae bacterium
ACCCTCATGCGCATCATCGCTGGCGCCATCGAAGCTGATGGCGGCGAGATCTTCATGCAGCCCGGAACGGTCGCCCGCCACCTGCTGCAGGAGCCGGACTTCACCGGCTTCTCGACCGCCCTCGAATTTGTCTCCGAGGGCCTCGACGCCGACATGCTCTATCGCGCCGAGGCGGAGCTTGGCGCGTGGGGCGTGCCCTTCGATCTCGACCTCACCAAGGCATCCGGGGGACAGGCCCGCCGCATCGCTCTTGCTCACGCCTTCGCGCACGATCCCGACATCCTGCTGCTCGACGAGCCGACCAACCACCTCGACGTGCCGGCGATCGAACTCCTGGAAGAGGAGCTCAACGCCTTCCGCGGCGCCGTCCTGATCGTCAGCCACGACCGCCGCTTCCTCGAGAACGTCGCCACCTCCGTCGCGTGGCTGCGCCAGGGAACAGTGCACACGCTCAACAAGGGCTACGCCGCGTTCGAGGAATGGGCAGAGACGGTCGAGGCCGACGAAGAGAAGGCATTCGACAAGCTTAACGTGCAGCTCAAGGCGGAAGAGCGCTGGATGGCGCGCGGCGTCACCGCCCGCCGCCGGCGCAATATGGGCCGCGTCCGCAAGCTCCTGGATATGCGCGCCGAGAAGAAGGAACGCCGCATCGCGCTGAACCAGGCCGCGAGCACGGCCAATCTCGGCATCGACGCCGGCGCCCAGTCCGGCCGCCTCGTCATCGAGGCGAAGAACCTGTCAAAGACATTTCAGACGCCCGATGGCCCGCTACCGATCGTCAGCGATCTCTCCCTGCGCGTCATGCGCGGCGACCGCCTCGGCATCATCGGCCCGAACGGTGCTGGCAAGACAACACTGCTGAAACTCCTCCTCGGCCAGCTCGAGCCCGACGCCGGTTCGCTCCGTCTCGCGAAGAATCTCGACATCGCCTATCTCGACCAGACCCGCGCCACGCTGAAGCCGGATGTGACCCTGTGGGACACGCTCACCCCGCTCGGCGGCGACCAGGTCATGGTGCGCGGCCATCCCAAACACGTCGCGGCCTACGCCAAGGACTTCCTGTTCGAGAGCCGCCAGCTCCATCAGCCGGTCCACGCCCTCTCGGGTGGAGAGCGCAATCGCCTTACCCTGGCCATGGCGCTGGCCAAGCCGTCCAACCTCCTGATCCTCGACGAACCGACCAACGACCTCGACATCGAGACGCTGGACCTGTTGGAGGACATGCTCAGCGAATACGAGGGCACGCTCCTGCTGGTCAGCCACGACCGCGCTTTCGTTGACAATGTCGTGACGTCGATCCTGACGCCTGAAGGTGGCGGCCACTGGCTCGAAACCCCGGGCGGCTACTCGGATTACGTTTCGCAGAGAAAATCCGGCCCGGCCGTGTCCTTCCGCTCCTCTTCGCTGGAGGCGCCAAGAGCGGACACGAAAGCCGCCTCACGGGCGCCTGTCCCGGCCTCCAAGCTCACCTACAAGGACAGCCGCCGCCTTGAGGAGCTGAATCGCCTGATGCCGGAACGGCAGCAGGAAATCACTGATCTGGAGGACGCCATGGCCGACTCCGCCCTCTTCACGAAGGACCCGAAAGCCTTCCAGTCCCGCGCTAACCGCCTGACCGCCGCCCGCACGGAACTTGAAGGCTATGAAGAAGAATGGCTGGCGCTCGAGGAAAAACGTGAAGCCCTCGCTCGGGGGTGACCCTTGAAATAGGCGGGAGCCGCGGCGTCCTGACCTGTGGGGAGAATAAATTCCTTAGGTGCGGCAAGCTCTTTTTTAACCGCCAACACTTAGTTTCCAGGTCTGCCTGAGGGGAGATCCGGCACATGGCGGCGCCCGCCAACAATTTTGCCTTGCTTCTGGAACTCGCCAAGGAAGGCTCCAGCGAGAAGCGCCGCGAGCTGTTGCGCCAGATCACCGACGTGTTTCTGGCGGATCCGCCTGACCGCACCGACCGTGAATCACAGCTTTTTGACGAGATCGTCATGGCGGTCGCCGCCGATCTTGAAACTCAGGTCCGCGTCGAACTCGCCAAGAAGGTCGCTGTCAGCAATGTGCCTGTGCAACGCACCGCCCGCCGCCTGGCCATGGACATCATCGAGGTCGCCCGCCCTGTCATCGAACATTCGAAGGCGCTCACCGAGACCGACCTGCTCGACGTCATCAAGGAAAAATCGCAGGACCACATGATGGCCGTCACCAAGCGGCCTGACATCGGCGAGAACATCTCCAGCGCGCTGGTCGACAAGGGTGAAGACCGCGTCGTCGCCTCGTTGCTTGAGAACCGCACCGCGCGCATGACCCGCCAGACCTACGAGAAGGTCGCCGAGCGCGCCGAAGTCAGCCCGGTGCTGCACGCCCCGTTCGTACGCAACGCGCACATGCCGCTCGACCTCCTCAACAACGTCTATCTCAAGGTCGAGACCAGTCTGCGCCGTGAGATCATGCGCAAGTTCCATGGCGTCTCGCCGCAGGAACTTGAAGCCGCGCTTGAAGCCAGCCGCACCCACCTGTCGTCCGCTTACGGCGCGCTTCCCGAAGACTACCAGGCCGCCAAGGACCATGTTGCCGCGCTCGACAAGAAGGGCGCCCTCAAGCCGCCCGTCCTCGTGCAGCTGCTGCGCGAGAACAAGCGCACGGCCTTCCTGATCGCCTTCGCTCAGCTGGTCGACATCGAGTTCGATCTCGGCCGCCGCCTGGTAGGCGGCACGGATCTCGACGCGCTTGCGATGCTGTGCCGCGGCTCCGGTTTCGACCGCGGCCTGTTCGTTACGCTCTGCATCCTGATTGCGGACGATGGCGGCGGTCTCAGCCGCACCGAACAGTACAGCCAGCTCTACGAGCAGGTTCCCGTTGCGGCCGCCCAGCGCGCCCTCCGCTTCTGGAAAGTTCGCGCCAAAGGCGCCGGTGGCGCGAAGGCCGCCTAGGGAAAACACCTAATACGATTGCGGTATGCGTCGGGGTTCCATCTTGCCCCGACAATTGCAGTTCCGTAATTGCTCCGTACCCGGTGCTCGCCTAGTTTCGCGACCCGCGGGGCGTAGAGAGAGTAAATGCCTAACCCTGTCATCCGCTCACAGACCGTGAGCATTGGCGACCTGTTGCGCCTCGGATCCTTCCAGCCTGCTCGCGTCCAGCGCGACTATTGCTGGACGGAACATCAGCAGGCCGCCCTGCTGGAAGATCTGATCGCGAGCTTTGGCGAGTTCGGCCTGGATCCCGAGAGCGACACCGAGGATTCCGACTCAAGCGAACCGGCAACGGATGCGCCGTTCGAAATGTCTGACTACGACAGGGATCTCGAAAACACCGCTCCCTTCACTTTCGTCGGCACGGTCGTGCTCCATCCGGGAGCGGAACGATTCGACATCTATGATGGCCTTCAGCGCCTCACCACCTTCACCGTCGTGTTCGCCGTCCTGCGCGACATGCTGGAAGCCGACAAGAACAACCCGATCCACGCCTTGCTACAGACCGAGAGCGGCCTCTGGCGCCTCAACCTGCTGATGAAGCACAACACGCTCGAGGCGGACATCCTCGCCCACGGCCGCACCGCCAAGCGCCATCGCCCCCACCCCCAGCTCACCGACGCCTCGGAACGCCTGCGCGAGTGCGTGTCCGTCGCCCGCGGCATGTTCTCGGGCTGGAGCAGGAACCGCCTCTCCGCCTTCGCCGCCTTCCTCTCCGAAGCCGTGCTCGTTACCGTGACGCGCATCTCGGACCGGCGCATAGCCGCCAAGGCCTTCGTCAGCATCAACTCCGGCGGCCTGCCGCTGAAGCCGGAGGAGATCGTAAAGGGCCAGCTCATCGACCTCTCCTCCACCATGTCCAACGCGGACGAGGCAGCGAAGAACATCCTCTTTGCGTGGAACTCCATGCAGGAGGAGCTCGGCAAGTCGCAGTTCGACGAATTCCTGCGCTCGGTCGATTTCATCGAGCGGCGCATGCCGCAATCTGCCGACTACGCCATCCAGCTGATGGAACACATCCGCCGCCGCTATCCAGGCCAGCAGGGCTTCAAATGGGCGACCGAGACGTTGATGCACTATCTCGCCGCCTTCCGCTGGATCCACGAAGCGGTCGACGATGAATGGGCCACCGGCGTCCATGCTAGCCTGCGCCGCCTGCAACTTCTAAAGTGGGATCAGTGGCGCGCCTACGCGATGCTGATCTGGATGAAATCGCGGCCAGCCGACCTCAACAAGCGCATCGACGTGCTCGACCGCGTCTGCTTCGCCCTCACTGTTTCCACGCCCGATGCGCGCCGCTGCGCCGAGATGATAGGCCGCCGCGTTGAGCGCTTCTCGAAGGGCACGTTCGGCAAGCAGGGCGGCTTCACCTTCTCCGCCGGCCAGTTCGAGCGCCTGGTCCGCAATCTCAACAGCCCGATCACCGAAGGCGGCCGCCGCTCGACCATCATGCGCTGGATCGAAGCCTCGGCGCACGGTGACCGCGTTCCCCGCTACATCAGCGACACGCGCTCCTCGGTCGAACACATCTATCCGCGCAATCCGCAGGACAACTGGCAGGCCTTCGAACATGGTCTGGAGATCAACCAGCTCGCCACCCTGCGCGAGATGAGCGGGAATCTCTGCGTCCTCCCGCAGGACGAACTCGGCAACGCCGCCTTCGAGGACAAGCGCAAGGCCTACGCGAAGTTCAAGACCAAGTTCGCGCCCGAAATCGCGAAGACCAAGTTCTGGACACCTGACTCCGTCCGCTATCGCACCAAGAAGCTCACCGAGGCGACGCTCGCCTTCCTCGATCTCGATGTGACGGGGACCTAGACGCTCTCCAGCGCATTACGGAAGCGACGGCTGCCGCCGATCACGCGGCCATCGTCGAGCGTGATCTCGAGATCGCCCGAAGGCGTCGGCTTGAACGCTTTGACCCGCGCCCGGTTCACAAGGCGCGACCGGTGTACCCGCAAGAAGCCGCGCCTTGCCAGCCGCTCCTCGAACGCCGCCAGCGTCCCGCGCGCGAGATGCGCCGTGCCGCCCACATGGATCTCGACATAATTGCCAGCCGCCTCGATCCACCCGATCTGCGCCGGCTCCAGCAGGATCACACGCCCGCCGTCGCGTATCTCGATCCGCGTATCTGGCGCAGCCGCCGCCGGCGCCTCCACCAGCTTCTTCGCCGCCTGCTGCGCCAGCCAGTAGCCCCAGACCCAGTACCCGCCGGCAATCACCAGATAGGTGAGCACGTCCTTCCGCAGCTCGTAGAAGAACGGCAGCGCGTAATCGCCCAGATAGTCGAAATGGTAGGTGCTCCCAACCGCCGCGTAGCCGACCGTCCGGATTGCAACCATCCCGGCTATGTGCGCCACGGAATAGATGACCGCAGCCAGCAGGTGCAACGCGATCACCCGCCCGCAGGCCGGAACCTCCATCTCCCGGGGCGGCGGAACCTGCCACATCATCCAGCCGACAAACGGCGCCAGCGCCGACACCATCACCACGGATGACAGCTCGAACAGCCAGGCCGCTCGTGGATCGATCGGTGCGCCGCCCGTCTGGGCCTCCATGATCTGCGAGGTGGCGTTCAGCGCAGCTATCAACAGCGAGATCGCAGCGATCAGGCCCAGCGGCGCCCATTCCATGCGCCAGCCGCTCGTCACGGATTTCCCGCCGCTCGTCCCAGAGCCGTCCCCGCTCGTCACAGCACCCTGACCTTCCACGGCTTTTCTCTGGCTGCCCTGGCCCGCACGCGGATCATGGCGTCATCATAACGGAGACTCACATGTCCCTCCCAAGCGCCATCCCCGACCGCCGCCTTGACCTCGACTGGCTCCGCATCGCCGCCTTCGGACTGCTGATCTTCTATCATGTCGGCATGTTCTACGTGACGTGGGACTGGCATGTGAAGTCGAGCCGCGCCTCACAGATCATCGAGCCGCTGATGCGCCTGTCCAACCCCTGGCGGCTCACCCTGCTGTTCATCATCTCCGGCTGCGCCACCCGCTTCATGATGGACAAGATGAATGCCGGCCGATTCCTCGGCTCACGCACGGTCCGGCTCGTGATACCCCTGCTGTTCGGGGTATTCGTAATCGTGCCTCCGCAGTCCTATTTCCAGATCGTCGAGCAGCTGGGCTTTACCGGCTCCTTCACCGACTTCTATGGAAAATACGCCACCGCCAGCGGCGACTGGCATCCTAATGGCGAATACCTGATCACGCCGACCTACAATCACCTCTGGTTCGTCTTGTACCTCTTCGTTTATACGCTGCTGGTGATCCCGATGGGCCCGCTGCTCAAGCGCATCCCGGCCCGCTTCGCCGCCCCGCTCGCTTCAGGCTCGATGATCGTCATCCTGCCGTGGATCGTCATGACGGTCCTCGCCGCCACCCTGCGCCCGATCTTCGGCGAGACGCACGCTCTCGTCGACGACTGGTACAACCACGCTGTCTACATTCCCGCCTTTCTCCTTGGCTACGCCATCGCCAAGCATGAGCCCTTCTTCGAAAGCTGCCAGCGCGTGCGCTGGCTCATGCTGATCATCGGCTTTGCTGCCTGGCTCTCTCTCGAGGTCTTCCGCGCCACCATCACCGGCGAACCAACGCCCGCCATCCTGATGATCGGAGCGGCCCTCCGCGAGCTGCAAGCGTGGACCACCATCCTCGCCCTCTTTGGCTTCGCCCGGAAACATCTGCGCCATGAGGGCAAGATCCGCCGCTACCTGACGGATGCGATCTTCCCCTTCTACATCATCCACCAGACCGCGATCGTCGTCGCAGGCCACTATCTCAACGGCCTGGGCCTGCCGGTTTGGGTCGAAGCCCCGACGCTTATCGCCATCACGATTGCGAGCTGCTGGCTCGGCTACGAGATCGTCCGCCGCATCGGCGTCCTTCGCCCGCTGTTCGGCCTGAAGATGGAAACCGCAAAGGCCAGGCAACCGTTGCCCCAACCCGCCTGAACAAGACTGGCCAGCGCCCTCCCCGGTGCTAATCTCCCCGGCAATCCCGTGCGACAGACGCGGGACACCGGGGAGCGACGCATGAAGGTCATCGGTGCATTTGTCTTGGCGCTCGCGTTGGCGACAACGCAGGCCTGCACAGCGACAGCGCCAACAACAAGCGCTCAGACCGCGACGCCCAAGATCGTCATCTATCATGCCGAGGGCCGCCGCTCCGAACGTGTCGTCTGGCTGTGCGAGGAACTTGGCCTTCCCTATGAACTCAAATTCCGCCGCGGGGATGTGGCAGGCTCATTCGCCGATATCCGCGCCGTGAACCCCGGCATGGCCGTTGCACCGACCGTCTTCTACAACGGCGAACTCCTGATGGAATCCGAAGCCATCCTGGAGCTGATCCTCGCCCGTAGCGGCGGCGGGCGCCTCGTCCCGCCCATCGACTCGCCCGATTACCCCACCCACCTGCGCTTCATGGCCTACGCCGAAGGCACGCTCGCTTCCGACGTCATCGCCGATTACCGAGTCGCCCGCGCCACGGACGGCATGGCCCCACGCGGCGAGAAAGAAACCGACGGCCAGCGCGCCATGCGCTTCGCCGATGACCACCTCGCGAAACACCCCTGGTTCGGCGGATCGCAATTCACCGCCGCCGACATCATGATGGTCTTCCCCGTAAGCTACGCCATCCGCATGAACGTCGCCGACCCTGCGAAGTATCCCCACATCGCCGAGTGGCAGAAACGCGTGGAGGATCGCCCCGCCTTCAAGCGCATGCTCGCTGTCGCCCGCCCCGACGGCCGCGTAAGCCCGCCGCCATCGCTGAAGCTCCCCTAGGCGGTGCTAGACGCGTTCCTTGGTCTTCGTGAAACGGATCGCCGGGTTCTTCTCGCTCACATATCCCACGTCCCATGCGTTCTTCGCGAGATAGACCGGGGCTCCGTCGAGATCTTTGGCGGCGGCGGAGCGATTGCTGTCGAGGAATGCTTCGAGCTTCGCGCGATCGTCACTGGAAATCCAGCGCGCGGCCGTCCAGGGCGAGGGCTCGAATAGCACTTCTAGATTGTTCTCCGTCGCGATCCGCTCGGCCATCACCTCGATCTGCAGCTGGCCCACGGCGCCCACGATCATGTCCGAGCCGATCTCCGGCGTGAACAGCTGCGTCACGCCCTCTTCCGCCAGCCCCTCCAGCGCCTTGCGCAAGTGCTTCGACTTCATCGGGTCCTTCGTGCGTACGCGGCGCAGGATTTCCGGCGCGAAGTTCGGAATGCCCTGGAACTGCACAGCACCGCTTTCCGACAGCGCATCGCCCACGCGCAACTGGCCATGGTTTGGAATGCCGATGACGTCCCCGCCGAACGCCTCGTCCGCGATCTCGCGGTCCTGCGCCATGAACATCACCGGCGAAGTGATGCCGATCTGTTTGCCCTGCACTGTCCTGAGACGCATCCCGCGCTGGAACCGCCCCGACACCATCCGGAAGAACGCAATCCTGTCGCGGTGGTTGGGGTCCATGTTCGCCTGGATCTTGAACACGAAGCCGGTCACTTCCTTCTGTTCCGGCCCCACCAGCGCAGGCTGACCTTTCAGCATAGCCTTCTGCCGGCGCGGCGCCGGTGCTTCGATGTGGATCGTGTCGAGCAATTCCTTCACGCCGAAATGGCGCAGCGCCGATCCGAACACCACCGGCGTCATATGGCCTTCGCGATAGCTCTGGTGGTCGTAGGGCTTGCACACGCCCGCCGCCATCTCGGCCTGTTCCTCGAGCTCTTTCTGCTCGCCGGCATCCATCATTTCATCGAAGCGATCACTGCCGACGCGCTCCGTCTTGAACTCGACCGAACCATCATGCGCGACGATCCGCTGATACGTCACAAATTCGCCCGTGCGCAGATCCTTCATACCGCGCAACCGCTCGCCGGACCCCTGCGGCCAGTAGAGCGGGGACGCTGTCATCGCTAGCTTCTGCTCGATCTCGTCAAGCAGCTGGAACGGGTCCTGCGCCTCGCGGTCCATCTTGTTGATGTAGGTAATGATCGGAATATCCCGCAGCCGGCACACCTCGAACAGCTTCAGCGTCTGCGGCTCGATGCCTTTCGCGGCGTCCAGCACCATGATCGCCGAGTCAGCGGCTGTCAGCGTGCGATAGGTGTCTTCCGAGAAGTCCTCGTGGCCCGGCGTGTCGAGCAGGTTGAACACGCAGTCCTGGTATTCGAACGTCATCACCGACGCCGAAACCGAAATGCCGCGATCCCGCTCGATCTTCATCCAGTCCGACATCGTGCGGCGGCGTTCGCCGCGCGCCTTCACGGCGCCCGCCATTCGGATCGCGCCACCCGCCAGCAGCAGGTTCTCGGTCAGCGTCGTCTTGCCGGCGTCCGGGTGCGCGATGATCGCAAACGTGCGCCTGCGCGCGGCTTCTTGTTCAGGTGTCAGGGCCATGGGCGCGCCTGATACAGGGCTGCGCCGCAAAGGTCTACACCAGCTAGCCAGAGTGCAATTTGGCGCGATAACATGGCTCCGGAGACGCTTCCGCCGGGCCCGCCATGCCGAAATATCGTGACACGAGCCTGCCTGCGCCCTTCCTGAAGCGTGTGTGGCTTGAGTCGGGGAAAATCCCGGACACGAAAGCCTATCCCTTCTCCTTGCCGTACCCGAACGGTGAATTTGAACTTCGCTTCGACAAGTCCATCACGATCATCGTCGGCGAGAATGGAACCGGGAAATCAACACTCCTCGAAGGCATCGCGGCGCTGGCCGGTTTCGACGAAGCCGGCGGCGGTTCCGGCTACATGCCGGTCGATCATTCGCAAGCGGTCGAAATCATGGGCGGCTCGCTAGCCAAAGCTCTGCGCGCGTCCTGGCTGCCCAAGGTCACGCGCGGCTGGTTCTTCCGTGCCGAGAGCTTCTTCGATGTCGCGCGATACCTCGATCAGGCGGAGATTGTAGCTGCGAGGGCGATGGGCAGGCGTCCCGTTCCGCCCGACTTCCTCTCCCACTCTCATGGCGAAGGCTTCCTCCGCTTCTTCGAAGAACGCTGCCAGCGGCAGGGTATCTTCATCTTCGACGAGCCTGAATCCGCCCTTTCCCCATCCCGGCAAGTCGAATTTCTGAAACTGCTTCGCGCCATGGACGAGTCGAAGAAATGCCAGGTCATCATGGCGACTCATTCGCCCATGCTGATGGCCTATCCCGGCGCAACGCTGCTGGGGCTGACCAAAGGCGGCCTCGCTCCCACCACGCTGGAGCAAACCGATCATTATCGACTGATGCGGGATTTCATGTCGGACTCGAAGACCTTCGTTGAGTCCGCTCTGTGGGAATGAGCGTCAGCTGCCTTTTCCCGCCGCTTCCATCTCGCCCATCATCCGCTGCAGGTCCCGCTCCTCGGCGGCAAGGCTAGAGATCCGTTCCTCCGCCAGCTGCCCGCGCCCGCGGAACCGCTTGGCCAGCCGGGAGAGACGGGAGGAGCGCCAGGCGAACCAGACCGACAGCAGCTCCAGCAACACTGCAGGCGCCAATGCGGCTCCCGCAACGGCCAGCGCGATGAAGCCGTATCTCTGATTCAGAAGCGCGTCGTCGAGCCAGTTCATGTCAACCGATCCACGTCTTCTCGTTGCGCCAGAACAGCTTGCTCGCCTTGTCGTTCAGCTTGTCGAGTTCGCCCTGTCGCCTCTTGAGTTTCGCGAGATTGTCGTTCGACATCCCCCGCGCCTCAGTCAGCAACCGCTTGCTCTCCACAACCGCCGCCAGCCTTTTGCGGAATCGCTTGATCGCCACGCCGAGCCAGCCCGCTGCAAACACCACGGCGATCAACGCGAGGGCGTAGGCCCCGGTCGGCCAGTAGGTCATCAAGGAATCGATTTCCACCGGCATGGCTCAGACAGGCGGCAGCGGCGTCGAGGCCGCATCGCCGCCTTCTGCCAGCAACGGCGCATGCATCACCTGCCAGAAATGGCGCGACGACCTCTCGAGCAGCGCCGCCCGTTGCGCATCCCGCTCGCGCCATCCCGCGCTGCGCGACTTCGCGCGCTTCTTGCCGCCGACCTGCTTCATCACCCAGGAATGCTTGAACGCATTGTATGTCGCCTCGGCGTTCAGCTTCTCCAGCTCCTCGCTGCGCGCGACGATCCGCGTGGCGCGCTCGGTGCGCTCCTGCATCTGGACGGTGTTGACGCGCACTTCTTCGCGAATGCCGGCGATCTTCTTGCTCGCCTTCAGCGTGCCGCCCAGCGTCCACCCGGCCAGCGCCCATCCAGCCGGCCCAACAAAGTCCCCGATGAAATCGCCCAGCGTGTTCATTGCGCCGCCGACCTCCGCCGCCGCGCCAGCGACGCCATGACCCACGGCGCCGGCCGCATCCGACGCCAGGTGACTCGCCCCGGCCGACAGCTGATCAATTGCGCCGACATGCAGCGAACCGGCCAGCACTGCCGCGTCCTTCGCCGCATCATGGCTCGACAGGAAATCGTCGACCTTGCCGACGCCTGCATCGATGGCCTCGATGCTCGCGGTCACGGCGTTGTTGAGATCGTCCGGGTTCACGGACGACGCCATCGCGCTTGCACTCTCATGGTGAGGCAAGGTCTCGAATGCCTTGAAGGCGCCCTGCGCCGCCAGTGTGGAGAGCAATGTCTCCGCCGCCGTCACAGGCGCGTCCTCTGGCAGCACAAGATCAACCGCCAGCAGGCTCGCACTTAGCCCGAGCAGCGACTTTTGCGATCGCCCGCCGAACCATCCATCTTTCTGGAACACGGAGGATACGAACCCCTTCTCCTCCGCGATATGCGCCGCGCACGCCGCCTCGGGCAACACGCGCCGCATCGCTTCGATCCGCTGGATGCCGATGCGCCCCATACCGGCGCGCGCCTGCTCCTGCAGGGCCATGCACTTGTCACGGGCGATGTTGTTCTCGAACGACGCGGCATTGAAGGCCGAGAGCTGCTCGTCCTTCTTCGCATTCGCCCAATCCTTGGCCAGCTTCTTCGCCAGCCAGGAGCCGGCGAAAATCGCAAGGCCGGTCACAGGTTCGACCATGACAACCCCCGGCGTCCGCCGAATCCCTACCCGCCTCGCAAATCACAGACAAGCGAAGCTGGCGCCTGCACGCTATGAACGGACCTTCTCGGTCAAAAAATGACGCCCCTCGCGGTCCTCGATCTCGATCACCCAGAGGTCCCGGTCCATTTGTCGCCGCTTGCCGATCAGGGCATCGACGCCCGCCTCGTCCTCGGCTTTCAGCTGCTCGAATTCCGTAGGTCCTTCCGGGTTGAAGGCCGGGGCATAGAGCGCCGCCTCACCTCTCGCGCGAGTCACCTTCACCAGCACATCGCCCCGGTCCTCGTCCCCGCGGTGCACGATCGTGGCGAACGCCCCGCCCATGCTGGCGCGGCGCAGGAGGGCGGAAACCCAGAGGTTTGCTGAAATCTCACGCGGCATGATCGCCCTTTATCACGATTTTCCGGGCCGTCGCCCCACCTCGAGAGCCGTAAACTGATCCTAAATCGGCCCCACCTAGGATGCGGGCTTCATGACGCGCCGCGCCCTCATCTTCGTTGCCGTGTTCCTGGCCGCTCCGGCAGCCCAGGCCGATGAGGCCGCCGTCCAGCGCACATGGCTGGAGCGCGTGGCCATCAGCGCCGCTGACAAGAGCTGCAACCTCTTCACCGAGGGCGAGCGCCTCGCGCTTCAGTCCGGCCTCTATCAGGCCGAAGGTGAACTGCTCCGCGCCAACAAGACGCCCGCCGAGATGAACCGCCTCGCTGCCGAAGTCTCCGCCCACGCCCGCTCACTGGGCTGCGCGCATCCCTCCGTCGTGCAGGTCGCCGCCACGATCCGCTCGAGTTACCGCCAGTTCGCCAAGACCAACTATCTCGAGTATCCCGCGGCGCGTTCCACCTGGGGCGCTTCGCGCGCCGAGACCGACAAATGGGCCGTCAGCCAGACCGACAAGCTCACCGGTCTGGTGTTCGGCCTCCGCCGCACCGCCGAGATCAAGGAAGGCATCGCTCTTTCCGTGACGATCCCGGCACAGGGCATGGAGCCGTCATCGATCCAGCTCGTTCTGCGCGATCCCGCTAAGATGCCCGAGCCTTGGCTCGGCTCCATTGCCGGCGCGACGAAGAAGCTGGTCGCCGCGCCGCGTTCGATCGCCAACGTCGAATGGGCCGGCAAGATCTTCAAAGGCAAGGACGCCGACAGCAATCCGGTCTGGATCTTCTACTTCTCCCCCACCGCGATCACGCGCCTCGAAGCACTCGATCCGCGGGAGGCCATCCAGATCGACATCGTCCCCTCGCAGCGCGCGAAGGACCAGACAGTAAAGCACATCCAGTTCGAAGTTGGCGATATCCGCGCGGCCCACGCCTTCTCGATGATCCCGAAGCCCGAACCAACCGCCATCGCCACCGCCTCCGCGGATCCCGCCCCCGCCGCGCACTAGCCCCGTTGCCCGCCTCCCGCCGCTGGCCTAGGCTCGCGCTGACGTTGGGAGTCTTTCCATGCTTCGCCTTCACCACGCGCCGCGCTCGCGCTCATCGCGCATCGTCTGGCTCCTTGAGGAACTCGGCGCCGATTGCGAGATCGTCTACACGAACATCGTCCGGCAGGACGGCTCTGGCGATGAAGACCCCGCCAACCCTCACCCGGACAAGAAGGTTCCCGCGCTCGTCCACAATGGCGCGGTGATCACGGAATCCTCAGCCATCGTCCTCTATCTCACCGACCTCTTCCCCGCGGCAGGCCTCGGCCCGCAGCCGGGCGATCCAAAGCGCGGCGAATACCTCACCTGGCTCTTCTACTATTCCGGCGTGATCGAACCGGTCGTGACCTTTGAATTCGCCGGCCTCGGAGAAAACCCGGCTCTCATTCGGACGTTTCGAGGCCGGGCCGAAACCGACCGCCGCCTGATGGAAGCACTGAGACACGGACCCTTCATGCTAGGTGAGAAATTCTCCGGCATCGACATCCTGATCGCCAGCATGGGCCAGTGGGCCCGCCAGATGCTGCCCACTGGCAAGGTGATGGACGAATACCTCGCCCGCTGCGCCTCGCGTCCTGCGCTCCGAGCCTCATTCGCCAAGGATTCGCCGAAGTAACCTTTAGCGCGCGGCAGCTTTTGCCGGTTGATCGCCCCAGGCGGATGGGCGAGACTTTCAGGGTTATCAGCCTGCCGTCAGGATTCATGGCCATGGCCGACATCGTCAATCTCAACGAGCGTCGCAAGCGCAAGGCGCGTGAACAGCGCGAAGCCGACGCCTCCGCCAAGCGCATGCTGTTCGGCCGCACCAAGGGCGAGAAGATCCGCGAGGAACTCGAGAAGTCCGCGGACATCCGCAAGCTCGACGGCGCCCGCCGCGACCGCGACGACGAAAAACGCTGACGCTGGCGCAAAGACAGAACCGGATGAGGATGGCCGGTGAACCTCACCCGAAAATCGAACGCGTGCTGGCTCGCCGGCGGCGCAGCCGGTCTGGGTAATCTGATCGTCGCTCACGCTTCTTGCCAACATGCAGGCCGGACGCGATCTCGTCGGCCGCCTGCAGACCAGCTCGACCGGTGAGACGATCACGGTCGGCGACCTGATCCTGCCAGCAACGCTCACGCCGCACTGGACTGGCGGCTATGCCGCACTCGCCAACTTCGCGACCATGTCCCCGGTCAACCTCCATATCACGTCGTGGAACGACGCCACGCATTTCGTCGCTGACGAGGGAACCCTTAGCCTTATCGCCTCCCAACCTATGGAACGCTGGGAGCGTCCCGACGGCCGCCTGCTTGACGTCCGCGTCCTTCCGCAAATCGACTCGGCTGGCGAACTCTGCGCCATGGAGCCAGTTCTTCCTTGTGCTCGGCGAGAAGATCGCCATCCCGATCCCGGTCGCATCATCCTTCACCGAACGCCTGCCGCCTTCGGAGATGCCGGCGCAGGCGCTTCCCGTGATCACGACGAAGCTGTCGCAGGCATTCAGCGAGCGCGGCTGGCTCCAGAATGCTCCGAAGCCTCCTCTGCCAGGCCAGGGCTACGGCTCATACGCACCACCAGCGATGCAGGCCAGAGCGAGATCAAACTCACGCTCGACGCGCCTGCGAGGCCGGCCGCCCTGATTGTTCCTGTCATGACCGGCCCGGCGCCAACAGGCATGCGCATCACGATCAGCGATTCAACCACCAGCGCCAGGCTTGCCGCGCTTGCAGATCTCCCGGCGCAAACAGGCTGGCGTCACTGGACCGTCACTCTGCCCGGCAGCTTTCCCGGCGGACCTGGCGAAGCGCACATTGAGGATCGCAGCGGCAGCTGGGGCGCATGGCTCGCGATTGCCCCTGTCTACGCCCGATCCGCCAGCTGATCAGAAGCGCCCCTGCTCCTTGAACTTCGCAATGAAGGGCGCATAGTCCGCCGGCCCTCGCTCGATCTGGATGCGCCCGACTGGAATCGTCACCCAGGGCTGCTTGCTTTTAACCCAGATGTCGCCCACCGGCTCCAGCCAGCTCGTGTCGTCCAGCGTTCCGCCGCGCAGGCTCAACACGCCGTTGGAAGGCGACATGCCGTTTGCGATCCGACTTCCGCACGCGGCGCAGAACAAGCCCAGCCGCGTGCTCCCTGCATCGGAAATCCATTCCACCCTCTTCGGCTCCCCCTTCGTAAAAGCGAGCGACGCCTCCGTTATTGTCACCGAGATGTTGAAGGCTGACCCGCTGATCTTCTGGCAGTTGGTGCAGTGGCAGTTGTAGATCATGAACGGCGCGGCCCGCACTTCATAGCGAAGCGCCCCACACGAACAGCCGCCGACCAGTGGCAAATTCGGCATTCCGACCTCCCTTGCATCTCCGCCTGTCTACACCACGCTGGCGCCGGATCGTGTCAGTAGTATCGCGGTCAAGCTGCCCCCTTAGGTCCCACGCTCAGGGCCAGGATGCGGCTGATCTCCCGCACTGGCCGCCTGCTCTGTGTCCGCCAAGTGTTGAACGCCGCCTGCACCGCTGCGAGATCCTTCTTCGACGTCGGCTCCTTGCTAACCACGCTTTCCCGGATCAGCGCTTTCACCACGTCGCCCGACAGAATGAACGCGTCCCACCCCTCGAAGCGCAGGAAATACTGGCCCGTGGATCCACCCAACCGCGACGCATTCTTCTTCAGGTAGTCCATCAACCCGACCTGATCCGTCACCGGCCAGTTCGCGAGGAACTTCCCGAACGATCCATGCTGTTTCGCTGTCGCCGCCACAAAACGCGCATTCTCGATCGTCGCCATGATCTTGGCGCCGTTGCGAACAATTCGCGTATCCTTCAGCAGTGCATCGATCTTGTCGTCGTCATAGGCCGCGACCTTTTTCGGCTCGAAGTTGTCGAACGCCGCCTCGAAGCCCGTCCACTTCTTCTCGATCACTTCCCACGAGAACCCGGACGAAAAGACCGCCTTCGCCATGCCGGCAAGGAACTGGGCGTCCTTCTTCGCCGTCAGGTTGGTGTCAACCTGCCACTGCTTCAGCACCGAGGTAATGCCTTTGGGTCCGCCATGATGCTTCCCCGCCATCGCCTCGATCTTGTCAAACGACTTCATCAGCCTGTCCCTGCCGAACTGCCCTCGAGGCTGATCATGATGCGCATCCCGCATATCCCCGCAAGCGTCACGCTCCTGATGACGGCCATCGTTCTCGCGGCTCCCATCGTCGCCAACATTGTGCTGGCCATCGCGCAACGCTGACCGCTACGTCATCTCTTCCGCAACGCCAGAGTGCCGCTTAGTCTCTCAGCACGGGGAGACGCCCATGTTCGCAGGCCACTACGCCGCCGCCATAGCCGCCAAAGCTGCGGAGCCGCGCGCACCTACGTGGACCCTCGTCGCCGGATGTCAGCTCATCGACATCGGCTGGGGCGTTCTCGTTATGACCGGCATAGAGCGCGGGCATGTCGATCCGTCGCTCTCCGGCAGCGCTCTCGTGCTCGAATACATGCCCTTCACCCACTCGCTTCCCGGCGTTATTACCTGGTCGCTCGGTGCAATCCTCCTTGCGCGCTATCTCCTGCGCCTGGCATGGCGACCCGCCGTGATCATCGGCGCCGTCGTCTTCTCCCACTGGCTGCTCGACCTGTTGGTCCACCGGCCCGATCTCGAACTCTTTCCCGCAGGCCCCAAGGCCGGCTTTGCGCTCTGGGATAGGCCGGTGATGGAGGAGGCCGTCGAAATCGGCCTCATCGCTATTGCGGGAATCTTCTGGTCTGCGCAGCGGACGACCGCCGGGTTTCGCGCCTGGCCAGCCGCCGCATTCATCCTGCTGCTCGTCGCCATCCAGATCACCGCCATGCTGATCCCGGCCGAGGCATCCGACAACGTGATCAGCACCGGCGCCATGGCGCTCACGGTCTATCTTCTCATTACGCTTGCCGCAGTCCTTCTGGACGTGCGGCCCAGGCGGCCTTCAGCCTGACCACGAGGCAATCTGTTACCGGAGCGGGCTCATTCCTTCACCAATCGCGTAAATTTCACCGGTCCCGGCTAACCGCGTTTCAACGACGATGGCGCATCATGCCTGCTGCAATCATGCGTTCGAGGGGACGGTCATGAGCTTTGGCAAACGCGGCACCGGCGAAGGTCATCCTGCCCGCAACCTTGTCCCGCCTCCGGTCCTGACCGAAGGCGGTGGCCCAACCCGCATGACGGTCGCCAACCCGGGCGGAATCGACAAGGGCTTCATCGCTCTTGCCTTCGGCGTCGCTGTTCTATCGGCAGGCGCCGCGATCGCCGCCCCGTCCGTCATGGACATGTTCGGCGGCAACATCCCCGTCCGCCCGCTCAGCGAAGTTGTCGCCGGCCTCGATCGTGACCAGGCCAAGGCTGCCCTCGCCCGCGAAGCCTTCCCCGACGGCGACGGCCGTGCCTTCATGACTTCGCTAGCCGCCAATTTCCCCGCCGAACACGATCGCCTGCTCGGCTCGCTGGCCGATGAAGCGATGAAGAAGGACGCCGACCGCGACGATCTTGTCGATGCGATGAGCGACTGGTCGGTTGAGTTCATCCCGGCGCACATGCAGGAAATCGGTCGCACGGGCTCCGAAGGCTTCGACAACGTCATGACCATCGCCACGGACGCTCTCGGCGTCGTCGAGAAGGCGGCTGGTGAATGCACGCTGCCGGCGTTCCAGAAGCTCACGGCCCACCCGACGGCCCTCGCTGATCTCGCCGCCTATGGCGGCGAAGGCTATAGGGTCGGCATGCGCGCCGGCCGCACCATGGTGGATCTTGCCGCCAAGGGCAGCAATGCCCAGCCCGCCGACATGCAACTCACGCAGGACGACCAGTCCGCGCTCCAGACCACCTTCTTCTCCATGATGATGGACAAGCAGGTGATGGGCCTGATGGCCTCAGGCATGAATGGCGGCGGCCCCATCGGCGCCGGCGCCGACGCCGTCGACCCGTCCAAGGTCGACGTCTGCCAGCTTGGCCGCACGATCATCGTGAAGCTCAAGAAGCTGCCGAGCCCCACCAAGGGACGCATCTTCGCGCTCGCCACATCGGGCCTCAATCCGCAGATGATGGCGGCGCTCTCGCGCCTCAACGCGACGCAGGGCGGCACGCAGGGTCAGTCGCAGATGGACACGTACGGCTCGCTCAGCGCCGGCAGCCCGTCGTCGCGTGCGCCAAGCTCATCGAACTCCAGCATCACCAACCCGAAGATCACGCTGCAGTTCAAGGGCCCCGGCCTCGGCAATCACTAGGGCGAAGAACCCGCGCCGGCCGAAACAGCCGGCGCCGCTGGTTTCGCCACAACGGGGCTGGCTTTCGGTTGTGTGATCCCCATCGCGACGCAGGGATTGTTGGGAAGCCCTTTCAGCGTCGGAATCGCCAGAATTTCGCGCGCGGTAAATCCAGTCACGTTCAACTGCTCTAGCCTCTCGCACGCCAGCTTCACCTGCGTATCTGCATCAGCCAGAGCCACGGGCTCGATCTCCCATGAGGCGATACCATCCATCGTAGCGATGAGAACCCGTTTGCCATCCGGCTCGAACACTATCGAATAGACGTTGCCTTGAATATCGAAGACCTGCAGCTGTTCCCGCTGTCCAACACGCCACAGCAACGCGGTGCCGTCGTTGGATGCCGACGCCATCAGGCTTCCATCTCGACTAAACGCGATGTTCCTCACCTCGGCGCTATGACCGTCGAAAGATTCCAGTGGCCGGTCGTTGCCTATGCCCCAGATTTCAATGCCGCCCGTCTCGAGACCTATCGCAAAGCGAGCGTTGTCCGGAAGAAATTTGGCCTCTGTAACCGTTGAATCGATCGCCAAATCTGCTTCGGGCTGTGCCTGTCCGACTTTCCAGACTTTGATCCTGTTGTCGAAAATTGCCAGCAGCCGCGAGCCGTCCGGACTAACGTCAAATGCCCCGCCATATCCGCGTTCCGCCGGCTTCCCCGTCGTCCATTCAAAATTCGTTGCGCCAAATTTCCAGATCGACAACTCACCGCCCGGTGCTTCCAGCAGCAAGCCGTCGCCCTTCACGAAGGCAAGCGGCGTCTGATCCGCGCTGATGATATGAACGACCTTGTTATCCGCTAGCCGCACGACATCCCGTTCTCGCGTCGCCGGTTTGGTTTTGTCGGCGCCGACCCGCTGCCGGATCACGAACTGGCCATCCGGCGACATTTTTTGTGCGTCGATGTCGACGGTCTCGGGCGAGCCATTCCGCCGCCACAGCTTGCTGCTCGCGTCGGTGAAGTAGAGAAGCAGCGCCTGCTGACCGTCGTTCGAAAGTGCGATGTCACGAGGGGGCGGAACGGTTTGTTCTCTCTCAGGACCCTGTCTTCCGACCTCCAGCAAGTCCGTGGCGGGCTTTTCCAGCGACCACTGGCGAACGGTTCCGTCACGCGATCCTGTCATGGCCGTTTGCCCATCCGCGATCTGCACCGCGGCAGTGATATCGGCGGCGCTGCCAAACTCGGTTCGAGAAATGCCGGTGCCGCGGACGACAACCACATGCCCTGTATTCGATATGACGATTGCGTTCATGCCACTGTGACCAACGATCAAGCCAGTCACGGCGACGTCCTTGGCGATGGCGTCGAATACCGGCACGTCACGCACCTGTTCAATATCATCCGCCTGAAAGGCATAGAGGCGGCCGTTGTTGGCGCCGACGAAGAGCATGCTGAAAAAGCCGTCGTCCAAGAACGTCAGCGACGCTGCCGATACGTCTTCGCCAAGCTGCTTTTGTTTTGTCGGCTTGGTTGCCCCCGCGCTCCATTGCGCCACCACACCGCGACCATCGGCGCTGTAAAATCCTTCGTCCTCGCGCGAGAAGACCAGACCGTGAATAGCGCGGTCGCCGTAGTTGTCTTCACCGGCAGCTGCGCCATCCCATTGCAAGACTCGACTTGTCGTTCCGACGCTCCAGAGTTCGATCTTGCCGTCGATCCCGCCAGTCAACACTCGCTTTTCGTCGGGATCGATCGCGATCGCTGTGGTTTCGTCGCTATCATCGGCGGCGAACACCTGCTGTTCCAAGCCATCAGCCAGACGCACCAAAACAGCTCTGCCGTGGCCGAGCAACACTAGCGCCCGCTCACCATCTTTGAGGATCGTCGCCTGCTTCACATCTTCCTTCAACGCAAACGACTTCACCGGCGCCGGATTCCCAACCTCCCATACCCGCGCCGCGCCGCCCTTGTGGAACGTGATGAAGCGCTTGTCGTCGGCAAACGCCGCCATCGCCGTGATCGGCTCGCCGGTCGGGACTGACATCACCAACCGGTTCGTTGCGTAGGCGCGCGCCAGCGCTTCGCGCGCAGCCGGATAGCCGCCGGGGCGGAACCACTGCTCGAGCAGCCCCCGCTTCGCAGCAGGATCGCCAGAGAGCGCGACAAGCATCGCGAGCACCTTGTCGCCCTTCGCCGACAGCGTGTTGGCTTCACGCGCGAATAGCTTCGCGTCACGCTCGGCCGAGTCCACGAAGTTCTTGGACGCGAACCACACGCCCACCCCCGCCAATGCGACCAGCACCACGCCTGCGACCAGCGCCGACACAGCCAGCATGCGCAACCGTCGATCCGACCGCGCCTTCGCCGCCACCGCCTGCTGCTTCTCTGCGACCGCCGCCTCGGCGACCTTCACGGCCTTTTCGCGTTCCTCGATCTGCAGCCGCGCCGCGGCTTCGCGCTTCTGCTCGGCATCCGCGCTCGCCGAGAGATATTCGCGCACGCCATCCGGCGGCGAAGAACCTGCCGGCGTCTTGCCGAGCCAGGCATGCGCTTCGCGCAGCGCCTCGCCGCGCAGCAGCAGGTCTTCAGCCCTGGCCGCCTTCGTCCACTCCACCGATCGTTCCGAGTAACGCGTCTGCGCCCGCAGCCAGTCGAGATCGACGCGCAACGCCTCCTCGAGCCGCTTCACGCCATAGTAGAAGCCGGACCCCGGCACGGCAGGATCGGCATAGAAGGGGATCCAGTTGAGATCGGCCAGCGCCTGCGGCGGCTTCACATTGGCAACGGACGCCGGCGTCACCGGCAGGATGCGCTTAGACAGCCGCCGCGCCTCCTCGACTTCCCAGGCGCAGATCTCCGATGCTGCCGATTTCTCCGAGAGAATGAAGGTCACTGCATCCGCGGACAGGATCAGCTTGCCCAGCCGCTCGCGCCAGTTCTCCCCCCCGCTCATGTCGTGGCGGTCGAGGATTGTCTCGAATCCCTTGTCCTCCAGAGCCAGCACAAGCTGGTCTGCAAACTCCACGTCCGTCCGCGAGTACGAAACGAACACTTTCAGCGATTTGGCCGCGTCGGCCATCGCTCTTCCCCACTCTCCGCCGGACGGCAGGTTAGGCGGAATGTTCAGGCTTGACCAGCAGGCAACAGTCTATTGGCCGTCGGCGTTCGCAGCTGGCTCTACCAGCTCCCCGTTGACCCAGCGCCCGGCCATCAGGATCGACCCGTCGGCCGACCATACCACGCCATATCCGTTGCGCGTCCCGTTGCGCATCTCGCCTTCATAGCGCTGGCCGTTTGAGAAGGTCAGCACGCCGCGTCCGACGCCGTTCGGACCATTCCCCAGCCCGGCGAACGAGTCGCCATTCTTCCAGTAGGTCACGCCATAGCCGGAAGCTGCATCGCTCGAATGCTCGCCTTCGTAACGCAGTGCGCCCGAGGAGGAATTCCCCGGATTGCTGCCATACTCATAGACGCCGAGACCCGCCGTCTGTCCGTTGCGCAGCTCGCCGCGATAGCGATCGCCAGCATTGCCGGACCCGCCGCTCACGCGCACGCCGAGCCCGTTCGGCGCGCCGCCGGAAATCTGCGCCTGATACTTGTCGCCATCCGCCGCGATGATCTCGCGCGCGCCCGGCGCCGCCTCAGCCGCGGACGCCGTCTCGCGCGCCTGCAGCGCCCGCGAGTTGGCCGACGTCTGTGCGCGCCGGGCAGCTTCCGCCGCAGCTTTCACTTCGGCCGGAACGAGATCGAGACTGTACGGCGCCGGACGGCTGAGCCGCGTCACGGCCGACTTCGCTGCCGCAACCTGCGCGCCCGATGGATGCGCAATGAGATAGTTCTGATAAGCTGCCAGCGTGCCGACCTTCTCGGCGTCGGCCCACGCATTCTGGTCAGCCATCTTTTGCAGCTCGCTGACAGCGCCTGAGTCAGATCCGGCGCTGACCGCCGCTTGCGTCGCAGCGGTCTCAGTCGCAGCCTTCGAAGCTGCCTGAATCGCCGCCTGCGCCTTGGCGATACGATCGCGATCGGCGTCTTCAGCACTCCCGGGCTTGGCTGGAGACGTCGTCGTCACCGTCGCAATGATCGGCGTCTTGGACGACGGCGTCGTTCCAGCCGCCTTGGCCACGATCTCGGCGAAAGCCCGCAGGTCGCGCGGCGCGGCCGTGGAAAGCGTTGGGAAGCTCCGGTTGCGCGACGTCGCAAAGTCTTTCACGGCCCGCGCCGTGCCGCCACCGCCCTTGCCATCGATATCGCCCTTGTAGAATTTGAGCGCGAGAAGCCCGCGCTGGATATCCTCGATGGCTTGCGACCGCTCGGCGCTCAGCGACACGAGGCGATCGCGGGCCGCCGCCGCCATGGCGCCCGGCATCGACGCATCGACAGGGAATTCCTTCAGGTAGGCCTGATAGCCGTCTTCATTGTCCGCCGTAACCGCATGCACCCACGCCTGCGCATCCATCACACGCAGCAGCGAGCGCGCCGTCTCCGCAGAACTCGCGCGCGGGAAGGCAGCCACATAGCTCCGCAGCCCATCAGCGCTGTTGCGGTTGACGCGTCCCCATTCCGCCGTCGACTGCTCGGTGTCCTCAAACATTGTGGTTGATGTTTCGACGACCGCTGCGCCCTCGATCGGCGTCGCTGCGGATGTCGTAACCGTGTCCTTTGCCGCAACAGTCGTATCGCTTGCGCGCCAGCCGAAGGGATCGGCCAGCCACACGCCCGCAGCCGCCACCACCAGAACGCCTGCCGCCACCAGCGGTCCCCACGCGATCGATCGCGCGGGTTCGAGGTAGGCCGGGCCCGACGTCGCCCGGCGCGTCACCTGCGGACGCGAAGCGCCCGGCGCTCCTGCATAGAGCCGCACCGACGACACGATCCGCCGCCAGTTGGGATCTTCCCGTTCGCCCGACCACATGCCGAGATCGATGACTTCGACCTGGTCAAACGGCCGCGGCGGCGCCGCCTGGTCGACGCGCACCTGGATGAGCTTGTTCTTGTAGAGTCCCGTCGCCGCCTCCGAACGCACCTGCTCGGATCCGCGCGAATAGCCGGACCACACAACCAGGATCGCGCCTGCCGACCCCAGCTTCAGGTCAATGGATGCGCTGCTGTCCTCGGTCGGGCTCGATGGGTCTACCCATACGTCCCAGCCCTCGAATCGGAGCATGTCGCTCAGGATCCGGACTTTCTCGCGATCTTCACGTGCGTAGGCGATATAAACGTCAGTCATGGCCGCCCCTCTGGGCCGCCCCCGCCACATTCCCTAGTACCAGTCCTCGGAGTGATTGTGGAGATGCCGCAACGGTTATCCGCACGCATTTGCCGCCGGCGTCCAATGACTGACACACATCGCTCCAGAGGCGATTCCACGCAGTGCTGCCTGCTGGCTTCAAATCGGCTTCGAGACCCACGGACCCCATCCTCTGCTGGTAAAGACCTGCAAGGGGAGGACCAGGCCGCTCGCCTTCGCGGCGAAACGCAGATCCGGGCGCGCGCACTTCGTTCCGCGGCCGCAGCGTTTGGTTATCCTGTGAAGAGTGATCCCCTCGGCGACGTCGCGCAGGCTCAATCCTCAATGGTGTCACGGCTTGCAGGTTTCTCCGCCGGGAAGAACACCGCGATCGTCGTGCCGCCGCCTTCGCGGCTCTCGATGTCGAGCCGTCCGCCGTGCAGCTCCGCAAACGCCCGCACCACCGACAGCCCGAGCCCCGCGCCCTTCTGCCGCTTGCCAGCCTCGCCCTGCTCGAACGTCCGCGACAGCCGCGTCAGTTCTTCCGGACTGATGCCGACGCCTGTGTCAGACACAGCCAGCACCGAGCCATCCTTCGTCTCGAGCGCCGCAACTTCAACGCGACCACCTTCCGGGGTGAACTTCAGTGCGTTGGAGATCAGATTGAGCGCGATCTGGCGCACCGCCTTGGAGTCCACGAACGCTTCAACATCGTCGGGCCCAGTCAGTTCGAGGTCGATATTCTTCCGCGTCGCCTCGTCCCGCATGAAAGTCACCGCCTCCGAGGCAAGATCGGTCAGGCTCACGAGGTCCGTATAGATCTCGTACCGCCCCGCCTCGATGCGCGCGAGGTCTAAAACATCGTCGACGATCAGCGTGAGATTGCGCCCGCCCTCATGGATGAGCCCTGCATACTCCTGATACCGTTCCGGCAGCGGACCGAACACGGCGTTGCGCATCATTTCCGCGAAACCGACGATCGCGTTGAGCGGCGTGCGAAGTTCGTGGCTGGTCTGCGCAAAGAATGTCGTACGCGCCTCGAGCCGCTCGCGAGCGGCCTCGGCTTCCCCCCGGGCTTCTTCCGCAGCGGCGGCGGCTGCGGCGAGCTTGGCCTCGGCCTGCATTAACTTTTGATCAACCACCGTGTCCGTTTTGACAGGTTCGGAGGGCTTCGTGCCTGCTGGAACGCCGAGACCATTGCTGCCGGGACGCGCAACGCCGGCCAGCGCCAGCACGCCCAGCATGACGAGACCCGATACGCCATAGCCCGTCGCGAGAATCGCCGCGTCGTGCGGGTTCAGCCATCCGCCGCCCAGGCTTGCCACCATCGAGAAAACCAGACCAAGCAGGGCGAAGCCTGCGATCTCCGCGGTCAGGCGCACCTGCCCGGAATTCCACGCCACCGCTACGGCAACCCCGTAGAGCACGATAATCGCTGTCGTTCCGCCCGTGCTCGCCGCGCCCGCTGTCGCAAGCGCGACCCAGAGTCCCGCTTCGATCTCTGCAACTCTCGTATCGGTTGTGGAACCACGCACGAACGTTCCAACGAGGGGTGGCAGAATAGCGCAGATAAAGGCTCCGGCGCTGAGCCAGAATGGCACGCCAAGAAAGACGCTCCAGGCTGCCGCCAGAGTCGCCAGACCCAACCATATGGCCCGTGGCCCCGTCATTTTCGACGAAAGCCTTGCAGTGCCGGGCTTGATGCGTGCAGTTGCATTCGTCATCCTAACCGCGCGTAAATGACTCACCCCGCAACCTGCATTTGGAAGCACATTGCGGGCCGTGTCTGCTACGGTGCAGACAGCTCCCAGCGACCATGACGAAGCACCGTCGGAGGTAACCATGCGTTCCGAACTCAAGTTCTGCGCCGCCATCCTCGCCCTGGCCGCCTTCGCGACCCCCGTCGCGCTCAGTCAGACCCCTGCCAGCCCGACCCCGGAAAAGCGGATCCTGCCAACCGCGGCTGCCGGCTACGCCGAGTATCAGGGCGAAGTCTCCAACATCATGTCCAAGGAACTCAGCTCCGCTGCCGACCTGGACAAGGCGATGAACACCTTCGGCGGCCCGAACCCGGGTCAGCTGTCGGCCGCCTGGATTTCCTACTCGGCCATCCTCGCCGCCCAGAACCCGGACTTCGTCACTGCCGTCCGCGACATCGACAGCTATTACGGCCGCGAGCGCGTTCTGACCGGCATGCGCAACGACATCGGCTACGCTCGCTCGCTCAAGGGTGGTGAAGCCGCCCTTCAGGCCGCGCTCAACGTCAACAGCAAGGACACGGCCCGCATCTCCTCGGCCGGCGCGTTTGTGAAAGAGCAGTCCTACAAGCTTCAGAACGTCGCCTGGGGCAAATCCAAGGTCAAAGACCCGAACGGTTCGATCAAGGCCTTGAAGGCCAGCGCCGCCGCCTCGCGTCCAGTCACCGACGCCGCGCAGAAACTCTTCGCTGGCCCGGACCTCAACGCGATGCTCGCGACCGTCGCCGCTTCGCCGTCGAACGCGGGCTCCATCTGGGACAAGGTCTCGGTGTTCGCCGCCTCGGCGCCCGCCTCCGCCTTCTCGTCGCTGTCGCCGGTGACGACGGCCCCGCCGTCGCTCAAGGTCGATCCGAAATATCTCGGCACCGCGAACCGCATGGTCACGCTCGCCGCGTTCCACGCGATCGAGGCTGACAAGACCAACCAGACGGACGTAAAGGCTGCGATGAACGACTCGATGTCGGTCACCTGCCTCGAGGAAGCCCAGATGCAGCTCCTGAGCTGCGTGTCGGCCGCCCACATCCGCTCCGACCTCACCTTCTGCCTCGCCCGCCATGGCCTGAAGCTGCCGGGTGAAGACGTCCGCTCGATGGGCGGCTGCTTCTCGGAAATCGCGAAGTAGAGTTCTCTCCGACGACAAGCGAACCGCCCCGGCCAAAAGCCGGGGCGGTTTTGATTTGGGGCTCACGCTGCCGGCGACTCTGTGCTTGCCTCTCTACGCGATCGTTCCAGCATCGATAGCGCCAGTTCCCGTTCGCCCATGACGATCTCGTCGGCGCCCTGCGCGCGCAGGTGCACGACCTCGTCATCCGAATGCGCCCGCGCAACGATGCGCAGCGTGGCGTTGGCCGCCCGCGCCTTGGCGATGATCTGCCCGGCCTCGAACAGGCTCGCGATCGCCACGAACAACATCTGTGCGTTGACGATGTTCGTGGCCTTCAGCACGTCCGGCTCGGCGCCATTACCCAGCAACGCCTCGACGCCCGGCGTCCGCGCCTGGTCCGCGACGAACCCCGGCGTGAACGGTCCCACGACCACGCCGGCGAGGAGATACCCCACCAGCGGCGACAGCTTCAGGCGATTGGCGACAAGTCCAAGCAGAAGGGCGAGTCCGATACCCGCGGCGTTTAAGGCCAGGAGCGGGGTATGATGCGGCATCGGCCTCTGGCGGCTGGAAGGAATCCTGTGGGTTTAATGTTCCGGTTACAGAATTTTCGCCGCACGCCAACCCAAAATCTCGCCTCCGTATTCACAGATGCGCGGGGCCATCCCACATGTTGCTGACATGACTTGGCAACAGGGGGTGCTACCAAGGCCGCATGGTGAAACCGCTTCCCCCGCTCAACGCCGTCCGTGCCTTCGAGGCCGCCTCGCGCCATCTCAACCTGTCGCGCGCCGCAGACGAGCTTGGCGTCACCCAGGGCGCGATTTCCAAGCAGGTAATCGCCCTTGAAGACTTCATCGGCGTCCAGCTCTTCTACCGCGAGCCCAGCGGCCTGCGTCTCACCAATGAAGGCGGCTCGCTCAAGGAGGCCATCGAGCCGGCCTTCACCACGCTCTCGGAAGCCTTCGCCCGCTATTCGCGCCGCTCCCCACGCTCGAATGTCGTGCGCATCTCCACGACCGCATCCTTCGCATCACAATTCCTCGTTCCGCGTCTCGGCGTCTTCCGCGACCGCTTCCCGGGCGTCGAACTTGAATTCCTCACCACCATCCGGCTGGTGGACCTTAGCAGGGAAGAGTTCGACATCGCCGTACGCTATGGCGGCGGCCAGTACGAAGGCGTGATCTCCACACCGCTCGGCGAGCCAGAACTCCTCTCCGTCTGCACACCACAGGTGCTGCAGCAGGGCGGCAACAGCCTCGCCTCACTCATGGCAAAGACCCGCCGCATCCAGTGCTCGGCCTACAATGAATGGCGCGACTGGTCAGAGGCAGCGAAGTTCGACCTAACAACCGCCCCGCCCACTATCGTCATCGAGGAATTCCAGGTCGCGCTGATGGCTGCGCTCGCGCATCAGGGCCTTGCCCTGCTGCCGGAGATTCTCGTTCGCGACCGGATCCATAAGGGCGAACTGGTCCTCTTCTCGCCCGTCCGCGTCCGGACAGATTACAATTTCCACATCGTCCACACGCCGAACGCCCACCGGCGCCCCACCGTGCCTGACGTAATCGCATGGTTGAAGGGCGAAGCCGCCACCAGCGTGGCGTAAACGGCGCGACGTCTTCCTGTTCAAGAAGCCGCCTGTCCGCCGGCCCATGACTTTTACTCATGGGCGCCCCTCGGCCTTCTCGATTTCAAAACGCCCCGAGGCGCCACATCTACACAGCGAGCCCGCAATCAAGACGGGCCGAAATAAGAAGAGGATACCTCCCCATGGTTACGCTGAACCTCAAGCTGTACGCCGCCCCCGTCGCCCTGCTGATGATGAGCATCCCGCTGGCCGCCCCCAAGGCCTTCGCGGACCCGGTCAACACCAACATGCGCACGTTCAAGACGGCCTTCGCTTACAATCCGGCAGCCCCAGTGGACGAAATCTATGCCGATCTCGCCCGCATCGCGGACCAAGCCTGCAAGACGCCGGGTCCGCGCCCGCTCAGCCTCCGCAAGGTGGACGAGCAGTGTGCGGCTGATCTCCTCGCCAAGGCGGTCGAGCGTATCGGACGCACCGACATCGCCGCCATGCACGACCACACCCCTCGCGGCTAGGCAGCGATAACCGGGTCCCGCGACGATACGGGACACGGCTAACGGCCGGAAGCACTTCGCGATCGCCCTGTCCAACTCCAGGGGGAAAGCGAGGCCGCTTCCGGCCCGAGGCCGTTTCGGCTGCATCTCCCGTCAACTCGTGCTAGTTGGTGTTCCCGCCATGTCGAGATCACTTCCCCCTCTGAACGCGGTCCGCGCGTTCGAAGCTGCCTCGCGGCACCTCAGCTTCTCCCGCGCTGCGGAAGAGCTGGGCGTCACGCAGGGCGCCATCTCCAAACACGTCATTTCGCTTGAGGATTTCATCGGCGCACAGGTCTTTGTGCGCTCGCCTACCGGGCTATCCCTGACCCAGGAAGGCTACACGCTGATGGAGGCGCTGCGTCCCGCCTTCGCGATGATGACGGACGCCTTCGCCCACTATCACCGCAAGCCGCCGCGCTCAAGCATCTGCCGGATCGCAACGCTTGCTTCCTTCGCCGGCCAGCATCTCGTGCCGCGCCTGCCGGAATTCCGCGCCCTCCACCCCGACATCGAGATCGAGTTCATCACGTCTGTCCGTCTGATCGACCTCACGCGCGAGGAGGCCGACCTCGCCGTGCGCTACGGTCTCGGCCAGTATGAAGGCCTCGTCACGAACCGGCTGGTGAAGGGCATGCTGATGCCCGTCTGCTCGCCGTCCGTGTACGACGCCTGCGGCGGCAATCTCGACAAGCTGCTCAACACCGCGCGCCGCATCCAGACCGCCGGCTACAATGAGTGGCGCGAATGGCAGGCGACCACCAACATCGACCTCTCCGACATGCCGCCCGCCTACGTGATCGAGGATTTCCTCGTCGCCATCAAGGCGCTCACCACCGGCCAAGGCCTCGGCCTCCTGCCGCGCATCCTGGTGCAGGACATGATCGATTGCGGCGAGTTGGTGCAGTTCGCCTCCAGCCCAGTCGACATCGACCACACCTTCCACATCGCGCACACCGTCGCCTCCGCGCGCCGGCCTTTCGTGCAGACGGTGATCGACTGGCTGAAAACCACGGTCGAGCATCTCAACTGAGGCGATCGCAAGGCAGCGGTCATGACCAAAAGTCATGACCGTCTCGCATCCTGCTCGTTTCCTGCGACACGCCGTTTGAGGCAATCCTGATCTCAGCCCGCAACAAGACGGGCGATGAGAAAAGAAGGATACCTCCTCATGTTTCGCATGATCACGACGCCGAAAGCCCTGGTCGCTTCGGCGCTCCTTGCCGCGTTCGCCGCCGGCGTCGCGCCAGCTGCTTCCGCCGGACAGACACTGCACACCTTTCAGGTGGTGTTCGCCTACAACACGGCGGACGCCCCGCAGAAGATCTACGCCGAACTCAATGACACGGCCTTCAAGGCCTGCCGCCAGCAGAAATTCTCCAGCTATCACCTCGCGCGCCTGGTCCACGCCTGCAAGAACGACGTGATCGCCGCCGCGCTCGCCGCGATGAAGCGCGCCGATGTGGCGATGCTCCACACGAAGATCGCCTGATCGCTCCGCGTTCACAATTCAGCTGACCTTGGGGCTCGCTTGAGACGCGTGCACCCTGTGGCAGGCGAGCCGGAGCCCCCAGCATCCCCACCCGCTCCGGCTCGCTTCGCCGCACTTGCGTTGGCACGCGCCTCGCGCCATGTCCACGGCATGAGCGTGACCCGACAGGCCGAACAGCTGCGTGAAGACTTCGCCTTCCTGGGAGATTGGGAAGCGCGCTTCCAACATCTCATCGATCTCGGCAAGGCGCTCCCGTCGCTTAGGCCCCACGAATACGACGACGCCTTCAAGGTGCGCGGCTGCTCCAGCCAGGTCTGGCTCGTCGCGGAACCTTCCACCACAACGCCCGGTGCTCTCCATTTCCGCGGCGCGTCTGACGCCGCGATTGTCGCCGGCCTCGTCGCGGTGATCATCCATCTCTTCTCAGACCAGACTCCTGCCGACATCCTCGCTTTCGACGCACCCGCCTTCTTCAGGGAGATCGGCGTCGCCGACGCGCTCACACCCCAGCGCTCCAACGGCCTCGCCTCGATGCTCCAGCGCATTCGCGCCATCGCGTCGGCGAGCTAGCGCTCATACGCATTCGCGATCGCCTCCATCGCGGCCGCGAATGCCGCGCCTGAAATCCGCTGCCCGAGTCCGAACCTGCGCCGCAACGCACGCAGCGACTGCCCGTCTGCGCACAGCGCCCACGCCAGTGACCATTGAACCGGATCCATCATGGCCCGCGCGCGCCGCAGTCTCCGTGCCGCATCGACCGCCATCCCCTGCAGACCGCCCGCAATGCCCGACCGTTTCTGCCGGTCCACCGGCCCGGCATCCCAGTCCATCGTGATGCGACCGGCGTTCGCGCCGCACTCTGCATCCGCGATCAGCAACAGCCCCGCCTGCACATGGCGAAGCGTCGGCGGTCCCATCCCCTTCCGCGCCTGCAGCGTCAGCGCCGAGAACCCGAATGCACGCTGCAGGGATGTCCCCCGCGCGCCGGCCGCCACGAACGCCCACGGCTCCACGTCCAGAGGCTCCTTCGCAGTGACGCCGCCCAGCACGTAGGTTTCCGCATCCAGCGCAACGATCGCGCGCTCGCTTGCGAGCTGCTCCACCTCCTCGCGCTCCAGCGGCAGGCCTATCTGCTCCCGCCCATAGGACTTCTCCTTGGGGGAGGGCCCTAACTCTGCATTTCCCGAGCTAGTAGCTTGTTTCTATACGGAGTAGCTGCTTTGGGAAGTGCATCATTAGGACGATAGTCCTATTTCATCGCCTTGGTTCAATGGGAAAAGGGCACCGCAGGCCTAGAAGCCCTCCGTTGGATGGGCGTTGCCGCGGTGCGACACACGCGCCCATCCTGTGGGCTGTTACACAACTGATTCAAAACCGTCACGCAGGCGTCGCCACCCCTGCCTACGCCCCCACCCGTCGGACCCGCGCCTTGCTGGCCCGCGAACCCGGGAGATGAGGGGAACTCATGAAAATCCACGCCTCGCTGCGCCGCACCGCAGCCCTGGCAGCGCTCGCGGCCGCATCGGCCACCGCCGCCCACGCCCAGCAGACCACCGTCCAGACGACGACCGCGCCCTCGACGCAGACGTCCCAGGATCTCAGTAATCTGAGCCCCGAGCAGGCTGCTCAGGTCAAAGCGATCGTCGCGCAGATGCTCGCCGAACAGAAACCGGCCGCGGTCGACCAGCTGCCGCCGGCCCCGCCTCCGCCCGCGCCCACGCTCGCGACCTCCTGGTCCGGCGGCTCGCCGCGCTCCACGGAAGAGGACCGCATCTTCAAGATCAACGGCCGCGTCATGTACGACGCATTCAACATCTCGACTGACGACCTCGCCGCGGTGAACCAGAACTACACGCGCACCTTTGTCCGCCGCGCCTTCCTCGGCGTCGAAGGCCAGTTCACGCAGAACTGGAAGTACAACATCAAGCTGCAGTTCGCCCCCGGCGCCGACCAGGCGACCTCGTCGGTCACCACTCTGCGCCTCTGCCAGAACACGACCACTTCCGCGATCGTCCAGCGTTCGGCCTGTCAGGCTGGCGAAGCGGATCGCGGCCCGGTCGTCACCGCCGTCTCGACCTCGGGCGCTGACACCGAAGTCGGTTTCGACGACGCCTTCATCCAGTACGTCTTCGGCGACTGGGAACTCACGCTCGGCCAGAACAACCAGGTCTCGCCGCTGGAAGACCGCACCTCTTCGCTGAACATCCCGTTCAACGAGCGCTCGGGCTACATCAACGCCTTCGGTTTCACCAAGATCGGCTCTATCGCGCTGACCACGTCGGGCGGCAACTGGTCGGCTGGCGTCGCCCTGCAGGGCGACGACTTCAACAACCCGGAATCGACCAACACTTCGGAAACGGTTGCGCTCGAAGGTCGCGCCACCTGGGCGCCGATCTATGATCGCGGGCCGGACGGCTACACGCTGATCCACCTCGGCTTCAACACCCGCATCCGCGACAACGCTGGCGGCCCTGATGCCTCCGGCATTCGCGGCCCCGGCTATCGCTACCGCGCCCGTCCGCAGACCGGCTTCGGCGACCGCTTCGTGGACACCGGCTCGATCGCCTTCGCGCAGGACACGTTCTTCGGCGGCGAGTTCGCCGCCCAGATGAACGAGTTCGGCATGACGGCGGAATACGGCCAGCTGAAAGCAACGCCGCAGTCGGGCACCGCGCTCGGCGCGTTCGAGCCGACCTTCCAGGGCGGCTACATCGACTTCTTCTGGTCGCCGACCGGCGACTCGCGCCCGTACAACGGCAAGGACGGCTCGTTCGGCCGCGTCGTGCCGAAGCGCACGCTCGGTTCGGATGACGGCATCGGCTCGCTGATGTTCGGCGCCCGCTACGACTATCTCGACCTCACCGACGGCACGATGGACGGCGGCGAACAGAAGGGCGTGACGCTCCAGGCCACTTGGCAACCGCTCGGCTTCCTGAAGTTCCAGGCCGACGTGTCGCACCTCGATATCGAGCGTCCGTCGAGCCCGCTCAGCGGAACCGCAGACGTTGTCACAATACGTTCGCAGATCGAGTGGTAAGGAACGCCCGCAAAGGGCACGGACGAATCCTCAACGGATCCCAACTGGAGAATTCCATGTTTAATCAGCTGACTAAGGGCCTCGGCCATGCGGTCCGCGCCGCCGCCGTCGCTGCGGTCGTGGCCGGCGGCATCGCCGCCGCCCAAGCCCAGGAAATCACGGGCGCGGGCGCCACCTTCCCGGCCCCGATCTACACGAAATGGGGCGAGCAATATAAAGCCGCGGGCGGCCCCGCCCTGAACTATCAGGGCGTTGGCTCGGGCGCTGGCGTCACCCAGATCATCAACCGCACAGTCGACTTCGGCGCCTCGGACAGCCCCGTCGCCTCCGAGCGCCTCGCCTCGAACAACCTGCTGCAATTCCCGGCCGTCATCGGTGCGGTGGTTGTGGTGGTGAACATCCCCGGCGTTGACGGCAACAGCCTGAAACTCACGGGCCCGGTGGTTGCGGACATCTACCAGGGCCGCATCCGCATGTGGAACGCCAAGGAGATCAAGGATCTCAACCCGGGCGTGAACCTCCCCGCCGTCGCGATCGCTCCCGCCTATCGCGCCGACTCTTCTGGTACGACGAACATCTTCACCTCCTACCTCTCGGCGGTGAGCCTCCCCTTCCAGACCAACGTCGGCGCCGCCAACTCGGTGCCGTGGAAAACAGGCGTCGGCGCTCCGGGTAACGCCGGCGTCGCGGCTTCGGTGCAGAACACGAAAGGCGGCATCGGCTATGTCGAGTACGCCTACGCCACCGAGAACAAGATGCAGATGCCGATGCTGACCAACCGTGCCGGCAAGGCCGTCAAGCCGACGATTGAAGGCTTCTCGGCCGCCGCTGCCCAGGCCAACTGGAACAGCGCGCCGAACTTCGCCGCCTCCATGATCAACATGAGCGGCGACACGACATGGCCGATCGTCTCGGCCACCTACATCCTCGTGCCGAAGAACCCGTCTGACGCGGCTCGCGCCACCGCCGTTCTGAAGTTCTTCGACTGGGCGTTCAAGTCGGGCAAACCGGCCGCCGACCAGCTCCACTACATCACCCTGCCGCCGGCGGTTCAGGAGGCCGTCCGCAAGAAGTGGGCGACCATCCAGGCCAATGGCGCACCGGTCTGGAAGTAACGTACTAGACAGATAAGGGCGGGGCGGAGAATCGCTCCGCCCCATTCCTTTTGTCATAAAGACTGAATAACAGACGTGACGACGGGTTGGTGGTGCGGGTGATCGAGGGGCAGATGGAAACGGCAGCGACAGCTGGCCTGGCCACAGCCGGCAAGAAACTGATCGGAACGAAGAAGCCGCACCTTGCGGACACGACGTTCAAGATCAGCCTCTACGTCGCTGGCGGCATCGTCGTCACCGTCCTCGCCGCCATTCTCCTCATCATGTTCCTTGGCGGCCGCCAGGCGTTCGAGACGTTCGGCCTCGGCTTCATCTGGAGCGCCGAGTGGAACCCGGTCACCAACATCTACGGCGCCCTGCCCGCCATCACGGGCACAGTCGTCACCGCCCTCATCGCCATCTTGATCGCCTGGCCAATCGGCTTCGGCATCGCCTTCTTCCTCACGGAGACCTGCCCGCTTCCGCTGCGCGCGCCGCTCGGGATCGCGATCGAGCTGCTCGCCGCCATCCCCTCGATCGTCTACGGCATGTGGGGCTTCTTCGTGCTTGCGCCGTTCATGGCCGAATTCGTCCAGCCCTGGCTCACTGAAAACCTCGCCTGGATCCCGCCGCTTGGCGACAGCTTCTTCTGGTTCTCTGCTCCCCCGCTCGGCGTCGGCCTGCTCACCGCCTCGCTTGTCCTCGCGATCATGATCCTCCCCTTCATCGCCGCCACCACGCGCGACGTTCTACTCTCGACACCGCAACTCCTGAAGGACGGCGCCTACGCCATGGGCGCAACGCGCTGGGAGTCGCTCACCAGCGTCGTCATCCCCGCCGTGCGTGGTTCGCTCTTCGGCGCGGTCTTCCTCGGCCTCGGCCGCGCGCTTGGCGAAACGATGGCAGTCGTCTTTGTCATCGGCAACGCCAACCGCCTTGCCGACAGCTTCTTCGCCCCGGCCTCGTCGATCGCCTCGGTCGTCGCCAACAACTTCCCGGAAGCCGAGCCCGGCTCGATCCAGCTCGCCGTCCTGCTCGGCCTCGGCTTCATCCTCTTCGTCGTATCCTTCGGCGTGCTCGCCCTCGCACGCCTCCTTCTCCGTCAGGAGCGCCTGGCATGAAGACGCTCACGCCCCACGTCAAAGCGCGATACTTCCGCCGCCAGGCCGTCGACCTCATCATGGGCGGTCTGTGCGTCTTCGCTGCGGTCATCGGAATCGTCCTGCTCGGCCTCATCCTTTGGATGCTGTTCTCGAAGGGCCTCGGCGGCCTGTCGCTCGATGTCTTCCTCAAACCGATGGCGTCCTCCGGCGCCGGCGGCGGTCTCGCCAACGCCATCGTCGGCTCGCTGATCCAGGTCGGCATCGGCTCTGCCATCGGCGCGCCCCTCGGCATGATGGTCGGCGTCTACCTGTCCGAAGTCGGCAAGACCTCACGCTTCGCTTCCGTCGTCCGCTTCGTCAACGACATCCTGCTTTCCGCGCCGTCAGTCCTGATCGGCCTGTTCGTCTACCAGATCGCCGTCGCGCCGTTCGGCAGCTTCTCCGGCATCGCCGGCGCCATCGCCCTCGCCCTGCTTGCCATGCCGGTCGTCGCGCGCACCACGGAGGACATCCTCCGCCTCGTGCCTCAGGCCTACCGCGACGGCGCGATCGCCCTCGGCAGCCGCGAGAACGAAGTTGTCCGCAAGGTCATCCTCCCCGCGGCCTTCGGCGGCATCCTCACCGGCATCCTGCTCGCCGTCGCCCGCATCGCCGGCGAGACGGCGCCGCTCATCTTCACCTCGCTTGGCAACTCCAACTGGTCGACCGACCTCACCAAACCCATGGCCAGCCTGCCAATCGCGATCTACCGCTACGCCGGCAGCCCCTACGAAGACTGGAAAGCGCTCGCCTGGACCGGCGCACTTCTCATCACCGTCGGCGTTCTCGCCCTCAACATCGCCTCGCGCCTCTCGCTCGCCGCCATCAAGCGCGGACGCGGCTGACGCTGGACACACCGCCCCCGCCCGGGCTAGCCGTCAACCATGAGTGACGCGTCTACCGACCAGCGCCGCCACGGCGTCCCCCTGCACGTCTCCGCGAGCGCTGCCGCCGCCGAGACGGTGACCTCGCCCACCCGCATCGCCATCCGCAACATCAACACCTTCTACGGCGAAAAGCAGGCGCTGTTCGACGTCAATCTCGACATCCCCGACAACGCCGTCACCGCCTTCATCGGCGCCTCCGGCTGCGGCAAGTCCACCCTGCTCCGCTGCCTCAACCGCATGAATGACACGATCCCCGGTGCGCGCGTCGAAGGCCAGATCCTGATGGACGGCAACGACATCAACGGCGCGGAGATCGATCCCGTCCTCGTGCGCCAGCGCATCGGCATGGTCTTCCAGAAGCCCAGCCCGTTCCCGATGTCGATCTACGACAACGTCGCCTACGGCCCACGCACCCACAAGCTCACGGCGAGCAAGGCCGAGCTCGACGAACTCGTCGAACGCTCGCTCAAACGCGCCGCCCTCTGGGACGAGGTGAAGGATCGTCTCAACAAGCCCGGCCTCGGCCTTTCCGGCGGTCAGCAGCAGCGCCTCGTCATCGCCCGCGCCCTCGCCGTCTCGCCCGCCGTTATCCTGATGGACGAACCGTGTTCCGCGCTCGATCCGATCGCCACCGCCCACATCGAGCAGCTGATCGAGGATCTCCGCAAGCACACCTGCATCGTCATCGTCACGCACTCGATGGCCCAGGCTGCGCGCATCTCGCAGGTCACCGCGTTCTTCCACCTCGGCAAGCTGATCGAGACAGCGCCCACGGCGGAACTCTTCACCGCGCCAAAGGTCGAGCAGACCCAAGACTACATTACCGGAAGGTTCGGCTGACACAACTCTTCCCCCGCTTCGCGGCGGAAAAGCATCACTCCGCCGCCACCAGCATCGGCGCATCGACGTCATTCGCCGCAACTTCAGCACACGGAACATAAGCCGCCACGCGCTCCGTCAGCAGCCTCGGCAACCGCCGCGGACGCCCGTCCAGGCTCACACACACATTCTCCACCAGCGCCTCGAGGATCTTGTCCCCGCCGCGCGTGATCGTCTGCCGGCATACCACCCGCGCGCCCTTCGCGAATTCCATCAGCGTCCGCACATCCAGGCGGTCATCGATCTTCGCCGGCCTCACGAAACGCAGGTCCAGACGCGAGACCATGAAGGTGACCGGTTGCTCAGACTGCAACATCGCGGTATGGCTCGCCCCGATCGCACGGATGAATTCCGAGCGACCGCGTTCGAGATACTTCACGTAATTGGCGTGATAGACGACCCCGGAAAAATCCGTGTCCTCGTAATAGATGCGTAGCGGCAGAATATGCTCACGCCCGCAGAAACGGCCTTCACCGCAATCCTGCTCCACGTTTCACTCCCTACCCGGCGCCTGCTGTTCCCAAGTGTCCGTAACCATGCCCGTGCAAGGAACCTGCCGCCGGTTGACGCTGGTCAATCCGCACAGCCGCGGCCCCGCCTAAGCTGTTCTTGTCTGAGAGGACTAAACGCATGACCTACCGCAACATTCTCGTGTTCGTTGACAAGTCAGGCGCATCGCGCCTCCGGGTCCAGGCCGCGGTTGAGATCGCCCGTCGTTTCGGGGCCTCGCTCACCGGCGTATTTCTCAAGGCGGAACAGATTCCGGCCTTCATCGCCGGCGACGCCTTCTCCGCCGTCACGGCGGTCGAGGTTTTCATGGAGGAGCGCACCAAGCTGATCGCCGAGACTTCGGTCGCAGCACGCGCGCTCTTCGAGGACATTGCGCGCAATGCCGGCATCCAGTTCGACTGGATCGAGACCCAGGGCGACGATACGGGCGGGATCATCGCCTGCGCGCGCCGTCACGATCTCTCCATTCTGCCGGTGCGCATGTATGTTGCGGGCGGCGTTTCCGATATCGACGTGGCCAGCGTCGCGATGGCTTCCGGCGGGCCGGTGCTGATCCTGCCGGAACTCGGCTATGCGCCGACCTTCGGCAGCAAGATCCTGGTTGCGTGGAAGGAATCGCGCGAGTCTGCGCGCGCCCTGCATGATGCCTGGCCCTTCCTCGCCAAGGCGAACGAAGTCACCTTCCTGTCAGTCGGCCGGGAGGCCGAGGCCGGCTTCGACGACATGCAGCTCCGCAACCTGGCCGCCCACGGCTGCCAGACCGCGAAGATGGTCGCCGACAAGAATGACGAGCGCGACACGGGCGACTCCATCCGCCTCAACGCCGGAATGGTCGGCGCGGACATGATGGTGTTGGGCCTGTTTGGTCATTCCCGGCTGCAGGAACTCTTTCTCGGCGGCGTCAGCCGCAACCTCCTGCACGATCTCACCCTGCCGGTCCTGGTCTCCCACTAGGATGCCGGCCTCGGGCTTGACGCACACGGGCGCGGGAAGGCAGATGCCAGCCCGCGCCTGATCGCGCCAAGGAGACCCCATGCCCCAGAAAGAGATGCGCGTGATCCCGAAGCCGGCGGCCGGCGCCACCGTTCTGGAGCCGGGACCCGGCAAGCTCGCCCTCGAAGGCAAGGACGGCGATACCACCTACCGCTGTGGCGCCTGCAAGACTCGCTTGATGGACAGGGTCAGCCATATGGACGTCTTCCACGGCGAGCCCTTCGACGCCGTCAAATGTCCGAAATGCGGCAAGTACAACCAGGTCCCCGACGAGGACCACCACCATCACCATTAGGCGGCAGCCAGCGCATCGCCCCTATCCGCCGCGCACTCCATCGCTGTGAATGTTCCACGCCGCCGCGCCTGACTCCGCGTCAGCGTTCCACGCCCGATTCCGCTCCGTTCCCCCTCCGATTCCGACGCGTTTCGGCGCCCTGTGGATAACCCGAGGTGTGGATAACCTGACCGCCCGGCGGGCGTGCGGGAGGAGGCGCGGAGGTTGTTGAGGAAGCCGACGCGGTCGTAGAGCAGTTCCGATCCGGCAAGCCTGTCTTTGTCCGGACTGGCCCGGTCTTCGACCGCGGCAAGCCTTGTGTGCGTCTTGAGGCGGGTGACGAAGCGGCAGCCATGCTCGTTGAGCCTCCACCACCAGGCAAAGTCGCAATAGGCCATGTCGAACACGTAGGTTGCGCCCGGCTCGAAGGGATCATGCGGGCGGGGAGGATGTCGTCGGTCCTGGCCGGGGTGACATCGAGCCAGAGCGGAATATCAGCGTCGGGATCGAGCATCACATGCGCCTTGACCCCGTAGACGCCCTGGGAGAAGCGCGACCAGTCCGAGGCTGGCCCTGAGAGCCTTATGCCCGTCGCATCGATGAGCCGCACCGCCTCGGCAATGATGACGGCGGCGAGCGTGGGAAAGAGGTTCAGCAAAATCGTAGGATGCGGACCTCCGCCATTCCCCCCATCCAAAAACAATTACGCCCGCGCCTTGCAGGACAACCTGCGAGGTCGCGGGCGTTTGTGTCTATCGCTGGAACTTACGCCGCGACCAGGTCGCCGCAGTCGAGTCGCAGCAGCATGTCGATCCTGCTCGCGGCGCGATCAGGGTCCGCGATCGCTTCCGCCGGCAGGTAGCGGTCATGACACAGCACGAGATCCGCCTCGGCGCCGTCCGACGACATCGGCAGGCGCAACCAGTAATGAACCGAACCATCAGAGAGCCGCGTCATGCCCGAGACCGGCGTCTCGCGCAGCAGCGCCCGGTTCGCCAGTTCGGCCCACATCGCACCGCCGCGGCACGCGTCGATCTCGTCAGCCGTCTTTCCCCGCGCCTCGCCGCCGAACACGGGCTGCAGGCCCGTGCCCGCCAAACGAAAACGGAAGCGACCATCCTCGCAGCTCAGCACGCTGACATAGGCGAGCTCGCGGTTGATCGCGGAAATGTCGATGTCTTCGCAGGTGATGAAGTTGCGCCCGTGCAGGCGGCGGCGCCATGCATCAAGCACTTTCTTCTGCCCGGACGGGGCAGCAGCATCGTGGTCGAACGTCATTCTCTCAGCCCCTTGGAGTCCACGTCCGGCACGGTCTCGCGAACCGGCAACCGGAGTGACTTCTTGTTGATTCCCAAAAACCGCGCCGGCCAGCCCGACCGCTACACGGATTTCGCGCTTACTGAGGGAGCCGCCCGCAACACAAACGCCCACACACGTGGCGGCCCGGTGATTCGCATCACCATGAAAGACGGTGATTCGGTTCGCGGACTCGCGCAAGTGGGGAAACGAACCAATTCTTCACGTGCGTCAATAAAGTCTCAATTCAGCTTGTTGCGGGCGCGATCCGACTGCGGATTTCGCACGCCCGCAAAGCATATCGCGCACCTACGATCGGAACATCGCGCGATTCATCTTGATGAGATCTGGAGTCATTCCAGACAGCGCATCAACATGGAGTATGTCACGCGCGCTGAAGCTCTATTTCTTGGACTGACCAAGACCCATCTTGCGCGCCAGCGCAGAGCGCTGCTTCGCGTAGTTCGGCGCCACCATCGGATAGTCAGGCCCAAGACCCCACTTCTCGCGATACTCTTCCGGCGACATGTCATAGCGCGTGCGCAGGTGGCGCTTCAGAGATTTGAACTTCTTCCCGTCTTCCAGGCACACGATGTGATCGTCCGTCACCGATTTGCGGATCGGAACAGCGGGCTTGAGATCGGGCTTCGACTCGACTGTTCCGCCTGTCTGGATCTCGGAAAGCGTCGCGTGTACGCGCTCGATCAGCTTCGGAAGGTCGGCCACCGGCACCGGATTGTGCGCGACATAGGCCGAGACGATATCGGACACCATTTCGATAAGATGAGACCCGGAGCGAGTTTCGCGTTCCATTTGCGGTCTTCTTCCCAACCAGAAGGAATCGGCGGCGTCTGCCAGATATACTTTCAGGATATTCAGGTAGTTCCTTGGGACTGTAAATACCGCGCCGAGCTGATGTGGTATCGAATGCTTCGCTCACCTCGCGAACAGCGAAATCGCCAGCACGATTCCCAGTATGGCGAGGCTCCAGACTGTAGTGGAGCTCAATGGAACCTTGCGTGATACCACTCCGTCCGCTGCGAAGACCTGCCGGGCAAGCATCTGAATTTGCTGACCCAGCGATGAAATCGTCCCTGAAGCAAAGCGAGCCCCCGCCCGCCCCGGTCGGCCCAGCGCCCGCCCAAGAACCGGCCCGCCCTTCCGCCAAATCCACTCGACATCGAGGATCACCCCCGGCCGCTCGGGCGGGTAAAGCTTCCACCATTGCAGCGCCATGAACGCGAACACCGCGAACACCAGAAGCTGTCCCTGCTGGATCAGGTGCGATGTCGAGAAGAGATCATGCACCAGGAACTCCTGCGCCTGGTCCCTGAACGGGAGCAGCGCATAGAACCATCCCGGATACAGCCCGATCACCAGGCACAGCCCCGCCGACAGCCCCATCGCCAGCAGCATGTTGAACGGCGCCTCTTCCGGCCGCTTGCCGCTGTCATGGCTGAAGAAGGCGAAGTACGGGATCTTGATCCCCGAATGCTCGAGCACGCCCGCGCTCGCGAACAGCAGCATGAGCCAGACGACAAACAGCCCCGGCCCTGACTCCGCCGCGGTCATGATCATCGTCTTCGACGTGTAGCCCGCAAGGAATGGCAGCGCCGAGATCGAAGCTGCTCCGACCAGACACGCCAGCGCCGTCCACGGCATCGTCCGGTGCAACCCGCCCAGCTCTGTCGCCTTGGTCGTGCCCAGTCGCATCTGCACGGCGCCCATCGCCATGAACAGGAGGCCCTTGAACACGATGTGCGCCACCGCATGCGCCGCCGCGCCGTTGATCGAAAGCGTCGACCCGATCCCGACCGCACAGACCATGAAGCCGATCTGGTTGTTGGTCGAATAGGCCAGCACCTTCTTGAGGTCATTCTCCATCACCGCGAAGAAAACCGGATAGATCGTCATCGCCGCGCCGATCCAGATCAGCGGCTGATATCCCGCGAAGAACCGCGCCAGCAGATAGACCGCCAGCGTCGTCGTATAGGGCGACAGCACCACGCCTCCGCTCTCGGTCGTGTTGGGATAGGCGTCCGTTAGCCAGTTATGGATCAGTGGGAATCCCGCCTTGACGCCCACGCCAGCGAGGATCAGCGCCCCGCCCGGCGTATGCGGATCAAGCGCGCTGACCAGCACGCCATTCCACAACCCGCCCAGCTCCGCGATCAGGAACGTCCCGTGGCTCGATCCGTAGAGCGCGATGCCCGCCGTCATCAGCAGCCCCGCCGCCGCCTGTATCGTCAGGAAGCGCAGCCCTGCCCGATAGGCCGGTCCCGTCCGCCGTGCGAAGACCAGCAGCGCAGAAGCAACCGTCGCGATCTCCGCAAAGATCAACAGCGTGATGAGATCGCCCGCGAACACGGCCCCAAGCGCCGATCCCGCATAGACCAGCCCCGTCGCATCCTGCAGCCGGTCGCGCCGGTGCAGCGAATAGATCCCGCCCAGCGTCGCCGCGATCACAAAGCCAAGCCCGAAGATCAGCGACAGCGAGTCCGCCCGATAGAGCGACACCTCGAAACCGAGAAACAGATCGCGCGACACCTCCGCGCCCGATACCGGCGGGTAGAGCATCACCAGCAGCGCCATCAACGGCCCGCCGATCAGTGCGACGCCGCGCGTGAAGACATCCTGCGCCAGGACGGCGATCAACGCCGCCGTGATCACGTAGAAGCCGGGATTGATGCCCGATGCGAATTCGAGGAAGCGCTCAACGGTCACGCCCGGCCTCCCCGCTGCGCGTGTCGTAGTAATCCTCCGGCCGCCGCAGCAGTTTGCCGAGCGGCCAGGCGCTCAGGACCGCAAGCGAGAACGCCACAAAGCCAAACATGCCGAAGAAGCCAGGTATGTTCTGCACGCTCACGATCGGCCGGTTCGACAGCACGACTTCCAGCGCGATCAGCACGGCCCCTGTCGCACCGAGCAGCGCCATCAGCACGCGGAAGAACATCTTTGACCGCATCCACGAGAACAGGAATACCGACAACGGGTGTTCGCCCGGTTCGCCAAGCTGCGGCGTTTCCTTCCCCTCGTTCACAGCACGCCTCCCTTGATGGGTGCGAGATACGCCGCGAGATAATCAGCCAGGAAGAACAGCACCACACACGCCGCTGCCGTGATCACAAGCGCGGCGACCATCGGCCCCGCCGCACCGCCCGGCCGGATGAATTCGCGCGGCCCCGGTTCGCCCGCTGGCGGCAGCAGCGCACGCAGGCTGATTGGTGCGAGATAGATCAGGCCGAGCAGCGAGGAAACGATCATCGCCCCCGCCGTGATCCACTCGTGAGAGCGGAACGAGGCGGTGATGAGAAGGAATTTCGACCACATGCCCGCGAAGGGCGGCAGGCCAATCACAGAGAGAGCGCCAATCAGGAAGCAGGAGAAGACCACCGGCATCGTGCGCCCCAGCCCCTGCATCTCGGAAACGCGCGAGGCCCCCGTCGCCACATAGATGGCGCCTGCGCACATGAAGAGCGTGATCTTGGCCACGGCGTGAAACACCATGTGCAGTCCGCCCGCTACCAGCCCCGCGCCCAGCGGCAACAGCGCCGCGGACGTCACATAGCCAAGCTGGCCCACGGTCGACCAGGCGAGCCGCGCCTTGAGATCGTCCTTCCTCATCGCCACCAGCGACGCGATCACGACCGACGCCGCAGCGATCCAGAGCAGCCATTGCGAGGCCGGAAGCTTCGCGATCAGGTCCGGTCCGAAGATGTAGGCCGAGATCTTGAGGATCGTGAACACGCCCGCCTTCACGACGGCCACGGCATGAAGCAATGCTGACACCGGCGCCGGCGCAACCATGGCGTTCGGCAGCCAGCCGTGCAGTGGCATCAGCGCCGCCTTCGCCGCGCCAAAGACGAGCAGCACGAGCAGCAGGCTTCCGGTGTTGAGGCCGACCTTTCCGGCGAGCAGGCCGTCGCTGACGAAGTTCGTCGAGCCCGCCATCATCGCCACGCCAATGATCCCCGGCAGCAGCAGAACGACGGACGCGCCCACGATCAGGCTGAGATAGATCCGCCCCGCCCTCCGCGCCGCCTTGTCGCCCTTGTGCGTGACGAGCGGATAGGTCGAGAAGGTCAGGATCTCGTAGAAGATGAAGAGGGTAAACAGGTTCGCCGCCATCGCGATCCCCATCACGGCGAACATCGCCAGCGCGAAGCACATGTAGAACCGCGTCTGGTTCGCCTCGCGCCGCCCGCGCATGTAGCCGATCGAGAACAGCGAGTTGAGCGCCCAGAGAACGCTAGCCATCAGGGCGAACAGGGCGCCCAGCGGCTCGAGCCTGAAGGCGATCTCGAGGCCCGCCATCGGCTGCGCCACTGTCATGTGCGGCGGGTCGCCTGCGCCCACGCGCATGAACATCGAGATCGCGACGATGACAAGCACTACGCAGGCGACAAGCGTCAGCGTCTCGCGCACGTCGGGCATGCGGCCGGTCGCGTAGATCGCGACGGCCGCGAACAGCGGCACGGCCAGCGCTAGGAAGATCAGGAGTTCGCCGCCGTTCATGGCGCGCCTCCGAGCAAGGCGCGTGCGCCTGCATCCGCAAGGCTCGCCGGCAATGATGCATCCAGGCCAAACCAGATGCCGAGCCCGGCGAGGATCCAGAGCGGCGCAAGCACGCCGACCGGCGCTTCCTGCGCCCGCTGGGCGCCCGGCGGGGGCGCACGGAAGAACAGCGCCTCCACCATCCGGCCGACATACACCAGCGTGAGCAGCGAGGAGATCGCGATGACGCCGACGATCCAGAGCTGGCCGGCCGCCATCCCCGCCTCGATCAGCCGCCACTTGGCGAGGAACCCCATCGTCAGCGGCACGCCAACGAGACTGGCCGCGCCGGCGCCGAAAGCTGCGGCCGACCACGGCGCATCACGTGCGATGCCGGCGAAATCGTCGAGGCTCCGCGCCCGCAGGCGGATCGACAGCCCGCCTAGCGCCATGAACATCGCGGCCTTCAGCAGCGCATGAGCTGCAAGATAGAACAGGCCAGCAGATATGCCGGCGGCCGTCGCCATCGACATGCCGAGCAGGATGAACCCCACCTGCGCTACGGAGGAGAAGGCCAGCATCCGCCGGATCTCCTTCTCGAAGATCGCCTGCAACGAACAGACGATCGCTGCCGCCGCCGCAAGCGGAGCGAGGACCCATGTAATGAACAGACGCCCGAACGTTGCGCCGTCCGGGAACACATCGAAGATAAAGCGCATCAGCAGGTAGATCGCGCTCTTGGTCGCCGTGGCGGCGAGGAAGACGGAGATCAGCGAAGGCGCGAACGAATAGGCTCCCGGCAGCCAGCCGTGTAGCGGGAACAGCGCTGCCTTGAGCCCGAGGCCGATGACGATGAAGGCGAATCCAGCCTGCGCTGGCGTCGTGTCGCCGAGCGTCACCAGCCGCGCAGCCATGTCGGCCATGTTGAGCGTGCCGGTCGCTGCATAGAGAAAGCCGATGCCGATCACATAGAAGGTCGCCCCGATCGTGCCCATGATCAGGTAGTTGAACGCCGCTGGCAGCGCGCGGCGATCGCGCGCATCGCCGGCGCCGATCAGCGCATAGGTTCCGATGGAGGAAACTTCGAGGAAGACAAAGGCGTTGAAGGCGTCGCCCGTGCTGACCAGCCCCAACAGCCCCGCCTGACACAGCAGGAACCCAGCCTGCAACAGCGAGTGCTTCTCCGGCCGCACCTCGGCTTCAAGCGAGTGCCCGGAATAGAGCGCCCCAATCACGCCTGCGCCCGAGATCAGCAGCGCCATGAGCACGCCGGCCGCGTCGATGTGGAAGGCGATGCCGAGCGGCGGCGCAAAACCGCCCAGAAAATAGTCGATCGCGCCGTGCCGCGCGACCTCCCCGGCCAGCGCCAGCGCCATCCAGCCCGCGAAGATCGCTCCGCCGACGCCGATCATCCAGCTCGTGCGCGAACTTGGCGCGAGCGCCGCGGCGCACGCGGCGATGAGCGGTCCTGCGACAAGTAGGACCGGCGCCTGCGCCGTCAGGGCTGGCGGGGCGACATAGAGGGCGTCGAGCGATGTCACGCGGACGGCCCCGTCTGCGTGGACTCTACGCGGCCGAGGGACTCAATCTCCTCCGCCTCGACCGTACCAAACGCCTCGCGGATGCGGACGGCGATGGCGAGACCTACGGCCAGCGTGGCGACGCCGACGACAATCGCGGTCAGGATCAGGACGTGCGGCAGCGGATTGGAATAGACGACGCCGTTGACGCCATGCTCGGCGACGTAAGCCGGATCAAGCTGTCCCGCGAGCGCCTGGCCTGCCGCGCTCTTTGCGTCGATGGTGATCGCCGCCGTGCCGCCCGTGACCTTGCCGAGGCTGATGTAGAACAGCCCCGTCGAGGTCTGGAACAGCGCGAGGCCGACCATGCGCTTGATCAGGTTGCGGCTGGAGAAGACGACGAACAGTCCCGCCATCATCAGCACGACGACGGCGACGTAATTGAGGTGCGAAAGCAGGAAACTCATCGCCTGCCCTCCGCCCGAATGGCGTCGGCAGCACGTCCCGCGAAACCGTAGAAGATCGTGACCATGGTCGCAGCCACAGTGAGCAACACGCCAAGCTCGATGAGCATGACGCCGAAATGCTGGCCCCAGTGATGGCCATGGCCGCCGCCCAGCAACCACGCCGGGATCTGCGCCTCGATCTTGGGCGGCAGGAGTTGATCATAGTCGAGGAAATCGCCGCCATTGATGATGCAGACGATCCCGACACCCGAATAGATCAGCACGCCGAGAGAGGCGATCGTGCGCATGAGCCTCGGCGAGATGGCGACCATCGTCTCACGCAGGCCAAAGACGAGGCCGTGCAGGATGATCGCCACGGCGAGGATCACGCCGGCCTGGAACCCGCCGCCGGGCCCAAGATCGCCATGGAATTGCACGTAAAAGGCATAAAGCGCGATCAGAGGGATCAGCAGCTTCGCCGTGACGCGCAACACAACGTGATGATCGCCCATGGCAGCCGGCGGCGGCGCGAGGCTGGCGCGCGGGCCGAAGCCGAGCATCAGCGCCACGCCGATGCCGGCTGCGAAGATCACCGTCGTCTCGCCCAGAGTATCGAAGCCTCGATAGCTGGCGAGCACGGCCGTCACCACGTTCGGCATGCCGACGTCGTGCGAGGTCGCCTCGAGATAGGCGCGGCCGACATGGGCGTTCGCGGGCGAGGCTGGATCGCCGAGGTCCGGCAGGCCGAGCACGGCATAGATCAGCAGGCCGCCAACGCCGATAGCGACAGCGCCCGGAGCGATCAGCCCGCGCCAGCGTGGGCGATCGGCCTCGCCACGCGTCAGCAGGATCGCGCCGAGGAGAATGATCGTCGAAACGCCCGCCCCAACCACGGCTTCGGTGAAGGCGACATCGGCGGCGTCCATCACCACCAGCCACACGGCGCTGACCAACGAATAGATGCTCATAAGCACGATGGCGGCCAGCAGGCTGCGTGTACGCACGATCGCGCCTGCGATCACGCACAGCATCAGTAGCAGCGTGATATCGATCGCGAGATTTGCGTCGAACGGAAGCGGGGTCATGGCTCCTCGCCTCCCCGCGGCGTCTTGCGCCGCTCATCTGTCCGCATCAGCTGGAAAGTGCCGATGCGGGGATGATGGCCGGAACTGTAGGCCGCGTTGGCGAGCGCATTCGCCGCCGCCGGCGTCGTCAGCAAGACAAGCAGCCAGACGATCACGAGCTTGATCGTTACGGCGGTGAGCCCGGACATCAGGCCGAGACCCAGCAGCACCAGCGTCGCCCCACCCGTGTCGGTGATGCTGGCGGCATGGATGCGCGTGTAGACATCCGGAAAGCGCAGCACGCCAACGCTGCCGAGAATGGAGAGCAGCACGCCGACAACGGCGACGCCTCCGCCGATCCAGTGAAGGAGATCAAGCATGGCCGCCCTCCTTCCCGCTGCTTCCTGATAGTGGCCGGGCCAGAGAGCGGTAGCGGAAGAACTTCATCAGGGCGATCGTGGTGACGAAGTTGATCAGCGCGTAGGCGATGGCGATGTCGAGGAAGTCGGGGCGGCCGAACAGGAAGCCGATCAGGGACAGGAACAGCACTGTCTTCGTGCCGAAGGAATTGGCGGCGAGGATGCGGTCGTAATGCGACGGCCCCGCGATCGCGCGGACGATCATGAGCGCCATGGCCACGAGGAGCCCGGCGGCGCCGGCTGCGAGCAGCATCATGGCTCAGCCCTTCCCGTCAGCTGCCGCGGCGGACTTGCGGTCCATCGCGGCGAAACTGCTGGCTGGAGAGTTCTCCCGCACGAGCGCGTGCGCCTTCACGTTGTCACCGTCGACGTCGACTGTTACCGTACCCGGCGTCAGCGTGATGGAGTTGGCGAACAGGGCCTTGCCCAGATCGGTGCGCGCCGTCGTCCTGAGATTGACCATCACGGGATCGATCGCGTGCCGCGGGCCGACGATGCGTGCGATAACCGCCACATTGGCCTTCACGATCTCGACCAGCAGCCATCCGAAATAGACCAGCAGTTGGGCGGCGCGATGATAGGGCGAGGCGTCCCGGTCGATGATCTTCAACCGCGCGGCGAGTGCGAGCGACATCAGGACCGACAGGACGCCGAGCGCAATGAAAATCGGCGCGGTCTGCCCCGACAGGAGGAACCAGAAAGCCGCAAGCGCGACGAGAAGACCGGGGAGATAGCTCATGCTCGCTGGCCTCCTCTGCTTCGGTTGTTTCGGGACAGGACTTGAACGACTTGGGCGGAAATTGCCAGCAAAACCGGACGCCGGCCGGACGATTTCCTAGCGGCCGTATGCGGTTCTGGGCTTACCGGCATCCATCAGGCGGAGATCGCGGGCGAAACCGGCTTCCTCGCTGTCAAGCTCGTCGGTGACGGCGTCGGGCGAGAAGGCGGACGCCAACGACCAGTTCCAGTAACGCAGCACGGTCTGCGCCTTGGCTACGGCGATGATCTCGTAGATTTCGGAGATGCGGGCGAAGTCCGGGCTGTCTTCCATGTTCCCGAGCGCCTTCCAGAGCTCACGCAGATAGGGGCGTTTGAGGCCAGTGGCCTTGCACAGCACGGCGAGACCTTCGCCGCCAATGTCCTGGAAGATGCGATCGCCTGTCGTGGCCTTGATGCCGGACAGAGCGGAAATGTCGGCGATCACGGCCGGCGTCAGGCCTCCGGCGGCAGCGGCAGTTGTGATCGCGGACTCCAGACTGTCATGCGGCGAGCGGTCGATGGCCGAGCGGTCGCGCTGGCGGCGTTCGATGACGTGCAGCGCCTTGCGGACCACCGGGTCGGTATCGGTCGCGGCATAGCGGAAGATGTCGGCGCACATGTCCATCAGCAGTGTGCGCTCGGCGGAGAAGCGGATGAGGATCTGGCGGCGCTCGGCGGCGGCGGACCACCAGAACATGGCGAGCGCGTGGGCGGGGCGGACTTCCTCGCGCTGGATCAGGAGCGGCGGCAGAGCGGCAGCGTTGCGCGAAGCGCCAACCATCAACTCGACCGAACGCTCGGACAGCTTCGCCGTCGTGTTCTCAAGCAGCGCCTTCATTGCAGTCGTATCGCCGGACTCCGCAATCGCGGTAGCGACGGCCGGACCGATCTCGCGCCGGCGGGCGACCGTCACGCGATGCGCCGTGGCGCCGTGGGCGACGATGTAGCAGAGGTCGGCGTCGTCGAACGCCTTGTTGTCGGCGAGAATGAGCTGGGCGACGTGTGGCGCGTCGAGCGCGAGAAAACGCAGCAGGCGTTTCGGCGCCTGTGACATCTCCTGCAGGCGGCGGGCGCAGAGTTCGCGCGCGGCGACATCGGACTCGAGCAGGATTTCGAGCAGCAGGTCTCCGGCGATCGCGCGATCCTGGATGTTGCCTCGCGAAGCCGGCAACGCGACAACGTCCATGAGGCGGCGAAGGAGTGAGCGGCGCGCAAAACCATCCGAGCCCGCCTGCACGATGGTGGCGGCGGCCGGTGCTTCCCCGGAGGACGGAACGTCCGACATGGTTCCCCTGCTCGTTGCAGTAGCGCAGAAGCATGGCCCCGGGGCGGTTAACGGATGATCAACCTGCGACGCGTTCGCGGAAACGTCACGGTACGCAGCTTGGGGTTACTGGCCGTAATAGCTCTTCGGCTTGGCAGAATCGTCCCCACCGGGGTGGATGACGATCAAGACGATCGCGGCAATGACCAGCCCCAGCGTCAGATAGAAGAGCATCGAAGCGTCAGTCTCGCCCGTGGCGACCTTGCCGCCCTCTCCGACCGTATCGACCGGGATCTGCACGCCGAGCATCATCAGCTGCACGACCAGCGCCGCCAGCACGGCCATCAGAAGCAGGCCGAGGAACGCGCCGATCCGGCGCGTTGGCGGAACGAGGATCAGAAGGGCGGCGATGATCTCGAGCACTCCGGTGGCGAAACGCCCGGTCGGCTCGAAATAGGCGATGCCGGAGGTTTCGGCGAAGAGCGGGAAGAGATGGTTTTTCGTGCCTGCCGCTGGGGCCAGCGTATCAACCGCTACCCAGATCAGCATTGCCGCAAGGAAGAGGGCAAGCACCCAGCTTCCCAAAGTCCTGGCCTCACGCATGGCAGGCTCCCTCACTCACACCCTTCGGTGCAGCATGGCGCCGTTTTGTCCAGACACCAAACGGCCTGGGCGCCAAATGTGACAAGCGCCTCGGCGCTATTGGCCCGGATTGAACTCGTCGAATGTCAGCTTGCCGTCGCCGTCATGGTCCAGTTGCTGGAAACGATCGCAGGCGGGCGGATTATGCGATTGGGCGGCGCTGGGCAGGGCGGCGAGGACGGTGAGGCTTGCGGCGGCGGCGCTGATGGCGAGGTAGCGCTTGCGGCGCATGGGCGCCGGGATCAGCGCGAGGAACGGCTTCGTCGCCGGGGCGGCTTCCGGAAATCGGGCGCCTCCGGCGATGTAGCTGTCGAGCGCTTCGCGGATCACTTCGCTCGCGGTGCGCCCTTCCCTGCGGCAGGCGGCGAGGAAGTCGCGCTTGGTTTCGTGCGAGACACGCACCTCGATCATCTCGGTCTTCTTGGAGGGCGGACGGGAATCGGTGGTCACGGCTGGCTCCGGAACGATTGCGGCCGGCGTCATGAGACGCCGGCCGCCGATGTATCGCCAGTGTAACCGTGTCCGGACGCGTGTTCTTACGACGGCGGCAGGTATTCCTGGAGCGAGAGCTTGCCATCCTTGTTCGCGTCGAGACGCGTGAAGGCGGCCTTGATCTGCTCGGGCGCCGTTTTCTTCATACCCGGGATGTCGACCGTTGGCGGCTCCGGCATGTCCGGATCATCGGAGTTGAGCTTGATCACGACAGGCGTGGTGATCTTGGCGTACTCGGCCTCGCTCAGGAACTTGTCGCCGCTCTTGTCGAGTATCTCGAAGCCGCGCGTGAGCATGGCGGTTTGACGCGCCTTGTATTCGTCGAGCGTGACCTTGCCGTCCTTGTTGGCGTCGATCGAGTCGAACTCCTGCTTCTTCATGTCGTCGACCGAGAACGTGAAGGTCTTGGCTTCGGGGGCTTCCTCGCCGTCCTTCAGCTCCTTCACTTCGCGGTGCGAGATGAATTTGTACTCGTGCTGTTCGTCCTTCGCGCCATCCTTGCCGCCGCCAAGCTCGTCGGGAAGCCAGAAGGTGAACGCCTCCGATTTCATCACATCGGGCTTGATCTGCATCTTGGGCGCATCCTTGCCGGAATGCGTGATGGTGCGGGTTTCGATGACGACGTTGTTGTCGGCGCCATCCTTCTCGATCTTCGGGCCAAGGAATTCGTCCGGCGACAGGACGCCGTCCTTGTTGGCATCAAGGCGGCTGAACTGGGCCCGGAAGTCCGGCGCGGCGGCGCTGGGCAGTGCGGCGAAGGTGGCAAGGCCGATGGCGGCGATGCTGCCGGCGGCGATGCGCGGCGCGTAGTGGCGCACCGGCTGTGGGATCCTCATGACGAGCTTCCTTTTCTCTGGAATTGGGGGCCGCTCGCGCTCGTCGAGATAGGTCTGGACACTCTCGCGAACGACTTCGCTCGCGGTCGTGCCGTCTTCCCGGCAGGCGGTCAGGAACGCCTGCTTGGTTTCGTAGGGGATGCGCACTTCGAGGGTTTCGGACTTCTTGGCCCTTATGGGCTTCTTGTTTGTGTCATCCGTCGGCATGGTGCTCATCCCTTCCGGCGCGGCGGCCTGTCTCCACGGGAAACCGGTCCGCGTCTCCTGCCCAGCGAATTGCCGCATGGACGCCGGACAGATTCCGTCCGGTCGTGGCAGGATCGTGGCGCCTCGCCCCCCAGCGTTCGTCAAAATCCGTCCGGACGCCAGAAAAAGCGTGTCCGGACACGGCTTGCGTGTGCATTTCCGGGGAATATGGTCCCCTCAATCGATCCTCAGGGGACTTCATTCATGCGCCTGGTTCCGTTCGCCGACCTCGAATCCATCGTTGGGCAGGAGGTCGGGGTGTCGCCCTGGCACCAGATCACCCAGAGCCAGGTGAACAAATTCGCCGAGGCGACCGGGGATCACCAGTGGATCCATGTCGATGTCGAGCGGGCTACGAAAGAACTCGGCGCTCCGATCGCCCATGGCTACCTGACGCTGTCGCTGCTGCCGATGCTGTCGGCGCAGGTGATGCGGGTGGAAGGCGTTACCCGCGGCATCAATTTCGGCTGCAACAAGGTGCGCTTCACCAACATGGTGCCGGTGGGCTCGCGGGTGCGGCTGAAGCAAAAATGCCTGAAAGTGGAAGAGCGCGCCGGCGGCAAGCAGATGACGATGGAGTCCACCATCGAGATCGAGGGCAAGGACCGCCCGGCCGCCGTGGTGGAAGCCATCAGCATAATTTACGGCGAATAGACCGCCCCGACTTCCCGCAAAGCCAGAAACCTGTGTACGGAGGGCTTGTAACGCCTTCAGTTCACACGACTTTATCGTCTGGTGCTTGGGCCGAATCACGAGTCCAATGACAACCAGCCCGCAATCAGCGGGTTTGACGGTTCATGGCGCGCAAGACGGGGCAAAAGTCGGGGCGGGCGCCAGGGGCCGATAGCAAGAGTTCTGGCATGCCCGACACCCCTCACCCGTCGCCTTCCCCGTCCGGCCCGCCGAAAGCGCGGCGCGACGAGAAGGCCGTTATCGAGCAGCTCGGGCGGGCGCGGATCGACCCTTATGCATGGCTGAAAGACGATAACTGGAAGGAGGTCATGCGCGACCCCAGCCAGCTGCGCGCCGACATCAAGGCGTATCTCGAGGCGGAGAACGCCTACACACGCGAGCGGCTGGAACAGCCGACGGCCAAGCTGCAGGACATCCTGTTCGAGGAGATGAAGGGGCGGATCAAGGAGGATGACTCCTCAGTGCCGGCCATCGATGGGCCGTGGGCGTACTATCGCCGCTATCGCGAGGGCGGCGAGTATCCGATCTATTGCCGGCGGCCGGCGGCGGTGGCGTTCGACAAGCAGGCGGCCGGCGAGCAGGTGCTGGCTGACGGCAACGAGCTGGCGAAGGGATGCGACTACTGGGACGTGCGCAAGTTTGCGCATTCGCCGGATCATCGTCTCGTGGCGTTCACGGCCGACGAAAAGGGATCCGAGTTCTACACGCTGCACATCCGCGAGGCGGAGACGGGGCGCGAAGTCGAGAGCATCCCGCATACCTATGGTGAGTTCACCTGGGGCGAGGATTCCAGGACCATCTACTGGGTAGCGCGCGACGAGAACGCGCGGCCGGTTGCGGTCTTCTGCCGAACGCTGGGCGAAGGGACAGACGCGCTGGTCTATCGCGAGAACGATCCAGGCTTCTTCGTCGGCGTGCAAACGAGCCAGTCGCGGAAGTTCATCTTCGTCACGGCGAACGATCACACGACATCGGAGTGGCGTTTCCTGCGAACGGACGATCCGGCGCATGAGCTGAAGCTCGTGGCGGAGCGAGAGCGTGGCGTCGATTACTCGGTCGTGGATTTCGACGGGCGTTTCTGGATCCGCTCGAACCGCAATGGCGCGGTGGATTTCTCGCTGGTCTCGGCGCCGCACGACACGCCGAGCGAGGAAAACTGGCGCATTGAGATTCCGCATCGGCCGGGTGTGCTGATCCTCGAAGTCGAGCCGTTTGCCGATTTCCTGGTGCGGATGGAGCGCGAGAACGGCCTGCCCCGCATCGTCGTGCGCGAACGCGCGACGGGCGCCGAACACGCGATCGCGTTTGACGAGCAGGCTTATGCGCTCGGCATGTCGAACGGATACCTGTGGGACTCGCCCTGGCTGCGGTTCGAGTATTCCTCGCCTTCGACGCCAGCGCAGGTGTTCGACTACGACATGCGCACGCGCGAGCGCGTTCTGCGCAAGACGCAGGTCGTGCCGTCGGGCCATGATCCGAAGGACTACGTCGTCGAGCGCATCGATGCGCCGGGCGACGACGGCGCACTGATCCCGATTACGCTGGTGCGTCGCCGCACCACGCCCATCGATGGCTCGGCGCCTGTACTGCTATATGGCTACGGCTCCTACGGCATCACAATTCCAGCGGACTTCAAGACGGGTCGGCTCAGCCTTGTCGACCGCGGCTTCATCTATGCTGTCGCCGACGTGCGCGGATCAATGGCGAAGGGATACCAGTGGTATCTCGACGGGAAGCTCGAGAAGAAGATCAACACCTTCACCGACTTCGTCGCCGCGGGACGCCACCTGGTGAACCTCGGCTACACGCGACGCGGGCGCATCGTGGCGATGGGCGGATCGGCGGGCGGCATGCTGATGGGCGTTGCTGTGAACCTCGACCCGTCGCTGTTCGGCGGCGTGATCGCGGCGGTGCCGTTCGTGGACGTGCTGAACACAATGTCGGACGAGAGCCTGCCGCTGACGCCGCCTGAGTGGCCTGAGTGGGGCAACCCGCTGAATGACGCGCTCGCCTATGATCGGATCCTCGCCTACTCGCCCTACGACCAGGTGGCGGCGCGGCCCTACCCACCGCTGCTGATAACGGGGGGGCTTACCGATCCGCGCGTTACCTACTGGGAGCCGGCAAAGTGGGCGGCGCGCCTGCGGCACGAGGCGCCGGCCGCAGGCCCCTACTTCCTCAAGATCAACATGGACGCAGGTCACGGCGGCGCGTCGGGACGCTTCGCAAGCATGCGCGAAACTGCTCTGGAATATGCGTTTGCCCTTGCAGCGGTAGGCCGAGCCTCGCCGGGCGAGGGTTTCCAACGCTGATCCGTGCTGGAGTTCCATACCGTCAATTCGGACTTTTTGCTGGCGCGTGACGGCGCGAACCCTCTATTGTCATGGATAGTACCAGAGGCGGACGGGGGAACATGCCTTCAATCATGGTGAAACCTGCTCAACGGACCCTAGGTTCTGGCCCGGCGCAGGCTCCACGCGCCAAGCCAAGAGTCGACAAGGAAGCCCGCAAGGCGGAATACCTGCGCGCGGCCGCGAAGGCGTTTCTCGCGAAGGGCGTAGCCGCCTCCATGCAGGACGTGGCTGATGCCGCCGGCGCGCCGAAGCCCGTCTTCTATCGTATCTTCCCCTCGCGCGCCGAACTGATCGAGGCGTTGTTCCACCACATCCACGACACCATCATCCGCACGCAGCAGGGCAAATGGGATGGCTATGGCTGGGCGCTGCGCGTGCTCTATCTAGAGGCCAAGAAGGAGCCGGAGATCTTCCTCGCGGCTCTGAAGACGTTTCGCGGTGATCCCACGCTTGAGCCGCTCCGCGAGGGCCTCCTGGCGATAATTTATCAGCAGGCGATGAAGTTCTTTGAGCCCTCGCCGGCCGCGCCGGCGGGAGCAAAAGACCGCATCCCCTTCGCATCGAAGTCGATGAGCTCGCTCATGTTCGACACGCTGGTGACATGGCTGGAGGACTCGGACGGGCTGACCGACGAGAAGCGCTTCGTCTGGTACGGCCGCATTATCCGCGAATGGCGCAAGGCCACGCGCGAGGCCTATGAACTCGATCCGCCTGAGAAGGCAGAGAAGAAAAGCTAGCCGCGCAGGCCATGCTCCGGGGATAAGGCCATGAACCCCGTTCACGTTGGAATCGGCGCTGTCTGCCTCGCCGCTGGCGTGGGGTTTGTCGTCGCGCTGGAAATGTACCAGAGCCCTCGCGCACAGCGTCTGACGGTCACGAACAACTTTGAAGACGCCGACTGCTTCATGGACTTCTATGTGGAAGCCACCGAGCGGTTCTCCATAAGGAAGGGCGACCAGTACAAGCAGACCTACAAGTCGCCACGCATCGGCTTCGTGCTGATGCGATGCACGACAGCCTCGCGTACTTTCGAGTCACCGGGACATTTCCGCCTGATCGACGGCGGCCTGGCCGACGTCACCTTCACACAAGCCGGCGAGATGGATGTGAGATACGAGGGTATCGGACGTTTCTAGCCCTGCCCTGCGCACCTGAAGCCGACATGCATCAACGCCGTCTCCGGCGTCGAGTGCGAACGGGCCGTGGCGCGGAATCCTTCGCAGCCGCCCGTGCTGCAGAGGAAGGAGCCGCCGCGCTGGACGCGCTCGGGAGCGGTGCGCGGATCGTTCAATACGGCCGGATAGGGAATGTAGGACGAGGACGTCCATTCCCAGACATTGCCGGCCATGTCGGTGAGGCCTGAAGGCGCTTGGCCGAAGGCGCCGACCGGGGATGTATCGGTGTATCCATCCTCGCCCGTGTCGGAAATCGGGAAAACGCCCTGCCAGGTGTTGCCGCGAATCTTGGCGAGCAGGCCGGCCGGCGTGGCGGCGTCATAGACCGTGCCGTCGGGCGTCTGGCCAAGGCGAGCAGCGCGCTCCCATTCGAACTCGGTGGGCAGGCGCAGGCCATAGGTCTTGCAGAAGGCGACGGCGTCATTCCACGAAACCTGCGTGACTGGATGATCGTCCTTCGCAGCGGGGGCATCGGGGCCGCGAGGATGTTCCCAAGTGGCGCCGTTCAATTCGACCCATCCGCCCATGCCTTCGCTCAGGACCCCGGCGCTGCCGAACTGCTCGGCCTCGGTGATGTAATGCGTGGCGGTAACGAAGGCGCGGAACTGCTCGACTGTGACAGGCGTGCGATCGAGCCTGAAGGCGGCGATGTCGAGCGCGAATTGCGGGCGCTCGTCGTGCGGGGCGCGGTTGTCACCGATCTGCGTCGCTGGGCCGGCAGGAATGTCGATCATCGCGGCGTCACGCTGCGGCGCGGGCGCAGTGCACCCGGCAGCCAGCAGCGACAGCACGAAGATCAACCTCATATCGGCAACTCGAACGGCGTTCCGCAGACATTGTAGTTCACGAACGGCCGCGAAGGCCATGCGGGGTCCTTCATGTCCCTCGCCCACTGGTTGAAGGCGTCGGTCAGCTCCTTCAGCTTCGCGGGCTCCTTGTCGGCCAGGTTGTTGGCCTCGTTGGGATCATCCTTGAGGTTGAAGAGATAGGTGAACTTGCCCGAGAGATCCTTCCACATCTTCCAGTCGCCCTTGCGGATGGAGGCGTTGGGGGTACGGCGCCAAGCAAGCTGGTCGTGCGGAATGCCGGCGTTCTTGCCGGCAAGATACGGCATGAGATCGACGCCATCGAACACGCGATCGTTCGGCAGCGACCCGCCAGCGGCGGTGAGTGAGGTCGTGAATACGTCCATCGTCGAGACGACCTTGCGATAGACCTGCCCGCCTTCGACATGGCCTGGCCAGCGCATCATGAAGGGCACGCGCGTGCCGCCCTCATAGTGGCTGAGCTTGCCGCCGCGCAGCGGCTGGCAGTCGCAGATGCCCTTGATGTACGCGGCGCAGCCGTTGTCGGACATGAAGTAGATGATGGTGTTGTTATTCTCGCCTGAAGCCTCAACGGCGTCGACGATGGCGCCGACCTGATCGTCGAGGGCGGAGATCATGGAGGCGTAGACGCGCATACCCTCGTCCTGGATCTGCGGGAAGCGGTCGTAGTATTTCTGCATCGTCATTAGTGGATCGTGCGGAGCGTTGAACGCGGCGAAGAGGAAGTACGGCGTGTCCAACGCAGCGTTGCGCTTGATGTAGTCCACGGCGCGTTCACCGAGATATTCGGTGAGATAACGGTCCTCATTGTCTATGAACTTGCGCTCCGCCCCTTCGATGATGCGGTTAGGGGGCGTGCGCTTGGCGGGCGGGATAGCTTGCGAGCCATCCGGCTTGCTGACGATGACGCCGGGCGCCTTCGGGTTGATGTAGGAGGTCGCGCCGGTGAGGAAGCCGACGAATTCGTCATAGCCGCGGTTTGTCGGATAGAAGTCATCGTTCGAGCCCAGGTGCCACTTGCCGATCAGGCCGGTGTGGTAGCCCTGCCCCTTCAGCGCCTTGGCGAGAATGATCTCGTCCTTCGGAATGCCGAGGTTGAGCTCGATGTCGCGCTGGGCAGGGCCGTTGTTGAACTCGAAGCCGAAGCGATCAGGGTGGCGGCCCGTATTGAGGCCCGCGCGCGAGGGCGAGCAGACAGGCGCAGCCGAATAACCGTCCGTGAAGGCGACGCCGGATTTCGCGATGCGGTCGATATTTGGCGTGTTGATACGCTTGATGCCGTAGGTCGAGATATCGGCATAACCAAGATCGTCCGCGAGAATGATGACGACGTTTGGCTTCGCGGCAATCGTAGTCGCCCGTTGCTGCTCAGGGCCTGGCGCGTCGGCCGTGCAGCCAGAGGCGACAAGAGCTGCGGCAAACAGGCTCGTTCTCAAGCACAGCATCATTCGGCCTCCATTCACTTCGCCCACTGCAGCATGCAGTCTTGCATACCGCTCTCAGCTGCATGATACCTGTCGGTAGCATTAGAGGGTCGCGTCGCCGGTTTCAAGCAGACGACGTAGGAGGATGTGGATGGACCGCAGAATGTTTCTGACCGGGGCGACAGCCGCGGGCATCGCCGCGAGCCTCGGACTTCCCGCCTTCGCCCTGCCGCCCACGCAACCTCTGGATCTCGAGGATGCAGCCGCCGAGGCGTGGATCTACGGCGTGATGCTGATCGAGAACGCGCAGTCCCGCTCAAACATCGCGCCTGCCCCGCCGAATACGCTAATCCACGCTTACGAGCTCACGACAGTGAAGACCCAGCGGGTGACGACGCCCAACAATGACACGCTCTATTCGCGGGCGTGGATCGATCTCAACGGCGGGCCGGTGACGCTGGAAATGCCGGCATCGGGCGACCGCTATGTGTCGTATGCGTTCATGGACATGTACGGGACGAACTTCGCGATCCTCGGCAGCCGAACGACGGGCAATGAAGCGCGAAAGGTCATGCTGGTGGGACCGCTCGACAAGACGACGGACAAGCTGGCGATCCGCTCGCCGACGCCCTGGGTGTGGCTGCTGATCCGGACGCTGATCGATGGCGAGGCAGACAGGCCGGCGGCGAATGCGCTGCAGAACAGGATGAAGCTGACGGCGCCGAAGCGTCCGGCGCCCAAGGAACACGCCAAGCGGGACGCCGCGTGGGACAAGTATTTCGCATCCGTTCAGGCGCTGCTGATCGAGAACCCGCCGCCAGCGGAAGACGCGGGGTTCTTCCAGCGCGTGAAGAAGCTGGGACTTGGGGCCACGGGCGGATTCGATCCGACGACGTTCTCCGCCGCGGATATCGTGAAGATCGAGTCTGGCATTGCGAAGGGCCGCGCCGCCGTGGTCGGCAAGCGATCCGGCAATGTCCGCGGTGGGTGGATGTATCCGCGTTCGAACCTCGGCGCGTTCAAGCAGGACTATCTGTTCCGGGCGCAGGTGGCGGTGGGAGGTCTCGCGGCGCTGACGCTGGTCGAGGCGACATACCTGCGGCCGGTCTACAGCGATGGCGGCTTCCTGTGGCCCAGCTACAAGCCCTGGCTGCTGCGCTTCGAGAAGGACAATCTTCCGCCGGTCGACGCGTTCTGGTCGCTGACCGCTTACGAGCGAACCGAAGCGGGCGCGTTCTATTTTTTCGACAACCCGATCAACCGCTATGCGATCGGCGACCGGACGCCGGGGTTGAAGTATGGCGCGGACGGGTCGCTGGAGATCTATATTCAGCGCAATGATCCGGGCGGGGCGAAGTCGTCGAACTGGCTGCCGGCGCCGCCATCGAAACCGCTGGCGCTGAACATGCGGTTCTATCTGCCGAAATCTCCCGTGCTCGACGGGACGTACATGATGCCGGCAATTGTTGCGAGGTGATGGGATGAAACGGACATTGATGGCGCTTGCCCTTCTCGCGCTGACGGGATGTTCGGCGGCGGCTCAGCAGGCGCCTGCAGGCGGCAAGTTCTCCGACGAAAAGGTGCAGCACGACGGGCGCGAGCGGCGCTTCCTTGTCCACGACTTCTCCGGTGGAAAGAGAGCGCCTGTGGTGATCGTGCTGCATGGCGGCGGCGGCCATCCGGAGAACGGCGTCAATATGAGCCAGATGGATGTCGTCGCAGCGCGCGAGCACTTCATCGCGGTCTATCCGGGTGGGACGGGCGGGACGCCGGGCGGGCGGCTGCTGACGTGGAACGCAACCCACTGTTGCGCCTATGCGCGGGAGAACAAGGTCGATGATGTCGGCTTCATCCGGAAAGTCATCGACGGACTGATCGCGGACGGCAGGGCCGACCCCAAGCGCATCTATGTGACCGGCATGTCCAATGGCGGGATGATGACCCATGTGCTGGCCCGCGAGATGCCCGACCGGATCGCCGCCATCGCCCCCATCGTGGGCGCCCTGTTCGGCGACGAGCCGGCGCCGAAGGGGCCGGTGGCGGCTGTCATCTTTGTCGGGCAGCTCGACAACACGGTTCCGGCGGCGGGGGGACAGCTGGGCGGACTGACAGCCGGGCTCGGACGCCGGGCCGAGGACCATGACGTTGCACCCGACGTCGCCCAGGCCGATTACTGGGCCAGGGCCAATGGCTGTGGAACCCCGGTCGAGGCCTTCGACAAGCAGCAGAAGCTTGTGGAAATCAGCTGGGACAAATGCACCAGCGGCAAGCCTGTTCATTTTTACCGGGTTGCGAACAACGGTCATGCGTGGCCGGGCGGCAAGGCCGGCCGGGCCGAGGCCGATCAACCCACGCAGGACATGAACGCCAGCGAGATCATGTGGCGGTTCTTCGCGGCCAGTCCAATGCAATAGGAACCGGCGGGCAACAGGCGTAAGCAGTCGACCCTGAACAGGGTTAGCGGCCACCTTTCCGCCACAACCATGCAGTGGGAATTAGCCTTGATATTGCATTGGGGCTCGCGTCCCGGGGGATGGCCGGCGGGATTCAAGGCCCAACCGCAGGTCCGGGGTTTCCTCTGGACGCGCGGCAGGCTAGGCAGGCGCGCTTGGGACGGCGGGGGCAAGGCCGCCCCGACGCCTTCCAGCGCAAGACAGTAACGTATGCTGACTGTTCAGGAGTAGACGGCTCTCATGACCTTCAAAGTGCGCTTGCTCCTTGGGGCCGCGGCTCCGCTTGTGTTCGCCCTCCCCGCAGCTGCGCAGGTGTCGATCTCGACCGCCACGACAACGCCCATCGAGACAGCGAACGGCGGCGCCCCCGCCGACATCAGCATCACCTCCGCAGGCTCGGTGACACTGACCAGCGCGCCGGCCAATTCGACAGCCGTGACCATCAACACGAACAACAGCGTCACTAACGCCGGCACGATCAGCACGGTGAACTCCAGCGACACGGTTGGCGTGAAGATGCTTCCCGGGTTCACCGGGAACTACACCAGCACTGGCACGATCTCGATGCTGGAGGACTATACCCGTACGGACACCGACAGCGACGGCGATCTCGATGGCCCGCTTGCGCAAGGCGCAAACCGTATCGGCCTGCTCGTGGCGCCTGGCGGCACGTTCAACGGCAACATCACGATGGCGGGTGGCAGCATTACCGTCGAGGGGAACAACTCCGCAGGCGTGTCCATCCAGTCGATCCTCAACGGCAACTACAGCTCGACTGCGACGATCGGGGTCGTTGGCTCGAACAACGCCGGCGTCGACATCCGCGAGGACATCACCGGAAACGTCCGGATCGGCGGCTCTGTCTCGGCAACGGGCCAAAATTCGGTCGCCGCGCGGGTGCTGGGCGACGTGGGCGGCGAGTTCAGGGTCGACGGCGCGGTCATCGCAACCGGTTTCACGAGCACGCAGCTGTCCAACTACGAAGACCCGGACCTCGCCGACAGCAACGACACGGGAACCGACGAGCCGGCGAAGCTCGATCCGGATGATCTGCTGGTCGGCGGCCCCGGGGTGCTGATCAGCGGCAACCTTGCACGAGGCTTCCTCATCAATGGCGCGGCAGTCGGCGGCGTGGATCCGACCGACAACGTCAAGGACGTAGTGCAGGATTTCAACGAGAACCGCTCGACCGGTTCGGTGAGCAGCTTTGGATCGGCGCCTGCCGTTCTCATTCAGGCGGCAGACGGGGTTTCCGGCAGCAACATCACGCTATCGAAGGTGCGCGAGTCGATCGCCGACACGCTGGACGACGACAAGGACAGCAACACGACCGAGATAATTGGCGTGTTCGACTATGATTACGGCTTCATGAACCGCGGCGCGGTGTTCGCCAACGGCCTCAACATGGGCTTCGAGGCGACAGGCGTGAAGATCGCCGGCTCGGCCGACGGCACGCACACAACGACCATTGCGGGCGGCATCTTCAACGGCAACTCCATTGGCGCGGCCGCCTTCGAGGCGAACGCGACCGGGCTGCTGATCGGTTCTGGCGCCTCGACGCCGATGCTGGTCAACACGGGCAGTATCAACGCCACAGCGGTGACCGAGACGACACATGATTCAGCGGCAGTGCTGATCGCCGCGGGCGCGAGTGTTCCTACCGTTGTAAACAACGGCGTGCTGCAGGCGACGACGCGCGGCTATGACGGAGATGCTGTTGCGTTCCGTGATCTTTCCGGAACGGTGACGAGCTTCACCAACACTTCGCGCATCTCGGCAGTCTACGTCGACGACGATGAGGACGATGGCGTCACCAGCGGCCTTGGCCGCGCCATCGCCGTTGACCTCTCGAACAGTCCGTCGGCTGTCACGTTCACGCAGAACGATACGATCGACAACGCGCGCATCTTCGGCGACGTGCTGTTCGGCGCCGGGGGCGACACGCTCAACCTGCTCGCGGGCGAGGTGACGGGGAATGTCGACTTCGGAACCGGATCCGACACGTTCAACCTGACGAGCGCCAAGCTGTTCGGCGACGCCACCTTTGGCGGCGGGGGCGCGACGGTCGCCATTGATGGCGGCGTGATGAAAGGCGATCTCATCCTCGGCAACGCGACGGGCTCGCTGAACTTCGTCAACGGCTCGACCTTCAACGGCGGCATCTCGCGCACCGGCGCCGGCGCGATGACGATGAACATCAACAACTCGACGGTAAACAACAGCCAGTCAGGCACGCTGAACCTCTCCTCGCTGACCGCCGCTAACAACGCGAAGATTGGCCTGGTGATCGACAATGCGCGCATTGCGGGCAATACGCCGATCTTCAACATCGCCGGCACGGCGAACATCGGCGCCAACACGGTGTTCACGCCGATCTTCAGCCAGTTCAACGACACGCCGTTCACGCTGCGCGTGCTGAACGCCGGCACGCTGAACCTCAATGGCGGCTCGCTGGCGTCGATGTTGAATTCAGATGCGCCTTACATCTTCGACATGAGCCTGGTGCAGCCGACCGGCACGCAGGGCATCGACCTCAACTTCCGCGTCAAGACAGCGAGCGAGCTGGGCCTCAACGTACGCCAGGCGGATGCCTACGGCGCCATGCTGGACCTGATGGAACAGCAGGACGAGGTTGGCTCAGCCGTGACGTCGATCCCGGGCCGCGCTGAATTCCTGCGCGGCTGGAGCGATCTCATGCCGGGTTCGGACGCGGCGGTCATGCGCGTGCTGGCGTCGAACGCGACGGCAGCCTTCGGCGCGACGGCGCACCGGCTCGACCTGATCACCGACAAGCCTGACGCGCCGGGCGGCGCCTGGGCCGAGGAGTTCGGCGTCCACCACCGGTCTGATGCGTCCGCCGCCTCGGTGGAAGTCGCCGGCGGCGGCTTCGGCGTGGCGGCGGGCGTCGATGTGCTGTCAACCGGCACGGCCCTGATCGGCGCATTCGCGGCGCTCGAATCGGCTGAGCTTGAGGAGGAGAACCGCACAGGCGCCCCGCTCAACGTCTCGCAGACATCGGTTGGCGCATATGCCGGCTGGCTCAACGGCAATCTCGCCATCAACGGGTCAGCTTCTATCGGCTTCGTGGACTTCACTTCGGACCGCAAAGTTGCTGTTGGCTCGCTGACCGACCGGCTCAAGGGCGAGTGGAAGGGCCAGACCTACACCGTCGGCGGGCGCGCGACCTACACGATCCCGATGGGCTGGTTTGACGCCAAGCCCTATGTGGCGGCCGACTACATCGGCTTCACGGAAGAAGGCTACCAGGAATCGGCGGCGACCAATGCCGACCTCGAGATCATCGCCGGAGACAGTGATGCGTCGCTGGCCACCGCCTCCTACGGCTTCTCGCTTGTCGGCAATTTCGGTTCGGACGACGCCTACAGCTTCCGCCCGGAACTGTCAGTCGGCTATCGCAACGTCCTGAACTGGGAAAACACGCCGTCCGTGATGCGCTTTGCGGGCGGCTCCACAGGAACGACGTTCCAGCTTGATCCTGGCGTGGAGCCGGAGGATGCGATCGTGGCCGGCCTCGGTCTCAACGTCGACAGCCAGTTCCTCAACATCAAGCTTGGCTACGATGCGGAGATCGGCGACACGTCGATCACGCACTATGGTTCTGTCACGCTGCGGATGGCGTTCTGGTAAGAGCACTGGTTAGGACCGGCGCGGGTCGAGACCCCAGCCGGGGCGGCCTTCAAACGCAGACATCTCGAGAACGCCGTCCCGGCTGAAACGCAGGGACGGCGTTGTCGTATCCGTGATCAGGCCACGCGAGGCATGGCCGAGTTCGGTGGTGATCAGCGTGCCGTTGGCGCCGCCAGCCGTTTCAAAATAAGGGGCCCTGCTTTGGGTCTGAACCCCTCCGCCAGGGAATGGCGGCTTTTGCCCTGATGCTGCTTCCGGGCTGCGCGTCCGTGAGGGATCTCGGCGCGGAACCGAAGCTCCCATCCCCGGACGCCTTTTCTTCCGAACCCTCCTAGGCGGGACCGGCGGCGAAATGGCCGTCGGGCCATTAGTGAGAAGCCCATTGCGATTCCCAGCTCAACGCGCTGATCACCGAGGCCCTGCGCGACACAAGGCGTCGTCACAAAGCGCCTCGAAGGGCATAACGATCATGAGGAAATCGCTGCGATCATGCGCCAGCCGGCCGCCTTCCCTTGGCGCCGCCAGCGGGCATCGCTATCTCCGGCGCGGACCCAGGAGCAATGCGAGCATGTCGCTGCTTAGGCAAGCAACCATGTTGGGCAGTCTGCTTGTGGCAGGCTGCGCCAACGTGCCGAGGCTGGATACCCCACCGGCCTCACCGATCGATGCCGAGCCGCTTGGCTTCAGCCGTCCCATCCGCACCGACACGCTGGACTTCGATTTCTACAGGGCGAATGCCGAACGCTCGACCGCAGCCGTGGCCGCAGTGAGTGACGGGTCGATCGACATCCTCGCCCTGTCGGGCGGCGGCGCGGGCGGCGCCTTTGGCGCCGGCGTTCTGGTGGGATTGACGAATGCCCAAACGCGACCGCGTTTCGAGGTGGTTACGGGCGTTTCGACGGGAGCGCTGATCGCACCGTTCGCCTTCCTTGGCCCCGACTGGGACGGGAAGCTGACGGAAGCCTATCGTGGCGAAGCGACCGACGGCCTCCTGCAATCGCGCGGGCTCGGCGTGCTGTTCGATCCGAGCGTCTTCCAGGGCGAACCACTTCGCAAGCTGGTAAACCGGTTCGTGACGGATGAACTGATCGACGCGGTGGCGAAAGAAGCCGCGACAGGGCGGATGCTGCTGGTGGCGACCACGAATCTCGATCGCGAGGAAACGACCATCTGGAATATGGGGGCGATTGCACAGCAGAGTGACGACAAGGCGCGGGACCTGTTCCGCGATGTTATGGTCGCATCTTCCAGCGTGCCAGGTGTTTTTCCGCCCGTGATGATCGACGTAGAGAAGGACGGCAAGACCTATCAGGAGATGCATGTCGATGGCGGGGCGTCGACGCCATTCTTCATTGCGCCTGACGTGGCGATGATGTTCGGCGAAGTTCCGCCCGCGCTGCGCGGCGCCAATATCTATGTGATCGTGAATGGGCAGTCCTCATCCGCGCCGCGCACTACGCTGAACAACACGGTGGATGTGGCGGCGCGCAGCTTCAGCGCCGTTCTGAACCACATGACACGGACAGCGCTGGCGCAGACGGATGCCTTCGCGCAACGCGGGGGCATGAACTTCCGCTTCACCACCATACCTTCCAACGTGCAGTTTGGCGGGTCGCTGGCGTTCGATCAGACCAACATGCGCGAGACGTTCGACTACGGCATGCGTTGCGCCACGCGCAGCCTCGCCTGGATGACGCCGAAAGAAGCCATGATGCACGTCGAGGGCGCCGGCTCGACTGTGACGCCGGTTGCAACCGCCGATTGTCCACTGCTGGCTGATCCGCACTAAGACGCATAAATCCTGCGCTTGTATCGCTGGCCGGTTCGAACGATATCGTGCATGCGGATCGGGTACGCACAGGAGACACGACGATGGCGGATGGCGAAACGAGCGAACTCGGACGTATTGCCCTGAAGCGGTCCGACTTGTTCCGGCAGCAATGCTATATTGACGGCAAGTGGACGGGTGACCCCACCCTAGAGGTGCGCAATCCGGCGACTCGCGGCGTGATTGGCCGCATTCCCAATCTTGGTAGAGCGGAGACGGAACTTGCGGTGGCGGCAGCGCAGGCCGCCCTGCCAAAATGGCGCGCGCTGTCAGCGAAGGACCGCGCCGTGATCATGCGCAAATGGAACGACCTGATGGTCACGCACCAGGAAGACCTGGCGCGCCTGATGACGGCGGAACAGGGCAAACCGCTGGCCGAAGCACGCGGCGAAATCGTTTATGCCGCATCGTTCTTTGAATGGTTCGGCGAGGAGGCCAAGCGCGCCTATGGCGATGTGATCCCGGGTCCGGCGACGGATCGGCGCATCATGGTGCTGAAGCAGCCCGTGGGCGTGGTCGGCGCAATCACGCCGTGGAACTTCCCTGCGGCGATGATCACACGGAAGGTCGGTCCGGCGATCGCGGCGGGATGCACGGTGGTGCTGAAGCCGTCGGAGCTGACGCCGTACTCCGCTTTCGCGATCGCGCTGCTGGGCGAGGAAGCAGGATTGCCGCGGGGCGTCCTGAACATTGTGACGGGCGATGCCGAACCGATCGGGCGCGTGCTGACAGAAGATCCGCGCGTTGCGAAATTCACGTTCACGGGATCGACGCCGGTCGGCAAGAAGCTCGCGGCCCAGTGCGCCGGGACGGTGAAGCGCGTGTCGCTGGAGCTGGGCGGGAATGCGCCCTTCCTGGTGTTCGACGATGCGGATCTGGAAGCGGCCCTGGCCGGCTCGATCATCTCGAAGTTCCGCAACACGGGCCAGACCTGCGTGTGCGCCAACCGCTTCTTCGTGCAGGACGGCATCTACGAGAAGTTCGCGAAGCTGCTAGCCGAGAAAGCGGCTGATCTTGTCGTGGGCGATGGGCTGGCCGGCGTGACGCAGCAGGGGCCGCTGATCAATGAGAAGGCGCTGCAGAAGGTGGAGGCGCATGTGGCCGATGCGCTCGGCCATGGCGCGAGGACGCTGACCGGCGGGGCGAAGGACAAGCATGGCGGGACATTCTACCAGCCGACTGTGCTGCGCGACGTGGCGCCAAATGCGCTGCTGGCGCGCGAGGAGACATTCGGCCCGGTGGCCGGACTGATCCGCTTCAAGGACGAAGCCGATGCGATCCGCATGGCCAATGACAGCCGCGCGGGGCTCGCTGCCTACGCCTACACGCGCGACCTCTCGCGCTCATGGCGTGTGGCCGAGGGGCTGGAATACGGCATGGTTGGCATGAACACCGGCCTGATCTCGACCGAGGTCTCGCCGTTCGGCGGCGTCAAGGAATCGGGCATCGGCCGGGAAGGCTCGAAATACGGCATCGAGGAATTCCTCGAAGTGAAGGCGGTCACTATCCAGCTCTAGGCCCGCGCCCCTTCTCGCTGGAACACCTTCTTCCCGCCGACGAAGGTCATGTCGACATTCATGGTGAGGAGGTCGCTGTCGGCGACCTTCAGCGGGTCCTGCGCCAGCACGCACATGTCCGCCAGCTTACCGGCTTCGAGCGAGCCTTTCGTCTTTTCTTCCCAGGTCAGATGCGCGCCGTTCGCTGTATAGGCGCGGATGGCTTCCTCGCGCGTGACGGCCTCCTCGGCGCCATGCACCTGCCCGCTCGGGCCCTTGCGCGTCGTGGCGGCATAGAGACCGACGCGAGGATCGATGGGCAGGTTGTCTGAACTGAACGCGGTGAAGATACCGAACTTCTTGGCGGGCGTCGCAACGGAGTTGTTGTGCGCGAGGCGCCAGTCGTCGAGCGTCGAGATATAGCGGCCTTCGAGGTTGTAGAGGAAGTTAGGCTGCTGGGCGATCATGATGCCATTGTCGGCCATCGCCTTCATTGTCTCGTCCGGCGGCATGATGGTGAAGTGATCGAGGAACCAGCGATGATCCTGCCGCGGATTCTTCTTCAGCGACGCAACATAGGCCTTCACGGTTTGCACGATGGCGGCGTCGCCGATCGCATGCAGGCCCATCTGCCAGCCATACGCGCTGGCCTTGTCGACCATGTCCTGCAGTTCCTGGTCGGAGAAACGGCCCCTGCCCCGGAAGCCCGGCTGGCCCTTGTAATCCGCGAGCAGCCATGCCGTGGGCCCGGTGAAGCCGCCATCGACAAGGTTCTCGCCAATCGGGCCAAGGCGGACACGATCATCGCCATCGCCCGACTTCTTGCCGAACGCTTTCATGCGGGCTTCGCCGGGGAAAGAGATGTAGAGCGAGGCGCGCGGGAGATCGGCGCCGAACTCGTCATAGATGGCGCGCATGCGGCGATAAGTGAGACCGCTGCCGCCGCGCAGTGGCTCGCCATCCACCGGCTCGTCGCCGATGCTGGTCGAGGCCGACTGGAAGCTGGTGATGCCGAAGGGCAAGAGGTTCTTCAGCGCCTGGATAAAGCTGGGGCGCAGGGTTTCAAACGTGTCGTCCGGCACCAGCCTCTCGATGATATCAAATCGCTCGCGGACAATGCCGTTGGGTTCGCCCGAGGCGTCCTTTTCGATCAGCCCGCTTTCCGGGTCCGGCGTCTTCCGCGTGATCTTGGCAAGTTCGAGCGCCTTCGAATTGCCGACCGCCGAGTGCGCCCCTGCACGCGTCAGCACGACTGGATTGTCCGGCGTCGCTGCATCCAGGTCGGTACGGGTCGGGTTGCGCTTGTCGGTGAGCTGCGCCTCGTCCCAGCCATATCCGGTGATCCACTCACCCTTGCCGAGCTCCTTCGCCTTGGCGCGGAGGACATCCTGCAGTTCGGCGATCGACTTTACCTTGTCCGGCTCGATGGCGCGCGGCGACAGCGAATAGATGTGAACGTGCGTATCGTTAAAGCCGGGCATCAGCGTGCGGCCTGCGAGGTTCACCACCTCAGGCGCGGACCAGGCATCGAGCAATTCGGCGCCGCCGACCGCGGCGATCCTCCCGTCCTTCACCGCAACCGCCGTGGCGGTCGAGAACTTCGCATCAACTGTGAGGACCTGCCCGCCATGGAGAATCAGGTCAGCCGCCTGCCCAGCCTCCTTCTGCGGCGCACAAGCCGAAACCAGCGCAGCCGTCCCGCCAAGAAGCACTTCACGCCGACCGACACGCATCGCCTCGCTCCCCTGTTTTGCCGCGAGCCTAGCTCCGAACCGGCGTGGAAGGGAGTTGCCAATCGCGTGAAGTCAGGCGCCAATGGAGCGCTGACAGGCGCCGTTACGGCATCGAGGGGAGATACACTTGGAGCAGGCCGTAACCGCCGAAGGCCCCGCCACGCCCGAACTGACCAAGTCGCTGAAGGCGCGGCATGTCGCGATGATCTCCATCGGCGGCATCATCGGCGGCGGCCTGTTCGTCAATACGATGGTCTACATCTCGGACATGGGTCCGGCGGTGATCCTAAGCTACCTGCTGACCGGCGGGATCGTGCTGTTCGTGATGCGGGCGCTGGGCGAGATGGCGATGGCCCGGCCGGGCGTCGGCTCGTGCACAGAGTATTCGCGACTCGCGATGGGCAATCTCGCGGGTTTCACTTTTGGGTGGCTCTACTGGTATTTCTGGGTCGTCGTCGTGGCATACGAAGCCATTGTTGGCGCGAAGATCGCCAGCCAGTGGCTGCCCGGCATTCCGCCATGGGCGATCGGGCTGACGCTGACGGCGCTGCTCACCGGCTCGAACCTGCTTTCCACCCGTTCCTACGGCGAATTCGAGTTCTGGTTCTCCTCGATCAAGGTGGCCGCGATCATCGTCTTCATCATGATTGCGGGCGCCTACGCATTCGGGGTCAATCCCACCGGCGCTCCGACCTTCGACAACCTCGTTAATGACGGCGGGTTCGCGCCCAAGGGATTTGCGGCCATCCTAGTCGGCGTGGTGTCGCTCGTGTTCACGCTCGTCGGGGCCGAAATCACCACGGTCGCGGCTGCCGAGTCCCATGCCGGAGAAAAGGTGATCGCTGGCCTCACCACCAACCTGATCGTACGGATGCTGCTGTTCTACGTGCTGGCGGTGACGCTGATCATGGCTGTCGTGCCGTGGCGCGAGGTGGATGCGCAGCGCGCAGTGCAGGTCATGTCACCCTTCACCATGGCGCTCGCCAAGATCGGCGTGCCAGGCGCGACGGTGATTATGGACGCGATCGTGCTGGTGGCCGTGCTCTCCTGCCTCAACTCAGGCATCTATGTCGGCTCGCGCGTGCTGTTCACACTGGCGGCCAAGAAGGATGCGCCGGCCTGGCTCGTTCAGGTGGACAAGCGTGGGGTGCCCTCGCGCGCTATCATCTTGGCGGCGATCATCTCCATGGCCTGCGTGGCGATGGATGCCTTCTTCCCGAAGGAACTGTTCTCTTTCTTGCTCAACGCCTCCGGCGCCCTGATGATCTTCGTTTATCTTGGCGTGGCTGCGTCACAGATCATGCTCCGCCCGAAGACGGCGCCGGAAAAACTGCATATCCGGGCCTGGTTCCACCCATGGGGCGGCTATCTCACGATCTTCGCCATGCTGGCGGTGCTGGTAGCGATGGCGCTGAAGAGCGATGGAAGCCGGGCCGAACTGAGCGCGTCCTTGATCTGCGCGGCCGTAATAATCGCCTGTTATTTCATCTTCCGGCGGAAACGCGCGACGTAGCGTCAAGAACAACACGTCGCGCTGGCCTTGTGCGCATTTCGGCGCCAGTCTCGCGCCGCGCCACAAGAAGCGCTGCATACGCTTGAGGGAACGACATGCCAGAGCTTAGCCAGGGTTCGCGCGAGGCGCGGACGTTCGACGCCATCGTCGTGGGCAGCGGTATCGCCGGCGGCTGGGCCGCCAAGGAGCTTTGCGAAAAAGGCCTCAAGACGCTGGTGCTGGAGCGGGGCCGCAAGGTCGAGCATGGCAAGGACTACAAGACCTTCGCGATGAACCCGTGGGACTTCCGCTATGCCAACGGTCGGACCCCGCAGGACGAGATCGACAAGCACTATTTCAAGCAACAGCGCACCGGCTACACGGTCAACGACCAGTGGAACCATTGGTTCGTGAAGGATGACGAGCATCCCTATACCGAGGTGAACCGTTTCGACTGGATCCGCGGCTATCATGTCGGTGGCCGCTCGATTACGTGGGGCCGCCAGAGCTATCGCCACTCCGATCTCGACTTCACCGCTAACGCGCGCGAAGGCGTCGGCGTCGACTGGCCGATTCGCTATGCCGATCTCGCGCCCTGGTACGACTATGTAGAGCGCTGGATGGGCGTCAGCGGAACGAATGAAGGCCTGCCCCAGCTTCCGGACGGCGTCTTCCAGCCGGCCATGGAATTCAACGTCGTCGAGAAGTCCTTCAAGGGCAAAGTCGAGTCGAAGTTCCCCGAGCGGCGCGTCACCATGGGACGAACGGCGCACCTGACCAAGCCGACCGAGGAGCAGATCAAGATCGGCCGTGGCACCTGCCAGACGCGCAATCTATGCATGCGCGGCTGTGCGTTTGGCGCCTATTTCTCCTCCAACGGCGCCACGCTGATAGCCGCCGACCACACCGGCAATATGACGCTACAACCCGACTCGATCGTCACCCAGGTGATCTTCGATCCGAAAGCCAACAAGGCCACGGGCGTCCGCGTACAGGATGGCATCACCGGCAAGGTCACCGAATACTACGCCAAAGTGATCTTCCTGAACGCCTCCGCGCTCGCAACCACCTGGATCATGCTCCACTCGAAGAGCAACCGCTTCCCGAACGGCTTCGGCAACGACTCGGATGAACTTGGCCGCAACGTGATGGACCACCACTTCCTCGCCGGCGCACAGGCCGACGTCGATGGCTATGAAGACCGCTACTATGCCGGCCGCCGTCCCACCGGCATTTACGTGCCGCGCTTCCGCAACCTCGGCGACGCCGGCACGAGGCAGGCCAGCTTCACGCGCGGCTACGGCTATCAGGGCGGCGCGAGCCGCACGGGCTGGCAGCGGCTTGTCGCGGAGATGGGCTTCGGCAAGGAGTTCAAGGAGGAGATGTCCGAACCCGGCGGCTGGACGATGGGCCTCACCGGTTTCGGCGAGATGCTGCCCTATCGCGACAACCGCGTCTGGTTGAACGACAAGGTGAAGGACAAGGATGGCCTGCCGACTCTCACCATGGATGTCACCATCCGCGAGAACGAACTCAACATGCGGAAGGACATGCAGTCCGCCGCCGTCGAGATGATGGAAGCCGCCGGCTTCAAGAACGTGCGCCCGTACGATCGGCCATACGCACCCGGCCTTGGCATCCACGAGATGGGCACGGCCCGCATGGGCCGCGATCCCAAGACATCGGTGCTGAACGCCTTCAACCAGGTCCACGCCTGTACCAACGTCTATGTGACGGATGGCGCGGCGATGACGTCGGCCGCGTGCGTGAACCCGTCGCTCACCTACATGGCGCTCACGGCGCGCGCGGCGGATCACGCCGTCACGGCGCTGAAGCGCGGCGAACTCTAGGAGGCAGCCAACATGATAGATCGTCGCGAACTCCTTCACCGCGCCTCGATGCTGCTAGGCGGCGCCATCACCGCCAGCGCCGCATCCGGCATCCTGGCCGGCTGCGTTTCAACGCCGGTCGCCGATACAGCCGATGGCGCAGCCAAGACCGGTTTCCTCAACGCAGAGGAGACAAGCATCATCTCGGCGATGGCCGAGCAGATCATCCCGCGCACGGATACGCCCGGGGCCATCGACGCCGGCGTGCCGAACTTCATCGACCGCATGGTCTCCGGCTACTATCAACCGAAGGAGAAAGAGATCATTCGCGCCGGCCTGCGCCAGGCCGCAACCGACGCGATGGAACTGCGGGGCAAGAGCTTCGCCGATCTCGCTCCGGGAGATCAGGTCGCCCTGATGCGGGAATACGACCGCGAGGCATACAAGCCTCTTCCCGCCAACAGCGATCCGCACTTCTTCCGGATGGTCAAGGAACTCACCGTCCTCGGTTATGGCACGTCCAAGGAAGGCGCGACCAAGCTGATGTACTACAATCAGACGCCAGGTCCGTTCCGCGGCGACGTTCCATATTCCGAGCTCGGCAAGGTATCGGCGCTCTAGGACGCTGATCGATTGGGGAGATAGACATGGCAACCTCCTCCGTCGACATCGCCATCGTCGGCGCCGGCTTTTCCGGGCTCTACATGCTGCACAAGGCGCGCGGCCTCGGCCTCACGGCGCATGTGTTCGAGGCGGGTGACGGCGTCGGCGGCACCTGGTTCTGGAACCGCTATCCTGGCGCCCGCGTGGACGTCGAAAGTCACGAATACTCCTACTCGTTCTCCGAGGAACTCGAGAACGAGTGGGAGTGGAGCGAGCGCTATGCGGCACAGCCGGAATTGCTGCGCTATCTGAACCATGTCGCCGACCGCTTCGACCTTCGCCGCGACATCAGCTTCAAGACGCGCGTCACCGAGGCCGTTTTCGATGAAACCGCGCACCGCTGGACAGTGAAGACCGACAAGGGCGAGACCGTCTCGGCGCGTTACTGCGTGATGGCCACGGGCTGCCTGTCGGTTCCGAAGTCAATCGACGTGCCTGGAGCCGAGACGTTCAAAGGCGAAGTCTACAACACGTCGAGCTGGCCCACGAAGCCTGTCGACTTCCGGGGCAAGCGCGTCGGCATCATCGGCACCGGATCGTCGGCCGTTCAGACGATCACGCAGATCGCCCCGAATGTCGGCCACCTCACCATCTTCCAACGCACCCCGCCCTTCAGCATCCCGGCGCACAACGGCCCGGCCAATCCTGACGTCGTCCGCGACTGGCGTGCCAACCGCGTGAAGTATCGTCAGGCCGAGCGCGAAAACCCGATTGGCATCGTTGCAGCCGTGGCGACTGAAAACCTTGCACTGGCGACGCCCCCCGACGAACGCCGCCGCGTTTTCGAGGAGCGCTGGGCCAAGGGCGGCTTCGCCATAGGCGGCGCCTATGCCGACATGCTGATCATCAAGGAAGCCAACGACATCGCGGTGGAGTTCTTCGCGGACAAGGTGCGGCAGGTTGTGAAGGATCCGGAAACAGCTGAAAAGCTGATTCCGAAGACCTATCCGCTCGGCTCCAAACGCCTGTGCGTCGACACCGGCTATTTCGAGGTCTTCAATCGCGACAACGTCACGCTCGTCGACATCTCGACGGCCCCAATCACGGTGACGCCGAAGGGCGTGAAGACGGGCGACAAGGAATACGAATTCGACTGCCTCATCTTCGCGCTCGGCTTCGACGCCATGACCGGCGCACTCTCGAAGATCGACATACGCGGCCGCGGCGGCGAGACGCTGAAGGAGAAGTGGGAGGACGGACCTCGCACCTATCTCGGGCTAATGGTGTCAGGCTTCCCGAACATGTTCATCGTGACGGGTCCGGGCAGCCCGTCCGTGCTCTCCAACATGGTGGTGTCGATCGAGCAGCACGTCGACTGGATCAGCGACTGCATCACGGCGATGGGCAAACGCCAGATGGATGCGATCGAGGCGACGCCGCAGGCCGAGGAAGCCTGGGTCGCCCACGTCAACGAAGTTGCGAACATGACGCTCTACCCCCAGGCCAACTCCTGGTACATGGGCGCGAACGTGCCGGGCAAACCGCGCGTGTTCATGCCTTATCCGGGCGGGGTGGGTCTCTACCGGCAGACATGCGACGAGATCGCTGCCGACAATTATCGGGGCTTCGCCATGTCTTCGTCAGCCCACCGCTAATTCAGCTCGAGTATCTCGATCTTGCGGAACTCGATCGGGTTGCCCTCGCTCTGCAGCGAAATCGTGCCGCCATCGAGCTTCAACGTTCCGCCCGCCGCTTCGATCAACGGCTTCGAATTCGCCATCTTGCCTTCTGGATCGAGCTGGACGTCCGAATAAGCGATCGCGGTGACGCCGTTGACCTTTTGCGTGACGACGCCCTCGCGCGACACTTCAACTTCGAACAGTATCCACTGGCCGTTCGGATCGGCAGGATACTTCGAGTTGATGCAATGCGTCGTCTCTAGCTTGCCGTTCATCACCACGTTCGTGCCCGGCGAGCACATGTTGCCGTTGAACCGCTCCTGCCCCGGCGCGGGCCCCAGGATCTGGGCTTCGACCGAGACGGGGAAGCTGTCGTCGACCGCCATCGTCTTCGGGTCCTGCCCGTAGATCATCACGCCGGAGTTCGCGATGGCCCAAGCGGGAGTATCAGCGGGATGCGTCGTGGAGAAGCGATATTCGAAGCGCAGGCGATAGGCCTTGAATGGCGTCTGGTAGAACAGATGGCCGAAGCGTTCGCCGAACTGGTCGTACTTGTCGTAGCTGACGACGATCGCGCCGTCCTTCACACGGAAGGTGTCGCGATAATTCTCGCCCAGCGGGAAGCCGCGGATCTTGGGCGTCCATCCGGCGAGCGTTTTCCCGTCGAAAAGCGAGCGCCAGTGTTCGCCGTCCTGCGGCATGGACGAGCACGCGCCCAGCGCAACCGCGATAGCCGCAACGGCAATGCCTTTTGCCCATAATTGCATGGGTATCCTCCCCGTTTCGCTCCCGCTTGCCCGTGGACATGCACCATGGCGCAGGTAACACTCGATCCTAGAACAGGAGCCGCGCGCTGGCGACAGACCAGTGGGGTTCAAGGGAGGGCGGCCAAGTGATTCAGGTTCGACTGTTTTTGATGATGCTGATGCAGCTCGCCATCTGGGGCGCGTATCAGCCTAAGCTCTTCCCTTACATGAACCAGCTTGGCTTCGAGCCCTGGCAGCAGTCGCTTGTCGGCAGCGCCTGGGGCATCGCCGCGATCCTCGGCATCTTCTTCTCCAACCAGTTCGCTGACCGTAACTTCTCCGCCGAGCGCTTCCTGGCGGTAAGCAACGTCATCGGCGGCGCCGCGTTACTGGCGTGCGCCTTCCTCACCGACTTCTGGCCCTTCTTCGGCGCCTTCCTTGTCTTCAGCGTGGTCTATGTGCCGTCGATGTCGGTCGCCAACGCCATCGCGTTCGCCAACCTCCGCGATCCAGCTGCACAGTTCGGCACGATCCGCATGGGCGGTACGATCGGCTGGATCCTCGTGAGCTGGCCCTTCATCTTCCTGCTCACGGCCCATGCCGGTCCGGATCAGGTGCGCCTGATCTTCGTGGTCGCCGCCATCGTCTCGTTCGCGTTCGCGGCCTACAGCCTGACGCTGCCCCACACGCCGCCAAAACGCGACGCGGCCGGAGCCGACCCGCTGGCCTGGCGCGAAGCGATCAAGCTGCTGGGCGTGCCTTCCATCGGCGTGCTCTTCCTCGTCACCTTTATCGACAGCACGATCCACAACGGCTACTTCGTCATGGCCGACGGCTTCATGACCAACCGCGTCGGCATCGACGCCAACCTTTCCATGATCGTGCTTTCGATCGGCCAGGTGGCGGAAATCCTGACGATGTTCATCCTGGGCGCCGTGCTGATCCGGCTCGGCTGGAAAGCCACGATGATCATCGGCATTCTCGGCCACGGCGCACGCTTCCTGGTGTTCGCCTTCTTCCCGGACAGCGTGCCGACGATCCTCACCGTGCAGCTGCTGCATGGCATTTGCTATGCGTTCTTCTTCGCCACAGTTTACATCTTCGTCGACTACGCCTTCCCGAAGGATGTGCGCGCCAGCGCGCAGGGCCTATTCAACCTCCTGATCCTCGGCGTCGGCAACGTGGCGGCGAGCTTCCTCTTCCCGGCGCTGATGGCCCAGTGGACGGACGCCTCGGGCGCGGTCGACTATCGCACGCTGTTCATGGTTCCAGCCGGCATGGCGGTTGTCGCCATCCTGCTGCTGGCCGTGTTCTTCCGGCCAGCCGAGCGGGCGCCTACCGCCGTCGTCGCCGCTTAGAATTGGGACATAGACATGGAGCGCAACATGACCAGCCTCTCCCGTCGCAGTTTCGTGCAGGCGCTTTGCGCGACCGGCGCCGCGGCGCCGCTTGCCGCCGCATGCCAAAGCGTGCAGGGACAAACCATGGCCAGCGGTCCATTCTTCGCCAGACACAGCCTGCCGATCGGCATCCAGCTCTACACGCTGGGCGAGCTGATGGTGAAGGACATGGACGGCACGCTGAAGCAGATCTCGCAGATCGGCTACAAGAGCGTGGAGCTGGCAGGCTATCTCGGCAAAACCCCGCAACAATTGCGCGCCTCGTTCGACGCTGCGGGCGTTTCCTGCACCAGCGCGCATGTCGGCATGACGAAGGGAACAGCGGCCGAGCCAAAGCTGCTGGACGATCTCTCGAAAGTCGCCGCCGACATGCACGTTATTGGCGCGGGGCATGTGATCTGCCCGGCGATGGCGACCCCAAGCGACATCAACATCACGCCGAACCCGGGCGAAGGCTTCCGCGTCATCTCCCGCGTCGTGCAGGCGATGACCGCGGATCACTGGAAGCGGATGGCGGGCCAGTTCAACGAGATCGGGCGTAAGTTGAAAGCCGAAGGCCTGATCTTCGGCTATCACAACCACAACATGGAGTTCGTGAAGGTCGGCGACCGCACGGGCTTCGACATTCTTGTCGCTGAAACAGATCCGACGTTGGTGACGTTCGAACTGGATGTCGGTTGGGTGGCCGCGGGTGGATATGATCCGGCGGAACTCTTCAAGAAATATTCGACCCGCTACTTTCTGATGCACGTTAAGGACGTGAAAGCCTCGACCCAGCCCAACATCGAGGTACGGATGGATCCGACCGAGGTCGGCTCCGGCAAACTTGACTGGAAGGCGATACTCCCGGCTGCCCATTCAGCGGGCGTGCGGAAATACTTCCTCGAACAGGAGGCGCCGTTCGAAAAGGGACGGATGGAAGCCGCTGAAATCGGATATAAGTATCTCAGCACACTCGTTGTCTGAGGACTTTCGATGAAGACCATGAAGGGACCGGGCATCTTCCTCGCCCAATTCGTTGGGCCGGAAGCGCCGTTCAATTCGCTGCCCTCCATCGCGAAATGGGCGAAGGACAAGGGCTTCATCGGCGTCCAGATCCCGACCGGCGAAGCCTCCCTCTTCGATCTGCGCAAGGCCGCAGAGAGCGACGCATACTGCGACGAGATCAAGGGCATGCTGAAAGACATGGGGATGGAGATCACCGAACTCTCCACCCACCTGCAGGGCCAGCTCGTCGCCGTCCACCCGGCCTATGACACGCTGTTCGACGCCTTCGCGCCGAAGCAGGTGCGCGGCAATCCGAAGGCGCGGCAGGAGTGGGCCGTCGAGCAACTCTATCTCGCCGCGAAGGCCTCGCGCCGCCTCGGCCTCAACGCCAGTGTCACGTTCTCCGGATCGCTCGCCTGGCCCTACTTCTTCCCCTGGCCGCAACGCCCGCCCGGCCTCTTCGAAACCGCCTTTGAAGAACTGGCCAAGCGCTGGCTGCCGATCCTCAACGCCTACGAAGATGCGGGCGTCGATCTCTGCTACGAAATTCATCCGAGCGAGGACCTGTTCGACGGCACGACGTTCGAGATGTTCCTCGACCGCGTGAGGGGTCACAAGCGCTGCAACATCCTGTTCGACCCGAGCCACTTCTGCCTGCAGCAGCTCAACTATCTCGAATACATCGATCTCTACCACGAGCGGATCAAGATGTTCCACGTCAAGGACGCGGAGTTCAACCCGACTGGCCGTCAGGGCGTCTACTCCGGTTATGCCCCATGGCTCGAACGCGCCGGCCGCTTCCGCTCCGTCGGCGACGGACAAGTAGATTTCAAGGGCATCTTCTCGAAGCTCGCCCAGTACGACTACGAAGGTTGGGCCGTGCTCGAATGGGAGTGCTGCATCAAGCACCCCGAAGACGGCGCGCGCGAAGGCGCTGCGTTCATTCGCGACCATATCATCCGCGTGACGCCGCGCGCGTTCGACGACTTCGCGGCGAGCGGCACGGACGAGAAGGCCAACCGCCGCCTGCTGGGGCTCGACCGGTGAGACGCCTGCGCCTCGGCATGGTCGGCGGCGGCGAAGGCGCATTCATCGGCGGCGTGCACCGCATGGCCGCGCGCATCGACGACAAGTGGGAACTCGTCGCCGGCAATTTCCAGTCCGATCCCGAGAAGTCGATAATGTTCGGCCGCGGTCTCAGCCTCGCGCCGGATCGTTGCTATGGCGACTTCCGCACGATGGCGGCGAGCGAGGCACGGCGTGCCGATCGCATCGACGCTGTCTCGATCGTAACGCCAAACTCGACACATCATGCGATCGCGCGGGCGTTTCTCGATGTGGGTATTGCCGTCATCTGCGACAAGCCGCTGACGATCACACGCAAGCATGCCGACGATCTCGCAGAGGTGGTCGCGAAGACGGGCTTGCCCTTCATCCTGACGCACAACTATTCCGGCTATCCCATGGTGCGTGACGCGCGCGCCATGGTCGCGGCGGGCGATCTCGGCGCCATCCGCATCGTGCAGGTCGAGTATGCGCAGGACTGGCTCGCCGCCGACCTTCCCGGCAACAAGCAGGCCGACTGGCGGGGCGATCCCTCGCGCGCGGGCCCGGGCGGAGCGCTGGGTGACATCGCCACGCACGCCTTCCAGCTCGCCGAATTCGTCACCGGCCTTCGCGTCGAAAGACTGTCCTCTGACCTCTCGACCTTCGTCGCGGGCCGCAAGGTCGACGACAATGTTAACGTGATGCTCCGCTTTCCGGGCGACGCGAAGGGCATGCTCTGGGCCAGTCAGGTGGCTGTCGGTGCTGTCAACGGACTGCGGCTGCGCGTGCATGGCGAGAAGGGCGGACTCGAATGGGCGCAGGAAACGCCGGAAGAACTTCGCTTCACGCCAATCGGCGAACCGCCTCGCATTTACCGGCGCGGCGGCCCCGGCGTATCGCAGGCGGCCCAGCGCGCAACCCGCATTCCCGCCGGCCATCCCGAGGGCTATCTTGAAGGCTTCGCGCAGATCTATACCGATGCGGCGGAGCTTGTACGTGCCCACAACGAAGGCCGCGCTCCCGATCCGCTGGCCATCCCGCCGGGCATCGAGGATGGCGTGCGCGGCGTGAAATTCATCGAGGCGGCGATCGCTTCGAGCAGCAACGACGGCGTCTGGACGCCGGTCTGAGGGAGGCTTGAGATGCGGATTGCAACTGGTCTTGCGTTTGCGGCGCTGATTCTCGCGGCATGCGACAGCAAGCCAGCGGAAATTGCGGCTGCTCCGGTGGCCGAAGCGCCCGCCCCTGCTCCTGAGGCGCCCGCCGCGAACACGCTGACTGCCGAGGAAACGGCAGCGGGCTGGAAACTCCTCTTCAATGGAACCGATCTCACGGGCTGGAAAGGCTACAAGAAGGATGCGCCAGGCGCCGCGTGGCAGGTGCAGGATGGCGCCATCGCGCTGACGGCCGGCGGCGCGGGCGACTTGATGACGGTGGACGAGTATGGCCCGTTCGAGCTGTCGTATGACTGGAAGATCTCGCCGAACGGAAACAGCGGCCTGATCTACCTGATCAAGGAAGTGGACGGCGCCGACAACACCTACAATTCCGGGCCGGAAATGCAAGTGCTCGACAATGACGGCCATGCCGATGGCAAGATCCCGTCGCATCGCGCGGGCGCGCTCTATGACCTGGAAACACCGCCCGATGGCGCTGTGAAGCCTGTCGGCGAATGGAACATGGGCGTCATCAAGTTCACCGGCACGCACATCGAGCACTGGCTCAACGGCGTGAAGGTCGCCGAGTCGAGCTATGGCGACGATGCCTGGAAAAAGAAGGTGGCCGCCTCGAAATTCAAGCAGTGGCCGATGTTTGGCACCTTCCCGAAAGGCCACATCGCCCTGCAGGACCACGGCAACCAGGTCTGGTACCGCAACATCAAGATCAAGGCGTCGTAAGGGCGCCTCAGGGCGCCGTGTATTTCAGCCCCATGCCTTCGATCACGCCCTTGATGTGGGCGAGCGCTTCCGGCGTAGGGCCGGCATAGTCGCCGGCGCCGGGCGTGTTGCCCATGTAGCCGATGTCGGCCCAGCCCTCGCGCGTCGTGTAGAACGCGCCGAGCGTCAGCGAGCGGAGGCGCGCGAAGAACTGGGCGGGCTTTTCGAGACCCGGGGCGACCTTGGCCTTGAACGCGATCGTGTCGAGGATCGCCTTCTGCTTGCTGGGATCGGCCTTCGCGAAGACGACGCCATTGGCTTTGTTCGACTGCTCGTCGGCCCAGGCGAGGCCGGGGATGATGAGCTCGCGGTCCTTGTGCTGGTCCGGATAGGGGGCGCTGACCCATTCGTTGATGAAGGCAGGCACGCCGACCTTGGACGGGAACGGGATGTCGCCCTCGCCCGGCAGGATGAGGTCG
>JBGAKC010000023.1:0-80536 GCA_044224605.1 Hyphomonadaceae bacterium
ACGGCTGCGATCTCCGTCTCGCAGGGTGTTGTCGCCACGTACATCCACAACCAGGCCGGCGAAGGCCTCGGCAAGATCGGCGTGCTCGTTGCGCTGGAATCGCCGGGCGACGCCTCGCGCCTGACCGATCTCGGCCGCAAGGTCGCGATGCACATCGCTTCGATGAAGCCGCTCGCCGCCACCACGGCGGAACTCGATCCGGCCGTCGTCGAGAAGGAACGCCAGATTCTCACGGCGCAGGCCGCTGAGTCGGGCAAGCCGGCGAACGTCGTCGAGAAGATGGTCGAAGGCCGTATTCGCAAGTTTTATCAAGAATCGGTCCTGGTCGAGCAGGCCTTCGTGATGGATCCCGATGTAACGGTCGGCAAGTTCATCGAGACCGCCGGCAAGAACATGGGCGCCCCTGTGACCCTCAAGGGCTTCCTGAAATTCGAGGTCGGTGAAGGCATCGAGAAGGCCGCTACGGACTTCGCGGCTGAAGTTGCTGCTTTCGCGAAGCCCAAAGAGTAAAACCTTTGCGAAACCGGTGGTTTCGCGGGTAGAGTTTGGCGGCCCGGCGCGTTGAGCGTCGGGCCGTCAGTACAAGAACCGGCAGTAAGGAAGCAGACATGCCAGAGACCGCTGCTCTCCAGTACAAGCGCGTCCTCCTGAAGATTTCAGGCGAGGCGCTGATGGGGGATCAGGGCTACGGCATCGATGTTCCGGCTGTCACCAGATACGCCGAAGAGATCAAATCCGCGATTGCGCTGGGCTGCCAGATCTGCCTCGTCATTGGCGGCGGCAACATCTGGCGCGGCAAGTGGGGCGTCGACGCGGGGATGGAGCGCGCGCAGGCCGACCATATGGGCATGCTCGCCACGGTGATGAACGCGCTGGTGATGCAGAACTCGCTGGAGAGCATCGGCGTGCCGACACGCGTGCAGTCCGGCATCTCGATGATGTCGATCGCCGAGCCTTTCATTCGCCGCCGCGCCATTCGTCACATGGAGAAGGGTCGCGTCGTGATCTTCGCGGCCGGCACCGGCAACCCGTTCTTCACGACCGACACCGGCGCAGCTTTGCGCGCTGCGGAAATGAATTGCGACGCGATGCTGAAAGGCACGCAGGTCGACGGCGTCTACACGGCTGACCCGAAGGTCGATGCCGACGCCACCCGTTTTGACACGCTGGACTACATGGAAGTCCTGTCGAAGGAGCTGAAGGTGATGGACGCAACCGCCATCAGCCTGCTCAAGGACAACAAGATTCCGATCGTGGTGTTCCGCATCCGGGAAAAAGGCGCTCTCGCGAAGGTGCTCACCGGGCAGGGCGTGTCCACGACGATCGGCAAGAAGAAGTAAGGGAGGAGACAGCGATGCCAGAAACATTCGATCTCAAGGCTCTTGAGAAACGCATGGACGGCGCCCTTGCCTCGCTGAAGCAGGAGTTCGCGGGTCTGCGTACCGGCCGCGCGTCGATCCACCTGCTCGATACCATCCAGGTCTCGGCCTATGGCTCGAACATGCCGCTCAATCAGGTGGCGTCCGTGTCCGCCGTCGACGCGCGCATGCTGTCGGTCAGCGTGTGGGACAAGAGCCTGGTCGGCGCGACGGACCGCGCGATCCGCGAAGCTCCGCTTGGCCTCAACCCGATCACTGACGGCCAGACCCTCCGCATCCCGATCCCGCCGCTCAGCGAGGAACGCCGCAAGGAACTGCAGAAGCTGGCCGGTCAGTTCGCCGAGCACGCCCGTGTCGCCGTGCGCAACATCCGCCGCGATGGCAACGACCTGCTGAAACGCATGGAAAAGGCCGGCGACCTCAGCGAGGACCAGGTGAAGGGACGTTCCAACGACGTCCAGAAGATTACCGACAAACATGTCGCCGCCATCGACGACCTGCTGAAGCACAAATCCGAAGAGATCATGCAGGTGTGAGCGAGCCCCAGCCATCCTCGACGAATGCCGATGTCGCGACGCTGCGTTCCCCGCCGCGCCACGTCGCCATTATCATGGATGGCAATGGCCGTTGGGCGAAGGCGCGTGGGTTGCCCCGCGCACTCGGTCATAAAGAAGGTGTTGAAGCCCTTCGTCGCGCCGTCGAGGCTAGCCGCGAACTCGGCCTGACGCATTTGAGCGTTTACGCGTTTTCGACGGAAAACTGGAACCGTCCCCAGACCGAGATCGACGCGCTATTCGACCTTTTGCGCGTGTTTGTGCGCCGGGATCTCGCTCGCCTCCACAAGGATGGCGTACGTGTTCGCATCATAGGCTCGCGCGAAGGCCTCAGCGAAGACATCCTCGCTCTGATCGACGAAGCCGTCGAAACCACGAGGGCCAACACCCGACTCACCTTGAATATCGCCTTCAACTACGGCGGTCGTAGTGAGATCGTCGCTGCGGTGAAGGACATTGCGCGCGCCGTCCAGGGCGGGCAGCTGCAGCCCGAACAGATCGACGAAGCCATGATCTCGCGTATGCTCTGGACGTCTGACTCGCCCGAGCCCGATCTCGTCATCCGCACCAGCGGCGAACTTCGCCTCAGCAACTTCCTGTTGTGGAGCGGCGCCTATGCCGAGCTGATGTTCATGGATCTGCTCTGGCCAGATTTCACGAAGGAGAGCCTCGAGAAGGCGATTGATGCGTTCCGGCGTCGCGACAGACGGTTCGGCGGCCTTGGCGTCTGAGGCCGCCACTGCGGGAACGAAAGGACGGCGCGAGATTTTCCTCCGCGTCGCCTCAGCGATCGTGCTCGCGCCCGTGGGCCTGTGGACTGTTTACACGGGCGGCATCGGCCTTCTGATCTTCACTGGGCTATGCGGCATGATCTGCGCCATCGAATGGACGCGCATGGCCGCGCAGACAAGCGTCAGCTGGGTGAAATACCTCCTGTACTTCATCACCGCCGCTACAGCCGCAGCCGTTGTGTATCTGGGGCAGGCCGACATTCGCTGGGCCGCGGTCGCGAGCTTCGCGGGATCACTCGCTGCAGCAGGCGTCGCCGGACTCGGCAAGGGTTCGAAGAGCTCGATGGCGTTTGGCGCCATCTACACCAGCCTGCCATTCGGCGCTTTTGTCTGGATCCGCGAGGCGACGCCCAACGGCCAGTATTTCCTGATGGCCATCCTCGCCATCGTCTGGACAACCGATGTCGCCGCCTACTTTGCCGGCCGTGGGTTTGGCGGCCCTCTGCTCAGCCCGAAGGACAGCCCAAACAAGACGTGGACCGGCGCCATCGGCGCGCTCGTGTGTGCGGGCCTTGCCGGCGCCGCCGTCGCGCGGGGCGCGGGCGGCGATTTCATGCACTGGCTGGCCTTCAGCCTGATCCTCTCGGTCGTCGGCCAGTCCGGCGACCTTCTCGAATCCCGCTTCAAGCGCCTCTATGGCGTCAAGGACACGTCCGGTCTCGTCCCCGGCCATGGCGGCGTGCTCGATCGTCTCGATGGCCTGATCACGGCGACATTCTTCGCCGCCCTTATGGTCCGCTTCTTCCCCGCGCTCGTCCCCGCGCTCGGCGTGACGGGAGGTGGCGGATGACCAGTCCCGTACGCGTCTCCGTCCTCGGCGCCACAGGTTCGGTCGGCGTATCAACGCTCGACGTGATTGCGAACAAGACGTCCGGCTCGCCGGAGTTCAACGTCGTTGCGCTTACCGCCAACACCAATGTCGAAGCGCTCGCGAAATCCGCAATCGCCACGCGCGCGGAAGTCGCCGTCATCGCCGACGCGTCGCTTTACGGTAAACTCAAGTCGCTCCTTGCCGGCACGGACGTCGAAGCCGCCGCCGGTCCGGAAGCCGTGGTCGCCGCTGCCGCCCGCCCTGCCGATGTCGTGGTCGCGGGTATCGTCGGCATTGCCGGACTTCCCGCGACGCTCGCCGCCGTGCAGCGCGGGGCCAATGTGGCGCTCGCCAACAAGGAGAGCATGGTCTGCGCGGGTCCGCTCCTGCGTGCGGAAGCCGCCCGCTCCGGTGCGCGCTTCCTGCCCATCGATTCGGAACACAATGCCATCTTCCAGGTCCTCGACCGACCCGACCGGGTCGAGAAGCTGGTTCTCACCGCCTCGGGCGGTCCCTTCCGCAATTCGACCCTGAGTGAAATGGCCGCGGCGACCCCGGAGCAGGCTATTGCGCATCCCAATTGGGACATGGGCGCCAAGATCTCGGTCGACTGCGCGACCATGATGAACAAGGGCCTGGAACTGATCGAGGCGGCCTACCTCTTTGATGTTCCAGAGAGCCGGATCGACGTCCTGGTCCACCCCCAGTCCATTATCCATAGCCTTGTGGCTTATGATGACGGGTCGGTCCTGGCCCAGCTGGGCCTGCCGGACATGCGGACCCCCATTTCCTATGCGCTTTCCTGGCCCGGACGGATGCCGTTACCGGGGCTTGAGCGCCTTGATCTCGCCAAGATCGGAAGGCTGGAATTCATGCCTCCCGATCAGCAGCGCTTTCCGGCGTTAAGGATCGCGAGACAGGCCGTTTCCGCAGGGGGCGGTGCGCCAATCGTGCTGAACGGAGCGAACGAGGTTGCCGTGGCGGCCTTTTTGCAGCGGCGAGTAGGGTTTTTGACGATTGCTCAGGTGGCCGGCGACGTGCTCGAGGATTTCCTGAAGAGCCAGTCCCACGCTACGGCGCCTGCAAGCTTCGACGACGTGTACGAATTCGACCGGTGGGCCCGCGCCCGCACGATCGAGAAGCTTCGCCTCGCGGCGTAGCGGCAAAGGGGAGAGTGCTGTGAGAGGCGTTGGTTGATGGACGTTGTTGTCTGGGTTCTCAAGCACGTTCCGGAATTCATCATCATCATCTCGGTGGTGATCACGGTCCATGAACTTGGCCACTACTGGGTCGGCCGCGCCTTCGGCGCCGCCATCGAGTCCTTCTCCATCGGCTTCGGCCGCCCGATCTTCGAGCGCAAGGACAAGCGCGGCACGCGCTGGCGCGTGAACTGGATCCCGCTCGGCGGCTTCGTGAAGTTCGTCGGTGAGCTGCAGGCGCCACAGGATACCCAGGAGATCATCGCCGGGCCGGTCGGCAAGCCATACACCGAGTTCGGCCCGTGGAAGCGCATAGCGGTCTCGCTCGGCGGCCCGTTCGCCAACTTCGTCTTCGCGATCGCCGTTTTTGCGGCCATGGGAATGACGCTCGGCGTGCCGCAGGCGCGGGACGTCTTCGTCAAGGCCGTCCAGATTGACTCGCCAGCCGCCGCCGCAGGCTTCCAGCCCGGCGACGTGATTGTCCAGGCTGGCGGCCGCGTGGTGAAGACGGGCGAAGACGTGACGCAGGCCACGCAACTCAATGCGGGCGAGAAGGTTACATACAGAGTCAAGCGTGGCGAAGAGCTTCTGAGCCTGATCGCGACTCCAGTCGAGCAGGTGGACGTCAACAACCCGCTTCGCATCAAGCAGAGTGTCGGTCGCATCGGCCTCGGACTCGACGAGCGGGATGCGTCCATCCGCAACCTCAACCCGGTCGAGGCTGTCGGCTACGGCTTCACGCGCACGGGCGATGCGCTGGGCGCGACCGTTAACGTTCTCCGCCGCCTCGTGACCGGCAAGGAAGGCCTCGACAAGCTCTCTGGCCCCGTCGGCATCCTTTCCCTGACCGGCAGCGTGAGCGAGCTCACCATGGGCCAGGAAGGCGTGCCCATGGGCGAGAAGCTGCGACAGCTTCTCATCAATTTCCTTCAACTCGCCGCCCTGCTGTCCATCGGGGTCGGCTTCTTCAACCTCCTGCCGATTCCGGTCCTGGATGGTGGAGCCGTTGTAATGGCGCTTGGGGAGGCCGTGACTGGAAAGCCAATACCCGAGCGCATCCAGCAAGCCGGACTGACAATTGGACTTGTATGTTTGCTGGCCTTTGCTCTGGTGATCACATTCCAGGACTTCCAGAAGTTGCCAGGAATGCCCTAGCCAGCTTTAGCCCGCCGCTTGAGCTTTTCAGCGGCATGTTGTCTTAAGACGCCCGAAGAGGCCGCGGATAGGCGGTCCGGTCTGAGTGTGAGGGGTAGGTGATGCGGTCTTGGTTCGCGTGCGCGCTGGCGCTGACGGCGTCGGCTGGCGCATTGATCGCCGCGCAGGACCTTTCGCCCGCCGGGCGAGCCTGGGCGCAACAGCCCCAGCAGCCCCAGATCATTTCGCGCATCATCGTCGAGGGCAACCAGCGCATCGAGTCGCGCACGGTCCTGTCCTACCTGCTGGTGAAGCCGGGCGACGCTTTCGATGAAGAGCGTATCGGCCTTTCGGTGCGCGCGCTCGGCGCCACCGGTCTGTTCGCCGACATCCAGATGGAAACGCGCGGCAACGACCTCGTCGTGCGCGTTCTCGAAAACCCGATCATCAACCGCATCATCTTCGAGGGTAACAACGCGGTCACGACCGAGCGTCTCGAGGAAGAGACCGAGGCCGAGCCGCGTCAGACCTTCACGCTGTCGCGCGTTGAGCAGGACGTGCAGCGCATCCTCGAAGTCTATCGCCGCGCCGGCCGCTTCGCGGCGACGGTGACGCCGCAATACAAGGTGCTGCCGCAGAACCGCGCCGACCTGATCTTCTCGATCGACGAAGGTCCGACAACCGGCGTGCGCTCGATCAACTTCATCGGCAACAAGGCGTTTGCGGACGACCGTCTCCGCCGCGAGATCACCACGCGCCAGTCGCGCTGGTGGCGCTTTTTCGAGAAAGCCGACAACTACAACCCTGGCCAGGTCGAGTACGACCGCTCCCAGCTCACCGAATTCTACACCAACGAAGGCTACGCCGATTTCCGCGTAATCTCGTCAGTCGCCGAACTGACGCCTGATCGTCGCGACTTTTACCTGACCTTCACGGTCGATGAGGGCGAGAAATACACGTTCGGCGATCTCAACGTCGAAACCCAGCTCGAGAAGCTGTCGGGCGAACGCCTCGCACTGATCCTCGGCATCAAGAAGGGCGATCAGTTCCGCGCCAAGAGCATCCAGGACGCAATCGACACGCTCACCTTTGCGGCCGGCATTGCCGGTTACGCCAACGTCTCGATCCGTCCCGTCGAGCACCGCGACCCGGTCAACCACACAGTCGGCCTCACCTTCAAGGTCGATGAAGGCGCCCGTGTCTACATCGAGCGCATCGACATCCAGGGCAACACGCAGACGCTGGACCGCGTCATCCGCCGCGAGATCCGCGTGGCTGAAGGCGACCAGTACAACCCCGTCCAGCTGGACAACGCCAAAAGCCGTATTCGCGCGCTCGGCTTCTTCAACCCCGAGAAGGTTGAAGTAGAAGACGAAGCCGGCTCAACGCCCGACCGCACGGTCGTCAAGGTGAAGGTGGAGGAGCAGGCGACCGGCGAGCTTGCCTTCTCGGCCGGCTTCTCGTCCGCCGACGCCTTCCTGTTCTCGGTCAGCGCGCAGCAGCGTAACTTCCGCGGCCGTGGCCAGTACCTATCCGCCCGCATCCAGACCACGTCACGTCAGCAGGACCTCGAATTCCGCTTCACCGAGCCGAAATTCCAGGACCGCAACCTCGCCGTTGGTGTCGACCTCTTCGCGACGCAGTCGGACTTCTTCCAGGAGGCGGGCTTCAAGAACTCCATCCTGGGCGCCGGCGGCCGGCTGCTATTCCCACTGTCGGATACCGACCAGATCGGCCTGCGCTACAACTTGCGCAGCGATGACCTGCAGCTCGATAACGATCCGAACTCCGTCACCTACACCAATTGCGCCACGACGGCGTTCTTCCGCTCCTCGCTGTGCGACCAGCAGGGCGGCAGGCTGACATCGTCGTTCGGCTACACGCTGACGATGAACCGCACGAACGACTACCTCCGGCCGACACGCGGTTTTGAAATCAACTTCAGCCAGGACATTGCCGGTCTCGGCGGCGACGTGAACTATCTCCGCAACGAGTTCCGCGGCGCCGTCTATCACGGCATTGCGCCGGGCTGGACGCTCAGCGGCCGCCTCGAGGCTGGTTACATCGACAGCTGGGGCGACGAAGGCATCCGCATCAACAACCGCTTCTTCAAGGGCGGCAACTCGTTCCGCGGTTTCGATGTCGCCGGTCTCGGCCCGCGCGAGGTGCGTTACTTCTATGAAAATTCCACCAGCTGCTCCGACTTCTCGAGCACATCGACCTGCGAGGTCAAACCGCTGACGCTCGGCGTGGGTGTGTCACCGCCGGCCTTCACCATTCCGCGCCTCAATTCCGACGGCACGCAGGTTGTCACGGAGGACGGCCTCCTGGTCTATGATCAAGCCGCGCACGACGCAGACGGCAACCTGCTGCCGGCGCAAGTGCAGCGCTTCAATGCATTGGGCGGCAAGGCATATGCGATTGGGGCCTTGGAGCTGTCCTTCCCCATCCCGTATGCTCCGGAAGAGTTCGGCATCGATGGCGCCTTCTTCGCTGAAGTCGGCACGGTTGGCCTCCTCGACGAAGCAGACCGGAATCGCCGGGCGGACAACACGTTCGAAACCTACCTAGTCGACGACAGCGCCAGCCTGCGCGCCAGCGCCGGCGTTAGCATCTTCTGGGACTCGCCCTTTGGCCCGATCCGCTTCGACTTCTCGCAGATCCTCGCCAAGGAAGATTACGACCGAACCGAATCCTTCCGGTTCAGCACCAACACAAGGTTCTAGTGCTATGAAACTCCGCAATCTCGCTGTTGTAGCCGCCGTCTTCGTCGGTCTGACGAACATGGCTGGCGCCGCTTTCGCGCAGAAGATCTTCGTCGTGAACGAGGATCGGGTCCGCCGCGAAAGCAAGGTCGGCAAAGAGATCAACCAGACGCTCATGACCAATGCCAACGCGGGCGCTGACCAGCTGGGCCTCAAACAGCTTGAGGCCGACATCAAGGCGGAAGAAGCGCGCCTGAAGCCGCAGACAGAGTCTCTCACGAAGGAGGCGCTGGCCGCCAACCCAACACTGAAGGCGCAGGTCGAGGCGCTCCAGAAGAAGCAGGCCGAATACTACAACAAGGCCAATGCGTTGAATAACGGCATCGAGCGGGCCGATAATGGCCTTCAGGGCATGCTCATGGTCGGGATGGCGCCCGCGATCGAGGCGGTCGCCAAGGAAGTCGGCGCTGAGGTTGTCATGAACACGACCCAGGTTTGGTACGCGAAGGACGCCAATGATCTCACCACCAAGGTGATCGCGCGTCTCGATGCGACGGTGCCGACGCTGAAGGCGCTCCAGGACTCCATGCCGAAGCCGCCGGCCCAGCCGGCGGCAGGCGCCGCGAAGCCGGCAACACCGGCGAAGCCATAGTAAGCTGAAACGGAAGAAGGCGGGGCTGTGATCGATCCAAGGTTCTACGAGGTCTCCGGACCCCAGAACGCGTCGGCGATCGCAACTCTCGTCGGATCCACGAGCATTCGCGGAATTGCCGGGCGCAGCGTCTCATCGCTTGCGCCCGCTTCGCTTTCAGGCCCTGAAGACCTGACCTTTCTGGAAGACCCCTCAGGCGCCGTCACGGTGAAGTCCGCCGGCGTCGTTCTGGCGTCGTTTGAAGCCGCTGCTGCCATCCCGGAAGGCCCGGCAGTGATCGTGATCGCCCATCCGCGCGCGGCCTTCGCAAAGGCCGCCAGCCAGCTAGTACGCCTGCGGCAGCTGGAAGCAGGCCAGCCCGCCATCCATCCGTCAGCCCGCATCCACGCCTCTGTCGTGCTGGAGCCTGGCGTGACCATCGGCGCCGGAGCGGCCATTGGCCCGGATGTCCGCATCGGCGCCAACGCGATCCTCGGCCCGGGCGTTCAGGTCGGAGCGAAGACAACCATCGGCGGCAACGCCAGCATCCGCTGCGCGCTGATCGGCGACGGCGTGCGCATCTTTCCGGGCGCTGTTATTGGCGAGACCGGATTCGGCCTCGCAGCCGGCAGCGGCGGCGCGGCGCTAACCCCGCATTTCGGCCGGGTTATCATGCAAAACGGCGTCTCGCTCGGCGCCAACTCCTGCATCGACCGTGGCCTGCTTGAGGATACGGTGATCGGTGAGGGAACACATATCGATAATCTCTGTCATATTGGTCACAACTGCCGCATCGGCGCTCAGGTCGTAATGGCCGCCTTCGCAGGCGTGTCCGGCTCCAGCGTGGTGGGTGACGGTGTCCAGTTTGGCGGCCGAGTCGGCCTGAAAGACCATGTCCGCGTCGGACAGGGCGCGCGGATTGCCGCCGGGGCCGCCGTGCTCAGCGATGTCCCCGCCGGTGAGACCTGGGCAGGCTATCCGTCCAAGCCGATCCGCACATGGATGCGCGAGCTTGCGTGGCTCGCGCGGGCAGCGCAAAAGCGTCCCCGACAACAGGAATAGCCGGGCAATCCCGGTCAAGGACGCCGGGAAGTATGGCCGTTTCGATCCACCCCACAGCGATTGTGGACAAGGGCGCAGAACTCGCCGACGGCGTCGAGATCGGCCCTTTCTGTGTCGTCTCGGCCAAGGCGAAGCTGGGGGAGGGCGTGAAGCTCGTTTCCCACGTGTCGGTCGCAGGTTCGACCACGATCGGCGCCCGCACGCAGGTCTTCCCCTTCGCCGCCCTCGGCCATCCGCCGCAGGACACGAAGTACAAGGGCGAGGATACCCAGCTCATCATCGGAACCGACAACCTCATCCGCGAGGGCGCCACCTTCCACCTCGGCACGGTGCAAGGCCGCGGCAAGACCGTCGTCGGCAACCGCGGCTTCTACATGAACGGGGCCCATGTCGGTCATGACAACATCATCGGCAACAACGTGGTCTATGCCACCCACGCGGTCAGCGGCGGCATGGCGGTGCTGGAAGACTTCGTCATCCTCGGCGGCAACTCTGCAATCCACCAGCTCGGCCGCGTCGGCATGGGCGGCTTTATCGGCGGCTGCGCGCCGGTCGTGGGTGACGTCATTCCGTTCGGCATGGTCGACAACCACGGTCACCTGAACGGCCTCAACATTGTCGGCCTCAAGCGCCGCGGCGCCACGCGCGAGACGATCCATCTGCTCCGCCACGTCTACAAGGACCTCTTCCACGGCGAGGGCTATTTCGAGGATCGCGTCGAGCGCATCGGCGAAAAGCATGCCTCGGTTCTCGAAGTCATGCGCATCATTGACTTCATCCGCGCTGGCGAGAAACGCCCGCTCTGCACGCCGGGATCCGCCTGATGGCCGCTGGACGGCTCGCAATCGTCGCCGGCGGCGGAGACCTTCCGCGCCGCGTGGCTGAGCAGGCGCGCCGCACGGGCCGCAACCCGTTCGTCGTCGGCCTCAAGGGATTCGTCGAAGCCTCCCTGCTCGCCGAATACAACGGTCCCGAGCTGTCGGTCGGCGAACTCGGCCGGCTGATCCAGCTGATGAAAAAAGAAGGCTGCGAGGAGATGGTCTTCGCAGGCTGGCTCAAGCGTCCGGATTTCGGCTCGCTGAAGCTCGATCTCAAGGGCGTGCAGTCGCTCCCCAAAATCCTCGCCGCCGCCAGGAAGGGCGACGACGCGCTCCTGCGTAGCGTGATGGATATCTTCTCCGACGCCGGCTTCCGCATCATCGGCGCAGACGACGTGCTCAACGACCTCCTGGTCGGGCCTGGTCCGCTCGGAACGATGGCGCCTGCCGCCGAACACTGGCCCGATATCCGCCGCGCCGCCGAAGTCGCGGGGATCTCCGGCTCGCTGGAGATCGGTCAGGGCGCCATCTCCTGCGCCGGCCTGATCCTCGCCGTTGAGGCGCAGGAGGGTACGGATCGCATGCTCGCCCGCATCCCGGACCTCATTCCCGAAATCCGTGGCGCGCCCGAGGCACGCCGTGGCGTGCTGGTGAAGCGTCCGAAGCCACAGCAGGAACGCCGCATAGACCTCCCCACCATCGGCGTCGCCACCGTCGAGGGTGCAGCGAAAGCGGGTCTTGCAGGCATTGCTGTCGAAGCCGGCGCCGCCCTGGTTGTCGACCGCGAGAAAGTCGCCGCCGCCGCCAACGCCGCCGGCATTTTCATCTACGGTTTCACCGCGGCGGAACTCTCGTGAGTCATATTTTCCTCGTCGCAGCCGAGGAATCCGGCGACGCGTTTGGCGCCGATGTCATCGACGCCCTCCGCACCGCCGACCCCGATGTGAAGATCTCCGGCATCGGCGGCGAGCGCATGAAGGTGCGCGGCGCGCATTCCGACGTCGACATGTCCGGCCTGGCCGTGATCGGCCTGATCGAAGGCCTCAAGGCCTATGACCGCGTGAAGAAGGCGGTCGAGGACGCCGCCGACGTCATCGCGAAGGCAGACCCCGACAGTGTCGTCCTGATCGACAGCTGGGGCTTCATGTGGCGCCTCGCCCGCGCGCTGAAGCTGCGTGGCGCCCGCGCCAAGCGCATCAAGCTGATCGGCCCGCAGGTCTGGGCCACGCGCCCCGGTCGCGCACGCGTGCTGGCGCAATGGGTCGACCACCTCCTGTGCATCCACCCGTTCGAGCAGCCCTTCTATGTGAAGTGGAAACTGCCCACGACCGTCATCGGCAACCCTGCGCTCCATCGCCTGCCCAAGGGCGACGGCGCCGCCTTCCGCCAACGATACGGTCTTCCCGCTGATGCCTCGATTATCGGCCTGCTGCCAGGCAGCCGGAAAGCGGAGATGCGCCGCGTCGCGCCCACGCTGATGGAAGCCACCCGCATCGTGCAGGGGCGCGATCCGAAGCGGAAAGTCATCTGCATGGTCGCCCCCAGCGTCGCCGCCGAGGTCGAGGCGCTGGCGAAAGCCCAGTCCTTCCCCATCGTGCTTGTGCGGGATGAAGCCGAGAAGGCCGACGCATACGCCGCCATGACCGTCGCCATCGCCTGCTCGGGCACCGTCACCACCGAACTCGCCGCCCAGGGCGCCGCCGTCGTGACCGGCTACAAGCTCGGCTGGATCACCTGGGCGCTGCTCCGCTTCTTCCTGTTCAAGTCGCGCTTCTCGGCGCTGGTGAACGTCGCGGTGAACCGCGAGGTGATCCCCGAATTCCTGCAGACCAGCTTCAGCGTGAAGAATATCGAACAGGCCGCCGAACGCCGCCTCTCCGATCCCGCGGTCCTGAAGGCCCAGCAGGAAGGCCAGCGCGAAGCTTTGCGCATCATGGCCGGCACAGGCCGCCCCGCCGCCGAGATCGCCGCCGAGACGATCCTGAAGCTTTCCTGAAACGAAAAGGGCGGCCCGAAGACCGCCCCTTGTGTCTGTCACGACCCTCGCCCTTAGCGAGCGCTCATCGGAACGTAGTCGCGCTGCGGAGCGCCCGTGTAGATCTGGCGCGGGCGGCCGATGCGCTGGGTGTTGTCCGTGGTCATCTCTTCCCACTGCGCGATCCAGCCGACAGTACGGGCCAGTGCGAACAGCACGGTGAACATCGAAACCGGGAATCCCATCGCCTTCAGCGTGATGCCCGAATAGAAGTCCACGTTCGGATACAGCTTCTTCTCGATGAAGTACTCGTCCGAGAGCGCGATCTTCTCGAGCTCCATCGCGACTTCGAGCAGCGGGTCGTTGATGCCCACTTCCTTGAGCACTTCCTTGCAGGTCTGCGCCATGACCTTCGCGCGCGGGTCGTAGTTCTTGTAGACGCGGTGGCCGAAGCCCATGAGGCGGACGCCGTCCACCTTGTTCTTCACCTTGTCGACGTGCTTCTTCACGTTCTCGACGGTGCCGATCTCCTGCAGCATCTGCAGCGCCGCTTCGTTTGCGCCACCGTGGGCCGGGCCCCAGAGGCAAGCGATGCCGGCCGCGATGCACGCGAACGGGTTCGCGCCCGACGAGCCGGCGAGACGCACAGTCGAGGTCGAGGCGTTCTGCTCGTGGTCGGCGTGGAGGATGAAGATGCGGTCCATCGCGCGGGCGAGAACAGGGTTAACCTTGTAGTCCTCAGCCGGAACAGCGAACGACATGCGCAGGAAGTTCGACGCGTAGTCGAGCTCGTTACGCGGGCTCACGAAGGGCTGGCCGGCGTGATACTTGAACGCGCGCGCCGCGATGGTCGGCATCTTCGCGATCATGCGGTGCTGGGCGACCTTGCGCTGCAGCGGATCATTCACGTTCGTGGAGTCATGGTAGAAGGCCGACAGCGCGCCGACGGCGCCGCACATGATCGCCATCGGATGGGCGTCGCGGCGGAAGCCCTCGAAGAACCGGTCGAACTGCGCGTGCAGCATCGTGTGCCGCGTGATCGTGTTGTTGAATTCCAGGCTCTCCTTGGCGTTCGGCAGCTCGCCGTGCAGCAGCAGGTAGCAGACCTCGAGGAAGTTCGATTTCTCGGCCAGCTGGTCGATCGGATAGCCGCGATGCAGCAGAATGCCGGCGTCGCCGTCGATATAGGTGATCTGGCTTTCACAGGACGCCGTGGACGTGAAGCCCGGATCGAGCGTGAACATGCCGGTCTGGGCGTAGAGCTTGCCGATATCGATGACGTCGGGGCCCACCGTGCCGCTGTACACGGGCATCTCGACCGTCTTGCCATTGGCTGTGACGGTCGCCTTGCCGTGCGGTTTGACCTTGTTTTCCATCGACGAAGTCTCCTCAATTCCCTACGGCTTCCCGCCGCTCAGCCCCTAGCGCGGGCATGATCCCTCATCCGCGCGAAAGCTTCATTACGGCCTAGCAAGGCCAGCACAAGAGCAATATCGGGCGCGGGCGCCCCCCCGGTAAGGACGGTGCGCAAAACAGGGCCGATTTTGCCCATGCTGATGCCGTTTTGATCGCAATATTGCGTGAGAGCGACCTTGATCGGGGCTTCCGCCCAATCATTCAACCCCTCCAGCAGCGGCAACAGGTCCGCCAGCCGCCCACGGGCTTCATCGTTCACCTGGGCCTTCTGTTTGTCGTCAAGCTGGATGGGCCGGATTGAGGTCAGGAATCGCGCCTGTTCGGCCAGCTGGACCATCGTGGCGGCCCGCGTCTTCAGGGCCGGCATGGCGGCCCGGATACGGTCCATCTCTTCCGGCGTCTTGCCCTGCATCTCCGGCCGGCACAGCAGCAGATCGAACAGACGCTGGTCATCGGCCAGCGCCATGTAGTGCTTGTTCACGAAGTCCAGCTTGGCGAAGTCCAGCCTCGCCGGGGCCTTGTTGAGCCCGTCGAGGTCAAACCACGCGACCGCCTGCGCCTCCGGGATGATCTCGTCATCGCCATGGCTCCAGCCGAGCCGCAGCAGGTAGTTCTTCATTCCCTCGGGCAGGTAGCCGAGAATATCGCGATACTCGTCCACCGCCGTCGCGCCGTGGCGCTTGGACAGCTTCTTGCCGTCCGGCCCGTGGATCAGCGGCACGTGTGCGTAGTCCGGCTGCGGCCAGCCCATACCGAGATAGATCGGCAGCTGGCGGAATGTGTTGAGGAAGTGATCATCGCCCCGGATCACATGGGTGACGCCCATGTCGTGGTCATCCACCACAACGGCCAGCATGTAGGTCGGCGTCCCGTCCGAGCGCAGCAGGACCAGGTCATCGAGGTCTGCATACTTGCGCGCAACCGTGCCCTGCACATGGTCCTTCACGACCAGTTCGCCGTCGTCCGGCATCCGCAGCCGCACCACGGTCGGCGCGCCCGCGGGCAGGGGCTTGTTGGGATTGCGCCATGGCGACTTGAACGGCCGCGTCAACTCATCCAACTCCGCCGCGTCCGCAGCCGAGAGATGACCGTCCGCTGCCTTCTTCTTTTGCAGCAGCTCCGCCTTGTCGCGCCGCTCCTGAAGCTCTTCCGGCGTCACCGGGCAAAGATACGCCGCCCCGCGCTTGACCAGTTCGTGCGCCACCTGCGCGTGCCGCCCCGCGCGCGTCGACTGCAGCACCGGCTCATCGTCGCCGCCCAGCCCCAGCCAGTTCAGTCCGTCGAAAATAGCATCCACTGCTTCCTGCGTAGAGCGGTCCTTGTCCGTGTCCTCGATCCTCAACAGGAACTTGCCGCCTTTTGCGCGGGCGTACAGCCAGCTGAACAGGGCCGTCCGGGCGCCTCCGATATGGAGGTAGCCAGTCGGGGAGGGGGCAAAGCGGGTGACGACCGTCATCGGTTTCCAGCGTGATTTCTGCCGCATCCGGCGACCGGAGCGCGGGCCCTGAAGACCACATCCGCACCTTCGCTGGCAAGCTCCACCCCCACCCCGGAAGATGAGGCCCGGAAACGTGTCTTTTCAGTGCGTCTCTGGCGCTTCCTGAAATGCGCGGTCAGCGATCAGGCCCTTCGCTGGCCCCTCCTGCTGCCGCTCGCCCTGGCCGCCGGCGCAGCGCTCACGCTCCACCCCTGCGAATCCGCCGGACAGGGCGGAGTCGCCATCGACCCCGCCTCGGGCCGCCTCACGCTCCGCATGGCCGAAAAGCAAAACGGCCGGGCCTGGACCCAGCCGCTCTACGAAAATCGTCCCAGGCAACCGAAGCCAACCAAACCCGCGGATCCGCCAAAGACGGAACCGCCCGGCGATCCCACGCCCTCAGGCGACACGCCGGCTCAGTGATACTTCCGAACCAGCGCGACCAGCTTGCCCTGAATGCGCACACGGTCCGGTCCAAAGATCTGCGTGCCGAAGGCCGGGTTCGCCGCTTCCAGCGCGATCGAGCCGCCCTTTTTGCGGAAGCGCTTCAGCGTCGCTGTCTCTTCATTGATCAGCGCCACGACAATGTCGCCCGACTGCGCATGATCGGTCTTCTTCAGGATCACCGTGTCGCCGTCGAGAATGCCAGCGTTGATCATGCTCTCGCCGGAGACTTCCAGCGCGAAATGCGTATCCGGATCGAAATCGTCGTCCGGGGCCGAAACCTTGTGTGTCTCGTGCTCGATGGCCTCGATCGCCGTACCCGCCGCGATCCGGCCCATCACCGGGATCATCGAAGACCGGATCGCCGCCGCGGCCACCTTCCGCGCCCCGCCATTGCCCTCGACCACGCTCGGCCGGAACGGCGCGCGCCCCGCCGTCTGCGGCACCGCGCTCTCCGGCAGCTTCAGCACTTCAAGCGCCCGCGCCCGGTGGGCCAGGCGGCGCAGGAAGCCGCGCTCCTCGAGCGCCGTGATCAGCCTGTGGATGCCGGACTTGGACGCCAGATCCAGGGCTTCCTTCATCTCGTCGAACGAGGGGGAGACGCCAGTCTCCTTGATCCGGTCGTTGATGAACAGCAGGAGTTCGCGCTGTTTCTTCGTGAGCATCGTAGCTACCCGCTAAATCGTTGAGTCGCGGATAGTTCTACTATCGTTCACGCTTTGGGTCAATTCGCCTGTGGACGCCTTTACCGTGCGGTGGTTAACGACCGCACGGATTCTACGGGATTTTCCGCCCGCATCAGGCTCTCGCCGATCAGGAATCCGCGCGCGCCGCACGCGCGCAACCGCGAGATGTCTGCCGGTGTCTTTACGCCGCTTTCCGAGATCAGCAGTCGGCCCGGCGGGACCATGTCCGACAACCGCTCGGTGACGCCCAGGTCGGTCGTGAAATAGCGGAGGTCGCGGTTGTTCACGCCCATCAGCGGCGAGGGCAGGCCGAGCGCCCGAACCAGCTCCGCTTCGTCATGCGCCTCGAGCAGCACCGACATGCCGTACTCGTCCGCTGCAGCGTGCAGGTCTTCTGCGAGCGCGTTGTCGACCGCCGCCATGATGATGAGGATCGCATCGGCCCCGGCTGCGCGCGCCTCCACGATCTGGATCGGGTCGACCATGAAGTCCTTGCGCAGCACCGGGATCGAAATCGCGTTGCGCACGCTGATCATGTCGTCGAGCGATCCGCCAAAGCTCGGCCCGTCCGTCAGCACCGAAATGCATGCGGCGCCGCCGGCCTCGTAGTCGCGCGCGACGGCCACCTGGTTGCGTCCTGGCGAGATGTCGCCCGCAGATGGACTCTTGCGTTTCACTTCGCAGATCAAAGCATTGCCGCCCGCCTGCGCGATACTGATGAGTGCGTGCGCAAACCCACGTGGTTTCGAAGCCGCCTTGGCATCTGCCTCGAGCGACGACAGCGTCCGCTCGCGCTTCAGCTTCACCACTTCATCGCGCTTGTAGTCGATGATCGCCTTGAGCCGGTCGCTAACCATGCGAGGCTCGCTTCAATGCTTCCAGAGCCGCCATCGCCTTGCCGCTGGAGATCGACGCGCGCGCCCGCGCAATGCCGTCGAGCAGCGTATCCGTCAGCCCCGCCACGTGGATCGCCGCACCGGCATTCACCGCCACCAGATCTGCAAACGGCCCCGGTTCGCCCTGCAGCAACCGGGTCAGCGCTGCTGCGTTCTCCGCGACTGTCCCGCCGCGCAGGTCATCGAGCTCGGCCCGCGGCACGCCCATCCGCTCCGGCGACAAGTCCTGCATGCGCACGACGCCATCCTTGATCTCGGCGACCAGCGTCGTTCCCGTGGTCGAGATCTCGTCCATGCCGTCGAGCCCGTGCACCACCATCGCGCGCTCCGCGCCCAGCGACAGCATCGCCTTCGCCACCGGCTCCACCCATTCCGGCGCAAACACGCCCATCACCTGCCGCTTGACGCCGGCGGGGTTGGCCAGCGGTCCCAGCATGTTGAAGATCGTCCGGATCCCCAGCGCCTGGCGCACCGGCGCAACATGTTTCATCGCCGTATGGTGCTGCTGGGCGAACATGAAGGCCACACCCGCCTCGCGGAAGCTGGCCTCGATCTGCGCCGTGGTCGGCGCAAGGTTCACGCCCAGCGCCTCCAGCACGTCGGCCGATCCGGCGCGGCTCTTCGAGCGGTTGCCGTGTTTGGCCACCACCGCGCCTGCGCCTGCCGCCACGAACGCTACTGCCGTCGATGTGTTCAGCGACGTCCAGCTCAGCCCGCCCGTGCCGCACGTATCGATTGCGCCGGCCGGAGCGTTGGCCGGGACCATGTTCGCTCGCATCACGCGCACGCCGGCGACGATGTCTTCCACTGTTTCCCCGCGCGTTCGCAACCCCATCAGGAAGGCCGCGATCAGCGCAGGCTCCGCTTCGCCGGTGAGAATGGCCTGGAACGACGCACCGATCTCCCCGGGCGTCGGCCGCTCACCTTCGGCGAGTTTCTTCACGGCATTGCGGACAGCGTCGCTCACTTGAGCCCCGCTTTTTTCAGGAAGTTCGCCAGCATTGTCTTGCCGTGCTGCGACCCGATGGACTCGGGATGGAACTGCACGCCGAACACCGGCCGCGTCGCATGGCTCACCGCCATAACTTCCCCGTCCGCCGTCTCTGCATCTACCGAAAGCACGTTTGGCATTCCCTCGCGCCGGATCGCCAGCGAGTGGTAGCGCACCACTTCCACATGCTCCGGCACGCCCTTGAACAGCTCGCCGCCCAGCACCTTTACGTCCCACGCCTTGCCGTGAACGATGTCCTTGGCGCTCTCCACGATCCCGCCCATCGCCTGGCCGATCGCCTGATGTCCCAGGCACACGCCCAGGATCGGCAGATTGTCCGGCGCCAGCTTGATCAGCTCAAGACAGATGCCCGCCTCGTTCGGCGTGCACGGTCCCGGCGACAACACGATCGCATCCGCCCCCTTCGCCAGCGCTTCCTTGGCCGTCAGCGCATCATTGCGCACGACCTCGACCTCAACCTTCGGGCTCACATCCTGCAGGTAGTGGACAAGATTGTAGGTGAAGCTGTCATAGTTATCGATAAGGAGAACCTTCATCACCGGTTCCCCCGATCATACCGCGCCGCTTCCTCGGCTGCGCGGAAGAGGGCGCTGGCCTTGTGCACCGTCTCCATGAACTCGCTGTCGGGGTTGGAGTCGTAGACGACCCCGCCGCCCGCCTGCACATGGATCTTGCCGCCCGCGAACACAGCCGTGCGCAGCGCGATGCATGTATCCATGTCGCCGCCCGCGCCAAAGTAACCGACGCCGCCCGCATAGACGCCCCGCGCATGCGGCTCGAGTTCTGTGATGATCTCCATCGCCCGGATCTTCGGCGCGCCAGACGTGGTGCCCGCCGGGAAGCCCGCCGCCAGTGCGGACACCATATCCTCGCCCGGCTTCAAGCGTCCCTGCACGTTGGAGACGATGTGCATCACGTGGGAATAGCGCTCCACCGTGAAGCTCTCTGTCACCTCGACCGACCCACGCGCCGCCACCCGGCCCACATCATTGCGGCCAAGGTCGAGCAGCATCAGGTGCTCGGCCCGTTCCTTCGGATCGGCCAGCAGCTTCTGTTCGTTCGCGAGATCGGCCTCGGGCGTCGCCCCACGCGGCAACGTCCCCGCGATCGGTCGCACAGTCACCACGCCGTTCCGGACCCGCACCAGAATTTCCGGGCTCGAACCCGAAATCTGGAACGCGCCGAAATTCACGTAGAACATGAAAGGCGAAGGGTTCAGCCGGCGCAACGCCCGGTAGAACGCAAACGGCGACCGCTCGAACGGCGCCGAAAACCGCTGGCTCGGCACCACCTGGAAGATGTCGCCTGCACGGATGTAGCTCTTCGCCTTCTCGACCATGTCGAGATAGCGCTGCCTGGTCGTGTTCGATGCGAACTCGATCTTCTCGACCGGCGCATCGTTCGGGCGAGATGGAGGCATCGGCTGGTCCAGCTTCGCCTCGATGTCGTCGATCCGCTTCAGCGTCGCGGCTTCCCCGCCACGTTCCGGCGCCGCGATGATGATTTCCTGTTTCACCCCGTCGAAGATCAGCACAACGCCCGGCCGCATCAGCATCGCTTCCGGCACGCCGTTGGGGTCAGCCTTCGCCGCCGGCAGCTCTTCGACATAGCGGACCATGTCATAGCCGAGATAGCCGTACGCCCCCGCCGCCATCGGCGGCAGCCCGTCCATGCCCGACACCTTGCACGCGTCGATGAAGGCCCGCAGCGAGCCCATCACGTCGTTCGACGTCGACAGCACTTCCTTGAACTCAGGCGTTGGCGACGTCTCCGCCTTGCCGCCCCGCACGCGCCACCACAGGTCCGGCGCCATGCCGATGAACGAATAGCGCCCGCGCGTTTCCCCGCCCATGACGCTCTCGAACAGCACCAACCCCGGCGACATGGGGTTCAGCTTCAGCATCGCTGAAACCGGCGACTCCGTGTCGTCGACCCGCCGCCGAATGTGAAGCCGGGGCAGGGCGCTCGTCATTGCTCGTCTTTGGTGAAGCTGTCGAAATACTGCTTCACAGCAGCTTCCTGGATGTCGAACTTCACTTCCTTCTGCAGCCCGCCGACAAACACCTGCTGGAGGTCCTGCTGCAGCGTCTGCGCCACGACAGGCGCGATCTGCGCGCGTAGCATCGCCGCCGTCGCAGGCGTCACCGGTTCGATCTTGTCGACCCGCACCACCCACGGAACGCCGCTGCTGTCGGTCACCACCGACACCTCACCCTGCTTCAGGGCGAACGCGCCCTGCAGTACGCTCGGGTCCATCCCGCCGCGTTCGCCCTGGAAGCGGGTCAGGGTCGTGCCGGGCTGCGCCGTCAGCTTCGAAGCCGCCGCTGCCTGCTCGAACGTCTTGCCGCCTTTCACCGCGGCGACCATGTCATCAGCCGCCTTGGATGCTGCATTGCGCTTCTGCTCGCTGGTGTAGAGCAACTGCACGCGCGCCTTCACCTCGGCGAAGGGCTGCGTGTAGGGCGCGATGATCTCGTCGAGACGATACATCGAGCGGATGTTGTCGCCCTCGAACAGGTTGGTCATCTGCCCCGGCTGCATCGTGAACAGCTCCTGCAGCGCAGGCGCGCCAGCCGGTATCTGCACGGGTTCGCCCGTGATCATCCGGCCCTGTTGGTCGATCGGGGCCAGCATCGTCACCGGGAAGCCGAACTGCTTGCCGATGTCTTCCAGCGGCTGGCCGCCGGCGGCGTCGCGGAATTTCTCGGACTCGTCCTCATAGACGCGCTGCGCTTCCGGCATTGCAAGGTCGCGGCGAACCTTTTCGGCGACCTTCTCCAACGGCTCGGCAATGCCCGGCGTGATGGTGTTCACGATCACAGTCGCCCAGGGTGAGTTGTCGTCCAGCTTGAAGGGATTGCTGTGGATCTGGTTGGCCGGCAGGCTGAACACCAGCTTGCTGTAATCCTGGTTCGTGATCTCGGCCGGCTTCACCGACTTGTCCGTGCGCGTGAGGCCAGGCACGCGTTTCAGCGCCTCGTCGATGGCCACGCCCTGCTTGGCAAGGTCCACCAGCGACTGCACCGCGTTGCGGTCCGTCGAGGAGAACTCGCTGATGGCGCGCGTTTCAGGCGTCGAGTATTCCTTGATGTTCTTCTCGTACTCGGCCTTCACCTGCTCGTCGCTGATTGTGGTGCGGTCGAGGAAGTCGTCCGGCGAATAGCTCAACACCGAAATGCGGCGGCGCTCCTTCTGCGCGAACATCTCCTTGTGGCCGTTGTACCAGGCTTCAAGCTCTGCATCCGTCGGGGCCTTGGGCGACCCCACCGTGAGATCGGAAACCGTGGCGAAGGTCAGCGTGCGGGATTCGCCCTCATACTTGATGACCGGCAGTGACAGCAGGTCCGGAACCTTCAGCGCCGCCATCGACGAGTCCTGGATGTAAAATCGCGTCATCGCATCGCGGACGAAGTCCTCATACTGTTTGATGTTGCGCATGCCGCGCTGGCGCACTTCTGCGCGGATCGCATCAAGGTTCACGCGGCCCAGCGCGTCCTTGAACACGGTGGTATCGTTCAGCAGCGTGTTCTGGACGGCGTCCGTGCTCGCGCGAATGCCTTTGAGATCGGCATAGGCCGACAGCGCGGTCTGGTACATCAGCTTGCTGAGCGCCTGCTGGCCGAGGCCCTGCTTCACGGCCTCGTCCTGCGACAGAATCTTGCCATCGCGGACGCGGGCCTCTTCGATCATGTCCTGCAGTTCCTTGGTGATGTCGCTCGGACGGATCTCGCGATCACCGATCTTGATGAAGCCGCCGCCCGTGATGCCGCGGAACGGATCCTGGAACCCGAAAATGCCGAAGCTGATGATCAGGGGAATGAACAGCAGGACTGCCGCCCACTTCGATTTTGCAAACTTGCGAATACCGCCGATCATCGGCGTAACTCCCTGATATTAGGCGGCGACCGGGCAAGGTTGTCCGCTGGAACACGGCTTGCTAGAGCATTTTGCGGCGAAGGGGAAACCGGTTCGCCGCAGGAAAATGCGACAATACGGCCGGATTCTGCAGCGGGGCTAAGCCGCCTCACAGCTAAAGGCGCATTGAGTCGCGGGGACAGGGCGAATGACCACCAGGACGAAGCTGGTAGCCGGCAACTGGAAGATGAATGGCCTCAAGGCCTCTCTCGGAGAGGTTAAGGCCATTGTCGAGGGCGCGGCGGGTGTTCCCGGCGTCGAACTCGCCATCTGCCCCCCGGCCACCCTGGCCAGCACGGTCGGCCAGTCCCTGAAGGGTTCCGCCATCGGCCTCGGCGGGCAGGACTGCCACTCGGAGAAATCCGGGGCCTTCACGGGCGACGTCAGCGCCGAGATGTGGGCCGACATCGGCGCGAAATACGTGATCGTGGGCCACTCCGAACGCCGCCAGTATCACGGCGAAACCGACGCCATCGTTTGCGCCAAGGCCTCCGCCGTCCTGCGGGCCGGCCTCACCCCGATCATCTGCATCGGCGAAAGCCTGTCCGAGCGCGACGCCGGACAGACCCTCGCCGTGATCGCAACCCAGCTGGCCGGTTCGGTCCCGGAAGCCGCGAGGACCCAGCCCATCATCATTGCCTACGAGCCCGTCTGGGCCATCGGCACTGGCCGCACCCCGACCATGGCGCAGGTCGCCGAGGTTCACGGGGCAATCGGCAAGGCGCTGGAAGCCCGGTTCGGGGCTGCGGGCAGGGGGATCCGGCTGCTCTACGGCGGCTCGGTGAAGCCCGATAACGCCCGCGAACTCATGGCGGTTGAGGGCGTGGACGGGGCCCTCGTCGGCGGCGCCAGCCTCAAAGCCGCTGATTTCCTCAAGATTGCCCAGGGTTGCGTCTAAAAGGCTGCGCATAATGCGGCAGGATTTGGCGAAGCCGGATGGCCGCACCCATATGAAAACCCGCCTATCCGGCGCTGGGGGGCTTGGCCGCACCCCGCCGACGTGCTTTGACGCGGTCAAATTTGCTTCGGCGGCCCATCCATGCTCGCAGTCCTGCTTACCATCCACATCATCGCCTGCGTCGTGCTGGTGGTCGCGGTCATGCTGCAACGCTCCGAGGGCGGCGCGCTCGGCATGGGCGGCGGCGGCACGGGCGGGCTGATCTCCGGCCGCGGCGCGGCTGGTATCCTGGTCAAGGTCACGGCCGGCCTCGCCGCGCTGTTCTTCGCCACCAGCGTCCTGATGACCCGCATCAACAACGAAGCCGCCAACGCTCCCAGCGTGCTGGAGCAGCAGGCGCAGCAGCCGGTCGATCCGTTCAAGGCCGCGCCGGTGACCACGACGCCGTCAACGACCACGCCGTCGACTACTGCTCCGGCGACCACCACGACCACGCCAGCCACCACGGCTCCGGCCACGCCTGCCCCGGCCCCCGCGATCGATCCGCTCGCGCCGAAGGCGAACACGCCGGCCCCCGCCACGAACACCACGACCCCGGCCACGAAGCCTCCCGCTTCCACGCCGGCCCCTGCGACAACTACGCCCACCACACCGGCGCCCTCGCCGCAAAACGGTGGATCGAACAACTAGTCGCCTGACTACTGACGTTTGGCCTCTCGCCTGCGGCCGCCGAATCGTTAAACTGAGCATCCGTCATGAAGCGTTTCATCTTCATCACGGGAGGCGTTGTGTCCTCCCTCGGGAAGGGCATTGCCTCGGCAGCGCTTGGCGCGTTGCTGCAGTCGCGGGGCTACCGCGTCCGTCTGCGCAAGCTCGATCCGTATCTCAACGTCGACCCGGGCACGATGTCGCCGACCCAGCACGGCGAGGTGTTCGTCACCGATGACGGCGCCGAGACCGATCTCGACCTCGGTCACTACGAGCGCTTCACCGGCGTCTCCGCCCGCAAGACCGACAACACGACCACTGGCCGCATCTACAAGTCGATCCTCGAGAAGGAACGGAAGGGCGACTATCTCGGCGCGACCATCCAGGTGATCCCGCACGTCACCGACGCCATCAAGGATTTCATCCGCTCCGACACCGACGATGTCGATTTCATCCTCTGCGAAGTCGGCGGCACGGTCGGCGACATCGAGGGCCTGCCGTTCTTCGAGGCCATTCGCCAGTTCAGTCAGGAAGTCGGCCGCGACCAGAGCCTCTTCATTCACCTTACGCTGCTGCCCTATATCGCCACCGCCGGCGAGCTGAAGACCAAGCCGACGCAGCACTCGGTAAAGGAACTCCGCTCGATCGGCATCCAGCCCGACATCCTGCTGTGCCGCGCGCCCATGCCGATCCCGCCGGAAGAGCGCCGCAAGCTCGCGCTGTTCTGCAACGTCCGCCCGGAAGCCGTTATCGAAGCGCTCGATGCGCAGAACATCTACGAAGTCCCGCTCGAATATCACGCCCGCGGCCTCGACCATGAAGTGCTTCGCCATTTCGGGCTCGAGAAACAGACCACGCCCGATCTCAAGCGTTGGGTGCAGACCTCGCAGACGCTCCGCAATCCGGACGGCGAAGTCCGTATCGCCATCGTCGGCAAGTACGTCGCGCTGCATGACGCATACAAATCTGTCGTTGAAGCGCTTGGCCATGGCGGCCTCGCCAACAAGGTGAAGGTGAACCTCACCTGGATCCCCTCAGACCGCTATGACGACCCCAGCGCCGATCTCTCTGAGCTCGATACTGTCGATGGCGTGCTTCTGCCCGGCGGCTTCGGCGAACGCGGGGCGATCGGCAAGATGCGTGCGGCCGGCTACGCCCGGAAACACAAGCTGCCATGCTTCGGCATCTGCTATGGTATGCAGCTCGCGGTGATCGAACTCGCCCGCAACCTCGCCAATATCCCCGGCGCCGGCACCACCGAATTCGGCAAGCCCGACTATCCCGTAGTCGGCCTCATGGGCGAATGGGTTCGCGGCAACACCAAGGAAGTCCGCACCGCGGACGGCGACCTCGGCGGCACGATGCGCCTCGGCGCCTATCCCGCCGTCCTGACCAAAGGCTCCAAGGTCGCCGAAATCTACGGCTCGCAGACGATCTCCGAACGCCACCGCCACCGCTACGAGGTCAACACCGATATCATCGCCAGGCTGGCCCCGTACGGCGTCCTGTTCTCCGGCATGTCCCCGGACGGCAAGCTTCCCGAGATCATGGAACTTACCGACCATCCCTGGTTCATCGGCGTCCAGTTCCACCCCGAGCTGAAATCCCGCCCCTTCGACCCGCACCCGCTCTTCGCGAGCTTCATCGCGGCGGCGCGCGACAAGAGCAGGCTGGTCTAGCTTCTCGAGACGGTTGGATGGTGTAGGTCGCCCGAGCCTTTCACGCCACTTTGTGAACGCCATTGTGGGCAACTTGCTCTATCGCTCAATCGTGCGCCGGATCGCAGGCTCCGGCTCTTTGGTTTGATGCTCGGCGAAGCAGCGGTCGCGCAGGTCAATTCTTCGACAGACTGTGTGAAGCTCGGCAGGCCTGCGGCGGATCGCCAATGGGGATGCCGGACCTGAATGCTTCCGCTACGATCGTGAAATCATTGAAGCCGCCCGATCTACCGCGAGCGCCCGCAGCGCAGTCGTCGACGTTGTCGTTCACACAGGCGTCGGCCTCCCGCCCCAAAATCCACGCCGTCCACTCGGACGTCCCGGTCTACTCAAGGCCGACCGCGCCATAGGTGCTGCTCCAGCAGATCGCAGACGCGCTGAAGCGCTAGTCGCGCACGCGGCGGCGGGAGCGTATCAATCGGTTCAGTACGAACGCCGACAGCGCTCCGAGTGCAACGGGCCACCAGAAGAATTGGGTGAGGGCTTCACCTATATCGATCATGGACCATAGTTGTTTGCCCAAGTCCGGACCGGTGTAGAGCTTGCCCCAGGCTGAAAGGCAGACCGGGATGATCTTCGCGCACAACAACACGAGAGCCGCCGTCAGCACCAATCTTCTCGGCCAGCAGATTCCAAGCAGAAATGTCGTCAGTCCGAGATAGAGAAATTCGGTCGCGTGGACCATATCCATAAAATATTCGTCCAGATGATCTTCCCCGATCACGTTCTCGATGACGAAGATGATGCACGGCTCATAAGCAATCACCGCCACAACCAACGCGACAACATAGATCACCTCGGCGCGCACCCTCCAGAGCAGGGTCGTCCCCACACACCCCGCCGCCCACGACAGCGCATCTGCATCGCCTGTTGCCTCGAACTCAGCGCGCATCGCATGCATCCAATCCGTCTTGTCGCGCGGAGCAAGAAAGGCGGCGCAGCGCATCAGGATTTTCGCGAGGCTGCGCCGAACACTCATGCCCGCGCCCCCGATGTCCGCATCCGCACCGCTTTCGCTGGCGCTTTCAGCGAAGCCTTCAACGCAGTGCGCCCATTCGGCGTGATCCGGTAGGCATGTCGCGGCGGTCGTCCGGTCTTCTCCGGCTCCAACCACTTGCTCTCCAGCAGACCGCGCTCATCGAGCCGGATCAGGATCGGATAGAGGCTCCCCGACTTCAGCTCCGTCACCGCCGCGATCTCGAGCCCGTAACGCCATTCCCACGGTTTCTCAGCCAGCGCGCCAAGCACGCTGATGCTCTGTTCTGAAAGGCGTCGCTCTCGCTTCATGTCACTAACTCTACATATGTCGATTTGCGAGTCAACATTCCCGGTCAACGCTGCGGGCAGAGCGGTAATCAGTCGTGTTCCGGCAGCTCCACCGGCCCCGGCACGAGATCGAACGCGAACGTCAGGCGCGGCTTGTCGCCCGTGAACGGCACAGTCCCGTGCCACATGTAGGAGGGGAACAGCACCAGCATTCCCGGCTTCGGCTCGACGAAGTGCTCTGCCTCCATCACCGGATGCGTCTTCACGCCCGGTTGGCCGAACCGGATCCAGCCTTCGCGCCCCTTCGGCGCCACCGTCTCGACATAACAGGCCGAAGAAAGCCAGCCCTGCGGATGCACATGGTCGATGTGATAGCCGCCCGGCCGCAGCTTCACCGACCACATGCCCTGGAACGCATATGTACTGCGATTGCGCGCCCGCACCGGATCATCGCCCGGCCCAAGCTCCTTCAGCCGCTTCTTGATGGGCCCATCCAGCGCCTGAGGCAGCGCGCGCAGGGCAGGGTGCTTCTGCTGTAGAATGTCCACCGCCTGACTGCCATGCCTCAGCGACTGATTGAACGGATGCTCGCGATACGCATGCAGCTCGTTTAGCGCCGCCGCCACATCGGCCACATACGCGTCCAGCGAACCCCATCCCGCCGGTACATCGAGCAACGCAGCCCCAACCAGCGACGCATAATCATGCAGCCGCTGATACCGCGCATCGCCCAGCATCCGCCACGCCGTCGCCTGTAACGCGATCGCGTGCTGGTTGGTCGACCACTTCCGCCGCATGTCGCCCGCAAGGTCAGACGCGCGCTTGGCCTCGCCCATCGCCAGCAGCGCTTCGGTCAGCGTCACCATCACCGGCAGCTCATGCGGCGCGATGCGATACGCCCGCTCGGCAAGCTGCAGCCCCGCCTCCGCACGCCCGAGCCCGACCGCGAGCTGCGAAGCATAGACCAGCACGGACCCCGCCTGCGGATGCGACTCTGCCATCCGCAGCATCAGCCCATAGGCCTCGTCCGCTCGTCCCATGAACTCCAGCGCCTGCGCCTTCACGAACGCCAGGCCGCTATGCCCCGGCGCCGCCTTCAGCGCCGCGTCGATCTCCTTCAGCGCCGCATCCGCATCGCCCGAGCGCATCCACACCAGCTGCGCCAGCTCCCGCTGCGCGTCGATCAGGTCGCCCCTCCGCCGGATCGCCTGCCGCATCGCCGCCTCGGCCTCGTCGATCCGCCCCAGCGCCTGTTCGCACCGTCCCTGCACCAGCCAGGTCTCCGGCGCATCGATCCCCTTGGCGAAGGCCGCGCGGATATGGGGTTCCGCCTCAGCCCACCGCCCGGCGTCTCCCAGGCAGGCCGACAGGTTGTGTTCAGCCACCGCGGACCGTGGATTTGCGGCAATGGCCTCCCGATAACGGCTGATGGCTTCTTCAAGCCGTCCAGCCGCCTTCAGCGCCTGTGCTTCGCGCATCAGCGTTGGGGCGTCCTGCAATGCCACCCTGATTCTGACCCCAGGGACCTAAAATCACGTCCAAAAAGCCGCTAGACCGGATGCCGGCCCGGTCTTGCGGCCCTGCATCAGACCCTGTATGAGGCCCGCTCGCAAGAATGGGCAGGTCCCGTTCCCCAGACATTTCCTGCCGTTTCCGAGGCAAACATGGCCGTCCCTAAGCGCAAGACATCCCCCTCCAAGCGCGGCATGCGCCGGGCTCACGACGCCCTGAAGGGCAATTCGTACATCGAGGACAAGGAATCGGGCGAACTCCGCCGTCCACACCACGTCGACCCGAAAACGGGCCTGTACCGTGGCAAGCAGATCCTGAAAGCCAAGGACGAGGAATAAGCCCGGCTTTCTGAGCCAGTTTTACCAGCGGCCGCTCTCAATGGGGCGGCCGTTTGCTTTTGTCCGGAACCTCTGGCCGCCGCATTGCAACCGCCGCCAGTTCAATCCATAGCAGGCACGCTTTTCGCGCCCGGGAGCGGGTCCCGGTCGCCCAGTTCGCCTAATAACCAGGGGCAGGATCAGTGACCGAGATCATCGACGTCTACGCGCGGGAAATCCTCGACAGCCGGGGTAATCCCACCGTCGAGGCCGAAGTCACGCTGGAAGACGGCTCGACCGGCCGCGCCGCTGTCCCCTCGGGCGCCTCCACCGGTGCGCACGAAGCTGTCGAACTCCGCGATGGCGACAAGTCCCGCTACCTCGGCAAGGGTGTCCTCAAGGCGGTCGAAGCCGTCAACGACGAGATCTTCCCCGAACTCCTCGGGATGGACGCGACCGACCAGCGCGCGATCGACGCCGCCCTGATCGAACTCGACGGCACGCCGAACAAGTCCCGCCTCGGCGCCAACGCCATCCTCGGCGTCTCGATGGCCGTCGCGAAGGCCGCCGCGAACGCCTCCGGCCTTCCGCTCTATCGCTATGTCGGCGGCGCCAACGCGCACGTCCTGCCTACGCCGATGATGAACATCATCAATGGCGGCGCCCACGCCGACAACCCGATCGACTTCCAGGAGTTCATGATCATCCCGGTCGGCATGAACACCTTCGCCGAAGCCCTGCGCTGCGGCGCCGAGGTCTTCCACACGCTCAAGAAAGGCCTGCACGACGCCGGCCACAACACTGGCGTGGGCGACGAGGGCGGTTTCGCCCCGAACCTCAAATCCACTGACGAAGCGCTCGGCTTCATCATGAAGTCCATCGAGAAGGCCGGCTACCAGCCCGGCGAGGACGTCGTCCTCGGCCTCGACTGCGCCTCCACCGAATTCTTCAAGGGCGGCAAGTATGCCATGGAGGGCGAGGGCAAGACGCTCGGCTCCGTCGAGATGGCGGGCTACCTCGCCGACCTCGTCAGCCGCTACCCGATCGTCTCGATCGAGGACGGCATGGCCGAAGATGACTGGGAAGGCTGGATCGCCCTCACGAAGGAAGTCGGCGACAGATGCCAACTCGTCGGCGACGACCTCTTCGTCACCAACACCGAGCGCCTCGCGCAAGGCATCGCGCGCGGCGCCGCCAACGCCATCCTCGTGAAGGTCAACCAGATCGGCACGCTCACAGAGACGCTCGAGGCGGTTCAGCTCGCCCAGATCAACCGCTACGGCGCCGTCATGTCCCACCGCTCCGGCGAAACCGAAGACGCCACCATCGCCGACCTCGCCGTCGCCACGAATTGCGGTCAGATCAAAACGGGTTCCTTGGCGCGTTCCGACCGGCTCGCCAAATACAACCAGCTCCTCCGTATCGAGGACGAACTCGGCTCCGCCGCCCGCTACCTCGGCCGCGCCAGCATCCGCGCCTAGTCGGCCAGCCTGCCCCCGTCCTTCGAGATGGCCTTCGGCCTCCTCAAGATGGGGGCTACTCTGCGACCAATGGTTCAGCCCTCATCCTGAGGAGATCGCGAAGCGATCGTCTCGAAGGACGGGGGCGTGCTCACTGATTTCAGCGCTCCCTTTTCAAAAAATCCGTCAGCTGACGCAGCGGCGCCAGCCAGCCCGTCCCGTTCCACCAGCAAGCTTTCAGTGATAAATTCCCCGCAGTTTCAGGGGGTATTTTCATGACAGATATCACGTCTGACAGTCTCAATTCGTCTGCGACGCCGCTCGCCCGCGTGATCGACAAATGGATCTGGGTGTTCATGGCGGCGCTCTTCATCGCCATCACGCTGATCGGCTTCATCCCGGACTCGATGATGAAGATGGGCCTCGTCGATACGGGTCAGCGCCCGCCTTTCCCGCTCGTGCTTCACATGCATGCGGTGCTGATGGGCTCTTTCCTGCTGCTCCTGTTGACGCAGTCTGTCCTCATGGCCACGGGCCAACGTCAGCTCCACCAGAGCATCGGCATTCTCGGCGCCTTGCTCGCCGTGGCGCTCGTGATCGTCGGCCTCGTTCTCGTCCCGACCATGTACCACCAAGGCTGGGACGCCGCGCAGGCCGCGCCTCAGGAAGCCCGCGCCGGCATCCTGCAGGGCCTTCGTGTCGCCGATGACATCATGCTGCTGCAGCTTCGCATCGGCATCCTGTTCCCGGTCTTCGTCTTCACGGCCCTCGCTGTCCGCAAGACCGACTCCGGCTTGCACAAGCGCTTCATGTTCCTGGCCGTCGCGATGGCTTTGCCGGCTGCGTTCGACCGCATCACCTGGATCCCGGGCACGATGCCGATGAGCCCGCTGTCGCCGGATCTCTACGTCCTGCTCGCGATTTCGCCGATCTTCATCTGGGACCTCGTGCGCACGCACAAGGTTCACAAGGCCTACCTGATCTGGCTGGGCGTCAACATCCCGCTGTCCATCTTCATCCACACCGCCTGGGACAGCGAATGGTGGCACTCCATCGCCCCGAAGATCGTTGGTCTCTAGTCTCGACGCCAAGGCAAAAGGCCGGGTCATCACGGCCCGGTCTTTTTCATTCCGCGTCCGCCAGGCTCAGCGGTCGTTCTTGCCTGGCTCATATTTCCGGATTTCTGCGCGGCTCACGACCATGTGGTGAACCTCGTCCGGACCATCCGCGAAGCGCAGGTGGCGCACGTCGGCATAGAGTTCCGCCAACGGCGTCCATTGCGAGATACCCGTCGCGCCGTGGATCTGGATCGCCTCGTCGATGATACGGCAGGCGATCTCCGGGATCATCGACTTCACCATCGACACCCACACCCGCGCCTCGCGATTGCCCAGTACGTCCATGGCCTTCGCCGCTTTCAGCACCATCAGGCGCATCTGCTCGATGTCGTAACGCGCCCGCGAGACAACCTCGGGGTTCTTGCCCAGCTTGATCAGCGGCTGGCCGAACGCCTCGCGCGAGATGCCGCGCCTGATCATCATCTCCAGCGCCGCTTCCGCCTTGCCGATCGTGCGCATGCAGTGGTGGATGCGCCCCGGTCCGAGCCTAACTTGGCTGATCTCGAAGCCGCGTCCTTCGCCGAGCAGGATGTTCTCCTTCGGCACGCGCACATTCTCGAACTTCAGGTGCATGTGGCCGCGTGGCGCATGGTCGGCGCCAAACACGTGCATCGCCCCGAGGATCTTCACGCCGGGCGTGTCCATCGGCACGAGGATCTGCGACTGCTGCAGGTGCGTCGGAGCATTGGGGCTCGTCTTGACCATCACGATCATGATCTTGCAGCGCGGATCGCCGGCGTTTGAGATGTAGTGTTTCTCGCCGTTGATCACCCACTCATTGCCATCGAGCGCGGCGCTGGTCGAAATGTTCTTCGCGTCCGAGGATGCCACCGCCGGCTCCGTCATCGCATAGGCCGACCGGATCTCGCCATTCAGCAGCGGTTCGAGCCATTTCTTCTTCTGCTCCGGCGTGCCCACGCGCTCAAGCACTTCCATGTTGCCCGTGTCCGGCGCTGAGCAGTTCAGCGTCTCGGAGGCGAGGGGCTGCTTGCCCAGCTCGGCTGCGATGTATGCATAGTCGAGATTGCTCAGCCCTTCGCCTGTCTCGGCGTTGGGCAGGAAGAAGTTCCAGAGGCCCGCGGCCTTCGCCTTCTTCTTGGCTCCATCGAGCAGTTCTAGCTGCCGCGGATGCCAGCTCCAGCGATCCTTCTTCTGCTGGTCGAGTTCGTCGAATTCTTCCATGATCGGCGCGACGTTCTCGGCGATATGCTTCTTCACCTTCTCGTACAGCGGCCGACCTTTCTCCGACATGCGAAGGTCGTTCAGCTCATTCTCGGCGTCGTTCATGTTTCCACTCCTGTTCCCCATCCGATAACACCACCCAAAGCCGTTCGTCACGCGCCGCCCCGGCCGTTTGCATTTCCCCGGACTTGTGGTGTTCACTGGCCCCCGCTGGAAGGCACTGGTGAAGCCTGTTTTCGACCCTGGAATTGATCGATGAGCATCACACAGTCAGGGAACCCCGTCGACACGGCCGCACTGCGCGCCCGCGCGGGCGATGGCGACCGGGAGGCGATGCTCGCCCTGTTCAATGAGCTGGATGCAGCCAACCGCAACGAGGAATCGTTTTCGTGGCTCGTTCGCCTCGCGCGCGCCGGCCATCTTCCATCCTCCCTCATGTTGGGCGAGCGGATGGTCATCGGCTTCAAGGCCCCGCAGCGCCCCGTCGACGGCGCCCAATGGATCGCGGCGGCCGGGCAGGCCGGATTGCCGCAAGCGCTGCACGGCCACGCCATCCTCGCCGCTCTCGGCATCGGGCGGCCACAAAGCTGGAGCGACGCGTGGTCATTGCTTCAGGCCGCGGCCCGCGCCGGCCACGCGATGGCAGCATCCCAGCTCCAGCTATTCGAGTTGCTCGGCATCCGCGGCGAGCGCGACATCGCGCAGTTCCTCGCTCCGGCCGCGATGGAGACGCGCCTCGCCTCACCCCAGATCGCTCTTGCCGACGGCGTCCTGCCGGAAGCGATGTGCCATTGGCTTATCGAGCGCGCCCGTCCCAAACTCTACCGCGCCCCCGTCTTCGCCCCGCGCGGCGGCAGCAGCACGGACAAGATCAGGACCAACTCCGCAGCCGGCTTCGGCATGTTCGAAACCGATCTGGTTTTCCAGCTTGCCCGTGCGCGCGTCGCCGCCACGGTCGGCAGTCCAATCCGTAACCAGGAACCACCCCAGGTGCTCCACTACGCCGAAGGCGAACAATACACCCCTCACTGGGACTATTTCGATCCTTCTGTCGCTGCCTACCGCCAGCACATCGAATGGGGCGGACAACGCATCTGCACCGCGCTCGTCTATCTCAATGCCGGCTTCGAAGGCGGCGAGACCGGCTTCCCCAGGCTTGACGCCAAGCTGAAGGCAAACGCAGGGGGTCTCCTCACCTTCAGGAACGTTACCCCCGACGGCGCCATTGACCCCCGCACCCTCCACGAAGGCTGCGCAACCACGCGCGGTGAAAAATGGCTCCTCTCCGTCTGGATCCGCGACCGCGAACACGTGCCTGCGTGACAACTGAAGGCGATATCGCCTTCATAGAACAGCCCTTGCGGTCGCTGGGCTAGGCCGTGCCCACCTTGCTGGAGTTGGATACGTTCCAGTGGGAAAAGACGTCCGGGGAGGGCCGTGATCCCGTCGCCCTTTCATCGTTCGAGGTGATCGCCGCTATTGTGGCGGTCTCGACGACGCTACAATATGAAATAATGAATTTGACGCTGACAGCCGCCTTGCTGCTCCTTGCCGGTCTGGCCGTGGCCGCCTGCGCGTCATCCCCGACGAAAACGGAGCTCGACAAGGGGCGTTTGCTCGTCGAGGCGAATTGCAGCTCCTGTCATGCCGTAGGCGACCTTGACGTGAGCCCCGCACCGGAGGCGCCGCCGTTCCGCCGCCTGTCGGAAGGCTATCGGGTCGCGACGCTGGAGGAGGCGCTGACGAAGGGGATCAGCGCCGGTCACCCGGCGATGCCAGAGTTCGAATTCACTCCTGAAGACGTCAAATCGATAATCGCCTATCTTCAGTCGGTGCAGGCAGGGGACCCATCGTGATGACCACCCGCGCAGCGCTCGTCCTATTGACCATGGCCTTCAGTGGCTGCGCCGCAGATCCGCCGCCTTCGGCCTCTCCTCCGGCAGTCGAAGGGTCCGTCATGCTGACGCCGAACGCCACTCCGGAACAGATCGAGCGTGGCAAGCGCATCGTCGAGATGCAATGCGTCAGCTGTCATGCTGTTCGCGCGGACGACAAGAGCCGCAACCCCAGCGCTCCGGCGCTGCGGACGCTGGCGGAACGCTACCCCGTCACAGGTTTGGAAGAAGCTTTCGCCCTGGGAATCATGACGGGCCACCCCAGCATGCCTGATTTTCGTTTTGGGCGAGATCAGATAAAGGACATCCTTGCCTACCTCGGGAGTATACAAACCCGTCAGGGCGCCTGATCAGTACCGGACTGCTGTGGTCTGTCAGCAGTCGTGAGAGGAGTTCGTCGATGCCGAATACCGATGCAGCTAAAGCGCGTCTGGAGCGCCAACTCGCGGAACTTAAGGAGCGGCAGAAGCGGATCTCCGCGGAACTGACCGAACCTCTCAATCGTGACCTGTCCGAGCAGGCGGTCGAAATGGAAGATGATGAGTCTCTCGAAGGACAGGCCGCGTTGATCAGTCGCGAGATTGCCTCCGTGAACCGGGCATTGCTGCGCATTGGACAGGGTAGCTATGGAGAATGCGTGCGCTGCGGCGACCGGATCGCTCCCAAGCGTCTGGAGGCGCGTCCGGAAGCGGCGCTCTGCTTCTCCTGCGCCAGCAGCGAGCAGTGACCTTTACATCAGATATGCGCGCGATTTCGCACGTCGGCCTGCATTCAAGCGCCCACGCAGGTCATCCGCCGCTACGCGGCGCCCATCTTCACTTGTAACTTCACCCCCGCGTCTTTGCGGATATTGGGAACGGCGGCTGATCGCCAATTCCTTTGAAAAATTCCCAGGCGTTTTCGGGCCAACGCTGATTCCAATTCTGCTCCGGCAGCGATGGAGACGTCGATGATGGGTGAGAAGCGTGGAGCGTAGGGGCGGCCGTTCTACGAGTTCGACCGAGAGGGCGATGGTTCTGCCGACTAGGGATTGAGGATGCGATCGGGGATCACTCCACCTTCTCGAAGAACCACCATCCCCGCCCACTTTCGCCGGGAGGCCATGCGCGGTCCGGGGCTGGCGCCGCAGCGATGAGGCGAAGGGCAGGGCGGGGATGGCCACTGAGTGCAGATATGCCTTGCGCTGGCATCGGTTTTGTGAAAGAACAAACCACGAACATGCGCAACCGTGCGTGCGTCACCCGCTTGTGGATGCTTCACAGCGTCCACAGGTAGGTGACGCGAACGCGGCTTCCGCGTGTCGCGTGGAGTGGCGGGCGGTTCTACGGTGCCCGCTTGTGTCAGGAACCGGAGCGGCGCGCCGATGGGCGCCCGGGGCCGGAGTGGAAAAGGACGACGATTATGGCCGGATCGGTCAACAAGGTGATCCTCGTGGGCAACCTCGGACGGGATCCCGAAATCAAGCAAATGCCATCAGGCTCCTCGATCGCGAACCTCTCGGTCGCGACATCGGAAACCTGGCGCGACAAGGCGTCGGGTGAGCGCAAGGAAAAGACCGAGTGGCATCGCGTCGTCGTGTTCAACGAGGGCCTCGTGCGCATCGTCGAGCAGTACCTGAAGAAGGGCTCGAAGGTGTATCTTGAGGGCCAGCTTGAGACCCGCAAATGGCAGGACAAGGACGGCAACGACAAATACTCGACCGAAGTCGTGCTGCGTAACTTCAACTCGACCCTCACCATGCTCGATGGTCGCAATGAAGGCGCGGGCGGCGGCGAGTACAACCAGGATCGCGCCCCCGCGCGCGGCGCCGGCGCGAAAGGCAAGGGCGGCAAGGGTCCGCAGGAAGACTTCTCCCGCGGCGCCGATTTCGACGACGAGATCCCGTTCTAGGCAGTCCATAGCCGCCGGGGCCGGTCGGATTCACGAATTCGGCCGGCCTCCGGAAGGGATGCTTAATCCTCTTGTCGTGTTCTGAGCCGGTATCGGCAGGAGAACGAAAGTGGCGGGCAGCGGGGAGCGGGACTGGTGGCGGGGCGCGGTGCTCTACCAGATCTATCCGCGCTCCTTCCAAGACTCGAACGGCGACGGCGTCGGCGATCTCAGGGGCGTCACATCGAAGCTCGACTATGTGCAGGCCCTCGGCGTCGACGGGATCTGGCTCTCCCCATTCTTCAAGAGCCCGATGCGCGACTTCGGCTATGACGTGTCCGACTATCGCGAAGTCGATCCGCTCTTCGGCTCGCTCCAGGATTTCCAGGCGCTTCTGAAGGCCGCCCACGATCGCGGCCTGAAAGTGATAATCGACCAGGTCTGGTCCCACACTTCCTCGGATCATCCCTGGTTCCAGCAGTCCCGCCAGGATGCTTCGAACGACAAGGCCGACTGGTATGTCTGGGCCGATGCCAGGCCCGATGGCTCGCCCCCCAACAACTGGCAGGCCTGGTTCGGCGGCCCGGCATGGACCTGGGAGCCTCGGCGCCGCCAGTACTACCTACACAATTTCCTGCCGACACAGCCCCAGCTCAACTACCGCAACGACGCCGTCCGCGCCGCGATCCTCGACGTCGCCCGCTACTGGCTCTCGATGGGCGTCGACGGCTTCCGCCTCGATGTTGCCAACTATTACGTCCACGACGCCCAATTCCGTGACAACCCGCCCTCGGGCAATCCGAAGCCCGCGCTCCCGCGCGACATGCAGCTGCACCAGTTCAACTCGAACCAGCCCGAAACACTCGACTTCATCGCCAAGGTCCGCGAGCGCGTCGATGGCCACGGTCCCAACATGATGGTCGGCGAACTCGCCCCCGGCTCCTACGGCCTGATGGCCGAATACACAAAAGGCCAGCACCGCCTTCACACCGCTTACGCGTTCGACTTCCTCAGCGCCTGGCCCGGCGTCGAGAAGATGGCGGATATCCTCACGCAATGGCGCGAGGGCGCGGACGATGGCTGGCCCAGCTGGGCCTTCTCCAACCACGATGTCGCGCGCGTCGCCACACGCTGGAGCGAAGCGATCGGCTGTCCGCCCCCGCGCGCAGCCCCGCTCTTCATGGCGCTGCTGATGGCGCTGCGTGGAACCATCTTCCTCTATCAGGGGGAAGAACTCGGCCTCCCCGAAGCCGACGTCCCGTTCGACAAGCTCCAAGACCCGTGGGGCATCGCCGGCTGGCCCGCCACGAAGGGCAGAGATGGTTGCCGCACGCCGATGCCATGGAAGGACGAAGTCCTCGCTGGCTTCACCAAGGCGAAGGAACCCTGGCTCCCCATCGACCCGCGCCAGCGCCTCATCGCCGCTGAGAAGCAGGAAAAGCTCGCCGAGTCGATGCTCCACACGACCCGCAAGCTCGTCGAACTGCGCAAGGCCACCCCCGCGCTCGTCTCCGGAAGCTTTCGCGTTATCGAAGCTGGCGGCGGCCTCCTCGTCTTCGAACGCGAACTCGAGGGCGAGCGCATCCAGTGCGTTTTCAACTTCACCGGCCGCGACACCAGTCGGCCCTTCGGTTCAAAGCCGGACCTGCTCTGGCAGGCCGAAGCCGTGCTCAATGGCGCAACGCTCATGCTCCCGCCTTTCTCCGCGGCGATCCTGAAGCTTTCCTGACGCGATCCGCCGGGCTAGCCTCGCTCCATGATCCGCGTCCAGATTGCGCCCTTCGATCCGCATGCCGAAACCGCCGCCTTCGCTCAGGGCCGCGGCGAAGCCGGCGCGCTCGCCAGCTTCATCGGCATAGTCCGCGACAGCACGCACGGCGGCGAAGTCTCGGCCCTCGAACTCGAAGCCTATCCCGGCTTCACTGAAAAGCAGATCGTCCAGATCGAAGCCGACGCCCGCGCCCGCTTCGACCTGATCGACACGTTGGTGATCCACCGCTACGGCCGCATGGCGCCGGGCGAGGCGATCGTCCTCGTCGCCGCACTCTCGAAACACCGCCGCGAAGCCCTGCAGGCCGTCGACTACCTGATGGACCGCCTCAAGACCGAGGCGCCCTTCTGGAAGAAGGAATTGCGCCCTACATCCGCAGGCGAAGCCACTGAATGGATCGAGCCGCGAGTGGACGATCGCGAAGCGCACGCGCGCTGGACCAAGGAGTAAGACCATGACCGGACCCGCCTATCCGCCCTTGACCGCCCCTGGCGGGAAGATGGTCGACACCATGGCGTTCAAGCCGCTGCGCGTCTGCGTGATGACGATCTCGGACACGCGGACCGACGAGACGGATACGTCCGGCCACATCCTCGCCGACCGCGTGAAGGAGGCCGGTCACGAACTCGCCGACAAGGCCATCGTGCCAGACGAGGTCAACGCCATCCGCGCTGTGATGCGCAAATGGATCGCCGATCCGACCATCGACGCCGTCGTCACCACTGGCGGCACCGGTCTCACCGGTCGCGATGTGACGCCCGAGGCCGTGCGTCCGTTGTTCGACAAGGAGATCGAGGGCTTCAACATTGTCTGGCATCTCGTCTCGTTCCAGAGCGTCGGCACGTCTACGCTTCAGTCGCGCGCCTGCGCCGGCGTCGCCAACGCCACCTTCATTTTCTGCCTGCCGGGCTCTAACGGCGCCGTCAAGGATGGCTGGGACAAGCTCATCCGCTGGCAACTCGACAGCCGCCACATGCCCTGCAACATGGTCGAACTGATGCCGCGGTTGATGGAGAGCTGAGCGTGCTCCGGGCCGCCATCCTCGGCGTGTTCGCGCTGGCCGACTGTACGCCAGCCGGGCGGTTAGCAGCGAACGCTTTGCCCAGCATTCAGGACAGGAGCAGCCTCCGGATCACTTTGTTTCGCACGGGGTGCTACGGGACCTGCCCGATGTACGGGGTTGAGATCGATGGTAGCGGAACCGCCGTCTACTGCGGCCAGCATTTCGTGAAGGACGTCGGGCAGCGAACGCGACAGGTGGCCGACGCCGATCTCGCCCGGCTGGTCGAACAGTTCCATGCCGCGACCTTCATGACATTGAATGACGAGTATGCAGCGAGCCTCACTGACAATCCGACGTACATTGTGTCGATATCTTACGATGGCAAATCGAAGGTCGTGCGGGACTATGCCGGCGAGAGCGCCGGAATGCCGGCGTCAGTAACGGCGCTGGAGGATGCAATCGACGCCCTTGCCGGCACGGCCGAGTGGATCGGTGACCGCGACAACACTTCTCTGGAACACCTAGGATCAATACCGGACTGCGCCAGAGAGCTGGGCGTCGAGCCGCCCGAGCCCATGCCACCCCCACCCTTGTGAGCGCCTGCTCACGTCGCTATCTCTAGGCGCGATATCAGGGGAGACCGCATGAAAACCCGCCGCCTTGGGCGTAGTCCGATCTTCGTGTCCGAGATCTGCATGGGCACGATGACGTTCGGAAACCAGGCCGACGAGGCGATGTCGCATCGCATCCTCGACAAGTCGTTCGAGGCGGGCATCACCTTCTACGACACCGCCGAGAACTATCCCGTGCCGCCGGATGCGAAGTATGCCGGCCGAACCGAGGAGATCGTCGGCCGCTGGATGAAGACGAAGCCGCGCGACGCGATCCTGCTGGCAACGAAGGTCTCCGGCCCGTCGCATGGCTGGATCAAATCGGCCCAGCGCTCGGCCATGACCTCGCTAGATCGCCACAACATCGTCGCCGCTATCGAGGCGAGCCTGAAGCGGCTCGGCACCGACTATGTCGATCTATATCAGACCCACTGGCCGGACCATGGCGTCGCCTATGACGAGCACATGTGCGCGCTCGATGACCTCGTGACGGCTGGCAAGGTGCGCATCATCGGCTGTTCGAACGAGACGAGCTGGGGCCTGATGAAATCCATCGCGACGTCCGAACGCCTCGGCATTGCGCGCCACCAGTCGATCCAGAACAATTTCAGCCTCAACAACCGTCGCTTCGAGGACGAACTCGCGCAGGTCTGCAGGCAGGAAGGCGTCAGCCTGATCCCGTATTCGCCGCTCGGCGGTGGCGTGCTCACGGGCAAGTATCAGGGTGGGGCATGGCCCGAAGGCGCCCGCTTCACCAAGTACAAGGACATGCCGGCCCGCCAGGCGCCGATGGCCCGCCGCTTCGTCAACGAAAAGACGCTGGCCTCCACCGAGCGCTGGATCGGCCTCGCGGCCGAGGCGGGAATGTCGGTCACGACACTTGCCACCGCCTGGTCGAAGCAGCATGATTTTGTGGCCTCGACCATCGTCGGCGCCACCCACGAGGACCAGCTGCCGGATATCTTCAAGGCCGCCGAGGTCACCCTGGATGCCGATCTCTTGAAGAAGATCGACGAGGTTTCCAGGGAGATCAAGTATCCGATGGGGTGAGGCCCGGCGCCACTGGCGCGATTTGGTCCAGTGGACCAAATCGAGGGCCGAACGCCCGGAGGGCAAGCGAAGGGCCGGGCCGAGCTGGGTTGAAAATGCCCGCCACGCGCTTACTTCTGACCGCTCGACTTGGCCGACTATAACGCTGTAATCTCGGCAAAATGGTCTATACGCTCATCAACGCGAAACCGGCGGGCCGCCCCGCTTCCACGGCCTCGCCCACTGCTCTGGCGGCGGCGCCAGGCGCGCTCGTGGATTCGTTCCAGCGCCGGGTCACTTACCTCCGCCTCTCGATCACCGACCGCTGCGACCTGCGCTGCACCTACTGCATGCCCGAGCGCATGACCTTCCTGCCGCGCAAGGACGTGCTGTCGTTCGAGGAGCTGGACGAGCTGGTGACGGCCTTCGCCTCGTTCGGCGTCGACAAGCTCCGGATAACGGGCGGCGAGCCGCTAGTGCGGAAGGACGTGATGGAGCTGATGGCCCGCTTCGCGCGCCATCTCGGCCATGGGCTCAAGGAGCTGACGCTCACCACGAACGGCACGCTGCTCTCGAAATATGCAGGCGAGCTTTCGGCTATCGGCGTTCGCCGGATCAATGTCTCGCTCGACACTTTGAAGCACGATCTGTTCGAGAAGATCTCCCGCCGCGACATGCTGGGCGATGTGCTCGGCGGCATCGACGCGGCCATCCGCGCCGGCCTCAAGGTCAAGATCAACACGGTGGCGCTCGCCGGCATCAACGAGCCGGAAATTCCGGATCTGATCCGTTTCGCTCATGATCGCGGGGCCGACATGACTCTGATTGAAACCATGCCCATGGGCGAGGCCGAGACGGATCGCGTTGAGGACTTCCTGCCGCTATCGAAAGTCCGCGCCGATCTCGCCCAGCGCTTCACGCTCACGGATCTCAACTACACGACCGGCGGTCCGGCGCGCTATGTGAAGGTCGAGGAGACGGGTGGCAAGCTCGGCTTCATCACGCCGCTGACCCACAATTTCTGCGAAAGCTGCAACCGCGTGCGCGTCACCTGCACGGGCCGCCTCTACACCTGTCTGGGCCGCGAAGATGGCGCCGACCTGCGCGAAGCCCTGCGCACCGATCCGTCCGGCGCCTTGCTTCGCGAGACCATCCTCGGCGCGATCGAGCGCAAGCCGAAGGGCCACGACTTCGATGCTGCGCGGCTCGCCACGCCAGCCAGTCCGCGCACCATGTCCCACACAGGCGGCTGATGGCGGGCGTCGTTCTCCTGTTCGGCCGTCTCAAGGACGCGTTTGGTTCATCGTCGATCGCGATGCCCGAAGGCGTCGGCACGGCCGCGGAGCTGCGGGCCATGCTGGCGAACGAGAATCCGGACCTCGCGGAGACCATTAACTCGAAGACAGTGCGGATCGCCGTGAACCAGTCGCTTGTGGTCGATGAGGCCGGGACGCGCATCACCCCGGCGGATGAGGTCGCGTTGCTGCCGCCGTTGAGCGGTGGCTAGACCGGCGGCGCGACACGCTCGACTGGACCAAAAGTTTCCTCGAACGCCTTCTTCAACGCCACGTCCACCTCATGCATCGACATCAGCTGGCCGAGGTCGGTGAGGCTGGTGACCCCAAGGCCGGGATCGCTTACGCCGCAGGGCGTGATGCCGCCGAAGTGGGAGAGGTCCGGCTCCACATTCAGACTGATGCCGTGATAGCTGACCCACTTCTTCAGCCGCACGCCGATCGCCGCGATCTTGTCCTCGCGCAGCTGGCCGCCTGGCCTGGTGCGATCGACCCAGACGCCGACGCGACCCTTCCGTCGCTCGCCCTTCACATTGAAGGTCGCCAGGGTGCGGATGACCCAGTCCTCCAGCGAACAGACGAAATGCTTCACGTCCCGGCCGCGCTTCGTGAGATCCAGCATCACATAGGCCACGCGCTGGCCGGGACCGTGATAGGTGAACTGGCCGCCGCGCTGGGTGTCGAAGACCGGGAATCGCGACGGATCCAGCAGATCGTCTTCCTTCGCGCTGGCCCCGCGCGTGTAGAGGGGAGGGTGTTCGAGGAGCCAGATGAGTTCGTCTGCTTCCCCGGCCGCAATGGCGCCCGCCCGCGATTCCATCGCGGCGACGGCTTCGGGGTAGCCGACAAGTCCCTCAGAAATGGCCCATCCCGTGGTCATTAACCTGTCCGAAAGCCGAAGCCGTGACTCTGTCTTCCATATATCGGAGCTTGTTCGTGCAGTCTCAACTGGATCATGTCGGGGTCGAGATCACGGTCCTTCTGGGCCGGTCGCTCATGCCCATGCAGCAACTGCTGCGGATGGGCCGGGGCGCCGTGATCCAGCTTGATACTCAGGAAAACGACGAGGTCTGGATTCTCGCCAACAACCACCCCATCGCCCGGGGTGAACTGATCATCGAGAACGACAAGATCTCCGTGAACATCACCAAGGCCGCCCAGGTCGAGGATTACTTCGCCACTGAGCAATAAGCCCGTTTTCCGGGGCTTTTTGGCGGCCATTTCGTCCCAGACATTCTGACTTCACAAGCCGCCCGACCCGTCATATACGGCGCGCTTGCCCGACGTGCGGTCGTGGCGGAATTGGTAGACGCACTGCCTTGAGGTGGCAGCGCCGCAAGGCGTGGAAGTTCGAGTCTTCTCGACCGCACCAGCAAATCAACAGAGAGAACGCCGTTCGGATTAGGGAGGTCGCCATGAATGACACCCGCGACCCCGACGCGCCCGAAACTGCTGTTGAGACCCCGGAAGTCGTCGAATCCGGGGTGATCTCACCGACCTTCATCGCCCGCTTCGTCGGCGCCATCGGCGATGGCGACAAGCCATTCCTATGGCGGACGGTGAAGGAGCTTCACCCCGCCGACACCGCCGACCTGCTGGAACACTTGCCGCCGGATGCCTTCCGCAAGGCCATCCATCTGCTGGGCAAGAACCTGCCTGCCGAGGCTGTGGCCGAACTATCCGACACCGCCCGCCTGGAGGCTCTGCACGAGCTGACCGATGCCGCCGTGACGGCGATGATCGGACATCTGGATTCAGACGATGCATCCTTCCTGCTCAGCGATCTCGAAGAAGACCGCCGGGCGCGAATTCTCACCAAGGTCTCCGCGACTGATCGCGCGGCGATCGAAAGCTCGCTGTCGTTCGACGAGGAATCCGCCGGCCGCCTGATGCAGCGCGCCTTTGTGGCGGCGCCCGTCTTCTGGACGGTGGGGCAGGCGATAGACCACATGCGGACAGTCAGTGACGACGACCTTCCGGAAAACTTCTTCGAGATCTATATCGTCGATCCGGCGTTCCGCCTGCAGGGCAGCGTGCCTGTCTCGACCCTTTTGAGGTCGACGCGCGAAAAGCCGCTCAAGGACATCATGAAAGAAACGGCGGTCCACGTGACGCCGGAGATGGACCAGGAGGAGGTCGCCTACCTGTTCCGCCAGTACAACCTTGCCTCCGCGCCCGTGGTGGACGAAGCCGGTCGCCTCACCGGCATGATCACCATCGACGACGTCGTGGACGTCATCCAGGAAGAGGCCGAGGAGGACATTCTCGCGCTGTCCGGCGTTAGCGAGGCGGGCGTCAACCAGTCGATCCTCTCTGCCGTGCGAGCGCGCATTCCGTGGCTGGGCGTCAACCTCGTGACGGCGTTCCTGGCCTCGACCGTGGTGTCGGCCTTCGCCCACGTCATTGACGCGCATGTGGCGCTGGCCTTCCTGATGCCGGTGGTCGCCGGTCTTTCGGGCAATGCGGGGTCGCAGGCTCTCGCCGTCGCCGTGCGCGCCATCGCTGAACGCGACCTCGAGGGGCCGCTGGTCCGCCGCGCCATTCGCCGCGAGGCGCTGACGGCCATCATCAACGGCACCATCATCGCCTGGAGCGCCGCCCTGGTGGTGCTGGCCTGGTTTCAGAACCCGACCATCAGTCTGCTCATCGGCATGTCGATGACGGCGACGTTTACCTGGGCGGGGCTGGTCGGCATCCTGGCTCCGCTGACGCTGAAACGCATCGGCGCCGACCCGGCTGTGGCCTCGTCGGTGTTTGTGCTTACATCCACTGACATGGCGAGCTTTTTCGTATTCCTGGGCCTCGCAAATCTGATGCTTCCCTGACGTGGGCGTGCCTCCGGCGAGATTGGCGTCCGGGTTGCACCGGATACGCGAAATGCCGGGGGAATGTGTCAGGTCGGGACAATGACTGGTCGTATGCGTATTTCGAAGGAAGGCCTGGAGCTCATCAAGAGCTTCGAGGGATTCCGGGAAACCGCGACCCGTCTGCCGGACGGGCGTTGGACGATCGGTTATGGCCACGTCCGCACAGCGCGTGAAGGCCTGACAATCAGCGAAGCCGACGCCGAAGACCTGCTGCTCTACGACATCAGGCCGGTCGAGGATGCGATCGCGCCTATGCTTTACGCGCCGGTGATGCAGAACCAGTTCGACGCTCTGGTCTCGCTGGCGTTCAATATCTCGCCTGCCCAGTTCAGGGACTCTGACGTCCTCCGTAACCTTAACGCCGGAGATCATCTGGCCGCCGCCAACAGCTTCGACCTGTGGCGCAGAGCTCGCATCCATGGCCGGGTCATGATCGTCGATGCGCTAGTCCGTCGCCGTGCCGCCGAAAAGGCGCTCTTCCTGGAGCACCCGAGCGGCCGGCCGTCTGCGCCTACGCCGGTCGTGAAGCCGGAAGTCGACGCCGTCGAACAGCCGGTCCGCACCGTCGCCGACAGCCTCGGCCAGCCGCGTCCGCGTCAGCCTGATGACGAGGACCAACGCACGGGTCCGTCGCCCTCCGGGGATATCGCGGAAGCCGTTCGCCGCCTTGCAGAGCGCACCATGGAAGCCATTTCGCCCAGTCCTGAAATCCCGCTGCCTACGGGCGCGACTGTCGCGCCGCCGGAACAAGCCGCTGCACGGGCGCCGATCCAGACCCTGCGTACGGCCGAAGAACTCGACGGCGCCCGCCGCACGGTCGCCGAGCGCGTCGCCCGCATTCTCGAGCGCGCCGAACGGGAAATCAGCCAGCAGGAAGCTGCGGCTCCTCAGGTCCGCGAAGGCCTGCCTGATTTCGAAAAACCCGCCGAGCAGTCTGGCACGGTCGGAGCGCGCAAGCGGCCCGTGATCGATGACACGGAAGTCTTCAACCCCGGCCGCGATCCTGCCGAAATGTTCGCCGAGGGCGAGCGCAAGGCGAAGATCGTGAACGGTCACGCCAGGCGGCTTGGGCCGATCTCCGGCCGCTGGCTGGCGCTGGCCCCGTGGATCGTGGTTCTCGTCCTGTCGGTGCTTGGCCTGCTGATCGGCGCTGTGGATACTTTCAAGGACACGTCCGAGTTGGGCGGCGAAGCCCCGCGCGCCGCTGCGACGCTTCTCTCCGTCTTCGGCGTGATGATGCTGATGAGCGTCTATTTCATCTTCTGGAACCGGCCTTCGGACAAAGCCTGACCGGCTGATCCAAGGCGGCTGGCAATCTGCTCCGCGCTGGGTAGATTGCCGCCCATGATCCCGAACACACGCTACCTCGACTTCGACCTTGGCGAGACCGCGGACATGATCCGCGATACGGTCTCAAGCTTTGCCCAATCCGAAATCGCGCCCCGCGCGGCGGAGATCGACCGCACGGACGAGTTCCCGCGCGACCTCTGGCCGAAGATGGGCGAGTTGGGTCTGCTCGGCATCACGGTCGAGGAAGAGTGGGGCGGTTCCGGCCTCGGCTATCTCGAACATGCCGTGGCGATGGAGGAGATCAGCCGGGCGTCGGCTTCTGTCGGGCTGTCATACGGCGCGCACTCGAACCTCTGCGTGAACCAGATGCGGCGCTGGGGAACGGACGCGCAGAAGAAGAAATACCTGACCAAGCTGATGACGGGCGAGCATCTCGGATCGCTGGCGATGTCGGAGCCGGGCGCCGGTTCGGATGTGGTCTCGATGAAGCTGACGGCCGTGAAGAAGGGCGATCGCTACGTCCTCAATGGCTCGAAGATGTGGATCACCAATGGTCCTTCGGCCGACACGCTGATCGTCTACGCCAAGACCGCGCCGGACAAGAATTCGCGCGGCATCTCGGCCTTCATCATCGAGAAGGGCTTCAAGGGTTTCAGCGTTGCGCAGAAACTCGACAAGCTCGGCATGCGCGGATCGGAGACCGGCGAGCTGGTGTTCGAGGACTGCGAGGTTCCCGAAGAGAATGTGATGGGCCCGCTCAACGGCGGCGTCGAGGTGCTGATGTCGGGTCTCGACTATGAGCGGACGGTGTTGGCGGCGGGTTCTACCGGTATCATGCAGGCCTGCATGGACGTCGTCTTGCCCTACATCCACGACCGCAAGCAGTTCGGAAAATCCATCGGCGAATTCCAGCTCATCCAGGGCAAGGTCGCCGACATGTATGTGAAGATGAACGCTGCGAAGGCCTATGTGTATGCGGTCGCCAAGGCATGCGATGCGGGGCGGACCGCGCGCAAGGACGCAGCGGGCGCCATCCTCTTCGCGGCGGAAACCGCAACGCAGCTGGCGCTGGACGCCATCCAGATCCTCGGCGGCAACGGCTACATCAACGACTATCCGACCGGACGCTTGCTGCGCGATGCAAAGCTCTACGAGATCGGCGCGGGTACGTCGGAGATCAGGCGCTGGCTGATCGGCCGGGAGCTGTTCGCGGAGACGACCTAGTCACTGTTCGTGGGAGGAATGACATGGGCCTGAGAGCGCTCATTCTGGCGGCCGGTGCGCTGTTGCTCGAGGCTCCATTGTCTGCCCAAACGCCACAACCCGTCGCCGATCCCGGCGCGCCCCTCAGTGGCTATCCTCGCAAAGCTCTTGGCTTGCCGACGGCTGCAGAACTGAAGACCGCCACCTATGTCCGCGACGTGATCTACGGTCATCGTGACGGTATGGCGCTCACCTACGACGTGTTCAAGCCGAAGAAGGCCAATGGCGCGCTGGTGGTGAACATGGTGTCCGCGGGATGGCGGTCATCGTGGGGGCCGCCGGAGGAGCGGCAGGCGCGCTATCAATGGTTGATCGACAAGGGGTTCACGGTCGTCGCGCTTTACCATTCGTCGGCGCCGCGCTTCCAGGTGCCGGATGCGGTCAATGATGTCCGGCTTGGGCTGCGCCACGTCAAGCTGCATGCGAAGGAATACGGGGCAGACCCCGCGCGCATCGGTGTTTGGGGCGCGAGCGCAGGCGGGCATCTATCGCTGGTTGCGGGCATGATGGCCGATGACGGCGATCCGGCTGCAGTCAATCCGCTGGAACGATCCAGCAACCGTGTGAAGGCGGTCGTCGCCTATTTCCCGCCGACTGATCTTGATGCGTTGCTGGGCGACCGGCCCAAGCAGGGCGTTATCGATTTCGACAATGCATTGCGTGCGAAGATTTCCCCGATCCACTTCGTGGATGCGAAGGACTCGCCGGCGCTGATCATTTCAGGCGGCTCGGACAAGGGCGTTCCGATCTCGCAGTCGGAGACAATGCATGCTGCGCTCGACAAGGCAGGCGTCGAGAACCAGCTCAAGATCTTCCCGGAAGCAGATCACGACTTCTACGTGAAGGGCGATCCAGTGCGGACCGACGCCATCGCTACCGAGGCGATGAACATGATGGTCGCCTGGTTCGAGCAGCATCTGAAATAGCTGCCGCAAAACCACCAAAGCTTGCCGGTCCCGGGTTAGCGGGGCGGAGCCTTGTCAGTTCAGGGCGAACCTCAGTTCGAGGCGACAACCGTCGGGAGGGGTTGCAGATCGACGAAGAGGTCGGAAGGGCCGGAGAAAGCCAGAGCGGACATTCCAGCGGCGAGGGCGGCGAAAGCCGCGACAATCATTCTTTTTGCGAGCATGGGAGCGCCCGTTCTCTTTTTTCTGTTCCTGGCCGGGATGTTGTTCCCGGTCTTCTCATCACCGCTAGATGGAGGCGCATTTCGTCCCAAAAAAGGCGCCTCGCAAAACTTTTTTAACCTGCAAAAGTTGAGAAAAGATAAACGGTTAACAGGTGAAGGTGCGGTTTGCCTGCCCCAAAGGTCACTTTCAGGTCGCCGAAGTCCGTTTTCAGCCGGTTCTCGCAGTCACGATCCAGACCCGGCCGGGCAGGGCGACTGATCCGTCCGCCGCTGCATGAGGGGTCAGGGCGGCCTCAATCGCGGCCAGCATCGCTGGGTGCTTGTCCGCCGGGGTGTCACGGAAGACCCGAGAGACGGGGCCGATCCGGGAAGCCATCTCCGCGGCTCCCCGGGCGCTGGCGCCGATCTGGACGGGGGCTTCGAAGGCCCCTGCCTGAACATTCCTGAAGCCGGCTGTCTCGAGGATGCCTTTCACACGGTCGCAGTCAGCGAAGGCAAACGGGCCGGGGGCGTTGGGCTCGGACTGGGGAGCAGGCAGGGCGGCGGCTTGACGGGCGGCGACGGCGGCGACCGAGGCCCAGGGGTTCTCCCGCGGGCCCTGCCAGCAGGCGAAGGCCAGCCGCCCGCCGGGTTTAATGGCTTTCCTGAGATGGGCGAACGCCGACGGCGGATCGTCGAAGAACATGACGCCGAAGCGCGAATACAGGACGTCGAACAGGCCCGCCAGGCTGGCTTTGGAAGCATCGGCTTCCGTGAATGACAGGTTCGCGACACCGGAGGCCCTCTGCCGCGCAAGACCAAGCATGGGGGCCGAAACGTCGAGACCCAGCACCCTGCCTGTAGGCCCGACCGCCCTGGCCAGCGCCAGCGAGGTGTCTCCACAGCCGCAGCCAACGTCGAGGATGCGCTCGCCGGGTTGGGGAGCAGCAGCGCGGAGGGCGGCCTCCCCGAACGGCCGGATCAGGGCGTCCATGGTCTCCTGTTCGCTCACCCAGTGGGCGCCGACTGCGCCATTCCACTCCTGGATCTGCTGGGAATTATCACCGGCCATGAGGCCCTCCTGCATCTGCGGCAGACTACCGCCAGCGTCGTCTGCCAATAAACCATAGACCCCTGTTGGCGCGGCAGGTTCCGAAGGATATAGGGGCCCTCCGAACCCGATTCAGTGGGCTTATCAGCCCTTCAAAGAACCGTCCTCAGGAACACGACATGGCCGTCCAACGCACCTTCTCCATCATCAAGCCGGACGCGACCAAGCGTAACCTCACCGGCGCGATCAACGCCGTGTTCGAGAAAGCTGGCCTGCGCATCGTCGCCCAGAAGCGCGTGCGCCTGACCCGCGCCCAGGCGGAAGGCTTCTACGCCGAGCACAAGGCTCGCGGCTTCTTCGGCGAGCTAGTCGACTTCATGACCTCGGGCCCGGTCGTCCTCCAGGTCCTTGAGGGTGAGAACGCCGTGGCTCATCACCGCGAAGTCATGGGTGCGACCGACCCGGCGAAGGCCGCCGACGGCACCGTCCGCAAGCTCTTCGCGCAATCGATCGGCGAGAACTCGGTCCATGGTTCGGACTCGGAAGCCTCAGCCGAGCGCGAAATCAACTTCTTCTTCCGTCTCGACGAAATCGTAGGCTGATCCCATCACGCGCTCATTCCGCCCCGCGCATCTTTCAGAGCGCAAAGCGCTGGAGGAGCTGCAGCGTCGCGCGATCATGAAGTGGGATGCGGCCTGGCCCGAACAGGCTGCGCGCCCGCCTTCGGTGGAGCTGACGGATGATCACATCAACGCCGGCCTCGTGATCGTGTTTGAGCACTGGGGCGCGCCGGCGGGATACGCCGTGGTCACTCCGCACGAAGACGGTAGCGCCGATCTCGACGGACCATTCGTCGAGCCGGATCTCTGGCGCAGCGGAATCGGTCGCAAGCTGGTGGAGGAGGCGGCGCAGTTTGCGACTGCGCTCGAGGCCGGCGTGCTGGTGGCTCTCGCTGGTCCGCGCGCGGTGCAGTTCTACGCCAAATGCGGCTTCTCGCAGGACGACACCCAGAGCACGCCGCATGGGCCCGTTTCCGTGATGTCACGCAGCCTGGTATTCTGACGCAGCGCCAACAATATCGCGTGCGATGTAGATATTGCGCATACGATGTATCTGGCCTAGCGTGCCGCCATGACCGCCCCCAACCGCCGCATGTTCTGGCTGCTCGCGCGCGCCCAGCGCCGGGTGGCGGCTGCGGCCGACGCCAATATCGCCGACCTGGGACTGACGTCGACGCAGGCGGGTGCGCTGTTCTGCTTTGGCGATGAGGGCTTGTTGATCGGCGAGCTGGCGCAGGCGCTGGATCTTGCACAATCGGCTGCATCGGGGTTGGCGCAGCGGCTTGAGGATGCAGGACTGGTTGCGCGTTCCGATGTAAAGGGCGACGGACGCGCGGCGCGGCTGACGCTGACAGCCACTGGCAAGCGCAAGCGGGACGAGGCTGCGCGCCGGACGATCGCAGCCAATACGCAGATGCTGCAGGGATTCACCGATCGCGAAGCCGACATCATCGTCCGTTGGCTCAACCATGTGGCCGACGTCGCAACGCCCGCCAAACGTTCGAAACAGAGGGAAAAGACATGACAGATCTTGTGAAAATCAGCGTCGACAACGGCGTGATGGAGATCGTCTGGAACCGGCCGGACAAGAAGAACGCGCTGTCGAACACGATGTATCGCGCGGCGACGGCTGCACTCGCGCGGGCGGTGGAGGATAATTCCATCCGCGTCGTGCTGCTGGCCTCTGAAGGCGACAGCTTCACGTCAGGCAATGATCTCGCGGACTTCGCTTCAGCAGCGATGGGCGGTGAAGCGCCAGCTGCCGGAGCGTTTATCGAGGCGATCGCACAGTTCCCGAAGCCGCTTCTGGCGGCCGTGCCGGGACTGGCCGTCGGCGTTGGGACGACAATGCTGCTCCATTGCGATCTGGTGTTCGTGGCCGATGATGCGAAGCTGACGACGCCATTCGTGAACCTGGCGTTGGTGCCGGAGGCTGCGTCCTCCATGCTGATGCCGGCGCGGATCGGACATGTACGCGCGTTTGCGATGTTTGCGCTGGGTGAGGGCTTCACGGGCGCTCAGGCGGCGCAGTTGGGGCTCGCCAATGCGGCGCTGCCGGCGGGCGAGGTGATCGGGGCTGCGCGCGAGGCGGCGAAGAAACTGGCGCTGCGGCCCTTGGGCGCCGTGATGGCGACCAAGAAGCTCATGCGCGATGGCGAAACGATCCTGAGGCAGCTGCGAACCGAGGGGGCCATCTTCGGCGAACGGTTGCGGGGCGCCGAAGCCATGGAAGCCTTCACGGCCTTCCGCGAGAAGCGCGCGCCGGATTTCTCGAAGCTCTAGAGACCGTCCGATTGCCCCAGCGTAGTCACACTCGATTCAATCGAGTGTGGCATACGCTAAGCATTGGGATCGGCTTCAGCGCCGATTCATGTCTGATTAACCATGTCACGGTCAGGTCTGGCTGGTTCGAGCGTAGCGTCCGGGGAGGTTCAGGACAGTCAATGGAAGGCGTGCTGAAGACGGCAAAAGCCATTCTTCTGCCCGGCGTCATTGGCGGGTTGATCCTGTATTTCTCGTACCACGCGCTGGCAGGCGACCAGGGTCTTGCGGCCTGGACCGGGCTGCAGGCCCAGGAAGCCCAACTCAAGACCGATATCGAGCGTCTGAAGGGTGAAAAAGCGACGCTGCAGGCCTCGCTCGTGCGCCTTCGCGACAAGAGCCTGGATCTCGACTACGTCGAGGAGATCGCCCGCACCAAACTGTCATTCGTGCGACCGGACGAGCTTCTCGTCGCCGTTCGTTGATCCTTCCCCAAATTTGGTGTGGAACTGGCCGGTCGATCCCGCGATAAGCGTGGGACAAGGTCAAATTCGTCCTTATCTTTCCGGGCAGGCAAAAGGGATTCCCACGCCATGGCAGCGAAAAAGCCCACCGCAAAGACTAGGAAACCGGTGTCAGAGCCTCAGAAGTCTGATTTAATTGGGTATTACCGTGACATGCTACTTATTCGGCGCTTCGAGGAGAAGGCCGGCCAGCTTTACGGCATGGGGCTCATCGCAGGCTTCTGTCACCTCTACATCGGCCAGGAGGCCGTAGTGGTCGGGGTGCAGTCGGTTCTCGATCCGGACGATCAGGTGATCACGGGCTATCGCGACCACGGCCATATGCTGGCGGCCGGAATGACGCCGCGCGGGGTTATGGCCGAGCTCACGGGGCGCGAAGGCGGTTATGCCCGCGGCAAGGGCGGCTCGATGCACATGTTCAGCCGCGAGAAGAACTTCTTCGGTGGGCACGGAATTGTTGGCGCGCAGGTGCCATTAGGCACCGGGCTGGCTTTCTCGAACAGGTATAAGGGAACCGACGCGGTGTGTGTCGCCTACTTCGGCGACGGCGCCTCGAACCAGGGACAGGTCTACGAGGCGTTCAACATGGCCTCGCTGTGGAAGCTGCCGGTCGTCTATGTGATCGAGAACAATCAATATGCCATGGGCACGTCGATCGCGCGCGCGTCGGCGGAGACAGAACTTTCCAAGCGCGGCATCTCGTTCGAGATCCCCGGCGAGGAAGTGGACGGCATGGACGTGCTGGCCGTGCGCAAGGCGGCGGCGCAGGCGGTGCAGCGGGCGCGTGATGGGGATGGGCCGTATATCCTCGAGATGAAGACCTATCGCTATCGCGGGCACTCAATGTCTGACCCGGCGAAGTATCGCACGCGGGAAGAAGTGCAGGACGTGCGCGAGCATCGCGATCCGATCGAGATGCTGAAGAAGAAGCTCCTGGATGCGAAGCATGTGACCGAGGACGATCTCAAGAAGATCGAGGCCGAGGTGCGCGAAGTCGTCAACGACAGCGCCGAGTTCGCGCAGACGAGCCCCGAGCCGCATCCGGACGAGCTTTGGACCGACGTGCTGGTGGAGAGCCGGGGATGAGCGGCCGGCCCGTACACTTCGAGATCCATGCAAGCGATCCGGACAAGTCGATCGCCTTCTACAAGGAACTGTTTGGCTGGCGGTTCGAGCGCTATCCGGTTCCGGGCGTCTATTACGGCGTGATCACCGGCGATGAAACGACGCGCGGAATCAATGGCGGGTTGATCCAGCGCATGGGACCGACGCCTGTCGAGGGCGCGCCAGTGAACAGCTGGACGGTGACGGTCGAGGTTGAGAGCTGCGACAAGACCCTGGCTCGCGCGCTCGAACTGGGCGGCGCGCAGGCGCTGCCCAAGATGTCGATCCCGCACGTCGGATATGTAGCCTACATCAAGGACGTGGACGGCAACATTGTTGGTCTCCACCAGAACGATCCTGGAGCGCGCTAAGCACATGACTGACATCCTGATGCCCGCGCTTTCGCCCACCATGGAGGAGGGCAAGCTGGCCAAGTGGCTGGTCAAGGAAGGCGACACCGTGAAGCCCGGCGACGTGATCGCCGAGATCGAGACCGACAAGGCCACCATGGAAGTCGAAGCGGTCGACGAGGGCGTGATCTCGAAGCTGGTCGTGCCCGCAGGCACCGAGGGCGTGAAAGTGAATGCGCTGATCGCAGTGATCGGCGGCGATGCCGCGCCAGCTAAGAAGAACGGCAAGGCCGCAAAGGTTGAAGCGTTACCGCAGGCCGTGGCTGACGCTCCAATCGAGCCGAAGGCGCGCAATGACGGGCACCGCCTGCGCGCACCGGAGCAGAAGTCGGCTGCCGCCGAGGGGTTGCATGATCCGACGCTGCCGGATGGGGTGACCTACAAGAAGACTGCGGTGCGCGATGCGCTGCGTGATGCGATCGCCGAAGAGATGCGCCGGGACGAGACGGTGTTCCTGATGGGCGAGGAAGTCGGCCAGTATCAGGGCGCGTACAAGGTGAGCCGTGGGTTGCTGGAGGAGTTCGGCGACCGGCGCGTGATCGATACGCCGATTACGGAGTATGGCTTTGCTGGTCTGGGCGTCGGCGCCGCGTTCGGCGGACTGAAGCCGATCGTGGAGTTCATGACGTTCAACTTCGCGATGCAGGCCATCGACCACATCATCAACTCGGCGGCCAAGACGCTCTACATGTCCGGCGGTCAGATGGGCTGCCCCATCGTGTTCCGCGGGCCGAACGGAGCGGCAAGCCGCGTGGCGGCCCAGCACAGCCAGGACTATTCGAGCTGGTATGGCCATGTGCCGGGACTGAAGGTGGTGGCGCCCTACGATGCGGCGGACGCCAAGGGCCTGCTGAAAGCGGCGATCCGCGATCCGAACCCGGTGGTCTTTCTCGAGCACGAGCTGATGTACGGCGTCGAGTTCGATGTGCCGGAGGTGGAGGATTTCGTACTGCCGATCGGCAAGGCTCGGATCAGGCGCGAGGGGGCGGATGTAACGCTGGTGGCGCATTCGCGGATGGTGAAGTTTGCGCTGGACGCGGCGGAAGAGCTGGCGAGGATCGGCATCGAGGCGGAGGTGATCGACCTGCGCTCGCTGCGGCCGCTAGATACGGCGACGGTTATTGAGAGCGTGAAGAAGACCAACCGGATCGTCTGTTGCGAGGAGGGCTGGCGCTTCTTCGGTGTCGGCGCGGAGATCGCGGCAGCGGTGACGGAGCACGCATTCGACTATCTCGACGCCCCGCCGATGCGCGTGGCGCAAAAGGACGTGCCGCTGCCTTATGCGGCGAACCTCGAGAAGCTCTCGCTGCCGCAGACGGCCGACATCGTCGAGGCAGCGAAGAAGGTCTGCTACGTGGAGCAGGAATAATGGCGATCCCAATCACCATGCCTGCGCTGTCGCCCACGATGGAGGAGGGGAACCTCGCCAAGTGGCATGTGAAAGTCGGCGACAAGGTGAAGCCCGGCGACATCATCGCCGAGATCGAGACCGATAAGGCGACCATGGAGGTTGAAGCGGTCGATGAAGGTACGGTCACCAAGCTGCTGGTCGATGAAGGCGCGCAGGGCGTGAAGGTGAATGCTGTGATCGCCGAGCTTGCCGGAGAGGGCGAGGCGCCGGCGAAGAGCGGTGGGAAGACGGAAGCGCCGAAGACTACGTCGGCCAAGGTCGAGGCGAAGGCCGACGCAGGATCGTCGGCTCCCCGGCCGGCATCTTCTCCTCAGCCTGCTCCGGCGAATGTTGCAGCGTCGAGTGCCGGGCGGGAGCCCGGCGGTCCGAAATCGATGGGCCAGCGCGTGAAGGCTTCACCGCTTGCGAAGCGGCTGGCGGCGCAGCAGGGCGTCGATCTTCTGGCGCTGAAGGGTTCGGGTCCGCATGGTCGGATCGTGAAGAGTGACGTGCTCAAGGCGCCGAAGGGCGGGGCGAAGCAGGCGCCGGCGGCTGGCGGCGGCGTCACGAGCCTGATCGAGCCGGCGGTGCTGGATGATCGGGTCTATGCGCCGGATACGTATGAGCTTATCCCGCTCGATAGTGTGCGGAAGGTGACGGCGCGGCGGCTGACGCAATCGTTCATGCAGGTGCCGCATTTCCCGCTGACGATTGACCTTCAAATCGATCACCTGCTCGATGCGCGCGTTCGCATCAACGAGGCAGGCGAGAAGGCCGGGGTGAAGGTGTCGGTCAACGACATGCTGATCAAGGCATGCGCGATGGCGCTGATGGCGCATCCGGATGCAAACGCCAGCTACACCGACAAAGGCGTGGCGCAGCACAAGTCGGCGCATGTCTCGGTGGCGGTGGCCATTCCGGGCGGGTTAATCACGCCGGTGGTGCGCGATGCGCAGACCAAGGGGCTGGCGCAGATTGCAGCGGAGATGAAGGACCTCGCGGCGCGGGCGCGCGAGAAGAAGCTGAAGCCGCAGGAATACATGGGCGGCACGTTCTCGATCTCGAACCTCGGCATGTTCGGCGTGAAGGCGTTCTCGTCGATCATCAATCCGCCGGAGGGCATGATCCTGTCGGTGGGCGCCGGCGAAAAGCGCGCCGTCGTGAAGGACGACAAGGTCGTGATCGCGACCATGATGACGGTCACGTTGACCTGCGACCATCGCGTTGTGGATGGCGCGACGGGCGCAAGATGGCTGCAGAGCTTCAAGCAGTTCGTCGAAACGCCTGAGGCGATGCTGCTGTGATGTCACTGCGGCTCAAGATCGTCATTGGCGTCGTCACCGCGGCGATCACGCTCGGCATGGTGTTGAGCTACGGATTTCTGCACGACACGCTTGGACTGCCGTGGCGGACAATCGGCTATGGTGCGGCGTTGTTACTGATCGCGGTGGTGGCGGTGATCCTGTGGTTTGCGACGCTGCGCGACTGGGCGCGGCAGCCGACGGGGTCGCAGGGTCGGAAAACAAACAAACAACGGAGCTGAGACTTGGCCGACGCCAAATCCTACGATCTCATTGTTGTCGGCTCCGGCCCAGGCGGCTATGTCGCTGCCATCCGCGCGTCGCAGCTTGGCATGAAGACCGCGATCGTCGAGCGGGCTGAGCTCGGCGGGATCTGCCTCAACTGGGGGTGCATTCCGACGAAGGCGCTGCTGCGGTCGAGCGAGGTCTACCATCTCATCACGCATGCGAAGGATTACGGGCTCTCTGTCGAGAACCCGAAGGTGTTGCTCGATGCGATCGTGAAGCGGTCGCGCGGGGTGGCCTCGCAACTCTCGAATGGCGTCACCTTCCTGATGAAGAAGCACAAGATCGATGTGCTGGTGGGGACGGCGCGTCTGGAAAAGGGCTCGGCAGGTCCAGGTTTTGGGCCGAAGGTGATTGTCGAGAGGGGCAGGGGCGAGGGGGCCTACATCGCGAAGAACGTGATGCTGGCGACCGGTGCGCGGGCGCGGGAGATTCCGGAGGCGGGACTGAAGGTCGATGGCAAGACGGTGTGGGCTTATCGCGAGGCGATGGTTCCGAGCGAAATGCCGAGGAACCTGCTGGTGATCGGGTCCGGCGCCATCGGGATCGAGTTCGCGTCGTTCTACCGGACACTTGGAGCCGAAGTGACGGTGGTTGAAGCGCTGGATCGCATCCTGCCGGTGGAGGACACGGAGATTTCCGCCTTCATGCTGAAGCAGCTGGGCAAGCAGGGGATCAAGTTCGTCACGTCGGCGCAGGTGAAGTCGTTGAAGGTCGACAATGGGCTCGCGACGGCCGAGGTGCAGGCCAAGGATGGCGCGCAGACGCTAAAGGCGGACAAGGTGATCCTCGCCGTCGGCATCGTCGGGAATGTCGAGAACCTCGGACTCGAGGCGCTGGGTGTGAAGGTCGAGAAGACGCACGTCGTGGTCGATGGGTTCGGCAAGACGAATGTGCCGGGGCTTTATGCCATCGGCGATGTAACCGGGCCGCCCTGGTTGGCGCACAAGGCAATGCATGAGGGCGTGATCGTCGTCGAGGGCATAAGCGGCAAGGCGCCGAGCCACAAGTTCGATCCGTGGAATGTGCCGGGCTGCACCTATTCGCATCCGCAGGTCGCGTCGGTCGGCATGACTGAGGAGAAGGCGAGGGCTTCGGGGCGGAAGATCAAGGTCGGCAAGTTCCCGTTCATCGGGAATGGCAAGGCGATTGCGCTTGGCGAGCCAGAAGGCGTCGTGAAGACGATCTTCGACGAGCAGACCGGTGAGCTGCTCGGCGCGCACATGGCGGGCGAGGGCGTTACGGAGCTGATCCAGGGCTATTGCATCGCGCGGCAGGGCGAACTGACCGAAGCGGAGCTGATGGAGACAGTGTTCCCGCACCCGACACTGAGCGAGATGATGCACGAGAGCGTGCTCGCCGCTTACGGGCGGCCGCTGCATATCTGAGAGTTCATCTGCCTGTTGATTGAATCTGCACGCCGCTCGTGCCACATTCGGCCGTATGACAACGCTGCGAAAGAACGCCGCCAACTTCTGTAGCTGACGACGAGAAGTCGTCCGGCGGCGGAAGCATTGGTGAGATGTTCGGCGTCGTCGGCCTGATCATCGAAAAGCAAGCCTGAACTCAACAGCGGACAGGCGCATCCTGCATCTCGCGATGTGAGTGATCGCGTGTTTGCGCGCGTGAACCGGTCGCCAAGTGGCCAAAGGCAACGGGCCTTTAACCCGTCAATCGTGGGTTCGACTCCCACCCGGTTCTCCACCCTTTCAACTGGCCGGAAGCCAAACGGCTGAGGCGTCGGGCAGCAAACCCGAAGACAGCGGGTTCAATTCCCGCCCGGTCATCCAGGAGAGGGTTAAGTGGCGTTATGAATTGGGCTTATTCCTAATGCGACTTAGGAAAGCGGGATATTCCTAACTGGACTTAGGAATGGGGGTTATTCCGCCGCCTGCACGCCGCTGTCGTTGCGGGCCGCGATCTCGGCCGCAAGCTTCTGGACAGCGCCGATGTCCATCTTGCCGGTGCCCAAGACGGGGATTGCGTTCACCTGAAAGATCTTGCGGGGCAGGGCGAGTTCGTTGACGCCGTGATCCTGCGCCCAGCGCTGGAGATCCGAGCGGTCGGCCTTCGGGAAGGTGGTGAGGAGGACGATCTGCTCACCCTTGCGCTTGTCGGGAAGGACTGCGGCGGCGTGATCGTGTTCGCGCCAGAGGGTGGAGGCGCAGTTTTCGACGACGGCAAGCGAGACCATCTCTCCGCCGATCTTGGCGAAGCGCTTGAGGCGCCCCTTGATGGTGAGGAAGCCATCCTCGTCCTGCACAACGATGTCGCCGGTGTCGTGCCAGCCGTCGGCGAGCTTCTGGAGCTGACCAGGTTTGGACGGAGATAGGTAGCCCTGCATCACGTTGGGCCCCTTCACCAGCATGCGGCCGCCCTTTTCGATGCCGGGAACGGGTTCGAACTTCACTTCCATGCCGGGCAGGAGGCGGCCGACAGTGCCGGGATGATTGCGGCCGGGCTGGTTGACCGAGATCACCGGTGCGGCTTCGGTTGCCCCATAGCCTTCCAGCAGCTCGACGTTGAAACGGCGGCGCACCAGCTGGCGAGTTTCGTCGCGCACGCGCTCGGCTCCGCAGACGGCGTAGCGGAGATTGCCCAGTTCGTTACCCGAGCATGCGCGGATGTATTGGTTGAGGAAGGTGTCGGTAGCGAAGAGGAAAGTGGCGCCGGTTTCCTCGACGCGCTTCGGGATGATCTTGGTCTGCAGCGGCGAGGGGTGCAGCACGGACTTCATGCCGCCGAGCAGCGGCAGGAGCGCACCGGCCGTGAGGCCGAAGCAGTGGAAGGTGGGGAGCGGGCTGAACAGCACGTCGTCGAGGCGCAGCGCCTCGGGCACGTGCGCGAGAATCTGGTGCACGTTAGCGACGATATTGCGGTGGGAGAGGACGACACCTTTCGGGTCGCCTTCGGTGCCGGATGTGAAGAGTATGACGGCAGGGGCGCCGGGGTCGGGGTTCGACGTGACAGCCCATGGCATGATCGGGCCAAGTGCGCCGGCGGCCTTCTGGCGCGCGCCGAGGCCGGCGCGGACGTCTTCAAGGTAGATGAACTCGGCGTCGGACTTCAGCGCGTCAACGAGCTCGTGGAGTTCGGCCTTCTCGATGAAGGCGTGCGCCGTGACGATGCGCTTCACTTCCGCGGCCTTGAGCGCGGCTTTCACATTGCGCGCGCCAGCGGTGAAGTTGAGCATGGCGGGGACGCGGCCGTAGGCGTTCACGGCGAAGAAGGCGATGATGGCGCCGGCCCCGGTAGGCAGCATCACGCCAACGGCTTCGCCGCGCTTCGTGCCCTTCTTCAGGGCCGAGCCGAGTGCGAAGGCTGCACGGACAATGTCGTCGTAGGTGAGCTTGCGATCGTCGGCGTCGTGCAGGACGACCTTCTTGCCCCCATATTCCTTCCTGGCCGCCAGCAGCGCGGAAAAAATCGCCATCTCGGCATTGCGGAGGTCGTAGGCGGAGCGCAACGACGCCATCTGGTTAACTCCCTCTGGCGCCCCACCAGCGCTCTTTATGTCTTGGCCGTAATATAGCCTGTGGCTCATAAAGCACAAACCTCCGTACCAGTGAGTCCGGTCGCGGTCATTTCGCAGTGCAGTAAATCGAGGTAACAGGCCCGATGGCCACGCTTCTCGACAATAAGGGTTCGAAACCCCGCCATCCTGAAAAGCAGGGACGCGAGGACACGCCGCTCCAGCGCAAGCCCCCATGGATTCGCGTGAGGGCGCCAACAAGCGAGGGGTATCTCGAGACCAGGCAGATCGTGCGGGACGCGAAACTCGTGACCGTGTGCGAGGAGGCGGGCTGCCCCAATATCGGCGAGTGCTGGACCAAGAAGCACGCGACGCTGATGATCATGGGCGACACGTGCACGCGCGCATGCTCGTTCTGCAATGTGCGGACGGGACTGCCGGGGCCGCTCGATGCGGACGAGCCGAGGCGCGTGGGCGAGACCGTCGCCAAGATGGGTCTTGGGCACGTCGTCATCACGTCGGTGGATCGCGATGATCTGGCCGACGGCGGGGCGGAACATTTTGCGCGGGTCGTGCGCGCGATCCGCGAGGCCGCGCCGAAGTCGACGATCGAGATCCTGACGCCGGACTTTTTGCGGAAAGGCGATGTGGCGAACATCGTGATCGATGCGAAGCCGGATGTGTTCAACCACAATCTCGAGACGGTGCCGCGGCTCTATCTGAGCATCCGGCCGGGCTCGCGGTATTACCACTCGCTGCGCCTGCTCGAGCGTGTAAAGGAGCGCGATCCTTCGCAGTTTACCAAGTCCGGGCTGATGGTGGGACTCGGTGAGAGCAAGGAAGAGGTGATGCAGGTGATGGACGACATGCGGTCCGCCGGCGTCGACTTCCTGACCATCGGTCAGTACCTGCAGCCGACGCGGAAGCATGCGGCGGTCGATCGCTTCGTGGCGCCGGAAGAGTTCGCGACGTACGAAACGATTGCGAAATCGAAGGGCTTCCTGCTGGTGTCGTCGAGCCCGCTGACGCGGTCGAGCTATCACGCTGACGAGGACTTCGCGAAGCTCAAGTCAGCGCGCGAGGCGCAACTGGCCGGACGATAGCTTGACGATCCACCGCGAGACACTGGAGCTGCCCTACCGGCCGGAGGACCTGTTCGACCTCGTGGCGGATGTGGGCCGCTATCCGGAATTCATCACGTGGATCCAGTCGCTGAAGGTGATAAGCGAGGACGAGGAAGCGGCGCGGATGCGCTGCCGGGCCGAGGTTACCGTTGGTTTTAAAGGGTTTCGCGAGACATTTGTGACCGACGTTGATGCGCGGACGCCGGAACTGGCGATCGACGTGACGCTGGTGCGCGGCCCGTTCAGGAAGTTATCGAACACCTGGCGGTTCAGTCCGGGCGCGGGGGGCGCGCGCGTCGAGTTCGCGATCCAGTTCGAGTTCCGCAACTTCGTGCTGCAGGCGCTGGCGGATGCGAACAAGAGCTACGCAGTGAAGCGCGTGATCGACGCCTTCATCAGCGAAGCGGCGCGACGATATCCGAAAGTGGCGCCGGGCTGATCAGTTCGGGCCGTTGGGCGAGGCGCCAGGGTCGGGCTGCGGGATCGTTAGATCACGCGCGGTGATGGGGCGGTCGCTGGACGGCGGGATGATCTTGCCGTCGGGCGTCTGGTCGGCCGGACTCGGCGCCGCTTCGCGCGGCTGGGTCAGTTTGGGGTCGGGCCCGCAATTGTCGACCGACCATGCGCCAGAGCCGCCGTGGACGACGCGGCAGAGGACGGCTGTGGTCTGGCCGTTGGCTGTGATCGACGTGCGGATCAGTGCGCCCTTGGCGTCGTATTTCGGACGGTTGAAGGTGAGACGGTTCATGCCGCTGGTGGCGGCTTCGCCCTCGGGGCCGCTGACCTGAACCAGGTTGAAGCCATTTGCCTTCCAGTCGCAAGCGGGGTTCCACGGGGCGTCTTCGCCATTGAGTCGCACGCTCATCGGCGGGTCGTCGCGGCTGAGGTCATAGCGCTCGCGGCCGAGGGCCGAGATGAGGGCGCAGTCGTCGGTGACGAACATCGGCTCCTTCGCGGGGACCTCCTCGGGGGCGCTTTCGCAGCCCGCAGCGACGAGGCAACCGGCCAGAAGGAGAAGACGATTCATTACGACACCCAGCTTGTCTTGCACTCAGTCACGGTCCAGCCCGCGATGCCCGAACGCAGGCGGCATTCATAGCCCATGCCTGCCAGAGGTCCATGCATGATGCCAGTCTCGATCGTCGCGCCCGTGCCGTCATAGCGGGGCTTGTGGAATTCGACCCATTTGAGGCGCTCGCGGGGGTCTGCGGATTGTGGCGCGTCGTTATAATCCGCAAAGGCGAGGCCGTACTTCGCCCAATTGCACTGGGGCCGCCATCCGGGCTCGCCCATGCCCTTGAGCGGCGGAGGCGGGTTATCCGGGCCGAACTTGTAATGTTCCTTGGCGACGGCGGTCATGACGGCGCAGTCATTGTCGCTGTGCTCGACCGAGGCGGGCTGGGCGCCAGCCTGGCCGTCCGGGAATTTGGTGGAGGCGCAGGCCCAGACCAGCATTGCGGCCGCGCTGGCAACAAGAAGGTTTGCAACACGCATCAGAGTATCTCCTATGCAACCAGCTTCTTGCGGCCAGGCTGTCATCAGGAATCACCAGCGTTGATGGCGGGATAAGGGCAGCGCGGCGCCATCCATGGCGTCAGCGCATGAAACCTAGGCCATCATCTTCCGGAGCATCTCCAGCGCCGTGACGATGGTTTCGCGGCGAATCTTTTCGCGGCCGATGTCGCCGAAGCGCATGGCCTGGTGGAAGATCGGTTTGTTCTCGCGGGCGACGGCGAGGTGGACGAGGCCAACGGGCTTGAGCGGCGTGCCGCCGCCCGGTCCGGCGACGCCCGTGACGGCGACGGCTAGGTTGGCGCGCGATTGCTCCAGCGCGCCCTCAGCCATGGCGCGGGCGACGGGTTCGGAGACGGCGCCGGCGTCGGCGATCAGGTCGCCGGGCACATTAAGCATCTCTTCCTTGGCGCGATTGGAATAGACGATGAAGCCGCGCTCGACCGTGGCAGAGGAGCCTGGGATTTCGGTCAGCAGGCCGGCGATGAGGCCGCCGGTGCAACTTTCCGCCGTCGCGATCTTTAGGCGCTTCTGCTGCGCCTCGTCGAGCGTGAGGCGGGCGAGCATGATGAGCTGGGCGTCGAACATGGGCGGCCTCCGGTCAGGCAGCCTATCGCGCTGTTGCGGGAGTCCACAACGGGACGGCGCCTACCAGAGCGGGTTGAGCATCGAGATGTCAGAGGCGAGACGGTAGGTCACGCGCAAATCGCATTTGGCGCCTTGGGTGGAGCTGAATGTAAGACCCGCGGGCTCGTACATCTCGTTGCTGTAGTCGTCCGCCACCGATGCGCCCGCGGCGTAGATCTGTGGGACGGCGTTGGCGAGCGGAATGCCTTCCACGGTTACGCTGCCTTGATGTACCACGCCTTCGAAGCGGATGTCAGCGGCGTGGATGTTGCCGGGTGTGTTGGCGTTGAGTGTGAAGGTCTGCTTCTCGTCGCAGGCGTAGGTAATCGTGCTGTAGCGGCTGTCGTACAGGAAAAAGACCATCGGGATCGCGATGATCAGCAGAATTCCCAACACGATGGAATGGAGCGGCACGGCGTGGTCGTCCTTTGTGGGGTCGGCCTGTTATCTCGTCAGCAGCACGCTGGCCTGCGCAGCGATGCCTTCCTCGCGGCCGACGAAGCCGAGTTTCTCGGTGGTGGTGGCTTTTACGCTGACGACGTCGGCGGGAACGCTCATGGCTTCGGCGGTGGCGATGCGCATCGCTTCGCGGTGGGGGGAGATCTTCGGGCGTTCGGCGAGGATGGTGATGTCGGCGTTGGCGATGCGGAAGCCGCGATCGTGCGCGAGCTTCACGGCATGCCGGAGGAATTTGATCGAAGCTGCGCCTTTCCATTGCGGATCGGAGGGCGGGAAGTGGTCACCGATGTCTCCCAGCGCCAGCGCGCCGAGGATGGCGTCGGTGAGGGCGTGCCAGGCTGCGTCGGCGTCGGAATGGCCTTCGAGCTTCTTCGTGTGGGGGATGCGAACGCCGCAGAGGATAACGGCGTCGCCCGGCTCGAAGCCGTGTACGTCGAAGCCTGTTCCGACGCGCAGGGCCGGGGCGGCTATGAGTTTGTCGACCACGGCCAGATCCTCCGGATAGGTGACCTTCATAAGCTCCTGCCGGCCGGGCGTCAGCACGACCTTTGCGCCGGCGGCTTCGACAAGGGCAAGGTCGTCGACGGCAGCGTCGGAAGCTGAGGCGTATGCCTGCATGATGACGGAGGCGCGGAACGCCTGCGGGGTCTGGACGCGAACGAGATTATCCCGGTTGACGGAGCGGACCGTGTTGTTGGCGGTGGACTTCAGAGCGTCGGCGACGGGCAGGGCTGGGGCAGCGGCGTCGGCCGCATCTAGCGCCGAGAGGAGTTCGTCGATGACGGTCGGGGACAGGCCAGGACGGGCGGCATCATGGATAAGCACCCTGGCCGGCCCTATCGGCTCGAGCGCCTCGAGGCCGGCGCGAACCGACTCGGTGCGGGTTTTGCCGCCAGCGACGACATGGAGATGCCAGGCGCGGGGAAGGAGGTTACGAACGCGACCTTCCTCGCCGGGTGGGGCGACGACGATTACGGTCGCAATGTTTTTGCACTGCAACATGGTCTCGACACTCCACAGGAGCATGGGCTTGCCGCCAACGGTGAGGAACTGCTTCGCCGTTGCCCCGCCGAGGCGGGAACCGGTACCGGCTGCAACAATGACTGCACCCGCCCTTGTGCCCAGAACCGCCTCTTGATTGTGCATTCTTGACGCCTTCGTGTCGGTAGGCTCTAGTGTGGGCTCGAATTTGCCTAAAGATTAGGCATCTTAACAGGCTATTGGAGAGACTGCTTCGTGTTCCGAGTGGGAGATGTCCAGATCGCTGCGCCCGTCTTCCTGGCGCCGATGTCGGGCGTAACCGATGCGCCCTTCCGGCGCGAGGCGGACCGCTTCGGAGCGCCGGCCGTGGTGACCGAGATGGTCGCCGGGGCCGAACTGGCCCGTGAGACCGAAGAATTCGTTCGTCGCGCTGCACCGCACAATGGTTCAGGTCCTTTCATTGTCCAGCTTGCGGGACGTGAGCCTGACTGGATGAAGGTCGGCGCCGAACTCTCGGAAGCGGCCGGCGCTGACATCATCGACATCAACATGGGCTGCCCCGCGAAAAAGGTCACCGGGGGACAATCGGGTTGCGCATTAATGCGTGAGCCAGAACTGGCGCGGCGGCTGATCGCCTCGACGGTGGCCGGCACGAAGCGGCCAGTGACGGTGAAGATGCGGCTGGGCTGGGACGAGGGATCGCTCAATGCGCCGGAGATCGCCCGAATCGCCGAGGGCGAGGGCGCGCAGATGGTGACGGTGCACGGTCGCACGCGCATGCAGTTCTACACCGGGCAGGCGACATGGGACCGGATCGCCGCGGTGGTTGAGGCGATCAGGCTGCCCGTGATCGCCAATGGCGACATCGAGAATGAGACGTCGGCACGCGAGGCGATGAAACGGTCGGGCTCGGCAGGCGTAATGATCGGGCGCGGGGCCGAGGGGCGGCCATGGCGGCTCGCGCAGATCTCGCAGGCGCTGTTCGGCACGCCCTACCAGCCGCCGACGGCGGACGAGAAGCTGGCTTCTATCCTGGAGCAGGTGTCGGGATCGGCAGTGCTTTATGGCGACAAGCTAGGCGTGCGCGTGGTGCGCAAGCACGTCGCAGCGTTCGTGGATGCCTGGTGCGAGGATTACGGCCTTCCGCCGATGGCGGAAGAGCGGGTGGCCATGTGCAGGCTGGAGTCGCCCGGGGCGTTGCGAGACGCGCTTGAAGCTGCATTCGGCGGACGGAGGCAGGCGGCATGATCGGCGCAGCGCACGATACAGCAGCGGCACGCGCGCTCGATGCCATGCCGTTTGCGGTGATCGGGCTAACGCGGCGAGACACGGTGGCGTTCGTGAACCCGGCGGCGGAGACGCTGCTGCAACGATCCGCGCCGTTGCTGCGTGGGCGGCCGCTGACAGACCTGCTGCCGGAAGACGCGCCGTTGCTGGACTTCATCAACCGGGCGCGTCGCGAGGGCGGCGTGATGTCGGCGCGGGCCGTGCGAATTGCCAGCCCGCACATCGCGCCGGTCGATCTCGATGTGTCAGTGTCGCCTGATGGTGAGGATGGCGGGCTGGTGCTGACCTTTCTGCCGATCTCGCGCAATCCGGGGGACGAGAAGAACACTGCGGAAGTGAATGCGTTCGCGCAGATCGCGCGGATGCTCGGCCATGAGGTGAAGAACCCGTTGGCTGGGATTGTCGGCGCGGCGCAGTTGCTGGCGCGGCAGGCGCGGGACGAACAGCAGCCGCTGCTGTCGCTGATCCGGGAAGAGGGCGCGCGGATCCAGCGGATCGTCGATCGCTTCACGGCGTTCGAGACGTTCTTCTCGCCGCGTGCGCGGATCACCAATGTGCATGTCGTGATCGACAGCGTCGTAGATCTCGCCAAGGCGAGCTTCGGCGCCAATGCGCGCTGGGACCTGCAGTACGATCCTTCGCTGCCGGAAATCGAGGTTGATCCCGATCACCTGCACGAAGCGACGTTGAATCTGGTCAAGAATGCGGTCGAGGCGGTGGGCGTAGGCGCGCGTCAGGCGCGCATCACGATCGCGACGCGCTATCGCGCGGGCTTCCGGTTTGCCGGCCGCGATGGTCCGCGGGCGCGCGGCGCACTTGAGATTTCGGTAACCGACAACGGACCGGGCGTGCCCGAGACGTCGGTGGCGCGGGTGTTCGAGCCATTCTTCACGACGAAGTCGGGCGGGGCGGGCATCGGGCTCGCCGTCGTCGCGGAGATCATGCAGGCGCATGGCGGCTTCGTGGTTCTTGATAACAGCGCAAGCGGCGCCTCCCTGCGCCTGCTGTTCCCGATTGCGCGCCAAAAAGGAGTGGCCAGATGAGCGGTCCGACAATCCTGGTCGCGGACGACGATGCGAGCGTGAGGCTCGTGATATCGCAGACGCTGGCGCAGGAGGGCTATCACGTCAGGGCCACCAACACGATGTCGGCGCTGTGGCGCTGGATTCAGGCGGGCGAGGGCGACCTGCTGATCACCGATGTCTATATGCCGGACGAATCGATCTTCGACCTGCTGCCGCAGATCCGCCGGACGCGGCCGGACCTGCCGATCATCGTGATCTCCGCGCAGTCGACCGTGCTGACGGCGGCGATGGCGTCGGATCATGGGGCATACGATTATCTTCCGAAGCCATTCGACATCGACAAGCTGGCGGAAACCGTGCGCCGGGCGCTGCAGAAGAAGCCGGCGCGCGGTCAGGAACAATCGGGGCGTCGTGCCGAGAAGGACGAGACGCTGCCGCTGATCGGTCGGTCGAAGCCGATGCAGTCGGTCTATCGCGTCATCGCGCGGGTGATGAACAACGATCTTACCGTGCTGATCGAGGGCGAGAGCGGGACGGGCAAGGATCTTGCGGCGCGGGCGATCCACCAGCTGGGCAAGCGGAAGTCGGGTCCGTTCGTGGCGGTGTCGCTGGCGGCGCTCCAGCGCGATCAGGTGGAAGACGAGCTGTTCGGCGGCGGGCGCGATAGCAATGGCAAGCGTCGCGGCAAAGTCATGGAAGCCGATGGTGGGACGCTCTTCCTCGATGAGGTTGGCGACATGCCGCTGGAAGCGCAGACGCGACTTGTGCGGTTCCTGCAGGATGGGCGGTTTGCGACGTCGGGCGACGATCTCGACGTGCGGATCATTGCCTCGACCAAGCATGACTTGCGCGCACTGGTCGATCAGGGGCTGTTCCGTGAGGATCTCTATTACCGGCTTAACGTGGTGGCGCTGCAGTTGCCGCCGCTGCGAGAGCGGAAGGAAGATATCCCCGATCTCGCGTCGGCCTTCCTGGTACGGGCCAAGAAGGAAGGCTTGCCGGAGAAGCAGCTCGACAAAAGCGCGTATGACCTGCTGGTCGCCTATGACTGGCCAGGGAACGTGCGGGAACTGGAGAACGTCATCCGGCGGCTGTCCGCCCTGAGCCCGGAGCCGGTGATCTCGGCGCGCGAGGTGGAGCGGGAACTTCGATCCTCGACGCGGGCGGTCGCGGGTGAGCGGGAGTTCGAAGCGGAGATCGAAGCGCTATTGTCCCGCCACTTCATCTCGGCGCTGTCAGCTGACCCGGACAAGGACCCGGAAGGCGGCCAGATCTACCAGACAGTGATCGAGCAGGTGGAGCGTCCGCTTATCAAGCTGGCGCTGGCGGCGACCAATGGGAACAAGGTGCGCGCGGCGGCTCTCCTCGGTTTGAATCGCAATACCCTGCGCTCGAAGATCAACGGGCTTGGCATGGCTGGAGACGACTAGACTTCCCGCGACAGGCGAAGACGATTTCGCCTCAAAATCGCTTTCCCTAACGTTGAACGAAGCCAGCAGCTGTTCGTTGTTGCATCCCTGCATCAGAGTGTGCTTTGCTTGACACACAGTGTTGCTCAGCCGCCGCAGTTTTCGCTCAGAAGCGGACAGTAACGCAGGGTGATCAAGTGACCTGACCGGAAGCTGCCCCCGTTAGTCAGGAGGGGGAGGGCGGTCCCGGCCGGGCCAGCGGGTAGAGTGAATGCCTGACACGGCCACAATGACCGATACCAGGGCATGGCTCGGCAGAGCCGCCTCGAACACCTTCAAGGTGTTGTTCGGCCTCGCTGCGGTGATCGCGGCGGGGGCGACTTATATTGCCGTGACCGACAACAGCCCGGGGGCCGCCGCGCAGCCGGGGCTGCTCTGGCTCCTGATCGCCAACCTGATTCTGATCGCCGGCATCGCGACCGTCCTGGGCGTGCGTGTGTTCCAACTGGTCCGCGAGAACCGGGAGACGCATGGTGGTGCGCGCCTCCGCCTGCGGATCATCTTCCTGTTCTCGCTCGCCGCGGCGATTCCGACTGTGATCGTCGCCGGCTTCCTGGCGGTGGCCATCAACCGGAGCGTCGAAGGCTGGTTCGGGGATCCGGTGCGGAACGTCGTCGCCAACGCGCAAGCCGCAGCGAAGTCGACCGTGGACGACGTCCGGATAGACGTTGGCACCGAAGTGCAGGCGATGGCCAACGACCTCAATGATCCGGTTTACGTCAGCGCGTTCAAAACCAATCCGGAAGCGTTCCGCAATGAACTTCTTGGTGGGCTGCAGGCGCCCTTCCGCGACTTCACCCGGACAACAATTGTCTCGTCCAATGGTTCCGTCATCGTCGATTGGGCCGCCAATGGCGCGCTACCCTTCCGGACGCCGCAGCCGAAATGGTTCAAGGACGCTCGCGAGGGCGCCGTCGGCGGCATCATGGACCAGAGCGAGGTCATCGGCTTCGTTCAGCTAAAGGCCTATCCCGATGCCTTCCTTTACGCGTCGCGCCCGATACCGGCGGAACTTAGCCAGAGGCTTGAGCTGATCGATACCGATCTCCGGCGTCTGAGAGACGCCGAAGCCAGGCGCAACAGCCTCGCGGTCGTGCTGACGCTGTCCTATGTTGAGGCGGCGCTGCTGATGTTGCTCGGCACGGCCTGGTTGGGCATGACGGCGGCAACGCGTATCGCGCTGCCGATTGGCGCGCTGGCGGGCGCAGCACGGGCCGTACGTGACGGCGATCTGACGGTTCGCATGTTGAGCCCCAAGACGCGCGACGAGATCGCCGACCTGGCCGACGCGTTCAACGAGATGACTGATCGTCTGGCGCGCCAGACGGCGGCGCTGGACCGGGGCAGGATCGACGCCGAGACGCGTTCGGCCTTCATCGAGGCCGTTCTGGCAGGGGTTGAGGCCGGCGTCATCCGCGTCGACCGCAATCTCAAGGTTACCATCGCCAATTCGTCAGCGCAGGCCCTGCTGGGCTTTGCGCACAAGCCGGGGACGATGACCGACCTCGGCGCCGTGGCATCGGAATTTGTGACGGCGACGCGCCGTTCGATCGAGACCGGGCAGTCAGTTGATACTAGCTTCAAGCGCGCCAGTGAGGCCGGAACGCTGCACCTGCAGGTGCGTGTGGCGCCGGAGGATGGTGGGGCAGGCGCGGTTATCACCTTCCATGATGCAACGCGTCTGGTCATGGGGCAGCGGCAGGCAGCCTGGCGCGACGTGGCGCGACGTATCGCGCACGAGATCCGCAACCCGTTGACGCCGATCCAGCTTTCAGCCGAACGCCTGCGCCGGAGGTTCTCGAGCCAGATCACGACCGATCGCGAAACGTTCGAGAAATGCACGGATACGATCACGCGGCAGGTCGCCGACATCGGGCGGATGGTGGAGGAGTTCTCGGGCTTCGCGCGGATGCCGAAGCCGACCTTCGGCGAGTTCAACCTGATCGATATGGTGCAGTCGGTCGCCTTCGCGCAGCGCATGGCGACGCCGGCGATTGCCGTCTCGGTGAATGCTCCGACGCATCCGATCGTGGTGGGTGGGGATGAGCGCATGCTGGCGCAGGCCGTCACCAACGTGGTGAAGAACGCATCCGAGGCGGTGGAGCGGCAGCTCGAGGCTGGCGGCACGAAGTTCGGAGCGGTGACCATCGACATTTTCGAGGATGGCGAGGAGGTCCAGGTGACCGTGCGCGACAATGGACCGGGTTTCCCGGTGCAGGATCGCGATCGTTTCCTCGAGCCCTATGTGACGACGCGCAAGAACGGGGTAGGCCTCGGCCTCGCCATCGTGACGCGGATCGTCGAAGATCATGGCGGCCGCATCTGGCTAGGCGACAACGATCTCGCGCCCACGGGCGCGCGGGTCGACATCCGCATGCCGATCGAGCCCAAACCGATTGAAGAACCTGTGGCGTATGCCGGTGAAGGAGTAGCGTGATGGCTGCTGAAATCCTTGTTGTCGATGACGAAGCGGATATCCGCGAACTCGTGGGCGGGATCCTTCAGGACGAAGGGTTCGTGGTGCGCACGGCCGGGAACTCGACCGATGCGCTTGCCGCCGTCCGCACGCGGGCGCCGCGTCTCGTGGTGCTGGACGTCTGGCTGAAGGGCTCGGAGCTCGACGGCCTCGGCATCCTGTCGATGCTCAAGGAGATGGACCCGTTCCTTCCGGTGGTCGTGATCTCCGGTCACGGCACGGTCGAGACGGCGGTCGAAGCGATCCGCAGGGGCGCCTATGATTATCTCGAAAAGCCCTTCAAGGCCGAAAAGCTGATCGTCACGGTGCAACGCGCTCTGGAGAACGCTGCGTTGAAGCGCGAGAACTCGCGACTGCGCGCGCGATCGGCCTCCTCGCACGAACTTGTGGGACGTTCCGGCATGCTGGCGCAGCTGGTTGGCTCGATCGACAAGGTGTCGCCGACCAATAGCCGGATCATGATTTCGGGCCCACCGGGTTCGGGCAAGGATCTGGTGGCGCGGTTGATCCATGAGCGGTCGAACCGCGCGGCCGGTCCGTTCATCGTCGTGAATGCGGCGACGATCGATCCGGAGCGCGTCGAGAGCGAGCTGTTCGGCGAGGAGTTCGGGGACGGCAAGGCGCCGAAGGTGGGCCTGTTCGAGCAAGCGCATGGCGGCACACTGCTACTGGACGAGATTTCCGACATGCCGCTGGCGGCGCAGAGCCGCATCCTGCGCGTGCTGGTCGACCAGCGCTTCAAGCGCCGCAACGGGCGCGACGACGTGACGGTGGATGTGCGTGTGATCTCGACGACGGCGCGCGACCTGCGGGCCGAGATCGGAGCAGGGCGTTTCCGTGAGGACCTGTACTATCGGCTCAACGTGGTGCCGGTGGACGTGCCGGCGCTGGATCGCCGCCGCGAGGACATTCCCGATCTGGTCGACTATTTCGTGCAGCGCGTGGCTGACGCCACCGGTCTGCAGCCGCGCCCCTTCAGCGAAGACGCCGTGGCTGTGCTGCAAGCAAGCGAATGGCCGGGAAACGTCCGCCAGCTGCGCAACGTCGTGGAGCGCCTGCTGATCCTTGCCAACGGCGAGCCGCCGGGCCCGATCACAGCCCAGCATCTGCCCAGCGATTCCAAGACTGGCGGGGCCTCCTCCGCAGGATCGATGCAGATGATTTCGATGTCCCTGCGCGACGCCCGGGAACACTTCGAACGCGAATACCTTGCCATGCAGATCACGCGGTTCGGGGGCAACGTCTCCCGCACCGCCGCCTTCATCGGAATGGAACGCTCGGCGCTGCACCGGAAGCTGAAGGCCCTGGGCGTCGACACGAGTCTGGGACTCAAGGAACCCCAAGGCTGAATTGCGCCAAGGGTTAACAGTCACAATTGACCGGGCGCCAGAGCACTGGGCGATCCTGACCTGCCAAGGCGCGGCATGAAGCGGCATATGCCGCACCCCGATGCCTGGGGGGCAAGCCATTGCTCATTGCACGCTGGAAGCGTTAAACGTGAGGCAAGGCCCCAGCAAAGAAGGCTCGGAATATCCATGTCGTCGGACAAAAAACAGAACCTGCAAGACATCTTCCTCAACGCCGTGCGGAAGGGGAAAACTCCCCTGACCGTGTTCCTTGTGAACGGCGTCAAGCTCCAGGGCATTGTGACCTGGTTTGACAATTTCTGCGTGCTGCTCAAGGGCGAGGGACGCCCGCCGCAACTGGTGTACAAGCACGCCATCTCGACCATCGCTCCCAACGCGCCGGTCAATCTCTTTGAGAATGAAGACGAGGACTAGTTGCCGAAGGACCTGATCGATCGCCGGCCACCCGAAGACGTCGCCGCGGTCGTTCTGCCAGTCATCGGCGGCGCCGACGTTGCGCGGTCCCGGCTTGAGGAGAGCAAGGGACTGGCGGAAGCGTTGGGGGTGAGGCTCGCCTTCGCCGAGCAGCTGAATGTGCGCGAGCCACATCCGGCGCGGCTGCTGGGTTCGGGCCAACTGGATGCTCTGTCGAAGCGGTTCAAGGCAGAGGGCGTCACGCTCTTCATCGTGGATAGCGCTCTGACGCCGGTGCAGCAGCGCAATCTCGAGACCGAGCTGAAGCTCAAGGTTGTGGACCGGACAGGGCTGATCCTCGAGATCTTTGGCCTGCGCGCGCGTACGGCGGAAGGCCGGCTGCAGGTGGAGATGGCGCGGTCGCTCTACGAGCGCTCGCGGCTGGTGCGAACGTGGACCCACCTTGAGCGTCAGCGCGGTGGCTTTGGTTTCCTCGGCGGCCCTGGTGAATCCCAGCTCGAAACCGACAGGCGGTTGCTCGACAAGCGCATTGCGGGGTTCAAGCGCGAGCTGGAAGATGTTCGGCGCACGCGGAAGCTGCAGCGCGAGGGGCGGGCGAGGCGTGGCGCGCCAGTAGCGGCCATCGTTGGCTATACCAATGCCGGCAAATCGACGCTGTTCAATCGGCTGACTTCATCCGACGTGCTGGCGGCGGACATGCCGTTCGCCACGCTTGATCCGACGGCTCGGGAGATCGTGGCGGCATCCGGCCGGCGGATCGCGCTCGTCGACACGGTGGGGTTCATCACCGACCTGCCGACCACGCTGGTCGCCGCATTTCGCGCAACGCTGGAAGAGGCGATGGAGGCTGACCTTCTTATCCATGTGCGCGACATTGCCCATCCAGATACGGAGTATCAGGCCAACGACGTCTACACGATCCTGGAACAGCTCTCTAAGGAGACGGGGCTGGAACAGCCGCCTATGCTCGAGGTCTGGAACAAGGCGGATGCGCTGGACCAAGCCACGCGTGAGGTGCTGGCCAAGCGGGCGGCCGGGCACAATCCGCCGGCCCTGATGGTCTCGGCGCTGACCGGGCAGGGGATGGACGAACTACTCTTCCACATCGAGGCAGCGCTGTTCCGGAACCGGCGGCCGCGCGAGGTGATCATCCCCGCGGCGGACGGACGGCTGCATGCGTGGTTGCACCACAATTGCGAGGTGTCATCCGAGATGTTGTCAGGCGACAGCGACCTGAAGCTCGAAGTCTTCATGACCGACGAGGATGTCGCCCGTCTCAGGGCGATGTCGAAGGACGTGGTGGTTGCCGGCTAGAGGGGGCTGGCTTGCCGGGCCGGAGCGAACAGCAACCCGTCCGTCTTCGCCGGAGGCTATGGCGCGACAGCCTTCACCTACTTTGTTCGTGATGGCTGGTGCTGCCGGGGAGGATTGAACTCCCGACCTCAGCCTTACCAAGGATGCGCTCTACCACTGAGCTACGGCAGCATTCCGCGTGAGCGGAGGCGTCCGCATAACGGAAACCCCTCCCAATGGGAAGGGGAGGTGCTAGAGAGGCCATCATGTCGCGGAATCCTCCTGAAAATCTGCCAAAACGGCCCACCGCCGCCCAGCAGCGCGAGAAGCGGCTGGCAGAGGCGTTACGGGCAAATCTTCAGCGCCGGAAAGCTGTGGGGCGCGCGAGACAACATAATACCTCCGGAAAGCCCAAGCCGGACGGGGAATAGGCGGAGCCGCGCCTTGCCGTCGCCGAATTCGGGCTCATAACCATGGCTCATGGACAAGCTCACGATTCTCGGAAATGGCCCGCTTGAGGGACGGATATCCATATCCGGCGCCAAGAATTCGGCGCTGAAGCTGATGGCGGCCTCGCTGCTGTGCGAACAGCCGCTGGTGCTGACCGCGATGCCGAACCTGGCCGACACACGCTTCATGGCGAAGCTCTTGCAGAGCCTTGGCGTTGTGGTGGAATGGCCGACCGGCGAAGCGCTGTGCCGGCTGCACGCCGAGAACATCTCTTCGACAATCGCTCCCTACGATCTTGTCAGGAAGATGCGGGCGACGTTCAACGTGCTCGGGCCGCTGCTCGCGCGCGTGGGGCATGCGACGGTGTCGCTGCCGGGCGGCTGCGCTATCGGCGCGCGTCCTGTGGACCTGCATCTCAAGGCGTTCGAAGCCATGGGCGCGGACATCGTCATCGAGGAAGGCTACGTGAAGGCGGCTGCCCTGAGGGGCCTCAAGGGCGCTCACATCAACTTCCCGTTCGTGTCGGTTGGCGCGACGGAGCATGCGATGCTGGCGGCTGTGCTGGCGGACGGCGAAACCATTCTCGAGAACGCCGCCTGCGAGCCTGAGATCGGGGACCTTGCTATTTGTCTCAACGCCTGCGGCGCCAAGATCACGGGCTATGGGACGCCGGTCATCCGCATCCAGGGTGTCGCGAAGCTGACGGGCGCCCGGCATGACGTCATCGCCGACCGGATCGAGGCCGGCACATTCGCGATCGCGGTGGCCGCCGCTGGCGGAAACGTGTTTCTCGAGGGCGCGCGGGCGGAAGATCTGGGCGCGCTGATTGATGCGCTGCGCCGGGCGGGCGCGACAGTCGAGGTCGAGCCCAGGGGGTTGCGCGTCAAGCGGGAGCCGGGAACTCCGCTCAAGGCTGTTGATATCGACACCCGGCCGCACCCCGGCTTCCCGACCGACCTGCAGGCCCAGTTCATGGCCCTGATGTGCATCGCGGAAGGCACGAGCACGATCCGCGAGAACATCTTCGAGAACCGCTTCATGCACGCTCCGGAACTCAGCCGCCTCGGCGCTCACATCACTGTGCGCGGCAACGAGGCGATCGTTAAGGGCGTCTCGAAGCTCAAGGGCGCTCCGGTCATGGCGACCGACCTGCGTGCGTCAGTCAGCCTCGTCATTGCGGCGCTGGTGGCGGACGGAGAGACCACGGTGAACCGGATTTACCATCTCGATCGTGGTTTCGAACGGTTGGAGGAGAAGCTCGGCCGCTGCGGCGCCAAGATCACGCGTTCAGGCGATTCGGCCTGATTTTCGAGCCCTCTCGCCGCGCTGGAGCCTTCCGGCAATCTGGTCTAGGGAAGGCGCGTCTGGGTGACTGCCCATGGAAGCGGACGAGCTGATGGCGCCGAGTGTTCTGAAACTCCTGGCGGAGGATGCCGAGAGTCTCGGCATCATTGCATCCGCCGTTCAAGACAGCCTCGTTAAGCCCGAGGACATCAAGTTTGACGCGCGCTCGCGGACGTTCGGGCTGGAGATCAACCGGTTCCAATGGGAGCGCGCCGGCAAGCGCATGCCGTTCTTCCGGTCGCGCGCCGTGCTGGCGTTCGCCGGCGTGCAGAACGTGCGTAGCCGCTCGCTCTCGAAGGATGTCGATGCAATCCACTCGCTGATGGACGTGCGCTTCGAGCCGGCCGCTGAGCCGCCGGGCGGCGTTGTGACGCTCGTGTTCTCCGGCCAGACGCAGATCCAGCTGACGGTCGAATGCCTGGACGTGACGCTGGCCGATATAGGTCCCGCCTGGCCGACCCGGAAGAAGCCCGATCACGAGAAGAAGCAGTCATGAGCATTCGTCGTTTCGATGCCATGGCTCCGGGGTTCGCCAACCTGTTTGGCAAGTTCCTCTCGCTACGGCGCGCTCAGGGCACGGAGGATGTTCATGCGAACACTGTGGTGATCGTCCGCGATGTCCGCGAGCATGGCGGCGAGGCGGTCGCCAATTACACCCGACGCTTTGACGGTGTGTCCCTTGATCCGGACACTCTCCAGGCGGAAAGCATTGACCTGCTTGAGGCGGCCGAACGCTGCAAGCCGGATGTGCGTGAGGCTCTGAACTTTGCCGCCGACAGGATCGAGACCTATCACGCTCAGCAGAAGCCGCAGGATCATCTGTTCAAGGATCCCGCCGGGCTCGAGCTTGGCTGGCGCTGGACGCCCATCGACGCTGTCGGCCTCTACGTACCCGGAGGTCGCGCCAGCTATCCGAGCTCGGTGCTGATGAACGCCATCCCGGCCAGGGCGGCTGGCGTGAAGCGCATCGCGATGGTCTCGCCCGTGCCGGGCGGCGAGTTGAACCCGGCCGTGGCCTACGCCGCCGTCCGAGCAGGGGTCACCGAATTCTACCCGATCGGTGGGGCGCAGGCGGTGGCGGCGCTGGCCTACGGGGCAGGGCGCCTGAATTCAGTCGACAAGATCGTTGGCCCCGGCAACGCCTATGTCGCCGCAGCCAAGCGCATCGTCTTTGGGGATGTCGGCATCGACACGATCGCGGGGCCATCGGAAATCACGGTGGTCGCGGACAACCAGAACAAGCCGGAATGGATCGCTGCCGACCTGCTCTCACAGGCCGAACACGATCCGCTGGCCCAATCGATCCTGATCACCGACGATGCCGAATGGGCGTCGAAAGTCGAAGGGGCGCTTGAGCAGCAGATGGCGCAGCTCGCGACCTGCAAGACGGTTGCGCAGGCATGGGCCGATCACGGCGCCATTGTCATCGCGCCGCTTGCCGCTTGCGCGGCCATCGTCAACCAGATCGCTCCGGAGCACGTCGAACTCGCCGTCGATGATCCAGACGCGATTGCGAAGGATGTTCGCCACTCCGGCGCGATATTCCTCGGCCGCTACGCACCCGAGGCGCTGGGTGACTATGTCACCGGCTCGAACCACGTGTTGCCCACATCCGGCGCAGCCCGCTTCGCATCGGGGTTGTCTGTGCTCGACTTCATGAAGCGCACGTCGATCCAGCGGATCAGCGAAGGCGGTTTCCGCCATCTCGCGCGGGCTGCCGAGACGCTCGCCGAAACCGAAGGACTGCCTGCGCATGGTCTTTCCGTCTCGATCCGCCGGAGTGACGGATGACGGACAACGCCCGCATCGCTTCGATCGAGATCGACGAGAAGAGCCTGGCGCCCGCCGGGCCGGATGCGGATCACGAGCGGAAGGTCGCCATCTTCGATCTGCTCGAGGAGAACCACTTCAAGGTCATCGGCCACGAAGGCGGACCATACAACGTCGTCCTGTCGCTGGCGGACAACCGTCTGGTCTTCGACATCAGTGAACAGAACGGTTCGCCCGTACGAAAACTCTTGCTGTCGCTCACCGCGCTGCGCCGCGTGATCAAGGACTATTTCATGATCTGCGACAGTTACTACGACGCAATCCGTAACTCGACGCCGTCGCAGATCGAGGCGATCGATATGGGGAGAAGGGGGCTTCATAATGAGGGGTCGCAGGTTCTGACGGAGCGGTTGGCGGAGAAGGCCGAGGTGGATTTTGATACGGCCCGCCGGCTGTTTACCCTCGTTTGCGCGCTGCACGCCCGAAGCTGATTTTCCTAAGGAATCGACGAATCCCACACAAAGCGTGTATAGGGGCGCCTGCAATGACATCCGCCACCCAAAGGGAGCTTCATGGCGAAGGAAGAACTCATCGAGTTTGAAGGCACTATCGTGGAACTTCTGCCCAACGCGACGTTCCGGGTGAAGCTGTCGAACGACCACGAAATCATCGCCCACACGGCCGGAAAAATGCGGAAAAACCGCATCCGCGTCCTCACCGGGGACAAGGTCCTCGTTGAGATGACGCCCTACGACCTGACCAAGGGGCGTATTACCTATCGATTCAAGTGACTACCGCTCCAGGCGGCCGTCCGGCCCGGCTTGCGCTCGCGAGTGCGAGTCCCCGACGGCTTGCGCTGCTCGAACAGGTCGGGCTCAAGCCCGATTTGGTGGTTGCAGCTGATATTGATGAAGCGCCGATCAATAGTGTTGAACGGCCTCGCCAACTTGCCTTGAGGCTCGCGATCGCCAAGGGACGAGCCGCCAAAGCCCATAACTTTCTTACTACGGACATTACATACGCCGCTCTCAACTTTGTCCTCTCGGCGGACACGGTGGTGGCGGTCGGACGACGCATTTTGCCAAAGGCGGACGTGGAAGCGGAGGCGCGGGCGTGCCTCGCCCTGCTGTCGGGGCGGACGCATAATGTGCTGACGGGCGTGGCCGTGCTGGCGCCCGATGGACGCGAGGCATCGCGGCTGGTCGAGAGCCGGGTGACATTCAAGCGGCTCGCCCATCAGGAGGTCGAGGGCTACGTCGCGAGCGGCGAGTGGAAGGGCAAGGCCGGCGGCTACGCCATCCAGGGCATCGCAGGAAGCTTCGTCACCGAGATCTCGGGATCGTACTCCGCCATTGTCGGCTTGCCGCTCTACGAGACCGTGTCGCTGCTCGAAGGGCTGGGCTATCCGGTCTCGCGCAGGTGGGAGCGGGGCGCGTGACAATCAGGGCGACGCTCTGCATCGACGATGCGGTTGGCGAACGTCGGCGCGCGCTGATCGATCCGCTGGGGCGGCCGTTCCGGCTGGAGGTCGAGCGCTGGAGCGAGCGGGGCGCGCGCGCAAAGCTCGAAGAAATTTGGTGGGGCAGGGTGAAAGCCCGGATGCCGGGCAATCGCGGCTGGTTCGTTGATCTCGGCCTGAGGCAGGACGGTATTGTCGAGCCGACGAAGGCCGCCACCGTAAACGAGGGCGCGTTGCTGCCGCTGCGCGTGAAGTCGGAGGCGTGGGCCGACAAGGGGGCGGTTCTGAGCCTTGCCGACATGTCGCCCACGGCGCCGCGGCCGGACAAGCCACAGCGCCATGCACCGCCGGCGGACGATCCGTTCCTGCGCGGCGTCGAGGTTATTGCGACGTTGACCGAACAGCCTGCGCGCAAGCACGTCGAGGCGGCGGTTGCGGAAATCGACCAGCGCGTCGTGCACCTTGAAGGCGGCGGCGACATCGCCATCGATGCGGCTGATCGCGTGGCGGAGGCCGATGCGGGCGCGTTTGCGCTG
>JBGAKC010000061.1:0-14014 GCA_044224605.1 Hyphomonadaceae bacterium
AATACCGATGCGCCACGGTCTCACGCTCGGAGAGCTGGGCCACTGGTTCATCAAGCACTACAAGCTCAACGTCGATTATCGCGTCATCGCGATGGAGGGATACGACCCAGAGGCCGCGCCCGGATACGGCTGGCCGATCGGCGAGCGCACCTGGATCAATCCCAGCCCCAACGCGCCGAATCTCTGGATGGCTCGCGCCTATGCCGGCACGGTGATGCTCGAAGGCGCCACGCTGTCAGAAGGCAGGGGAACGACGCGCCCGCTCGAACTCTTCGGCGCGCCTGACATCGACGCCAAGAACGTCATCGCCGAAATGCGCCGCCTTGCTCCGCACTGGCTGGAAGGCTGCATCCTGCGGGATTGCTGGTTCGAGCCGACCTTCCACAAGCACGTCCGCAAGCTTTGCAGCGGCGTTCAGATCCACACCGAGGACCCGGACAGCTACAACCATCACGTCTTCAAGCCATGGCGGCTGCAGACGCTCGCCTTCAAGGCCATCCGCAAACTCTATCCGGAGTACCCGCTCTGGCGTGGCCTCGATTTCAAATACGAATACACGGCGGGCCGCCTTGCCATCGACGTCATCAACGGTGGCCCGGCGTTGCGCGAATGGGTTGATGATCCGAAGTCTACGCCGGACGATCTCGACGCCATCACGACGCCCGACGAAAGGGCGTGGGAGCAGGAGCGTCGCCCACATCTGATCTACTGAGGCGCGCCGATCGCCCAAACGAAAAGGCCGCCCTCGCGGACGGCCTTTGCCGAATTCTTCGGATCAAATCGATCAGGTTCCGGCCGGCGGATCGGCCATCGGGTCCTGGGCATGCTTCACCGCGCCTTCGAAAATAGCGTTCGGTTCGATCGCCAGCGAGGCGTGGAAGATGTCGCCGCGCACTTTCGCGCCGGTGCAGAGCTGAACCTTGCGGCCGCGGATGCGTCCCTCGACCGTGCCGCGCACGACCACGGATTCAGCGATCACTTCGCCTTTCACCGCGCCGGTCTCGCCAACGGTCAGCGCCGAGGCGCGTACATCGCCCTCGATCACACCGTTAATGTCGATCTCGCCCTGGCTGACAATGTGGCCGGTCATCTTGACGTCGGCCGAGATGATAGACGGGCCGGAACGGGCCATAGCGCCGCGTTTGGGCGCAGTCTCGGCGAGCAGCGGCTTGGGCGCCGGTTGCGGCGGCGGAGGCGCCTCAGGAGTCTTACCCTTAGTGAACATGCTTGCCGGCCCTCAGGAATTTGATCGGATCGTATGACTTGCCGCGGAAGTATATCTCGTAATGCAGGTGCGGTCCCGTGCTTCTTCCAGTTGAGCCCATGGTACCGACCTTCTGGCCGATTGCCAGTTGCTGGCCTGCTTTCACTGCGATGGAATTCATATGGCCGTAGCGGGTCTTGAAGCCGCCGCCATGGTCAACCTCGACCACGCGGCCATACCCGCCTTTTACCCCCGCGAAAGTAACTGTCCCCGGCGCCGTCACCATGATCGGCGCTCCCCAGAAGGCTGCAAGATCGGCGCCCTCATGGAACGCGGTTTTACGGGTAAACGGATCGGAGCGGTAACCGAAGGCCGATGTCTCGCGGTAATCGGCGACTGGGGCGGCGAGAGGAAGACTGTGAATCGCCTTCTCGTACTGCTGCGCTTCGGTCAGGCGGGCTTCGACTTCCTGGATGCGGTGTTGGAAGGGATCCAGCTGGTCTGGCGTCTTTCCGCCGGGCGTGAAGTTTACCGGGATGAGCGGGCCGCCGACGCCGCCGGTCTGTTCCAGAACGCGGGCAGCCGAGACACCGGTCAGGCGGATGATCCCGCGGGCGCTTTCGGAGCGGCGGACAGCTTCGTCCTCGAATGCGTCGAGGAAGGAAGCCTGCTCGGTAATCAGTTGGTCGGTCCGGGCGCGAAAGCTGCCGTTATCGGAAGACTCGGACGAAGCCTCCTCTGGCCGGGATTGACGGGGATCGCCTTCCTCGATTGTCGAGTCGATCAACATGGAGGCGTTCGAACCGTTAAGAGCGATGGCCGACGCGGTGTCCTGTCCCTGGAGGCTGGCGAGAAGCTGCTTCAGTGTCTTGTGGCGGTTCTCGGCTTCGCCGATCGCCTTGTTGAAGTCAGACGTGCGGGTTTCGAGCAGGGTTAGAGCAGTCTGTTCCGCCGCCTTGGCCTGACGAAGTTCGCGCTCGAGGCGAGCGGTTGTGCGGTTTGACGAGCCGCCCTGAATGTCGAGACCGGGGCCGCGCAGCAGCACGGCGACGGTGGCAAACAGGCACCAGCCGACGATTAGAGTCGCTGCGCCAGCCATCATCGCCTGACGCCAGGGCGAGATCGACACATAACGAACGGACCCGCCGGAGCGGTGGTAGATTTGTCTTTCCGGGAAGGCTCTTTCGAAGAACGATTTCGTCTTCGCCTTCAGGTGTTTGACGGCCATTTACGCTGCCCGATCAAAAGCTTTACGCGCCAAGCCCCGCTTCGCCCCGCTGGATATTGCTTAGCGGGCACATGGATAACTCAGAATTCCGCAACCGCGAACCCCCGAGAACACCCTTTTTGCGCCAGCATCACAGTGGCCGTTTAACCACTCGTTAAGCGGCCAAACGCGCCCTTTTTCTAGGTCAACGATCCGTTGCGAGTTCGCTGTAAACCGCTTCGGCATGGCGCGGCACGCGGACGTTTCGCCACACCCGGCGAATCACGCCCTTCGGATCAATCAGGAATGTCGAGCGGACGATTCCCATGAACTTGTTTCCATAAAGCTGCTTCTCCTGCCAGACGCCGTAGGCGTTGCAGGCGGTCCCATCGACATCTGACGCTAGGCGAACCTTCAGGGCATGCCTCTTCACGAAAGCCTTGTGGTCGAGCAGCGGGTCGCGCGAAACTCCAAGCAGTGCGCCCCCTTTTCTGGTGAATCGCGTCTGCATGTCGCTGAAGCTGACTGCCTCCCGTGTGCAGACCTCGGTGTCATCCTTGGGATAGAAAAACAAAATCAGGTATTTTCCGGCATAGTCGTCCAGGGTGGCGGTCCCCCCTTTGGTCGCTGGCAGGCTGAATGCCGGCGCCCGGTCGCCGGGCTCAAGAGGCTGTGTCACAATCAGTCCGTAATGTTGTGGTTGGGAAGAGTGTCCGAAGTGTACCGTCTTTCAGCTGATCTCGTGAAGCTGCGGCCTTGCGGGAGCTGGAAGCAGGGAGCAGCGTTTTGAGGGTCACCGCCCGGCTCCTCATCATTGAAGTGCTCGCCTTCCTGGCCTTCGCGATTCTGGCGGGGTTCGGGTTTCTGGCGTGGCGCCTCTCGCAAGGTCCGATCGACCTCGAAATGATCCGCCCCCAGGTGGAGAAGTCGTTGACCGACGCCCGAGGCGGCCAGCCAGTCAAGATTGAGAATCTCGTCCTCGAATGGGTGCGTGAGCGTAACCGGGTCGAAGCCATCGCCAAGGGCTTCACGGCGATGGACAAATCCAACCACGTCGCTTTCCGCGCCGAGCGCGCGATGATCGCCCTCGATGCCGGCGCGCTGGCGACAATGCAGTTCAGAACGCGCCAGCTGCGCCTCGAAGACGGCAGAGCTGCCGTCGTGCGCAGCAAGGACGGCGTGTGGACGCTGGCCGACATGGTGCTCGCGAAGGAGCCGGATGCCAGCGACAGGCCGTTCGATCCCGTCCGCGACATCAACTGGCCGACGCTCGCCACGCCGATCCGCGCCCTGATCTCGGCCGGTGATTTCGAGAGCGTCGAGCTCTCGAACTTCCATCTTGACGTCAACGATCAGAAATCGGGCTCCACCTGGAGCGCCGATCCGGTCAGCGGCAACTGGAGTGCGCAGCGTGAGGGTGTGGCGCTCAATCTCGACGCCAAGCTGATTGGCGCTCTGGCGGGCGAGCCGAACCAGATCAGCATCGTTCTTGAGTCCGACGGCGCGGTCACGCGCGCCTCCGGCAAGCTCACGATGCTCGGCGTCGATCCGATGTCGATCGCAAAGATGTTCGGTTACACGGGCGACGCTATTTCCTCGGGCATGCCGGCGAGTGCGACCTTCGCCGTGGCGGCCACCGAGAAGGGCGGACTGCAGAGCACGAAGCTGTCGCTGTCCGGCGTGAAAGGCGTGGTGAAGGTCGGCGAGGACGTCACGCAGGTCCGCGATCTGGCGTTCGACGCCGCTTACGATCCCGCCACCAAGAAGGTAACGCTCGAGAAGCTGAAGGTCGACAGCGACAAGCTGGCCGGCGAGTTCACCGGCATGCTCGATGCAACGGCCATTATGGCCGGCGACAAAATGAGACCCACGCCGTTCAAACTGTCAGGCGCGGATTTCAGGCTGGGCCTCACGCCCGTGTTCGAGTCGGCCTGGCCGTTCCAGTCGGCCGAGATCGAGGCGAGCCTTTCGCCGGATCTGAAGCGCGTAACGATCGCCAACATGAAGGCCGTGACCGGCGGCCTCACGGCGGCGGGCTCGGGCGAGGTATGGTTCGAGGGCGAGGGCGAAGCCGTTCAGGTTGGCGTGAAGCTGTCGGCCGTCGGCACGGGCAAGATCACGCCGCAGCAGGTCACGGATTTCTGGCCAGTGCACCTGGGGCAGGGCGCGCGCGATTGGGTCAAGGCCCGCATTCCGCAGGGCACGGCGACAAAGGCTATCTTCACGGTGGATTGGCCGCCGGGAGCGAACTCGAAAGGCTTCTTGCCGAACGAGAACCTCGCGCTCGAATTCACGGTGGCGGACGCCACGGTGAAGTTCCTCGACGACTTCCCGCCCGTGACAGGCGTTTCTGGCGTCGGTCATCTCATGGGCAACAGCCTCACTATCGATGTATCCGGCGGCGCGCTCGGAACATGGCAGGTCGATGAGGGCAAGATCGTCCTTCCACGCTTTGCGCCCGATGGCGCGATGATGGATGTTCAGGTCTCTGGCCGCGGCGGCCTCGCCGAGCTGATGCGCGTGCTCGATAAGAGCAATCTTCATGTCGCCGAGCGTTACGGCCTGATGGTTGACCAGATGACCGGCTCAGGCTCGATCGACGTCCGCATCCGGCGCGAGATGGGTGACGCGGCCAACGACAACGTGCTCTACACGGTCACGGGCGGCTTCGTTTCCGCGGCAGCGCCTGACCTCATGGGTGACTTTGGCCTTTCCGACGCCAATGTGAATTTCGAGCTGACGCAGAAGGGCATCGCCCTCAATGGCAGCGGCAATTTCGGCCCGGCCCCGGTCAGCTTCGAGTGGAAGGAAGGCGTCGAAAGGGGCGAGGTCCAGTCAGAGTTAGTCGCCAAGGCGCGCGCCACGCCCGATCTGCTGAACGCTTTCGGTCTAGCTGCCCGCAACATCATGCAGGGCGAAGCGGCAGTCGACTTGCGCGCTACTGGTTCGGGCGGTCGCGACTTCAGCGCCATTACGGCCAACGTTGATCTCACGCACTCCCAGCTCGACCTTGCAGAGTTCGGCTGGAGCAAGAAATACGACGCGCCGGCCAAGGGCGCGTTCCGTTATGGCAAGGCGTCTGATGGCTCATCTGTCGTGACGGGCGACATCACCGCTGAGGGGCTCCAACTCAGCGGCGAAGGTCGCATGGACACTGCAGGTGCGTTCCAGAGCGTCGACATCGAACGCATCTTCTCGCGCAACACCGTTGACCTGCGCGGCACGCTCAATCGCAAGTCGGACGGCGGCTACCGCCTGGCGCTAAACGGCCCGTTCTTCGACGCCAGCCCGTGGATGGACACGGTTCTCAATCTCTCCAGCAACGCGTCGGGCGATGACGCCAAGCCTGTTGGCGGTCCCGGCGATTCAGGCCCGCCCTTCGACCTGCAGCTCAATACCGATCGCCTGCGCCTGCGCGAGAATGCCGAACTGACGGGCGTTCGCCTGGCCCTGTCGCTTGATGCGGACGGGCCGCGCACAGGAACTATCACCGGCCAGATAGCCAAGGGGAAGGCGATCAGCGTCGGGATCAACACGGTCGACGGGGTGCGCAATGTTTCGCTTAAGTCGGACGATGCAGGCTTTGGCGCCCGCGTGTTGCTCAAGGCCGACTATCTGATCGGCGGCAAATTGACCTTCGATGGCAAGTTCAGGGGCACCGATGGCGACGCCGTCGTCACCATGAAGGACGTGCGCCTCAAGGATGCGCCGCTCCTTGCCCAGCTGTTCTCGCTGGCTTCACTTCAAGGCCTCGCCGATGTTCTCTCCGGCGATGGAGTGCTCTTCACTGACGTCTATGCACCCGTGAAATTCGTTGACGGCCGCCTGGACCTGCCAGGCCTGCGCGCGACGGGGCCTGCCATGGGCATCACGACGCGCGGCTGGATTGCGCCGGAAGACAGCGAACTCGCGCTGGATGGCGTGCTGGCTCCATCCTTCATCGGCGCCAACCAGGTACTCGGCGCGCTGCCGATCATCGGCGATCTCTTCGTCTCGCGTCAGGGCGAAGGGATGTTCGCGCCAACCTATTCGGTGCGCGGCACGTTCTCGCGCGCCCGTATCTCGATCAACCCGGTGGCGGCTTTGACACCCGGCGTGCTGCGCCAGATCTTCGAGAACCCGTCCGTGCCGCCTCCGCAATCGGAAGCTGCGCCGGCGCCCCAGGCGCCTGTCGCAAAGAACTGAAATCCGGAAAGCGAACGGCCCGCTCTTTGGAGCGGGCCGCTGTGTGTCAGATTACCTGAAGATCAGCCTTCAGCCATCTTCTTCATGTTGGCGAGCGCGGCTTCGAACTGCGTCCGGCGACGTTTGACGTCGGCGTCTTTCGCCGCTTGGTCCGCAAGGTTCGAGACGTCATACATCAGTGTGTAGATCAGTTTCGACGATTTGGCGTCGACGACCTTGGCTTCGAGGAAGCCGTGATAAAGGTCGTAGAACTTTCCTTCCTTCGCCGGCTGGGTGTAGCCGTAGGAGAGGTCCGTCTTCGCCGTCAGAACTTCAATCACCGCGCCATTGGCGATCGAGCGGACCGAGCCGATCTCGCCGGTTCCCTTGGTGACGGTGCAGGGCACTTCGGCGCCGGCCCGGATCCATTTGCCAAGGGCGCAATAGTCCTTGCCGACCTTGGCCCACACGTCAGCCGCGGGCTTGGCGACGTCGATCTCCATCTTGATGGTGACGTACTCCGGATCGCCAGCCCAGGCGGCGCCGGCGCCCAGCATGCCCGCGGCCATCGTGGCGGCTGCCAGCTTCGACATCAGTTTCATGGGTATCTCTCCTCCACTTCCGCTGTGAGCGGTTGGGAGGAAATGAGCTGACGGACGCGGAAAGCGCCAGCGATTTTTTCAGCGCGCAATGTCACGAACGCGGGAAATGGGCACAAAGATGCTGCCCGACGTAGCGTAAATCAGGCGTCAGGCGGCCTTTGTCTGATCGCCGGTGATTTTGGCCGCGCGATTCTCGGCCAAGTGCGTGGGACTGATGGCGCTCACGCGCGCAACTTCGGCGATCAGGTCGCGCTCAGCGATCGGCTTGGAGAGATAGCTGTCCATACCCATCGCCAGGTAGCGCTCCTTGTCGCCGGTCATGGCGTCAGCTGTCAGGGCAATGACGGGAATGTTCGCCCATGCCTGGCCGCTGGCGCGGATCGTGCGGATTGTCTCCGCGCCGTCCATTACCGGCATGTGCACATCCAGAAGCATCATGTCGAACGTCTCACGCTCGAGGCAGGCGAGGGCTTCCTTGCCGTTCGTGGCTTCCACGATACGCATGTTGAACGGCCGCAGGAACAGCGAGGCCACCTGCCGGTTGATCGGGTGATCGTCTACCAGCAGCAGACGGAGGTTCTGGTCCTTCAGCGCTTCACGCGACTCGTCTTCCGTGAGCGATCCGCCCTCGCTGACGATGCGGTGCTGCGGCGCTGCTTCCCCAGCAAGGAAGGTGAACGTGAATTCCGAGCCGCGTCCGACTTCCGAGCGCACCGTCGCCTCCCCGCCCATCAGTTCGGCCAGGCTGCGCGTGATCGAAAGGCCAAGACCTGTCCCGCCGTATTTGCGTGATGTCGACTCATCTGCCTGCGTGAACGGCCGGAACAGACGCTGCGTCGTCTCTTCGTTCATGCCGACGCCCGTATCCGTCACGCGGATCTTCACCATGTACCGGCCATCCGGATGCTTCTTGGCCGTGACGAAGACTTCCACGCGTCCTTTGGACGTGAACTTGATGGCGTTGGAGATCAGATTCGACACGCACTGGCGCACGCGTACCGCGTCGAAATTGAGTAACTGCGGCAGCTCCGCATCGAGCGACAGATAGAACTCCAGTCCAGCTTCCTCGGCCTTCGGCTTCCACAGCCGATGGAGGCGGCGCAGCGTATGGATGAGGTCGGTGTCGGCCGTGACGATCGCGATCTTGCCGGCTTCGATCTTGGACAGGTCGAGCACGTCGTTCAGCAGCGCCATCAGGTTGCGCCCCGAATCCAGGATCGTCTGCACCTGGTCGCGCTGGTCGGATGAAAGGTTCCCCATTTCCAGAACCTGAGCCATGCCGAGGATGCCGTTCAACGGCGTCCGGATCTCGTGGCTCATGTTTGCAAGGAAGGCAGACTTTGCGTTGGAAGCTGCAACCGCCGCCGCCTGCGCTTTCCTGAGCTCCTTCTCGCGCTGGCGCAGCTCCGTCACATCGACCGAAATGGCGACCTTCCGGCCATCCGCCATCGGCCGATAGGTGACCTGAACGATGCGGCCGTCGGGCGTGCGTTGCTCGTAGGTTTCCCCGGTGTCAGTGTAGTTGTTGAACCGCTCGACCTGTTCGGCCACCTGTTCATCGCTGAAATCCGGTCGCGCCTGGCGCACGGTATAAGCGATGGCTTCCCTGTAGTGACGGGCGCCCCTGGCGAAGGCCTCGTAGAGGTGCGGGAAGCGTTTCTCCGACATGCGATTATGCAGCAGCGGTACGCCGTTGCGGTCGAAGATGGTGATCCCGTCCGGAAGGTTCTCAATGGCTTCAAGAAATATGGGGTCGACGTCCAGCGTTGTGGGCGACATGCAGTCCTGCCTCTCAATTCCGGCCTGCGTTATGCGCGGTCCGGAACGCGCCATCGCCGCAGTCTCCCGCCGCCCCCTGTCCGAGGCGTTGATGCGAGGTCGCAGTCGCAGCGCGTCTCCCTGTGCTGGAAGTACAAGGTTATCCCTAACAAAACCTGAGTGGTGTGCAGGGATACAGGTTCCAAACCCCGGTTTTGATTGGGCAAACCTCATCCAGGGCAGGTTCGGGCGCTCGAAAGGCGAGTTTCCGGGTGCTACCGCCGCGTCATTCCGCCGTGCGTCAAATCCCGGAATGGAAAACCGGTCGCTTTAGCCGTTCCTTGAGGGGCAAAATTGGCCATTCGGCTCAAGGTGAATACGTGCCCAAGATGAAGCCTCTCGGCGGCGGACGTGAACTGGTATCCCTGACCCGTTATGCCATGTGGACGGGTGCGGCTGCCCTACTCATGCTGGCGATGTTTCTGGCCGTTGGTCACTAGGCAGGTCAGCTGTCTCCCGCACCGATAGACTTCCCGGACGATTTCGCGTAATCGCCGCGTCCGGTTAGCGGGTATAGCTCAATGGTAGAGCAGCAGCCTTCCAAGCTGAATACGAGGGTTCGATTCCCTCTACCCGCTCCAGCCGCTTCCCGTTCCTAGACCGTCAACCGTCCAGGTCCCTCCGTACAGCCGCGAACACGGTGTGGAACATCTCCTCCGTGAGCCGTCCGGTGTTCGTGTTGTACCGGCTGCAGTGATAGCTATCGTGCAGCACGATCGACCCGTGCGGCCCCGTCAGCGTGTATCGCTTCGCATGTCCGAACACGGCGCTCGCTGGCTTGGCGCCCAGCGCCCGCACTGTCGAGTCATGGGCAATCCGCCCAAGCGCCACGATCACTTTCAGCCTGGGCAGCTGCGTGATCCGAGAGATCAGAAACTGCCGGCAGGTCACGATCTCCGCGCCTGTCGGCTTGTTCTCCGGCGGTACGCAGCGCACGGCGTTCGATATGATCGCGTCTTTCAGCTTCACCCCATCATCTGGCCGCGACTGGTATGTCCCGGTCGAAAATCCATACTTTCCCAGCGTCGAATAGAGCAGGTCGCCTGCGTAGTCGCCCGTGAATGGCCGCCCGGTCTTGTTTGCCCCCTGCAGACCCGGGGCAAGTCCCACGATGAGCAGGCGACCGGACGTGTCGCCGAATGACGGTACCGGAGCATTGAACCAGTCCGGGCGCGCCTTTGCGTTGGCCGCCCTGAAATCGAAGAGGCGAGGGCAGAGGGGGCAATCAAGCGGCGCCTCCGGTGGCGCGGCTACAGACCCCTTCGGCATCAGTCCTCCTCGTCATCGTCCTCTTGATGGACTGCGCTGGCGTGAGCGTGCGCGGTGGCCATCTGCGGTTGCGTCTGCCTTGGAGGCCGCCCCACCAGCTCGGCGAGATCCGCCAGCTCGATGAAGGTGTCGGCCGCCCGCCGCAGCTCGTCCGCGATCATCGGAGGCGACGTCTTCACCGTCGACACCACTGACACCCGGACGCCTCTTTCCTGCACCGCCTCGACCAGCCGGGTCAAATCCCCGTCGCCCGAGAACAGGACCACATGGTCGACGTATTTGGATAGACCCAGCATATCGACCGTGATCTCGACATCCATGTCGCCCTTGACCCGCCGCCGGCCGGTCGAATCCGTGAATTCCTTGGCCGGCTTCGTGACGACCTTGAACCCGTTGTACTGCAGCCAGTCGACCAGCGGCCGGATCGGGGAATAGTCGTCGTTCTCGATCAGGGCGGTATAATAATATGCCCGGATCAGCTGTCCCCTTCGCCGGAATTCTTCCAGCAGCTTCCGGTAGTCGACCTCCACTCCAAGCGTCTTGCCGGCGGCGTAAAGGTTCGCCCCGTCGATGAAGAGGGCCAGCCGTTCGGACTTGTAGAAGGCCATGGTTTCTACCCCTCAGAGCCCTACGACCAGCCAGTCCTTCGGCCAGCCCACCCCCTAAAGCTCGATATTGAGCGGCTCGGTCCTGCGGCAATGGCCGCTCGAAAAGCCGTGAACAGCCCATTTTGCTGGTAAAATCAGGCTGGAAGCCTTATGTTGCGTCCGCGAACCCGATCCTGTAGACGGAGCGGTTCCCAAAGGAGACTCGTATGGCCCGCGTGACGGTTGAAGACTGCGTTGAAAAGGTCCCGAACCGCTTCAACCTGGTTCTGCTCGCCGCGCACCGCGCCCGCGTGATCCGTCAGGGCGCGCCCATCACCATCGACCGCGACAACGACAAGGACCCGGTTGTGGCCCTCCGCGAGATCGCGGACGAGACGATCGACCTCGAAACCGTGCGCGATAGCCTGGTCGCCGACCTGCAGGAAGTTCGTCCTGGCGAGGAAGCCGAGAAAGAAGCCGACAAGCGCGCGCTGGTCGCCGCTCCCGCCGCTTCGGAGGAAGAAGTTCTCAAGGCCTACCAGGTTGAGCTGGAGTCCGCGCGCGAAGAGCGGTTCTGAGAGGCGTGATGCATGGGGCAACCGTCTAGCGTAGCCCCTTTCAAGAAGCCTGCTGACCCGGCGAAGCCCGCCGCTATGGCCCCGCGCGGTCGCAAATTCCTGCGTCAGAATGAACTCGTCGACCGCGTGATGGCGTACCAGCCGGACGCGAACGAGGACGAGCTCAACAAGGCCTACGTCTACGCCGTGATGAAGCACGGCCAGCAGATGCGCCATTCTGGTGACCCGTACTTCGCGCATCCGGTCGCCGTCGCCGGTCTGCTCACCGACCTCAAGATGGACCAGTCCACGATCATCGCGGGCCTGCTCCACGATGTCGTCGAGGACTGCAACGTCCCGATCAGCGAAATCCGCGAGATGTTCGGTAAGGAAGTCGCCGACCTCGTGGACGGCGTCACCAAGCTGCCGAAGCAGCACGAAGGTCAGCCTATTCCGCGCGCGCAACAGCAGGCCGAGAACTTCCAGAAATTCATCCTCGCCACGACGAAGGACATCCGCGTCCTGCTCGTGAAGCTGGCCGATCGCCTGCACAACATGCGTACGATCGAATTCATGCCGACCGAAGAGGCGCGCCTGCGTGTCTCGCGCGAGACGCTGGATATCTACGCGCCACTGGCCCGCCGTATCGGCCTCTCGATTTTCGCCGTCGAGCTCGAAGACCTGGCCTTCAAGCAGGTGAACCCCGTCGCCTACTCCGCAATCACCAAGCGCCTCGAGGAACTCGTCTCGGACGACTCGTCCGTCCTCGACCGTATCAGCTCGGATCTAGAGACCGTCATGCTCGCGCGCGGCGTGCGCGGTGAACTGCAGGGCCGTATCAAACGTCCCTATTCCGTCTGGCGAAAGCTTGAGAACAAGTCGATCTCGTTCAACGATCTCGGCGACGTCTTTGCCTACCGCCTCATCGTCTCGACGCCGGAGGATTGCTACAAGGCGCTTGGCGCCGCGCATCAGCAATGGGCTGCGCTCTCCGAGAAGTTCAAGGATTACATCTCCGTTCCCAAACCCAACGGCTATCGCTCGCTGCACACGACTTTCCGCGGCCCGGGCAATCGCCGTGTTGAGCTCCAGATCCGCACGCGCGACATGGACGCTATCGCCGAGCGCGGCGTGGCGGCGCACTGGAAATACAAGAACGAACAGTATGGTTTCGACGCTGAAGCCGCGCGCGAAGCGGGTCTCGATCCCGAAGCCGAACTCATTGAATTTGCGGACATGCTGAAGCATGGCTCCACCCCCGAGGAGTTCCTCGAGCACGCCAAGCTGCAGATGTACCGCGACAGCGTCTTCGTGTTCTCGCCGAAAGGTCAGCTCGTGAGACTTCCGGCCGGCGCCACGCCACTCGACTTCGCCTACGCTGTTCACACCGAGATCGGCGACACCACGATTGGCGCACGCATCAACGGGCAGGAGCGTCCGCTCCGCACGGTCCTCGAGAATGGCGACACGGTCGAAATCCTGCGCGGCGACAGGCCTGCAGCCCAGCCGCACTGGGAAAGCCTTGCCGTCACGGGCCGTGCTCGCTCCGCCATACGTCGCCTCACGCGCACTGCCGAACGCGGCGAGTTCATCGCCATCGGCCATCGCCTGATCGAGCACGCCCTGCGTCGCATCGGCCTCGAGCCCGCCGAGGTCGATCAGGACGAGATGACCGAACGTGCCGGCTTCGAGAAGGTCGATGCATTGGCGGAAGCCGTCGGTCGCGGCCGCCTTTCCACGTCCGACATGCTGGAAAAGGCCTTTCCTGGCCTCGACGATCCAGGCCGCCACGCGCCGACCAATCCCGATGTCGAAGCGCCCAGCCTCCTCGCCGGCGGCGAGATGACGGCAGGCGTCACCATGCATCTCGCCGAGTGCTGTTCGCCGCTTCCCGGTGACCGCATCGTCGGTGTGCTGATCCCGGAGAAGGGCATCGAGGTCCACGTCATCGACTGCGCCCGTCTCGCGGATTACGAGGACCAGGCCGATCGCTGGCTCGACCTGCGCTGGAAGCCCAAGGCGGACGCCGACGTGCTCGCCGTCGGCCGCATCCACGTCACCACTGCCAACCGCCGCGGCGCGCTGGCGCTGCTGGCCAAGACCGTGTCGGATGCGCAAGGCAACATCATCAACGTGAAGACGCTCAAGCGCTCGCCTGATTTCTTCGATTTCGAATTTGACGTCGAAGTGGAAGACAGCCGCCGTCTCACCCAGATCGTTGCCGCCCTGCGGGCGCTAGCCGTCGTGGACTCCGCCGAACGCGTGAAGGGATAGATATGCGCAATCTAATCGTTCTGGCGGCTTTCGCCATCGCTGCTTCCTGTGCGCCGTCTCCGGCGCTGACGCCCGCGGAGCCCGTTCCCGCTACGCCGCTTGCCGAGGTCACGCCCGCACCGGTTTCTGATCAGCCTGCCACGCCGGCCACCATCGCGGACGAAGCAAGCTGCAAGACCGCAGGCGGCGACTGGCGCCCGATCTGCCGCATGCAGAAGCCAGCTTGCGTCATCACCTTCAAGGACGCCGGAAAGTCCTGCACAGACGGGTCGCAGTGCGAGGGCGGCAAATGCGCCGCCGAAGTCACTACGGCGACCGCGGGCTCCTCCGCC
>JBGAKC010000024.1:0-76810 GCA_044224605.1 Hyphomonadaceae bacterium
GCACTAAGCGCTTGGCTTTCGCTTGCTGCGTTCAGGGCAAGCGAGAAGGCCTTGACGACCGGGAGGGCAGCCTTGATCCCGCCGGTATCTTGAGCACGGCCCGACCCGACGCATCCCGCAAGAACGCTGGAGCAGAGACATACGGCAATCAAGCTTTTGCGCATTCAAACCCCCTCACACTGGACAGCCGCATCGCGCAGCGAACAAAAGCGTTCAGTGCGCCCTATAGGCCAAGCCAAGCGCCGGTTCCGGCGTGGGTCGGACACGCTGTTGCGGCATGTTTTGGAATTTTTGACGTGATCGGCCGGTTCAGTGTTGAGCAGAGTCAAATTGCAGAACAAGTCCAGGGGGGCTCGCAAGTCGCGGCATCGCCATCTGGGTAGAAGGATACAGTGCGGGCGATGGCCCTCCGGGTTCAGACTTTGGGGGGCGGTGATGCCGGGGTCGGCGGCTGCAGTTATCGCTACTGCCGGTCAGGCCCGACCATCATGACGGGAATTGCTGCGCCGGGCCGGCCACCCGACCGCCCCAGCATAGTGGAAGACCTTGGGATTGGCTGGCGGCTGCAGCCTTTGCGACGAAGCGTCGCCATCATGTTGGAGTATCGGGTTGGGCCAAGAGCGATTGCCGTGCATGCTTACACCCCAAGCTATGGCGGCACCCTGCTTGGCTGCAGATCACTCCCCAGTTCTCGGAGCTTCTGGCTTGTACGCGCCGTCAACCTCATCGCGATCCGCCTGTCGCGCCTACCGGCCGCCATTCAGTTGATTGATATCGATCAAGGCAGGTTTCAGCGCGAAACTGAAGGGTTGCGGATCTATCGGAGACGACGGCATGGCAGATAGCAGAGGAGTCCTACGGCTGCCGTCGATTGCGACAGGCGTTCGCTGCCTTGCGCTTCTTGGTCTCGTGTCTGCATTGTCGGCTTGCACTGCAGAGCAGCCCAGCTCAGCTGGCGGCACAGCGGTTGCCGCGCGGTATTCCGATCCGGTACAGGAAACCGAGTGCAGCGCCGATGTTGCAAACGTTGGGGAGTTGCTGCGCCTGCATACAATCAAAGAGGCGGGTCTTCTTGACGCGCGGGACATACCGTCGGCGTTGCATCCTCAATATGATGTGACGCGTATCCTGGACAGGATACAGGGATGGCTGACCAACCAGGGGGGATCAGATGCGGTGGTCTTTTTCACAAGAGACAATAGTTATCATTGCGCGTTCATAATCAATAAGAGCGGTGTAGCCGTGGTTGGACGATCGGATGCAAGCACGGCTGATCTTTCTGGCATGAACTCCCAGTGGCGAGCGGCAGTAGGCGCCGTATCGGGGCGGGAGGGTGCACGCGAGGCGACAAAGGTCGGAGAGCGCTCCAACCCGATATCTCGGCCAAGTCCGCAGAATGCAGGTTCTGCGCTGCTGGAGCAACTGGCGTCAGCGCTGTTTCCAGGCGAGGTGAGAGCAGGCCTGTTGGAATACAGACGCTTGTACATTGTGCCCTACGGCGATCTTGGCACGATCCCCTACTGGGCTTTGCCCTCGGGCGTGGACGTCGGGCAGTCGCTGGTGGACAGTGTCAGCATTTCGATTGTTCAGAGCACCGATGTCCTGCTGGGTGAGGACGTACTGAGAGAGACGCGGACTCAGGTCAGCCGCAGCTGTCGTATGGGGTCATCAGCTCTTGTGGTCAGCGTGCCAGAGGCTGCAGATTATGGCGGATACAGTTTTATGCCGCTCAAGGGCGCCGAACGCGAGGCGGCAAATATCGCAGCGCTTCTGGGATCGACGGCGACGCTCGAAGTCAACGCCTCCACGACCATGTTTATGGAACAGGCGTCAACAGCACGGTATGTGCATGTTGCCTCGCATGGGATGGCAAACGAGGTAGAGCCGCTGGAAGGTTTCCTGGCGCTGGCCGACCGCGGCCTGACCGCTAAGGTTATCCAGAAATCTTGCATCCCCGCCCAACTGGTTGTGCTCAGCGCGTGTCAGACGGGCTTGGGGCAGCCCCACGCAGGCGGCATCATCGGTTTGGCGCGCGCATTCCTATTGGCCGGTTCAGATGAAGTCATCATGAGCCTGTGGAGCGTGGACGACGAAGCGACGGCGCAGTTGATGAGTCTGTTCTGGGAGCGTATGGCCCGGCGTCGGGAAGGTGAGACGGCGAGCGACCTGCTTCGTGCGGCGATGCTGCAATTGCGAGAGGAGTATCGCGGAGTGCTCTACTGGGCGCCGTTTGCTGTGTTCGGGGTGCCTTCCCCAGATACCAAGACGTCCGGTTCAGTGTCCCCCCTGCATTAGCTTCAACGCCTGACCATGGTGGCTCCACTGGGCCCCAGCGCCGCGATAACCCGGAATGTGGCGTTCCGGCTCAGTCGATCCAATTCTGCCAGTCATCCGGCCCTCGCGAACCCGTCGGGTGATCGCCGATATCGGACCTTCGACGCACCCGCTTGCCATGCGCTGATCGACAAGTTCGCCTCGATATTGACTAATCGGAGCTATGGCATAATATGCCATAACAGGTGTCAGCATGTCGACCCGCAATGTCGTGCTCACAGAGCGCCAGGACGAACTCATCGATACTCTGGTGAAAACCGGGCGCTATCAGAACGCAAGCGAAGTGATGCGCGAAGGACTGCGCCTCATAGAACAGCGCGAAGCTGAAGACGCCGCAAAGCTGGCGGCGCTGCGCGATGCTGCACGCATCGGTATGGCTGATTTTGATGCCGGCCGTTTCAGTACGTTCTCGGACACCAGCGAGATGCGCAAACACCTTTACGCGCGCGCCGCCAAAGTGATCGCCAAGACCAAGCGCGGCTAATGCAGGGCAAGCGCAACGTCTCCTTCGCGGCTGCCGCACAAACTGACCTCGACAACATCGCAGCATGGACCACCGAGAATTTTGGCCCCTCGCAAGCTGAGAACTATATCGAGGCGATCCTTGACACGATTGATGAACTGACGGCGCTGAAATCTCCTTCAAGGAGTCTTGTGCGCGACGAGATCGCAAGGGGATTGCGGACCCTTCATATGCGCAAGCGCGGCCGCCGTGGGCGCCACTTCATTCTGTATTCAGAGACCCCGGATGAGGTGAGAATTCAGCGCATTCTGCATGACAGTATGGAGCTGTCGCGCCACATATCTCGTGAAGATGTCTGATCGATCAACGTAGACTTTTCAAGTCGTTGGGAATGTTCGTCGAGAGCGGCGAATTATCGCCGTTTGCGGTCATCCGGGCTCGCGGCAGTACACGTTCTGCAAAAGCCTTTTTGCACGTTTAAGAAGAGCCAGTATTCACAGTAAGGCTAGTATGCCTTACTCTGATCCTATGAGCACGCTTACTGTTACCGCGAAGGGCCAAGTTACGCTTCGGAAGGATGTCTTGGAGCATCTCGGCGTAGGTCCCGGAGAGCAAATCGACGTCACGAAACTTCCGGACGGAAGGATTGAGGTCCGGGCCGCGTCGACGGGCGAGATTTCATCGCTGTTCGGAATGCTCGCAAAGAAGGGCCGGTCACCCCTCTCCATCGACGAGATGAATGAAGTCGCGAAACAGGGCTGGTCCGGCAAGATCGCCAAGAAGAAATGAGGATCACCGCCGACACAAATGTGCTCGTCCGCGCGATTGTGGCCGATGAGCCAAAGCAGGCGCGCGTTGCTCAATCAACGCTTGCGAAGGCCGACCTCATTGCGATCGCGCCGACGACTCTGTGCGAGTTCGTCTGGGTTCTGTCGCGTGGATACGAGATCCCGCTTGCAGATATCGCGGCAGCAATTCGACGACTGATTGGTAGCGCCAATGTTGAGGTCAATCGTCCGGCGGTCGATGCAGGTCTTGAGCTGCTCGATCAAGGCGGTGATTTCACAGATGGGATCATTGCTTTTGAGGGCGCCAGCCTGGGTGGCGCGACGTTTGCCACCTTCGACAAGGATGCAGCAAAGCGGCTCAAGCAGTTGGGGAAAGACAGCCTGCATCTCGCCTAACGAATGCCCAGTGCGCTCCAAAACAGACGTTGATCCAATTGCGTTATGCGTCGCATGATCGCCGACAATGGACATTACCACCCGAGGGTCGCGCAAGAACAGAAGGGTATGACTTGGCGCGAGGGGCTTCTGCCTAGTCAGTTAAGCTGATCTCGCGAAACGGCCGGAGAGCACCGCAATCTTCTTAGTATGAGCGCGCCATTGACGCCTTTTCGATAGCTTCATCGTGGGCGGACCAACCCGCTCGGCGACACGCTATCGTCAGAAGAAAAGGATCCGACCTGCCGCAAACCGGCTGCGTGCAGAAGAAGTAACGCAGTCGAGCGCTGCTGAGTCAGACTGCTAACAGCCGCGGAAGATAGACCAATCCGCCGAGAATCCATATTGCTGGCACGGCGACCTGCATCCAGCGCCGCCGGGGAGCCAGCGCAGCGGCTATGGCAAGCACAGCCAGACCAAATTGAAATGCGCTGTCAGTCACCATTTCCGAAGTCGTGAAGAAGCCGTCCATAATCGCCGCCTGCACAATTGCCACAAACATGAACAACGCCACAGTGATCTCGTATTTCCGGCCCTGACGCGCGTGAAATGCCTGGAGATCCACGGTCCCATCTTCTGGAATGTGCGGCGTTACGAGACCGCAGGCAAAGAACGCGATGATTGCCAGCACAAGCGGCGGGAGGACGGTCGACACGCGCAGGTCAAATGCGTCGCGATATGTCCACGACTTCAACCAGAAGGTAATTTGAAGATTGAAGATCGCAACGGTCCACAGAGCGTGTGGCAATGAAAGTCTGACGCGATCTGCTTCTTGGAAGAGCCGGACGATCGATCCTAACAGGCTTGCCACACCCAGCGACACGACGAACGACAGCAGCACCGTGTAGAATTCAAAGACCGACATGATGCTGATCCGCCCGCTCGTATCCCCAGTCGTGAAGATATTCGACGCGGATCGGCCGCGCTAGGGCGCTATCAATGGTTCACCCGGCGCCTGACCGGTTCGAGTTTTCAAAGTGCACTTGTCAGTCGTGGCAGAGATCCGGCTGACCGGTTTGGGCCAGTTCGGACCTTCGGGGCTATCTGGGAGCAAGGTCAGGGCATCGCCGTTAGCAGACGTTTGTCGGAACGCTATTCCGAGCTGGACAATCTTCGCAGCATGGCGCGTTGGTGGTCCTGCCCCCCGAAGAATACTGCGAGCACGCGTACGAGACGAAGATCATCATCCACGTCGAAATAGAATATTGCCCGCCGCTTTGTAACCGACCGCAGGCCGGGGAGAATTTCAGGCCTCAGTGATCCTTGGTGGGGAAGCTCACCCAGACCCAGCATTTCGGTCTCGATGCCCTCAACCCGTTCGGCTGCGCGTTCCAGCGCTTCGCCGCGTGCATCGCCAAACGCCATGTAGCTTTCGAGCAGGAAGTCGAAGATCGCAGCAAGATCTTGGTCGGTGGCTAGCGAACGCTCGACACGATAGGGCATCAGCCGGCCTTTTTGGACCGTATCATTCGCTGCGTGCGCTCACGGCCCTTCGCCACAGTGACGAACTCACCGCTACGCCGCGTTTTCAGCAACGCTCGAAGTGCCGCCAGCTCGGCTTCTTCCAGCTCCTTTTCTGACCGCAACAGCTCCAGTCCGTGCTGCAGAACCGCGCTCAGGCTGGGAAATCGTCCTTTTTCCACTAGCTCACGGGCAAACGCCTCCTGGCTGTCGGTCAGGGAAACTGAGGTCTTCACCGTCATCTCGGCCTCCAATCCGCGGTGCTACCAGGTAGCACCGCGTCGATTTCTAGTAAAGTCCGTGGCTGCGCGCCATGGAACATTCCTCGCAGCCTCGGAGGTCGGCCTGCGGCGCCCGCGTGCCAATCAGACGAACGGCAACAAAGGGCCGAGGCTGTGTGAAAACGCACGGACGCCGATTTTGCGCGGCAGAAACTTGCGTTGAGCGCCCCATCAATACTTCAACGCGGATGATGTCTCGCGAATAGACTTGGCGTACGAAATTCTGTTTCGCAGCTTTTCGGCGCTTCTGCGTTTTCACACAGCCTCGGCCAATCTCTGCCCCATGGACACAAGATTACCAACGGCGCGAATGAGGGTTCATTCCGGCCGTTCGGCGCCAACCTTACCAATTTCCGCGATTGGCCCGAAGGCGACATTCGTCGAACCACGAGCATGCCTCCCAAGCGTCGCTCGCTGATTCACGCTGCGGTCCGAAGGTTCTTGCTGTCAGCCTGAGAATAGAGCTCCTCGAGACGAGCGACGAGTTCGTGGCGAATGATCTGGTGTTTTTCAAAGTGGTGGACCACCGCGAGATCGGCTCCAGAGATGAGTTCAAGCAGGTGGGCGAGGCCTGAGGGCTCATTAGCAGGCAGGTCGACCTGTGCGGGGTCGCCTGTTAAGATCATCCGTGACGCAAGACCAATTCGGGTTACCGCCATTCGCATCTTGCGTATGGTCATGTTCTGCGCGTCGTCGACAATCAGAGCGCACTCCTTGAATGTTCGGCCACGCATGCGGCCTAGCGGCGTGATCTCTAGCAGCTCTTGCTCAATAAGGCGCTTGATTTCGTCATGTCCGACAAGGTCGTGCAGCACATCCTCGATGGATTTCAGATGATCGTCAGCTTCTCGCTCCATACGCGGCGCGGAGTTCGTGATCTCGCCTTCCATCATAACGTGCGGCCGGGTAATCACGACGCTCCGAACCCGTCCTTCCGCCAACAAATGTAATCCTGCAGCAACGGCGAGGTGAGTCTTGCCAGTGCCCGTGGGGCCGAGACCGACGATCAGCGCTTGCGGGGAAAATAGCGCTGCGTTCATGAATGCAACCTGACTTAGCGACATCGGACGCAGCGGATGGCGAAGACCGGAAAGGCGAAAAGGATGTTCGTGTTTCAATGCATTTTGGACCACAGACAAAGCGGTGTTGCTGATGAGGGGCCCGTCGACTCGTCCAGTCTGGTCTGAACTGTGCAGAATGCTCTTCAGGATCTCGGCAGTTAGCGTCACAGCCAGCTCGTCGCCGCCAACCCGAACCCCATGGGATGTCCGAACAACCCTCAGTCGAAAGGGGCGAACAGCCAGAACGAGACGCTGTACAAACCCCTCGGCGGCAAGGCGCTCAACGAAGTGAGCCGGAAGTTCAAGATCCTGCGAGCTATTCGCCTGTGTTGGATCTGGATGGGAGTTCACAACCGGGCCTCCAGTTCTCGTGCCTGCGATCAACCGAAGCCGCCCTCGGTAACGCTGAGCTCTGACGATCTAAATCGCTTGCCAACTAAGCCCCGGAGTTCTCAATGACAGCTTAAGCGTTGATGATATGGGGCGCGCTGCTGGTGATTCCGCTGATCTAAGCGCGAGGACCACCGGACAGGCTGGTTCGTCGATGCCCGCCAGCAAACCTGAATTGTTACGACTGACCCGAATGAGGCGAGTTTCAGCCTGTTGTCAGCTGGCCGGGAAAGGGCTCGAACTGGCCATTCAGGTCGGTAGCACTGGTGAGAGGCCAATTAGACTGCAAATTGACTGCTCCGGCCTCTGATGGTCCAATGCCGGCAGTGGCTGTCGTCAAGAGTCACTGCCGGGAGGATCCGCTTGCGCCGCAGGCACGTCCACGCTGCAACCACGCTCTCTGCGCTTGTCCTGGCCGTGGCTTGCGCGACATCCAAACCTTCGGACCCAACAGCACTCGGCGATGCCGTCGTCTCGGGGCTTGCGCCGAAGCCCGAGCCGTCGGCGCCAGAGTTCCGCGGCGACTATGAGCCGCTGGCCGCGCGGTCCAGCTTTGTCGCCGCCTATCGCCGGCTGACGGAAAGCCAATATCGCCACGCCATCGCCGATACGTTCGGCGCTGACATTGCCATCAACGCCCGCTTCGAGCCGGAGCGGCGCGAGGATGGACTCCAGGCCGTTGGCAGTGCCCAGCTGTCAGTGACCACCACGGGCCTTGAACAATATCTAGCTATCGCCCGCTCGGTGGCTGACCAGGTGGGTGACGACAAGCGCCGCGACAAGGTTGTCGGCTGCGCCAACGTCGCGGGACCCGCGGCCGAAGCCTGCGCCGAGACGTTCCTCAAGCGCATTGGGCTGCAACTCTTCCGGCGGCCGCTGAAGGAAGCTGAGATCGCGAATTTCAAATCCGTCTGGAAGAATGCCGCGGAAAAGTCCGGCGATTTCAACAAGGCGATCAATCTCTCGCTGGTCAGCATGCTGATGTCGCCGGAATTCCTGTTCCGGGTCGAGCGGGCCGAACCCGATCCGGCGAAGCTGGGGGGTTATCGTCTCGACGCCTACAGCAAGGCGATGCGGCTTTCCTTCACGCTGTGGGATGCCGCGCCTGATGCCGAACTGGCCGCCGCCGCCCGCTCGGGCGAGATCCACGATCCGACTGTCCTCTCGAAGCAGATAGAGCGCATGCTCATATCGCCGCGCGTCGAAGCGGGCGTGCGCGCCTTCTTCACCGACATACTGCAGTTCGAGGCATTCGATACCCTGTCGAAGGACGCCGCCACCTATCCCAACTTCTCGCAGGCCGTCGCCGACAGCGCACGGGAAGAGACGCTGAAATTCCTCGTTGACCATCTCGTCACGAAAGCTGGCGACTATCGCGACATCTTCACGTCTCGGGAGACCATTCTTAACCGGCCGCTGGCCTCGGTCTACGACGTGCCGTATCCGTCGGGTGAACCCTGGACGCATTTCACTTTCCCGGAAGACGCCGAGCGCTCCGGCATACTGACCCAGGTCACCTTCCTTTCTTTGTTCTCTCACCCCGGAAGCTCCTCGCCGACCATTCGCGGCGTGAAGCTCAACGAGATGTTCACCTGCATCTCGATCCCTCAGCCGCCCCCGAATGTGGACTTCTCGAAGGTGCAGGCGCTGGAGAAGGGCACGGTACGCACGCGCCTGATCGATCATATGACCAATGCCGGCTGTTCCTCCTGCCACCTGATCAGCGATCCGCCCGGCTTGGCGCTGGAGCATTTCGACGGCCTGGGCCAGCATCGCACGAAAGAAAACGGCGCGCTGATTGATGTCAGCGCCGATATCGGCGGCAAGAAGTTCAGCGGCTCCGTCGGCCTTGGCCAGTTCATGCACGACAATCCTGCCGTTCCCGCCTGCCTCGTGCGGCGCGTCAACGCCTATGGCGCCGGCAGCTCGAAAGCCGCCGACGGCAAGCAACTCGCCGGTGAGACCGAAGCATTCGCAGAATCCGGCTATCGCTGGGCCGCCCTACTGCGCAGCGTTCTTTTTCAACCGCAATTCTACAGCGTCACGGCGCCGGATGGCGTCGCCCCGCGTGTCCAGGCCGCCGAAGCTGGCGCCGCCAACGTTTCATCGGGAGACGGGCTATGACCAAATGCTTTGACCGCAGGTCCGTGATGCGCGGCATGCTGGCCGGCTCGGCCCTTTCAGTCGGCATTCCAACGCTCGACGCCTTCCTCAACGGGAACGGCAATGCTTGGGCTGACGGCTCCAAGCTGCCAGTGCGTTTCGGCACCTACTTCTGGGGGCTTGGTCTCACCGATACGCCCACCGGCGGCACGCGCTGGGTGCCGAAGCAGCTCGGCCGCGGCTACGAAGTAACGCCCGAACTCGCGTCGTTTGCGGATCTGCGCCAGAAGGTATCGGTCTTCTCCGGCTTTCGTGCGATCGGCGATGGCAAGCCCAACATTGTGCACTGGAGCGGCCACGCCTCCATCCTCGGCGGCGGCGCTCCCGCCGTGAACGGCGTAATGGTTGGTCCATCCTTCGACACCAAGGTCGCCGACGTGCTTGGCGCAGGCATGCGGTTCAAGCAGATCGACATCTCAGCTTCGGGGGAGCGCTCGGCCAATTATTCAACCCGCAATGGCAAGACCTACTCGACGCCTGAGACCACGCCGATCGCGCTCTATAGCCGCCTGTTTGGCGAAGGCTTCCAGGATCCCAACGATCCCAACTGGAAGCCGAACCAAGACATCATCCTGCGCCAGAGCGCTCTCTCCGCGGTGGCGGACCAGCGCAAGGCGCTGATGGCAGAAGTGGGCAATGCCGATCGCGCCAAACTCGATCAGTATTTTACTTCGCTGCGCGAGATCGAGAACCAGCTCGCCATGCAGCTCGAAAAGCCCGAGCCATGCGATGCTTGCAAGGTGCCGGAAGCCCCGCCCGGAGCGCCAGTGTCAGTTGTCGTCGATGTCGTCAACAACAATTCTAAGACGATGGCGCGCCTGCTGGCCATGGGTCTCGCCTGCAACCAGACGCGCGTCTTCAATTTTGTCCACACGCCGGGCTTGTCGACAGCCTACATCGCGGGCGAACAGAAGACCTACCACCAGATCACGCACGATGAGCCGACGGACGCCAAGCTGGGCTATCAGCCCAAGACGAGCCAGCTCGCCGGCATGATCATGCAGGGCTTCGGTGACTTCCTGCACGAGCTCGATGCGATCAAGGAAGGCGGCGTCACGTTGCTCGACAACACGCTGGTTATGGCCTTCTCGGACACCGGCTACGCCAAGATCCACTCGATCGAGAACATTCCGGTGTTCTTGGCCGGCGCCGCAGGCGGCAGGCACAGGGCCGGCCAACACATTGCCTCCAAGGGCGAACCGGTGAGCCGACTGTCGCTTACGGCGCAGCAGATTGTCGGTGTGCCGATCGGCGAATTCGGCATGGATGCGATGAAGACGTCGCGGCCGATTTCTGAAGTCATGGCATAGGGTGCGGCAATGGGCATGTTCGCCAAGACTACACTGATTTTGGCCCTAGCGCTCGGCGTCACCGGCACGGCGGCCGCGGAGTGGACCAAGACCTACGTCATCGAATGGTACGAGCCGGCGCACTATTACGGGGCGAAGGAAGGCGTCGTCGATCCCGGCGCCGACTGTCCGAGGGGCTCTAACCCCGAACCTGACTGGGTGAAAGTGCTCACCGACGCCGGCTATACCAAGCAGGAAGCGATGTGGCTGCGCGATCCTTCCCACCCCTTCCGCGTGCCCAACCATGGCCAGAACCAGATGGCTTTCCGTGGCAAGGATCGCCAAAACGTCTATGTCAATCCAGAGTCGACGCCCGATCCCGGCCTCACCGGTGTTTCAGGCAAGATCAGCGAAGGCCTCGATCTTGATGGCGACAAGACAAATGGCTTCATCAGCCCGGATGGCGAGAAAGGCATCGACAACGAATTCTATCGCACGATCGGCTGCTGGAAGTATTTCCGCGGCCCGCCGCGCCAAGCGGTGAACGGGCAGTCCCGCAACGACGAAATGCGCGAAGGGCTCTGGACGGTCGTCATCGTCGTGTCGGGCAGAGGCGACGACCCGATGAACGATTCGAACGTCAAGGTCGGCTTCTATAACAGCAACGACAAGATGGTGAAGGACGGCATGGGCAATATAGCCCGCCACTACACTTTCCGCATTGCGCCTGACGCCAAATTCGAAGCCATTCTCCAGGCCAAGACCGTCGATGGCACGATCGTCTCGACCGAGCCGGCGAAGGAAATCTGGATCCGCGACCCCACCTATGCCCGCGAACTCCAGCTGCTGCAGGCCCAGCTCAAGCTCAAGATGAGCGATGACGGCAGATTGACCGGTCTTCTTGCCGGCTATCGGCCCTGGCAGCGTTTCTACCAGGGCATGGTAGAGGCGCGTGGCTCTGTCATCGAACAGCTCTATTGGATCGAACTGCCCGGCCTCTATCGCGCCTTGAAGCGCAATGCGGACTACAGTCCGACGGGTCCGGGAGGGGAGAAGACACATATCTCCTCCGCCCTGCGCATCGAAGCGATCCCGGCCTATGTCATGACGCCGAATGCGAAGATGCAGGTGACGTCGGTTGAGTCCTACAAGTCCGTCGCCCCGCCGCCGGGCCCGCCGCTGCACGCCTTCATCACCAACAAATACAAGATCGTCGACGGCATCGTTCCCGATCCTCGCACAGGCAAGATACTCGCCGGGCCCAACGTCAAAATCCCGCCGCCGGCCTCGATGACCAGCGCGACGAATTCGACCGCGGCGGGCATTGTCGCTGGAGGCGGAGCGCCCTAGCCACATACCTGTTCCCTAGAATAACGCCGGGCCATGCGAGCATGGGACTGTTATCGGCGAGGTCCCGCCTGATCGTCAGGGAAGCGGCGAGCGTCAGCTCACATGCGATCCTGCGATCCGTAGGAAGGTTGCGGCCCAGGAAAAGGCGGCCTTTTGCTTACATGGAAATCCTGCGGCCCGGCCTGCGCGAAGGTTGCTCAGCCTCTGGAGGTGAGCCGAAGCAGGTGGCGCCCGGGCGGACGGGATTGCAAAGAGGCGTTCCTGGCCTTCTCATGTCCGTTGCGAGCAATGGAGACCTGCATGAAACACGTTTTGATCGCTTGTGCACTGGCCATTGTTTTGGCGCCTGCGCCAGCCGTCAACGCTGACCCGCCCGATGAGGATTCGCGCTGTGAGCCCATCGTCGTGCGGGGGGCTGAAGAGGCCAACAAGGAGCTGGAGAAGATCCCTCTAAGCAGTTCGCCGACGGCGGTTGCCCGTGCAACCGGCCAGGCCTGTGCACTCTACAAGAACGTGCTCGACAACATGTACTTGCTCAATTGCCCGGCCGAACTCACCGAGCTCGTGTCCGCCCAATACCAGATGCAGCGCGAACTGATGGAGGACACGAACAGCAAACTCGGCACCAGCGCACGTTGCGTGTTTGGCGGCGGGTACGGCGCGAACTAGCGTTCGCCTTCACCTCAAGTATCGACATGTCCGGAAACGGCGAGATCCAGACCTCGTCAGGGGAAAGCTCGGAAGGGCGTAGGTGGCCCACTGCAGACGTCCCTGATTGTGCTCTGCGCCGCTCCCCCAAAAAGGCTCGGCGCACGACACTTACGCCGCTGTTGGGCGGGCTTTGCGCCTGAATAGCCAAGCCGCCAGTATCTCCGCCATGAGGATCACTAGCCAGCCTATCGCAACAGTCGCCAGCGTACCGTTGAGGTTCTTGGCAACGGTCAAAAGGTCGACATTGCCCGTCTTCCAAAAAACCCAGTCAGCGGCGAGTTCGGAAGCCAGCAACGAATTGCCGGTTTCAAGAACGACGATTCCGTCACCTGACGCAGGATCGAAACGCGCCGCCGTGTTGATGGCTGGAGCGTTGTTTCCGTCGTGGCCCGCGATGTAGTCGCCGGCATTGTTTGGCGCGTATAGAATTACGCCAAGACCCCAAATCTCAACCCCAAACAGGAAGGCTTGCGGCCGGCGCATCTCAACGAGCGTTTCGGAGCGCAGGATGCCGCGGCCGGGCGCGTCTCCGTTTGGCCCGGGCAGATGCGCCTGGATGAATCGAGTGAGATCAGCCGATGAGGTGTACAGGGACGCGGCAGCCTTGGCCGTGAACTGAAAATGTGTGGCGGGCCCCCCGGTTGTATCGAAAAACTCGGCGACGTTGGCCTTGTCGTCTTCAGTTAGCTCGAAGGTGGAACTTGACATGCCGAGGGGCTGCAGCACGGCGTGTTGCATGTACCTGGCGAAGGGTTCGCCTGATGCTTCCTCGATGATCAGCTGCATCAACGTGTAGCCGCCGCCCGAGTATCTCCAATCCTTACCCGGTTCCGCGCCTACGCGGACGGCGCCGGCGGCGCCGGGTGAAGCGTCTGCGGCGTGAGTCAGCGACTGCTCCAGGGTCTGGATCTCGGCGCCCGGCGGAAACCCGGCGTAGCCAAGACCATCCGTGAGGCCGGCCGTGTGACTCAACAATCGCCGAAGCGTGACCTGTTCATTGTCGAACTCGCTTGGCGGCAGCTTCCAGCGGGTCAGGTATCGAGAAACAGGGGCGTCGAGGTCAAGACGGCCCGCCTCGACCAGTGTCATCACGCCCCATGCCGTGATCCACTTGCTCAGCGAGGCTACCTGAAAGAGCGTGTTGCGATCGACGGGCCTCCCTTTTGATTGAAAGTGTTCACCGTAGACTTCACCCTGCCGGATCAGAGCGAATGCAGCGTTCCCATTGGAGTTCTTCTCGATTACCGCGACCGCTGCCTTCCAGAACGCGGGCAGGTCCCCGCGGGGCGCAAGGGTGGGCCGGCCCCATCCGCTGAGTGTCGCCACCAGGACCAGCCCCGCCCAGGCCGCCAAGGCCACAACCGTCGCTAGCGCGATCAATGCAAGTCGACGCAACTGTGTTGGCCTCAAGCCCCGTGGGAAGTGTCTCGGCAAGAGTCTGACTTCGCATTCCGAAGTCAATGACCGTTTGCGGCGAGTTCCAGCCTCGCGGGAAACGCTCGTAGGCTGTCTTGAAGCTGGCGTTATGGTGTGTTGCGCCGCGCAGCTGCGCATTCGCGTTCAAGGCTCATCCGAAGGTATTCGCTGTTGAGTGCCCCCGGTGCTTCGGGGAAACCTTCTGCAACAAGCGCGTTCTGAATGGCCTGCCAACTTTCGTACTGGCCGGAGCGTGCCAGTTCACCCGCGCGCTGCACAGCCTTTGTCCGACGATGTCTATCGCGATCTGCTTCTTTCACGTGATGACGACTACCAATGGTCAGGGGCAATGACCAGTATCGGCGAGATTGCGACGTCGGTAAGGGAAGGCCCGGAGGGGCGTCGCTGGCCCGTTCCGGACGCGCTGCAGTCGGCACGGAGTCCCGTCATCCTAAGGCGTAAGCGCATGCTGCGTGATCAGAACCCCCATCCAGGCGAAAGCGACGAACTGGATCGAGAAGAACGTGAAGCGTATGGCGATCGCTGTATTTGAAACGGAAATGAGGTGCGTAGTCGTCTGCAAAACGCGCGCGGCGACAACCGTCATCGACAGGAGGTCCAGAACTGGCGAATTGGCGCCAGATGCCTCGGCAGCAAGAACGATCACAGCGAACACAGGCAGGTTCTCGATGCAGTTGGCATGAGCGCGCGTCGCCCGTCGGTAGAGCGGCGGGCCGTGCACCTGGTCGCCGGGGAAGTCTTTCAGCTCCGCCTTGCCGACAAGGATCAGCGACCAGCGATGCACGCCGACACCGAGGAGCAAGATCGCCATCGTCCATGCCGCAAAGCACAGTGCGGCCCACGCCGGAACACTCATTTTTTCTCTCCCTGTTTCGCGGGTGGGCCGCACCGCCGCTGAACGGACGTGTTGTCGATACGTTCAGGAGAAGGTCGGTATGTCCTGTTCGAGCCGGCGCCGCCGGTCCATGTTGAGAGCGCCCAGCGTGTCCAGGAATTTCGGATGCGACATCCCGGAACCGATGTAGGTCCAGCGATTGGCCTGGTGCTGCACGTTCATGAACACCCGGCGATCCTCTTCGTGCAGCTTCCTGCCCATGGCGACCTCGAGCGCCGAAAGATCGAACAAGGTCTGCTGCTTTAGACCTTCATCGAGGAACATCCCCAGCGAAGCGTATCCGGCGATGCCGGCTTCAATGTCGGCTGGCGACATGTCCTTTGCGATCGCCTCGACCATCAGCGTGTCGAGCTGGGCGTGCTGATGCTCTTCCATCCAGTGATGCAGCAGCAGGTTCTTGAACTGCGGATCGATGGTCACGTCTTCCTGCACGCTGTCGAGAAAATGGCGCTGGGTCATCCATTCAATGTGGAGGACAAGCAGGGCGACCGAGAGGGCAGGATGCGAAAGGACGTGCTTGGCGATCGCCTCGGGCGGCCCGATCACTTCGCAGGCTGTCCCGAACCCCGCCACGAATTCTTCGCGGAAGCGGCGGAAGAGCTGGATGTGCTTGGCTTCTTCGCTGGCGAATTCGAGAAAGGCCCGTGCACGATAATCTTCACCGGTGATAACTGGCCGAGCCTGATCGAGCACGAAGGGCAGGATGAATTCCTCGACCAGGCCGAAGATGGCAAGATAAGCGTGGCCGCGTATCTGGTTGAGCGCGCGCTTTTCATCGGAACTCAAAAAACCCAGCGGCGCAGTGCGCGCGAGGCTCTCCGGCAGGAAGGGCTTTGAGAAGTCCAGCGTCTTGTCGCCGCCGATCAGGTCTTCCACCCGCCAGTTGATCCGCTCGGCTCGGCCGAGGATGTCCTTGAAGGAATAGTGGTGCGTCATGGGGGGCGTCTCCTTTTCTATGGAGATGACCTAGGCCCGCTGCGTCTCCGGCAGAATGACTGCTCCGCCGGTTCACTTGACCGATGCGCCTGTTTTGCCCGGAATAGGCTAATGGACGCGTTGTCGGATGTCCTTCGCCTCGTCGGCATGACCGGCGGCGTCTTTATGGACGCCGACTTCACCGCGCCATGGTCCGTCGCCGGCAAGGTCGCGCCGGAAATCTGCCGCCCCTTCATGGCGCCGCCAGAATACGTCGTGGCGTTCCATTATGTCGTGGAGGGCGACTTCTGGCTGACATTCGAAGATGGCGAATCCAGGCAGATGCATGCTGGCGAACTGGTAATGTTGCCGCGCAACGATCTGCATTTCTTCGGCAGTGCATCGGGCCTTGCTGCTGTTAGCGTGGGAGAGCTGATCCAGAAGAACGAGGCTCCAAAGGTCGTCAGAATCGTTCATGGCGGGGGTGGGGCGCGTACGCGCATGGTGTGCGGCTTTCTCGGAGGCAATGGCCAGCTCCATCCCTTGATCGCCAACCTCCCGCGCGTCATGACATTCGCGCTCGTGGACTTACCAAGCGGCGATTGGATGAAGCTCACTTTTGTCCACGCCGCGCAGACCCTGCTGGACGGCGATGCCGGCGCCGGGACGACGGTCGCCAGGATCGCCGAGCTCCTCTTCGTTGAAGCTGTTCGCCGCTACCTGGTTGCACTTCCTCCGGAAGAAACCGGCTGGCTTGCCGGGTTGCGCGATCCCGCAGTCGGGCGCTCGCTCTCCCTCATGCACGCCCGGCCCGCCGAAGGCTGGACCACTGAGGCGCTGGCGCACGAAGTGAATCTTTCGCGCTCCGCTTTCGCCGAACGCTTCTCTTCGCTCATCGGCGAACCGCCGATGACCTACCTGTTCAACTGGCGCATGAAGCTGGCGACGCAGTATTTGCGGGAGACCGGGCGAACTATCGCCCAGATTGCGTTCGACGTCGGCTATCAGTCTGAGGCAGCCTTCACCCGCGCCTTCCACCGCCAGTTCGGTGTGCCGCCAGCGACTTGGCGAAAGGAAGGTGCAGGCCGGTGATCGACGATGCCCGCTTCCGGCGACATCCCGCCGTTGTCTCGGTTGGCCCTGAGGTGCGGGAGTTGACCCAAAATGGACATCCGCGACCACACAGCGCGATTGGGAACACCCCCGGCTTCGCTGCACCACGCCACCCGCACCACCAGACAGCCGGGCGCCGAACGGGTCGAAAACTCTGCGCCCGGCTAGTCCGAAGTTGGGTAGCCCCTCAGTGAAAGCCGCGACGGCGGTTTCCAGCCATTTAGAGTTGCCCGCCCGGCCGGATCCAATTGTAGAGGAAATCGGGCACCGCGTCCGAAGCACTGCGGTCAAGCTGGTCCATCGCCCGGTACAGGATCGTCCGCCCGGTATTGGTGTCCGCCCCCGCGGAATTCGAATAGCCGTATAGCTTGCCGATCATATCGCGGAGCGGCTTGTAGCCGTTGCCCAGATTGCTCGCTTCCCATTGCTCGGCGAGCTTGCCCTGCACGAAAGCGACCACCCGCGCTTCTTGCTCGGGGTTCTTCTTGAACTCGATGATCATGTCTTTCCAACCGCTAGCGCCCTGGGTCCAGGCCGGATCGAGATCGAGCTGCGGGTTGAGCACGCCCTGAAGCACCTTCTTGGCGTTGCCTACAACAGGGAAGGTCGTCGTCCGGCGGGCGGTATCGCCGACCGGCGTGACGGTGATGTTGCGGAACTGGCTCTGGGTCATTTCCTCGAGCAGGTCCCTTTCCGAAGCATCCACGACATTGTCGGCCATGATGGCGGTGGCGAGCTCCTGCGCATCGCGCTGGGTCAGGCTACCGGGATTGCGTTGCTTGATAGTCGAGAGCGCGGCGAAGGTCGCCTCGTTCAGTTCCGTCACCTTGCCGTCGGTTGCCGCGTGAGCAGGCGCCGCCAACAGGACGGCGACAACCAGGCAGGGAACTTGGGCAAGGCGCATCGATGGCTCCATGAGTGGACGCAAGGGCAGTGTCAGGTTAGCGCGTCAATTCTAAGATCACCCCAAAAAGTTGGGGAGCAAAAGTGGATTGCCGGCTTGAAAAGGCGGCGCTTTCTCATGCGTGTGCGGCAGTGAATCTTCATCACAAAGCCAATTCTGACTCTGACCTGACAGGAGCTTCGTGGGGCCTTGTTATCCGACAAGAATGGCAGCTTCCGGCGATCGCCCGCCAGGTTCGTTACGGCAGGATGACTGTTAGCTCCTGGGCGACCCAGCCGTGTCGCGAGGTTCGGGGTTAGGGCGAACTCGGGGGCCCTCAACCGAAAGTTGCTCTCATGCGATTTCCAGTCCCGGTCGCATCCCGCCAGAGGGCCTCGAGGCGGTCTCAGTCCCACTTGTACATTCCGACGGCGTAGGCACACGGCTGGGCGCTGCACTTCGTCATCCCCACGAGCACAATGAGTTTGTGAGAAGTCCCGTCACCAAGGGAATCTAGAATGAATATCGGCGGCTCGTCTGGGGCGCCACCTTCATCGATGAGGTTGTCATACTCATCGATCAACGCGAGTTTCAAACCATCGCAGCCGGACGGACAGCCTACATAGAACCGGTAATCCTGATCCGGATCCACAGTGAACTCTACACGGTCTTTGTAGCCGGTGCGTAGGGCCCCCGTGTGGATGGAGCCGAGCAGCTCTTCGTCCGCGCCAAAATCCGCCACAACGGTGCGGGCTGCGTCAGCGGTGTTGGGCTGCTGTGCGAGCGCCGCGCCCGTGGCGCCAAGGACAAAGAAGAACGGGAGAACGACTTTCATGGAGCGCTTCTCCACCAACACGAGTAGTCCGGCCGCGACGGGTGGCCAATACCAACTCCCCGCTGAGTCCAGCCGGCCAGCCTCGCTGTCTGCAATATCCCAACCAAAGCTACAGGAACTGGAGTGACAGGTCGATTCCGTTGAGGCTGACGGCCGAAGGTTACGAACGTCGCATTTCGGCAAACAGCAGACGTGAGTGCAGGAGATCTCTAGGGACTCCTCTTAATCCCATTCTAACGTTCCTCGTCGTCAGGCGAGAACCACAGGTCTTGTTCACCGCGTTGGGCTGAGTTCTTGTGTAACAACGACGTGATGCTCTGCTTCCTTTGATCCTTGTCAACCGTCCCACACCGATCACACGCGAAATGCGAATGTTCGAATGCATAACGACGAAAAGGAATGGGTCATGTCGGTTGTTCAGCGTTTCTCGGCAGCCATGCTGTCTGCTGCTCTCGCTGTTGCTCCGCTGATGGCGGGCAGCGCAATGCTTGCCGCACAACCAGCGTTTGCTCAGACACCTCCGGCCGCCCAGAGCCAGCAGGTCGTCGTTCATCTCGGCAGCTTCACCAACGACCTCCATTCTGCCTTTATGGCGTTCTCTCTGGCCACCAATCTGCAAAAGGCTGGCGCGAAGGTTACGGTATTCCTTGATCGCGAAGGTGTCAGGCTGGCGGATGCTCGCGAGCGCGGCGATCTCACCTGGGGCGACAGCGGCGGCACAGCTGCTGCAATGGCCGATTTCGTCAAGGCGGGCGGCAAGATTCTCGTGTGCCCGCACTGCGCGCACCTGGCCGGCATAGAGAAAGCGAATGTGCGCCCTGGTTCGAGCCTCGCCACCCAGGACGAAGTAACGAAGCTCTTCCTTGCCGCAACCAAAGTGATCGACTTCTGAAGGGATGCGAGGTCGCCGCACAGAGGATCCGACCTCGCATATCCGAACTACAGAATGGCGCGTTTCGGCGACTTCCTGTCCTAGGCTCTACTGATCACTAACGGCTGCATTGGACCGATCCTGTCGCTCGGGACTGCGCATATTTTTCGGCGGACATAACCATACCCCCCTGCCAGGCTTGGGGAGGCAAGCGCACAGTCGCATCGGCACAGGGATGTTGCCTCCATCAGTGCGCAGCACTGGCGGGGTCGACGCGCAGTGTCGACAATTGTGCGCCCTTGCGGGCATGACCGAGGGGGTGAGACGCGGTCCGCGCAAGCGGATGAATTGGTCCAGTGGACCAGGTCAAGCAACGAACGTCGGAGCGCAAGCGACGGCCGGAAGCTCCAAACTCCGTCCTCAAATCGGCGCGCCCTAAGCGCGCTCAAATCCCAAAATCAGAAAACCCGCCACCGGCGGGATCGCGCCCGCGCGCCTAGAGCCCGTCATCCTTCGTTCCTGGCTTGCCCAGGTCGAGTCCCGCGAAATCGAACAGCTCACTGTCGACCAGATGCGACGGCCGGACATGGGAGAGGGCGCGCGCCATCACCTGGCGCTTGCCGGGATTCCGTTTCTCCCACTCGTCGAGCATCGACTTGATCTGCATGCGCTGCAGCCCTTCCTGCGATCCGCAGAGATTGCAGGGGATGATCGGGAACTGCATGTGCGCCGCGAACTTGCGGATGTCTTCTTCTGCGCAGCCGATGAGCGGGCGAAGGACGAAGAGATCGCCGACATCGTTGACCAGTTTGGGCGGCATCGCAGCGAGACGTCCGCCATGGAGGAAGTTGAGCATGAACGTCTCGAGCGAGTCGTCGCGATGATGGCCAAGCACGACCGCCTCGCATCCTTCCTCGCGGGCAACGCGATAGAGGATGCCGCGCCGCAGCCGCGAGCACAGCGAGCAGTAAGTGTTCGACGCCGGCACTTTCTCGGTGACGATGGAGTAGGTGTCCTCCGTGATGATCCGGTAGGGCACGCCGACCTTCGCGAGATATTCCGGAAGGACGTGCTTCGGAAAACCCGGTTGCCCCTGGTCGAGATTGCAGGCGAGCAGGTCGACGGGCAGCGCGCCCTGCCACTGCAGGTCAAGCAGGATGGAGAGCAGGGTGTAACTGTCCTTCCCGCCCGACAGGCAGACCATCCATTTCGGGCGGCGGCCTTCCGGGATCATCCCAAAGGCGCGCACGGCTTCCTGCGTCTGGCGCGCCAGCCGCTTGCGCAGCTTGCGAAAGTTCACGCTGTCCGGCGCATCGGCAAACACGGGATGGAGCGGAGAAAATTCCGCGCCTTCCGATTCGCTGTTCTTCGTGCCGAGATCGTCCGCCATCGCCGCCTTCCATCCGTGCGGCTGACATAGCGCATTTCCGGCTTTCGCGAACCCGCCGCCTGTCGCCGCGATGCTTTTGAAGCCCTACGCGGGCGATTATTCCGCTATCGCGAAGGAATTTGAGCGCCGCCTGCCCCGGTAGCTCACGGCGGCGTGTCCGGGCTGAGGTTACAGCGGCCTTCCAGCCGGTCTATGATGGTTTCCGAAAACCGCCGCGAAAGCCCGGCGGACCGGGAGGACGTTCATGAAATTCGCATTCGCGATCGCGCTTGCGATCGCCATCACGCCAGTCGCGTTTGCCGATCCAGCCAGGACGAAAGTCACTTCCGGCGCGCTGGTCGGAGAAAAGGCCGACGGCATTGTCAGCTACAAGGGGATTCCCTTCGCGGCTCCCCCTGTTGGCGACCTCCGCTGGAAGCCGCCGCAGCCTGTCGCCGCCTGGACCGGCGATCGCGCCGCCACCGAATACGGCCCGAGCTGCGCGCAGAATTCCCGCCTCGGCGCCGAAGCCAAGGTCTCGGAGGATTGCCTCTATCTAAACGTCTTCGCCCCGGAGAACGCCAAGAACCTTCCCGTGATGGTGTGGATCCATGGCGGCTCCAACCTCAACGGCTCGGGCTCTATTTACAACGGCGCCGCCTTCGCCAAGAGCGGCGTGGTGATCGTAACGATCAACTACCGCATGGGCGCGCTCGGCTTCTTCGCTCACCCCGAACTCACAAAGGCGGCGGCCAACGATGAACCACTCGCCAACTACGGCCTGATGGATCAGACGGCTGCGTTGCAGTGGGTGCAGAACAACATCGCGGCGTTCGGCGGTGATGCTTCGAAGGTGACTGTGTTCGGTGAAAGCGCCGGCGCGATCGATATCTACGCGCTGCTCGGTCTCAAATCGTCCAAGGGACTGTTCAGTCAGGCGATTCTGGAATCGAACATCACCTGGGGCGCCAGCGCCTCGCTGGCCGACATGGAGAAGGATGGCGCCGCTCTCGTCGGTCGTGCCGGCGCGACCGACAAGGCCACGCTCGCCGATCTTCGCGAAATTCCGGCGATGAAGCTCGTCGACGCCGCCAATGGCGCGCGCTTCCCGATCGTGGACGGCCGTTTCATGACGGAAACCTCGCTCTCCGCCATGGCCAACAAGCACACGCTCGATATTCCGCTCATCGTCGGATCGAACAGCTATGAGGCCTCGCTGGCCCGCCAGCTCACCGGCCAGGCGGCGACCGACTGGACCAACTCCCAGGCCGGCGCGCCCGCGCGCTTCATCGCCGCCAAGTCGGCCGATGGGAAACCGAGCTGGCTCTACTTCTTCTCCTATGTCGCCACCGAGCGCCGCACGCCGGACTCGATGGGCGCGGCTCACGCGGCCGAAATCTCCTATGTCTATGGCGGCCAGATGCGCCCGCCGGGCGCGCCGCCCGCCGCCGCCGGCAGTGCGCTCGCCGCTCCGCCGACGCCGTCAGAAGAAGACAAGGCCATGGCCGTGCTGATGCACTCCTGCTGGGTTGCGTTCGCCAAGACGGGAACGCCGACGTGCGCGTCCGGTCCGGCCTGGCCCGCCTACAGCCCGGCGACCGATCAGCTCATGGAGTTCGGCTCACCGTCCGGCGTCCGCACGGGCTTCCGCAAGGAAGCGCTGGACGCGGCCACCACGGCCGAGCCCGGCGCGCGCTAGGCTGCAACACTCCCGGCCGGCATGGGTCCGACATAGGTCGATGCCGGCCGCACCAGCCGTCCCGTCGCAAGTTGTTCGCGCGCGTGCGCGATCCAGCCTGTGACGCGGCCGCAGCCGAACAGGCAGGTGAATAGTCCGCGCGGGACGCCCAGCGCCTCGAGCAGGATGGCGGTGTAGTATTCGACATTCGTGTCGAGCTTGCGATCCGGTTTTTCCGCAGCCAGCTTTTGAAGAATACGGCTTTCGATCGCCTGCGCGAGCGCTAGCCGCCCGCTGCTGACGGGCAGCGTTCCGACGAAATGCTTGAGCACATCGGCGCGCGGGTCGCGTGTGCGGTAGACACGGTGCCCGAAGCCCATCAGGCGGTCGCCGCGATCGAGCGCCATCCGGATCCAGCCCTCGGCCCGGTCCGCTGCGCCGATGGCGTCGAGCATATCCAGGACGGGCCCGGGGGCGCCGCCATGCAGTGGCCCTTTTAGGGCCGACAGTCCGGCGATCACCGCTGAGCCCAGTCCGGCGCGTGTCGAGGCCACGCAGCGTGCGACGAAAGTCGATGCGTTGAGGCCATGATCCGAGACGGTCACAAGATACGCATCCAGCGCACGCGCTTCCTCGGGCGAGGGCGTCTCGCCGCGGATCATGCGCAGCAGGTCGGCGCCGTGCTGCGCGGTCGGGTCGGGTCTGAGAGGCGTCCGTCCAGCCTTCAGTTGTGCGATCGCCCCTGTAGCCACGGCCATTGTCGCGACGAGGATGATGGCTGCATTTGCATCATGTCCGTCCGGTGCGAGGCTGAGCGCGGCGCGCAGGCCTTCAACTTCCGGCAACGCGACGAGCCGGGAGAAATCAGGCTTCAGACGTTCGAATGCCTCGGCCCGTGCGTTTCCGAGCGCAGACCTCACATCCGGCATGTCGTCGAAGAAACCGGCCCAGAGATGTTGCGCCGCCTGCTCAAAGTCGAACTCGCGCGCCAGCACCTCAACGTCCTTGCCGCGGATTATGAGACGGCCTTCGGCGCCCTGCACATCCGACAGCACCGTCTCGGCGGCGACAACTCTCTCCAGGCCCGCGTCCATCGAACACTCCATCGTTGACGGAGAAGAGATGGCGATCCATGGTCGTAGTGGTCAAGATTGATCAATATAATCAAGCTGAGGCGCGGATGGACTGGATCGCGATCGAGGATGCGCTGGGCGAACTCAGTGTCCAGAGGCAGACGCTTTATGCCTATGTCAGCCGCGGTCTCCTGCGGGCGAAGGCGGACGAGGGTGATCCGCGCCGCAGTCTCTATTCCGCGAGCGATATCCGTAAGCTGAAGGGCAGGCGGCGTGGCGCGAGGCGCCGCTCGGAAGTGGCGGCCGGAGCGATCGCCTGGGGCGAGCCGGTGCTGGAAAGCGCGATCTCGACGGTTCGCGATGGGCAGCTGATTGTGCGGGGCAGATCGATCGAACAGCTTGCGGCGAAGCTCACGCTGGAAGACATGGCGCGTCTGCTGTGGAACGCAGACGAGGCGCCCGTTCCTGTTGCATCTCGCAAATCGGCGGGCGCAACACCCAAGGCCCGGGCCTTCGCGATGCTCGCCCGGCGGGCCGGAGAAGACGCGCCCAGCCTGGGGCGCAGTCCATCGGCATTGCGAGCCGATGCCTGGTCCATCCTTTTTGAGTTCGCTGACGCGCTGAGCGGGGAGCAAGGGAAGAGTGTGCTGCACGAGCGACTGGCGAAGGCCTGGAAGCTGAATGCGGCGGGCGCGCAACTCGTACGCCGGGCGCTGATCCTCATGGCGGATCACGAGCTGAACCCTTCGACCTTCGCCGTTCGGATTGCGGCTTCGACAGGCGCGCCGCTTGCTGCCTGTGCGCTTGCCGGGCTTTCGACATTGGCCGGCCCGCTGCATGGCGAGGCGGCCGTTCGCGCGCTGGCGCAGCTCGATGCACTGATATCGGCGAAGGACGTTGCCGTCGAAGCGAGGGCGATGGTTGCGCGTGGCGACCATATCGCGGGCTGGTCGCATCCGCTCTATCCTGACGGCGACGTGCGAGCCACGAACCTGCTTGCCGCGCTCAAGCCCAGCACCGTCATCGGCAAGGCTCTTCGCGCGCTGGAGCAGGAGACGGGCGACAAGCCCAATTGCGACGCCGCGCTGGCGGCGATGACGCGCGAGCTCGGCCTTCCGGATGAGGCGACCTTCACGATCTTCGCGCTGGCCCGCATGACGGGATGGCTCGCCCATGCCATGGAACAACGCAAGACCGGCCGCATCATCCGCCCTCGCGCGCGCTACACCGGCGAATGACCCGCCCCCATCCCTCGCCGCGCGCGCTTGAAGGGACATTTTGATACAAATATCGCCGGCAGGTGACATACTTTGAAGCGTGATACGCGCTAGCATTTCCAGGCAGGATCAGGGAGCGGCCCGATGTCCCAGCTTCACGGCGCAATCGCAGCAACGCGCTTCGGCATGGGCGCTCGCCCTGGCGAGATCAAGGCTGCTTCCTCCGACCCGCGCGGCTGGCTCAAGGCGCAGATCAGGGCCGATTCCGCTGTCATTCCGGCAACTGGCCTCCTGTCGGTGAAGGACGTATTCGAGGAGCGTCAGGATGCCTATGCCGGCATGGCCCCCGGCCAGCAGGGCAAGGATGGCGTCGCGACCGAAGCGCAGCAGGCGATCCGCCAGCAGGTCCAGCGCGAGGCGCGGGAAGGCCTGCAGAAGGAGATCGAGGCGCGCTCGCGTCATGCGGCGACGACCGCGGACTCGTTCGCCGAACGCTGGTTGCGCTTCTGGGCCAACCATTTCACGGTCGCTGCGCGCACCGGCCAGATGATTGGTCTTGTCGGGCCGTTCGAACGCGAGGCAATCCGTCCTCATGTTTTTTCCGGTTTCGCTACACTGCTGGGCCGGGCGACTTTCCATCCGGGAATGCTGACCTATCTCGACGCGGCTCGCTCCATCGGGCCATCGACGATGATCGCACAACGCCGCGATGCCGGGCTCAATGAGAACCTGGCGCGCGAGATCATGGAACTGCACACGCTGGGTGTCGGCTCCGGCTATACGCAGGCCGATATCATCGAGTTCGCCAAGGCGCTGACCGGCTGGACGGTCGGGGGGCCGCAGACCGCGCGCCTCACGGCCTTCAACACGGGCAACGGGCAGAAGCCAGGGAAGGGCAAAGGCCAGCAGAAGCGCATTGGCGACATTGCGCGCGAACAGGCAGGCGAGACCATTTTTGCAGAAGCTTTGCACGAACCTGGCAATCGCACCGTGCTGGCTAAAACCTATAGTGGCCCGGCGAAGCAGCAGGCAGCAGCGATCCTCGATGATCTGGCGCGCCATCCAGCAACGGCAAAACACATCGCGACCAAGCTGGCCCGGCACTTTGTGGCCGACGACCCGCCGCCTTCCGCCGTTGCAAAGCTTGAAACTGCTTTCGTGAAGTCGAATGGCGATCTTGCGGCGCTCGCGCGGGCGCTTGTCGATCTGGATGAGGCCTGGGGCGAGGCGCCGGTGAAGTTCAAGACGCCAGAGGAACTTCTGGTATCCGCCGCGCGCGCTGTCGGCCCACAGGCTGCGTTCGGCGGAACGCAGCGTCAGGTCTACCAGTCGCTGGCGCAGCAGCCCTACACGGCGCCTTCGCCGGCAGGATGGCCTGATACCGCGGCATCGTGGTCCGGGGCCGATGCCGTGAAGAAGCGGCTCGAATGGGCGAACGCCGTGTCGCGCCGGATGGCTCGCGGTGAAACGCCGTCGGAGTTCCTCGATCGGGCCCTTGGCGAGATCGCAAGCGAGCGGACACGACAGGCCGTCGCGCGCGCCGAAAGCGCCGAGCAGGGCTTCACCATCGCCCTGATGTCCCCCGAATTCCAGCGGAGGTAATGCAATGACCCTCGCCCTGAATCGCAGAACGCTTCTCCTTGCCAGCGGCGCTGGCCTCGCCGCCACGCTGATTACGCCCACGGCCAGAGCGGCCACGCCACAAAGCCAGGGTCGCAAGCTGATCGTCGTCATCCTGCGCGGGGCCATGGATGGGCTGGCGGCGCTTCCCAAGATCGATGATGTCGACATCCGTCAGCACCGCGCAGCATTGATCGATCCCAAGGCCACGCCGCTGTCGGATGGTTTTGCGTTGCACTCCGCCATGCCGACGCTTGCGGCGATGTACAAGGCGAAGGAAGCCGCCTTCGTCCCCGCCTTCGCCGGTCCTTATCGCGAACGATCGCATTTCGAGGCGCAGGACCTGCTGGAATGCGGCGAGGTCAACAGGGTCACGTCCGATGGCTGGCTCAATCGCGCTCTACAGAAAGCCCCTGCCGCCTATGCCGCCGTCTCTATCGGTCCGGCGCAGCCATTGATCCTGCGCGGAGCCGCCTCCCGCACGACATCCTGGTCGCCGGACGTGCTTCCCGAGGCGAGCGACGATACGCTGGCCCGCTTGCTCGACCTTTACGAGAACGATCCGATCCTCAAGCCGTCGCTTGCGGCCGCGATGGGCGCAGATGCGGTCGCCGGGGGCATGGACCCGATGAACATGGCCGGCGGTCGTGGCGGTCCGGGCCAGTATGTTACGCAGCTGCAGGCGGCGGGTAAATTCCTTGCTCAGCCGGAGGGACCGGAGGTTGCAGTGGTGAGCCTCGAAGGTTGGGACACTCACACCCAGCAGAACGGTCTCCTGCAGCAGCGCTTCACCGCGCTCGACAACGGCATCAAGGCTCTGAAGGTCTCGCTTGGCGACACGTGGAAGAAGACAGCTCTCGTCGCCGTCTCCGAGTTCGGCCGCACGGTGCGGGTGAATGGCGGGCAGGGTACGGATCACGGCACAGGTGGCATCGCCATCCTCGCCGGCGGCGCCATCAAGGGCGGCCGGATGTATGGCGACTGGCCGACACTGAAATCATCCGCCCTGTTCGAGAACCGCGATCTTATGCCGACGGTTGACTCCCGTTCGGTCTTCAAGGGCCTGCTGCGTGACCAGCTCGGCTGGGCCACAAACGATCTCGACACGGCTGTCTTCCATGACAGCGCGGCGGCGAAGGCTATGACAGGATTGGTCTAGACCAGGATCAGGCCGGTTGCAGGACGCCCTTGTCCTCGAGCAGCTGCTTGAGTTCGCCCGACTGGAACATTTCTTTCGTGATGTCGCAGCCGCCGATGAATTCGCCCTTCACGTAGAGCTGCGGAATCGTCGGCCAGTTCGAGAAGTCCTTGATGCCTTGGCGCAGCTCGGCGTCCTCGAGGATGTTCGCTGAGTCGTACTGGACGCCCATGTGGTCGAGGATCGACACAACGGTCGCCGAGAAGCCGCATTGCGGGAAGGTCGGCGTGCCCTTCATGAACAGGAAAACGGGGCTCGCATCGATGAGGCCCTGGATGCGTGCGTCAACGTCGGACATGGCGGTTTCCCGGCAAAAGAGGCGCTTCCCCTTCAGCTAAGGCCGGATCAGGCGGTAATCAAGCGCTCGCTGGTAGGCGATGTCAGGCTGTAGACGTTGGATTCGAGGTGATCGAGCCGGGTCGTGGTGGTGATGATCCGGTGGGCGCCCCCCTCGGTAAGGGCCCAGTTCAGGGCTTCATCGACCGTCATGGGTGTCGGCGTGGTGGGGCCGCCCCGGCCAAGGAGCGCCCGCGCCAGCCGCCATGTCGCGCCCGCACTGACCGGCGCCGGGAACCGCCGGGTCGCGGGGGCCAGCGTCTCGATCCCGATGAGCTCGCCCGCAGCCTTGAGCCGCGCCAGCCGGTCGACCTGCGCGGGCTTCAGACCAGCATGCACCGGCGTCATGAACACCGTGAACTGTCCTGTCGAGATGGCCGCGTCAAGTTCGCCGCCGCGTCCGGCGACGCCCAGCGCGCCGATGTCGCCCTTGAACTTGAGGTCGACGAGCGTCTTCAGGAGTTCATCTGTGAGATCGGCCGGCGCGGGACCGTGCAGGAACAGCCAGTCCACACGCGAGCGCCTCAGGCGCCTCAGCGATCCTTCGATCGACTTGCGAATTCCGTCCGGCGTGAAGTCACGTGCGCGCTTCGCGAGGCCCGACGACAGGACGCCCGCCTTGGTTGAGACGATCGGGTCATAGGACGGCAAGCGCGCGAGGGCTTCGCCCAGCCGGCGCTCGGCCTCGCCATTGCCGTAGGAGGGGCCAGTATCGAACAGGCGCACGCCCATCGCGAAGGCATGCTGAACCATCTGCACGGTCGCTTCCGGACGCACCAGCATCGTTCCGTGCGCTCCGCTCACCCCGAAGCCGAGGCGGCGCACACCGATGGCATTGTCACGGACGCGTTCGGACACCTGCTGCACCGTCAGCCCGGCGCCCGTGTCGTCAGGGCGAGTGCGTGCAGCACGCCGCCCATCCGGCCCTTGAGCGCAGCATACACCATCTGGTGTTGCGCTACGCGCGACTTGCCGCGGAACTGTTCGGAGACGATTTCCGCGCTCCAGTGATCATTGTCGCCGGCAAGGTCCTTCAGCGCGATCTCGGCGTCCGGAAACGCCTCGCGGAGATAGCCTTCAAGCGTCGCTCGATCCATGGCCATGTGACTGTCCCTCCCAAGATCGCCGCTGGTTCGTCCGGCGGTCTCACCCGGTCTGCTTCCCGAGACGTGTATCTAGTTCCAGATTCCGGACGCACAATAGCAGAACGCAGCGGCCCGCAAGAAAGCCGCTGCGTCCACGGATTAACTTCTTGATGCGCCTAGCTTGGGGTGGGCGTACCCGGAGACTTGGACACCGTGTCGCGGAGCTTTTCGGCCGCCGCTTTGTGGGCCGTCAGTGTGGGGAGCATTTCTTCCGCAAGCGTCTTGAGGTCCGGCGTCGCGTCGGCGTCCTTCGCGTAATCCTCGAAAAGCCTGATCGCGTCCTTGTGCGCGTCGACCTGCAGGGCGGCATAATCCGCATCGAAGTCGGCGTCACCGTCCGTTTCCGTGAGGTCGTTGATCCGGCGCATGTGGAAGTCATCCAGTATCTCGCTCGGCGCCATCAATGATCCGGCCTGTGCGGCGGCCTTGATCTTGTCGAGCGCGGCCTTGTGCTGATCGATCATTGTCTGGGCAAACACCTTCACGTCAGGGCTGGCTGACTTCTCGAGCGACATCTCGCTGGTGCGGATTTCCACGAGGCTCGCCTGGCCGGCATTGTTGATGAAGTCCTGCGCCTTGCGTGCAACGTTCCCGGAGAAGGCCGTGTCAGCGGCGGGGGTTCCTGGCGACATCGTTGCGTTGTCGGCCGACATGTTGTTGCCGCACGCAGCGAGCGCGAGCGTAGACAAGCCCGCAGCCGCGAACAGAACGAAACGGTTCATGATATCCTCCATGTGATTGCGCCCCGCCCATCAGACAGCAAACGCAACGCAATGGAGGCCCGTTCCGGGTTCCATGATGTCGAATCCGTCAGGTTCCCGCCTGACCGGGATTTCAAGACAAGATCATGCGCCCTTCATGTAGCGCGGCAGCCAGCCTTCGTGGGCCTCACGGAGCTGGGCGAGGGGAAGTGACAGCTTGGCGTCCTTGCATACGATCGCATCGCCGCCGAATGCGCCGAGCTTCGCAAAGATCTGGCCATGCTTTTTCTTCAGCTCGGTGAGCACAGCCTCCAGCTCCGCAACCTTGCTGGCTGGAACCGCAAACGCATAGCGCGCCTGCACTTCGCCAAACAGAAGCTCGTCCTGCCGGAAGCTCGCCGGGCCGCCAGTGAAGTCGACGCCCACGCCGGCTGCGAGCGCCATTTCGGAGGCCGCAACGGCCAGCCCGCCATCACTGATGTCGTGAACGGCGCTTACCAGACCGCGCTTGATGAGGTCGCGAATAATCCCGGCATTGCGAACTTCGTCCGCCAGCTTCACGCGCGGCGAGACGCCAGCCGAGACGCCATGAATCTCGCGCATATAGGTGGAAGCGCCCAGCCAGGTGTGCCGCTCTCCATCGGGGCAATGCACGGCGAGCATATAGAGCGCGTCTCCGGCCTTCGCGCCCTTCAGTGTCGCGATGTGATCGAGGTTCTCGATCAACCCGATCCCACCCACCACTGGCGTCGGCGGAATGCCCACGCCGTCGGTCTCGTTATAGAGCGACACGTTCCCGCTCACGACCGGGAACTCCAGAACCTTGCACGCTTCCGCCATACCCTCGATCGCCTTCACGATCACGCCCATGGTGTCGGGCTTCTCGGGGTTGCCGAAGTTGAGGTTGTCAGTGATCGCGATCGGCGTTGCCCCAACCGCGCTGAGATTGCGATAGGCCTCCGCCACCGCCTGCTTGCCGCCCTCAAACGGATCGGCCGCCACATAGTGCGGGTTGCAATCCGAGCAGATCGCCAGCGCCTTGTTCGTCCCGTGAATGCGCACGATCGCCGCATCGCCGCCCGATTGCGAGGAATCGATCGTGTCGCCCATCACGTGGCGATCGTACTGTTCCCAGATCCACCGCTTCGAGGCCATGTCCGGCGACGACATCAGTTTCAGAAGAACCTCGCCATAGTCTTCCGGCTCGGGATATTTCGAGATGTCGAGCGCCGGCGCCGGCTTCGGGGGATTCCACGGCCGGTCATAGTTCGGCGCATCCTGCGACAGCGGCGCCACCGGGATATCGCACACCACGGTCCCATGCTGCTTGAGCACCAACCGGCCCGTATTAGTCGTCATGCCGATGACTTCAGCGTCGAGGTCCCACTTATCGAAGATCGCCTTGGCCACGTGCTCCTGCCCGGGCTTCAGCACCATCAACATGCGTTCCTGCGATTCCGACAGCATGATCTCGTAGGCCGTCATGCCGGTCTCGCGCTGCGGCACCTTGTCGAGATCCATCTCGACACCCACGCCGCCCTTGTCCGCGATCTCGACGGAGGAGGAGGTGAGGCCAGCTGCGCCCATGTCCTGGATCGACTGAATAGCATCCGTAGCCATCAGCTCGAGGCAGGCCTCGATAAGCAGCTTTTCGGTGAAGGGGTCGCCCACCTGCACGGTCGGACGCTTTTCTTCATCGCCCTCGGAGAACTCGGCCGAAGCCATCGTCGCGCCGTGGATGCCATCGCGCCCGGTCTTTGAGCCAACATAGAAGATCGCATTCCCCGGCTCGGCGCCGCGCGAATAGAAGATCTTGTTCTGGTCGGCGAGGCCCACCGCCATGGCGTTGACGAGGATGTTGCCGTTGTATCCCTTGTGGAACTGCGTCTCGCCTGCGACCGTCGGCACGCCCACGCAATTGCCATAGCCGCCAATCCCTCCGACCACGCCCGCCACCAGCGAACGTGTCTTCGGGTGAGACGGATCGCCAAAGCGCAGCGCATTCACCAGCGCCACCGGCCGCGCGCCCATCGTGAACACATCGCGCAGGATGCCGCCCACGCCCGTCGCCGCGCCCTGATAGGGCTCGATGTAGGACGGGTGGTTGTGGCTCTCCATCTTGAAGATGCAGGCCTGCCCGTCGCCGATGTCGATCACGCCGGCATTCTCGCCTGGGCCCTGAATGACCTTCGGTCCCTTGGTCGGAAACTTCCCGAGGTGGCGACGTGTGGATTTGTAGGAGCAATGCTCTGACCACATCACCGAGAAGATGCCCATCTCGACGAGGTTCGGCCGGCGCCCCAGCCGGTCGAGGATGATCTGGTACTCGTTGGGCTTCAGCCCGTGACTTTTTCCGGATGCCTCGTCCTGGGGGGCAAGGAGGGCGGAAATGTCGGGCTTCTGGCTCATGGCGCGTCATTTACCCGCCCCCGCCGATTCTGCAATGTGGCGACGTAAACAAGCTGGGAGCCGCTGTTTCCCGGCGATAATTTCATCAGGGGAGGGGAATCTTGTCCCGCACACGCCAACTCTTATGTGTCTTCTATGGCCTGGTCGCGCTTACGGCCCTGATCATGACCTGGGGGCAGAACCTGCTCTATTTCACCGGGTCCACCCCCGTCGGCTTCGGCCAGTACATTCTCGATCTGAAAGTGAACGGCGCCGCCCGATCCTTCACGGTCGATATCGGCCTCTATCTCCTGGCTGGAGCCGGACTGATGGTGACCGAGGCGCGCAGGCTCGGCGTCAAGTTCGTCTGGCTCTACGTCCTGCTCGGCTTCGGCATCGCCATCAGCGTCACATTCCCGCTCTTCCTGATCGCGCGTGAAATGCGGCTCGCGAAGACGGAAACGACACTGTCCGCCGTGAAACTGACAGTGACTGACATCGCCGGACTTGCCCTCACCACCGTGGTTGTGCTCGCAATGTGCGGTTTCATTCTCACCTGAGGTCTTGTCTGTGCGTATCCGGGCGGAGCAGGGCGACATCACCCGCGCCAAGGTCGATGTCATCGTCAACGCTGCGAATTCCACCCTGCTCGGCGGAGGCGGCGTCGATGGCGCGATCCACCGCGCCGCGGGTCCGGGCCTGCTCGATGAGTGCCGCACGCTCGAGGGTTGTCCGACCGGAGAGGCGCGCATTACAGGCGCCTACAACCTGCCGCACCGCCATGTGATCCACACCGTCGGTCCCGTCTGGCGCGGCGGCGGGCAGGGCGAGGCGGAGCTTCTGGCCCTCTGCTATCGCAACGCCATCGATCTCGCGCTCGACCATGCCTGCGACTCGATCGCCTTTCCGGCTATCTCCACCGGCGCCTATGGCTATCCGATGGAAGAGGCGACCCGCATCGCCATAGCAGCCGTGCGCGATCACATCGCCGCAATGGACGCCGACATCGATGTTGTCTTCTGCTGTTTCGACAGCCGGATGCTCGCGGTCTATCGCGCGGCGCTCCAGAAATAGAAGCGGCCGCTCCCGGCGCCGGGAACAGCCGCTCATGTTCGCCTGTGGCGCTTCTTAAGCGGCGCCCATCTCGGCGAGTTTGGCCTTCCAGTTCTGCAGGGTGACGCGTTCCTTGTAGACGCGCGTCTGGGCGGGATCGAGGAATTCGATCATGAAGACGCCCTCGACCCAGACTTCGACGAGACTGAAATAGCCGCCACCGCGCTCGCAATGACGCGCCGGCCAGCCGGCTTTCTTGGCGATGGCGATGATCTCGCTCTCGGGCCGGTCGACGCAGATGGCAAGGTGGACTTCGGAGCCGTAATGGCGCTCGCCGTCCTGGCGCCAGTTGCCCTGGTCTTCATCGTATTTGATCACCGCCCCACGCTGGACGATTTCCAGTTCGGTCTGCCCGTCGCCGGACCAGGCCATGTAGGCGTTGGGCCCACCCGGCGGAAAGCGGACGATCTCGCCCTGCATGATGTCGGCGAGGACGGTGGCGACGGTTTTGGTGTCGTCGGCGGGGAGGGAGGCGTGGGCGATCATCATTGTGCAGCTTCCTTCTTTTTCTGTTTTTGCTGTCTTGTATTGGCAGTCACGGGGAGAGAACGGCCTGTCTTCTTTGGGTCGAGGCCGAGTAGAAGGTGCGTCGCGTCTGAAACGGCTCGCCCGGCTTCATTGCCGTCGAGGCCCCAGAAGTCGCGCATGACCGCCCATGCGAAGGCGGAATTCAGCAGCTGCACGGTTGCAGCCAGCCGCTTGAGCTCATCCTTGTCGAGATCCGGCCGGGCATCCTTCACCGAGGCGAGGAAGCCGGCCTTGCGCTGTTCGTTCACCGCCATGCGGATCTCTCGGCCGGCTCGCGAGAAAGCGGATGCGCGTACGGCGCCTGCAAGGTTGTCGAATGCCGGGAACAGGCTCAGCGCGATGTTCGCCACCTGCTCCTTGGATGTGACGAAGCCGCCGCCGGGCAGGCCCACGCGGCGCTGCATCGCAGGCCAGGCCGCCTTGAGCAGATCATCTCGCGTCGCGAAATGGCGATAGATCGTCCGCTTGGTTACGCCTGCCTTGGCGGCGACGTCCTCGATCTTCAGGTCCTCGTGCTGCTCGTCATTGAGGCAGTCCACGACGGCCTCGAGGATACGCTCGCGCGTCAGGTCCCTGTGGGCGTCGCGGAGGGTTTCCCGCGTGGATGTCTCATCAGGTGTCGTCATGTCACTTTGAGTGACATGAATGCACACAAGATGTCAAGCGGGGGTTTTCAGAGCATTTTCGAGCCTGTCAGAACGAGCGGGGCTCAGCCGCCGGCGCCGGCTTTCACCAGCGCTTCGCGCTCATCCGCGGTGAGGTGGCGCCACTTGCCTTCGCGCAGGTCGCCCAGCTTCACCGGTCCGATGCGCACGCGGACAAGGTCGCTCACATCCAGTCCCACGAGCTCGCACATCCGGCGGATCTGCCGGTTGCGCCCTTCGACCAGCACGAAGCGCAGCACCTGCATGTCTTCCTGCGTCACCTTCGCGGGCTTCAGCTGCCGCCCGTCCAGTTCAAGCCCGTGACGCAGCTTCTGGATCTTCGCGCGGTCGACCTTGCCGAGGACAGTGACGACATATTCCTTGTCGACCTGGCTTTCGGGTCCGATGATCGCCTTCGCCAGCACGCCATCTTCCGACAGCAACAAAAGCCCGCGCGAATCCTGGTCCAGCCGGCCGAGCGGCGGCAGGCTTGCGCGCGAACTTGGCGCGATGCCTGGTCCCACCTGGTTCTCGGCCGTCAGCAGGCGCGCCGCGGGTATCTGTCCCGGATCGGGCTGCGCCGACACGATGCCGACTGGCTTGTGAATCACGACGGACACCTGCGCGCCGAGCCCCAGCTCCGCGCGATCATTGAGCACCAGCGTCTGCCCGGCGGAGATCTTGCGGCCCACATCCGTCACGCGCTCGCCGTCGATGAACACGGCGCCCGCCTCGATCAGCGCCTCAGCCTCGCGCCGCGAGCACACGCCGGATTGCGCCAGCCATCTGTTCACGCGTTGTGGCTCGTCGCCCTCGTAGGTCTTCGAGAAGCTCATGCCGCCGCTCCCAGCAGGTGCTGGAATTCCGTCACCGCACGATGGATCAGCGGCAGCGCGGCATAATCCACCGGCTGCGCCTGCGACGACACTTTGGCGATGACGATCTTGTTCAAGCGGTCCACGAAGAGATTCTGCCCATGGATGCCCATGGCGAACAGCACCGGCGGCGTGTCGTTATCGACATACCAGCTGTTGCGGTAGGTCATGTCCATGCCGGCAAAGCCCTGCGCGAACTCGCCGGCCTTCCACGCCGCACGATCGCCATTGCTGGCGATGTCCTCGATCCAGCCCAGCGGAATGATCTCCGTCTCGCCGCGTTTGCCGTCGTTGGCGATCACCTGTCCGATGCGTGCAAAATCGCGCACTGTCATGCACAGTCCGCCCGTGCAACGCGGCGCTCCTTTGGAGTCCACGGTGATCCACGCGTCATGTGTCGCGCCCATCGGTTTCCACAGAAGCTCGCTCAGCAAGTCTGCGAACGGCTTCTTCGCCGCCCGCTCAATCGCCCAGCCGAGCAGGTCGGTATTGGCCGAGATGTACGCGAAAGGCCCGCCATGGGGCGCGGATGGCGCGGTCATCCTGCAAAAGAAAGAATGCAGGTCGCCCGTCTGCTCGCCGGGTCCGGCAGGATCCCATCCGGTCGCCAGCGCATAATCGCGCAGGCCCTGTTCATTGAGGCGGATGCCGGTGCGCATGTCGAGCAGTTGCTGGATCGTCGCGCCCTGGTAGGCCGTCAGCGTCACCTCCTCGACATAATCGGACACGAGCGCATCGGTATCAAGGAGGCCACGCGCCTTCAGCACTCCTGCAACCAGCCCCGTCATCGACTTGGTCGCCGACATGATGATGTGTTGCGTGTCCGCGGTCGTGCCGTTGGCGTAGTCCTCGAACACGATCTTGCCGTCGTGCAGCACGACGATCCCATCCGAAGCCGTCACCGTCAGCATCTGTTTCAGGTCATACGCTTTTCCGCGTGACTTCACCTGGAAGCCGGAGAAGTCTTTCGGCGTCGAGGGCAGGGGCATCGGATCGCCGCTTGCCTTCACCCTCGCCACGGGAATGATCTTCTCGACGTTGTGGAACGCCCAGCGGCTGTGAGGCGACACGCGCCAGTTGGAAAGGTCAGCCTCGCTCAACCCGCTTGTTCCCGCCCGCGCGCCATGGCCGACTTGCGCGACTCTTCTGCAGCTTCCGGCGTCACGGCCGAGTTGTTCTTCGAGCCGCGCTCGATCTCCATTTTCAGCGCCTCGGGCAGCGGCATGGCGAGACCATCGTCGATCACCGCCTTCATGCGTTTCAGCAACCCACCTTCGACGCTGGCCATTTCAGCAGCCAGCCTCTTCGCTGCCGGCAGCAACGCTTCGGGCGTATAGACCCGGTTCACGAGGCCCCACCGCTCTGCTGTCTCCGCGTCGAGATAGTTGCCAGTGAGCGATAATTCCTTCGCACGCCCCGCTCCGATCAGGCGCGGCAGTTTTTGCGACAGGCCCCACACCGGCATCAGGCCGACGCGACTGTGCGTGTCGGCGAACTTCGCCTCGGTCGACGCCAGCAGTACGTCACACATCAGCGCCAGCTCGAACCCACCCGTGATGGCAAACCCGTTGATCGCGCCGATCACCGGCCATGGGCACGCCGCGAACGCCGCAGCGAGGTCCATGTCATGGTTCGCCTGCTGTCCGACGCCCAGCGAGAACCCAAGCTGGCCCGCCTCCTTGAGGTCAACGCCGGCAGAGAAGGCGCGTCCCGATCCCGTCAGCACGATCGCCCGCACATCATTGGCGGCCGAGATTTCTCGCACCGTCTTCACGATCTGCGTCCGCAGCGCAACCGACAGCGCGTTAAGCTGCTTCGGCCGGTTCAGCGTGAGCACCGCGATCGCGCCGTCGCGCTCCACCAGCAGCTGCTGTTCAGCCTGATCGCTCATCCCGTTTCCCCTCAGTCTTTCTTCGGATCAATTTCCGGCTTGACGCCCTGCGCCTTCACGATCTCTACCAGCGCATCGAGACTGGCGGCGATCAGGTCGGCATCGCGGCTGCGCGCGACGAGGTTGACGCCGAACTCCGTCGTCTTTCCCTTGAGCCGCATGAACGGGTAGGAGCCGAAGCTCACCTCCGGCCGCGCCTTCGCCAGCGCGCCGAGCGGTTCTGCGATATCGCCCTCGCGTAGCCCCATCCCACGCACGGTATGGGAATGCACGACGGCGCCGCCCTTGATGCGATGCCCGACATCCTGCAGCATCCCGCGCGTCACCGACGGGATTCCGGCCATCACGAACACGTTGCCGAGCATGAAGCCCGGCGCCGCCGACACAGGATTGTGGATGAGCTCGGCTCCCTCCGGAATGCGCGCCATGCGCAGCCGGCCTTCGTTCATCTCCTGGCCGCGCGCCTCATACCAAGGCTTGAGGATCGCGAGCGCATCTTCCCGGACGCCGATCTTGCGATCGAACGCCGCCGCCACCGCATCCGCGGTAATGTCGTCATGCGTCGGCCCGATGCCGCCGGTGGTGAACACATAATCATGACGGCTACGCAGTACGTCGACCGTCCGCACGATAACCTCATGCACATCCGGGATAACGCGCGCCTCGCGCACTTCGACGCCGAGAGGGTTAAGGAATTCGGCGATGGTCTTAAGATTGGAATCCTGCGTCCGTCCGGAGAGTATCTCATCCCCGATCAGGATAACTGCGGCGGTGACGGTTTGGGCCATATCCCTGCGTTTACGACCGCTTCATGGCGAGGTCCAGCGCCGGGCGTGAAGCAGACGTAAACGGTCTTCGTCGGTTTCCTTGAAAAACGCGCGATCCATTCAGCGGATCGTTAAACCTGAGGGTGCATAAACATCCTGCGATAAAAGGCGGGACACCCATGCGCACCCACAAGCGCCTCTCCAGAGCGGAGGGCGGCAACGTGATGATCGAATTCGCGATGCTCGCGCCAGTGTTCTTCATGCTGGTGATGGGCCTCGTGGAATTCGTGCTCTACGAATACAAGACCTACGCTCTCAATCACGTCGTCTACGAAGCCACCCGCAACCTCCAGACCGGCGAGGTTCAGGCTGCTGCAAACATGCGCCAGGAGTTCGACAAGCTCTGCAAGGAATCGGCGGGGCCGCTCATGGACTGCGACAGCATCGAGTGGGACGTGCGTTCCTTCGACGAACTTAAAGACATCGACTATCCTCCGCCGGAGTTTGATGCGGACGGCAACGTCACCAACTTCGTGTTCGAACCGGGTGACGCCAACCAATACTCGGTCGTTCGCGCGGCCATCCACCACAAGTTCATCACGCCCTTCATGGACGATCTCTTCCACCTGGGCCCGGACATGCCGGCGATCGTCAACGCCTATTGTATCGTCAAGAACGAGCCGTGGACCTGATCATGCGCCTTCGTTCATTTCTTCCGAAGTCTCACGCTCGCAGCCTGATGCGGGACAAGCGCGGCGTCGCCGCGGCAGAGTTCGCGCTCATTGCGCCTGCGCTCATCTTTCTCGTGATGGGGGTGTTCGAGATGTCGTTCCGCTTCCGCGCGTCGGAAGAGGCAACGCGCTATGTCCACCAGGTCGCCGATCTCATCTCGCGCGAAACGGGGATGACCACCGCGCAGCTCACCGAGATCTACGATGCTTCGATCCACATGATGAAGCCGCTCGATACGGCGGAGAATCTCGACGTCGACGTCTCCTCGATCGCGTTTGTCAACGATACGGCCGATCCCCAGCTCAACTGGCGCCGCGTCGCCGGAACGCCAATTACGTTCAACCTTGAAGATGCCCGCGGCATGGGGATCAAGAACGAGACCGTGATCCGCGTCGGGATCCGTTATCATTATCAAAGCATACTTTCGAACCTCTTTGGCGGTTCGGTCGCCACGATGGAGCGGACGGCGTACGCGCGTCCGCGCGTCGAGCGCATCATTACGCTTGATGGTCAGGAATCTGACGGCGGCAATATTTCTTACTTTGGCGGGACTTGATTTTGGAGGGTAGGGCGCGCCCCAAGGCGCGTCCTGGGAAAGGCAGAACGGCGATGTTCGGGTCAATCAAGAAATTTGCGAAGGACCGCAAGGGCGCCTTCGCCATGCAGTTCGCGCTGATGGCGATCCCGCTCACGGTGTGCACGGGTCTCGCGATCGACGGCGGCCGGGCGTTTCTCGCCCGGTTCGAACTGGCGTCCGCGCTCGATGCGGCCGCACTCGCGGTCGGCTCGACCTACAACGCAGGCGCCGATCTCGAGGCGATCGCCGAGAAGTTCGTCAACACAAACTTCCGCACCGAGCACGATGATCCGATCGATGTTCAGCTTGTGACGACCGACACGTCGGTCACCGTCAAGGGCAAGGTGACGATCAACACCTATTTCATGCCGCTGGTCGGCCAGCCGCATGTGACGGTGGAAGCCGAAAGCGAAGTGCGCCGCGGCGGCAGCAACATCGAAGTCGCTATGGCCCTCGACATTACCGGCTCGATGGACGCCACGCGCATGCAGGGCCTCACTGACGCCGCCAAGATTCTCGTCGACGAGGTCGTGAACGTCCAGCAGACGCCTTACTTCTCGAAGGTCGCGATCGTTCCCTGGTCGGCCCAGGTCCATGTCGGCACGACACATGCGAACGCCAGCACGCCGGTCGAACTGCGCGGCACGCCCACGGGCTCGACGAGTGTCACGGCCGCCAACTGGCGCAAGACGGCCACCTCGACCAAGACCATTTCGCAAGCAGGTTGGCGGACAACCGCGACTGCGGGCGGCAAGTCGATCTCGGGCGTGTCGTGGAAGAACGGCAGCTCGTATTCGATCTCGGGCATCACGAAGACGAACTCCAACACCCGTATCCGTATCCAGACATCGTCCAACCCTGGCTATGCCAACGGCGACACGGTCTACATCACCGGCGCAAACGGCAGCTTCACGGGCCTCAATGGCAACATGTACAAGGTGGCGGACCGGACGACGACGTCGCCCTACTATTACTGGCTTCAGAACATCGGCACCTCGACCTACACGACGCCGCCCTCTGGCAGCTCGGCAGGCACAGCGGGCACGTCGCAGCGCTGCTATGATACGGCCTGCAACGTCGCCATCACGACATCATCGAGCCACACGCTGTCTGTCGGCGATTACGCCCACATCACCGGCGTCAGCGGGTTCACGGCGGTCAACAACGCCAACGATGAAAGCTGGGTTGTCGCGGCGGTCCCGAGCACCACGATCTTCACGATCACGATGCCGAGCGTCCCTGGCCCCTCGCTCTCCCAGACCTATTCGTCCAGCTCGAGCGACAAGGCGTCTGAGTGTCTTGTGTCAGACTGCCGTTACCGCGTCACGACATCGGCAGCCCACAGCCTCTCGGCCACTGACTACGTGTTCATCTGGGGCATGACCGAAGGCAGCGGCACGACCTCGGCGATGACGGCAGCGAACGCATCGTCCACGATCGCCAGCCCTTCGGGTTCCGTGTTCTACCTTCCTGGCGAAGGTGTGACGTACAAAGACTGGTCGTCTGGCGGTTCGGTGGCGGCCTGCGCACTCGCAACCTGCAACACGCAGGTGACGATCACGGGCCAGACGTTCGCGGTCAACGACTATGTCCGCATCGACAGCGCCACGGGCCTCACCGGCATCAACAACTGCACGTTGTCCACCTCCGGTCGGTGCTCTTCTGGCAGCATTCTCGCCTGGAAGGTCAGCGCTGTCAGCGGCGACGTCTATACGCTCGAAGATACGACGCCGGCGCTCTCGGGCATGTCGGGGACGTACGGCTCGAGCGGCGCGGCCCAGTGCACGACCTATGGCTGTAACCGGATGTACTTCCTCAACGCCAGCAACTCGCCGCGCCTCTACCAGCCCAGCAACTGCCTGGTCGAACGCTATGGCGCCGAGGCGTATACCGACGCCGACCCGTCAGCCGCGCCGCTTGGCATTCTCTATACGGGCGATGGGACGTGCGACACCGACAACTATGTGACGCCGCTTACGTCCAACACGACGCGGCTTAACGCCTCGATCGATGCATTGAGCACGGGCGGCTCGACCGCCGGTCAGCTCGGCATCGCCTGGGCGTGGTATATGCTCTCGCCCAACTTCGCGGATGTGTGGGACGTCGAAGCCGAGAACCAGCCCAAGTCCTATACGGCCTCGGAACTTGCGAAGATCGCCATCCTCATGACGGACGGTGAATTCAACTTCGCGACCTGCAACGGCGTCTCGAACGGCACGATCAACTCGAGCATCTGCGTTCCGGACGATGCAGGCGACAATACGGTGGGAAAACACTACGCCTTCAAGCAGGCCGAGAAGATCTGCGCTGCGATGAAGGCGCAGGACATAACGATCTACACCGTGGGCCTGCAGATCGACACATCGCTCTACAGCGACGACTTTCTGACCAAGTGCGCCACCAGCCCGGCGCACGCCTTCCTCGCCAACGACAACACCGAGCTGAAGGACGCTTTCGCAAAGATCGCGATCTCGATCTCCAAGTTGAGGATCGCCAGGTAAGGCCGGAATACCGGGTAACACCGGAACACGAAATAGCGCTCACGCTCCGGCGTGATCAGACCAAGGGCCGGGCTGGAAACAGTCCGGCCTCTCTTTTATAGCCAGCCGCGCCGTTTGAAATAGAAATAGGGAAGAACGGCGGACAGGATCATCAGCCCGATCGCGAAGGGATAGCCGACCGCCCAGTGCAACTCGGGCATGAAGTCGAAGTTCATGCCATAGATCGAGGCGACCAGTGTGGGCGGCAGGAAGACCACGGCGGCTACCGAAAAGATCTTGATGATCCCGTTCTGCTCGATGTTGATCATGCCCAGCGTCGCGTCGAGGAGGAAATTGACCTTCTGCGATTCGAATGTCGCATGATCCGACAGGGACTCGAGGTCACGTGCGAGTGTCTTAAGGCGGTCGATCACCTGCCTGTCGGCCTTGCGGTCAAGAAAAATGGTGAGGAAGAAGGCCGTCAGCCTTCGCATGCTGATCAGGCTGTCGCGAACGTTCGAGACAAGATCGCCCTTACGACCAATCTGGACGAGGACCTTCTGGAAATCCGTGCCGTTATAGCCCGCGGGCTTGCCCACAGCCTTGCTGCTGCCGTATCGGAAAATGTCCTTGGATAGCGCCTCGAGGTCATGAGCCGTGCGTTCCAGCACATCGGCAAGGCGTTCCACGTTGGCTTCCAGAAGGTTCGTAGCGATACCCGTCGCGCCGGGGCAGGTGATGCCGGCCCTCTGCCCTCGTGCGACGAAGGCGGTGAACGTCCTGGGATCCTCGTAGCGCACCGTGATCAGCTTGTCCTTCACAAGGATGAAGGTCATTGGCGAAACGATCACGTCGTCTGAGTCGGTGTGGGAAAGAACACTGGCGGTCATGAAAGTCGCGCCCGCCTCCTGATAGAGGCGGCTGGACAACTCGATTTCCTGCATTTCTTCGCGCGTCGGCACGTCGAGGCCGGCGAGGCGCTCAATGGATGCCTCTTCCTCGTTGCTCGGGCGCAGCAAATCGATCCAGACGGCATCTGCAAATCGATCCATGTCGCTGCCCAGCGGGGTCAGCTTTCCACAATTCAGACCGTAGCTGCTGATCATGGGCCGTTCTCGTCAGCTGAAGACCCGGGACCCGGACCATGGATGTGGCGGGCCCGCGAATGAAGATTGGATGTCCGGCCCCCTTGATGGCGGCTGCCTAGTCCTTCAGACGACGCATTGCAACCCGTATCAACGTTGCTGGCTGTTCGAAGTCGATGGACAATCGAGCGTCCTAACCAGCAAGTCTCAGCTTGTCCGCCACGGCGCGGGCCGCCGGCGTGTCCATGGCGTTGAGTTCGCCAAAGCGCGAGAGCGCCCGCCGCCAGAGCCATTTGGCGTGGCTCGCGCGTCCCGCCGCTTCCGCATGATCGCCGGCGAGGCCCGTCAGCTCGGCCAGCGCGGCGCCCTGGGCGATTTCGCGTTCGGCGTTCAGCATGCGGTCAGCATCTTCCAGCCGTCCTTCGGCGATCGCTGCGCGGATCTCGGGGAACAGGCCCGGGGCCACCGCCGGCGCCGGAGGCGCGGCCTGCGCGTTCGGCGGCGGAGGCTCCGTCGCCTTTGGAATCGGCGCGAGTGTCGCCACGCTCGGGAACGGCGTCACCGCAGGCTGTGGGGGCGGCGTCGATGTCGCAACTGGTTTTGCCGCCGGGGGAGGGGGCGGCGGAGGAGCGGCGGCAACCGTTCGTACCGGCTCCGGCGCCGGAGCGGCAGGCGCTGGTGCGGTGGGGGCGGAAATGTCGCCCGCACGCCAGTCGCGATCAGCCGCACGGCTGCGTTCGGAATAATAGGTTTCGGCGGCGCCCAGTGCTTCCTCGCGGTGGGCGGCTTCAGCCGCCAGCCGGGCCTTCCGGTTCGGGCGCGGATGCACGGCGCTCACGAGGAAAGTCAGGCCAGCTGCTGCGCAGAGCACGCCTGCGATCACCAGCCAGGGCATGCCCTCAGCGCCCGGAGGAAACACGTTCATCGCCGCCGAGCGCTGGCTCCAGACGATATAGCCCCCGCCACCGGCCAGCAGCGCGCCCGCGAGGAACTGAACAATACGTACCAACATTCGCTACCCCAGGCGGGCCACGTGTCTTTGTTGAAGTTAGTCCCCGTCCGGCAGTCCCCTATCCGGCAGTCCCCTATCCGGCAGTCCCCTATCAGGCAGCCAGGTCCAGCAGCCAGGTCCATCTGGCCTGCGGACGCCCGATGGCCAAGCCTTAGCCGCTTCCCCTGCAGCCTGAAACCATAAACACGCAGTAGGCGCGGTGCGGCCATTTCGCCCCGTTATGTGTGGCGTCCTGGGGTTTCCACTGGAGGAAAGGGCGCAACTGTACCGACGGTACAGTTGGATGCAGCCTGCTCTGCAATCCTGCAGAGCGTAACCTGCGCTACACGCGCAAGTCCCTGAAATCACGCCGTAAACGCGAACGGCAGCTGCTGCACCATGCGTCTGCTATCGGCAGCGCCGCCCGCTCCCTAAATCTCCCCGTACCGGCGCATGAGTCGTCGGACCAAGAAGACTTACAACAAGAAAGATACGAGCCCTCCCATGACGACCTTCTTCAGGCGCCACATCGCCACCGCAGCGCTGATCGTCGAGCTATCGACGCTGTCCGCTGTTCTTCTCTTCATGATCGCAGCCACGCTGAATGCTGCCTCATACACCTTCGTCTGATCGCCGACGACACGATCAGGCAAGGCATGGCGGCGCCGGGGACGGACCCCACACCCCCGAAGCCGGCGTCGCCATGCGCCATTCTTCCTTGGACACATGTCATGCTGAACGACATCTATGGCTGCGCGCTTTCAACATCCTCCCGCCCGGCGGTGGACAGGTTCAACGTCGCGCTTCGCCTCATCCGCACCTATCATGGCGATCCCATCGCCACGCTTGACGCCGCGATCGAGCATGATCCGCAATTCGGTCTCGCCTGGATCACGCGCGCCGTACTTCTCGCGCAGATGACCGACCGGCTTTTCGCCGAGGAAGTGACGCGCTCGCTGCGCGCCGCCGCGGCCTGCGATCTCGACGATCGCGAACGTAACCACATGGCCGGCGCGGTCGCCTGGGCCGAAGGGCGTTTCCATGACGGCACGATGATCTTTGCCCGTATCACGCAGGAACATCCTCGCGATCTGCTTGCCGTGCAGAACGCCCATGTCGGCTGCTTCTTCATCGGCGCCCAGTTCGAGCTGCGCGACATCCCGCTCGCCGCCCTGCGCGCTGCCCGCGAGGGCAGCGAGGGCCGCCACGCCCTGCTGGGCATGGCCGCTTTCGGTCTCGAGGAATGCGGCGACTACGCCCGCGCCGAAGCCCTTGGCCAGGAAGCGGTCGACCTCGAGCCGACAGACGCCTGGGCCGTGCATGCGGTGGCGCACGTCAATGAAATGCGCGGCGACATCCCCACGGGGCGCGACTGGCTGAACGACACATCGATGGGCTGGTCGGAGGATTCTGGCTTTTCCTACCACAATTGGTGGCACCTCGCGCTCCTGCATCTGGATGCGCAGGATCCTAAGAGTGCATTGAAGCTCTATGACGAACGCATCCGTCCGCGTGACGAGGCGAATGTCGCTCTCGAAATGCTCGACGCTTCTGCGCTTCTCTGGCGGCTGCATCTCGACGGGATCGATGTCGGCGATCGCTTCCAGCGTCTTGCGCGCGCGTGGGAGGCAAAGGCCGAGGACGGCGTTCTCGCCTTCAACGACCTTCACGCGGTGATGGCCTTCCTCGGCGCCGGCCAGCCGATGCTCGCCGAACGCGCGCTCGCAGCCATGCGCCGCACGGCGCAGGGGCAGGGCGACAATGCCTGGATGACGCGCGAGATCGGTCTGCCGCTGGCCGAAGGCTTCATCGCCTTCGATGCAAAGCGGTATGCCGAGGCCATCGAGAAGATCGCCCGGGTTCGCGGCGTCGCCCAGCGTTTCGGCGGCAGTCATGCCCAGCGCGACGTGCTTTCGCTCACCGCGCTTCACGCCGCCATTCGCGGCAACATGCGCGCGACTGCGGAAGCCTTCGCGGCCGAGCGCGTGATGCACAAGCCGCATAGCCCCTGGGCCGCACGGCTTTCCCGTCACGCGAAAGCGATCGGCGGGGATGAAGCCATCCCGGCCGACCTTGGCCTGTGAACGACCGAATAAAGCGAGGCAGGCAAGCAGGCGTCAGACCTGGACCGTCCGCCTCGGGGGAAGAGCAACCTGCCGGGCTTCCGTGACCAGACACCACGGAAGCCCGGCGACTTTGCTCGTGAGACTAATCCAGCGTTCGCCGGTAGCGCGCCATCGCCAGCGCCGTCACGATGCAGACGAAGATCCCAAGCGCCACATGGCTCGGCCACAGCGTCGCGAGACCTTCGCCCTTGAGCAGCGCGCCACGCACGACGCGCAGGAAGTGGGTGACCGGGATTGCCTGGCCGATCGCCTGCGCCCATTCCGGCATGCCACGGAAGGGGAACATGAAGCCCGACAGCAGGATTGAGGGCAGCATGTAGAAGAATGACATCTGCATCGCCTGCAGCTGCGTCCTGGCAACAGTCGAGATCAGGAAGCCGAGGGCGAGCGAGCCGGTGATGAAGAGAAGGACGCCCAGCCCGAGCGCCAACCATCCGCCGGCCATCGGCACGTGGAACAGGGCCGAGGCCATCACGAGGATGACGGCGGTCTGCATCAGTCCGACCATCACATAGGGCGCGAGCTTGCCGATCATCACCTCGATCGGCTGGGCCGGCGTCGCCAGCAGGCTCTCCATGGTGCCACGCTCTGTTTCGCGCGTCACCGACAGGGCCGTCATCATGACGAGCGTCATCGAGAGGATGATGCCCAGCAGTCCGGGCACGATGTTGTACGCCGTGATGCTTTCCGGATTGTACCGGCGATGCACCACCACCTCGAACGGGGCCGGCTTCGGCGCATGCGGGGCGAGGGCGCCGGTAAGGTCATTGCTCAGCGCCTGCATGGGCAGGGCGGCGGCCGCCGCCACCGCCGCGCCCGTCGCGGAAGGATCTGTCGCATCGGCCTCGAGCAGCACCTGCGCCCCATCGCCGCGCGCCACGCGCCGCGTGAAATCGCCGGGAATGGTCAGCGCGAACTGCACCTCGCCTTTGCGCACAAGCTCGTCGAGTTCCTCGACCGAGCGGGCTTCGTGCGTGATGTCGAAGAACCGGGTGTTGACGAACGCCGACAGGGTGGAGCGCGCGAACGTCGAATTGTCCTGGACCAGAACCGCGGTCGGCAGGTGGCGCGGCTCGTTATTGATCGCGTAGCCGAACAGCAGGAGCTGGACGACCGGGATCATCAGGATCATCGCATAGGTCAGCCGGTCGCGCGTCAGCTGCACGAACTCCTTGGCCAGCACGGCGAGGATGCGGGTCGGCCAGGAATTCTGTTTCGTTGCGGGCCTCACCTGAAGTTGTCCTCCGACTTGCCCATCAGGTGGATGAAGGCGTCCTCGAGGGTCGGCTGCGTGCGTTTCCAGATAAAGGGGTCGCGGCGGTAGGGCTGCAGCGCCTTGTCGAGTGCGCCTTCATCCGTGCCGCTGACGTGCAGTGTCACGCCGAAGGGCGCTGCGGCCTCGACGCCGGGGAGCCTCGCGATCTCGGGCGACAACCTGTCGACGCCCGGGCCTTCACCTTCCCAGGTGACGAGGCCGACCTGTTTCAGGATGTCCGCCGCCGTTCCACGCGCCATCAGCGTACCGTAGGCGATGTAGGCGATGTCATGACAGCGTTCGGCCTCGTCCATGTAGTGGGTAGAGACGAGCACAGTGAGTCCCTGCGCGGAGAGCCCATGGATCTCGTCCCAGAACTGCCGCCGCGCCTGCGGGTCAACGCCTGCCGTGGGTTCGTCAAGCAGCAGGAGTTCCGGCTCGTGCAGGGTCGTCGCGGCCAGCGCCATGCGCTGTTTCCATCCGCCTGACAGCTTCCCCGCCAGCTGTTTGCGACGCTCATGGAGGCCGAGGCGATCCAGCGCGTCCTTCACGCGCTCGCGCCGGTGATCGAGACCGTGGACGCGCGCCATGAACATCAGGTTCTCTTCGATGGTGAGGTCATCGTAGAGCGAGAATTTCTGCGTCATGTAGCCGACACGCAGCTTGATCGCATCCGACTGCTTCACGATGTCGAGGCCGAGGCATTTGCCGCTTCCCGAGTCAGGCGTCAGCAGGCCGCACAGCATGCGCAGCGTCGTTGTCTTCCCCGACCCGTTGGGGCCGAGGAAGCCGGTGATCCGGCCGCGAGGAACCTGGATCGAGAAGTCCTTCACCACATGCTTGTCGCCGAACGACTTGTTCAGCCCCTGCACGTCAATGGCGAAGTCCGCTGGCGACTGAGTGGTCATCTTGCCGTGGCCTTGAGCGGCATGACATCGACAGGCTGGCCAGGCGTCAGCCCCCTGGACGAGACTGGCGACGCCTCGACCATGAACACCATGCGCTCGCGCGACTCGCGGCTGTAGATCACCGGCGGGGTAAATTCCGGACGAGGGGAGACGTAGGTGATCCTGGCCTTCATCCCGGCCCCACAGCCATCGCAGGAGAACGTGACTTCCGATCCAATCGCGTAGGCCGCAATTCCGTCCTGCGGCGCAAAGAAGCGCAGTCGAACGCGATCATCCGGGATGAAGGACAGAACTGGCTGGTTCGCCGGCACCCATTCGCCGGCCTGGAAGAACACGTCTTCGACGCGTCCACCCGAGGGGGCCGCCGGTGCGATGTCTGAGAGCCGCGCCTCCGCTGCGCCAAGCGCAGCCTCGGCTTCGCGCACACGATCCTGCGCGGCGCGCGCCTGATCTTCGCGCGCGCCGAGCTTGGCCGCCTGCAGCTGCTTTTCGATCGCTTTCACATTGGCCTCGGCTGTCGCGCGAGCGGCCTGCGCAGAGTCAAGTTGTGCGCGCGAGGCTGCGCCTGCTTCAGTCAATGGCTTTACCCGCTTCAGCGTGAGATCGGCCTCGTTGAGCTGCGCGCGGGCGGCGACAAGCCGGGCTTCGATCACGCCAAGCTCGGCTGGACGCTGGCCGCGCTGAGCGTCGGCGGCGAGCGCCTTCGCAGCCGAGGTCTCAGCTGCCGCCTGGTCGCGGGCGGCTTCGCTCTGCGCCGGATCGATGGCGAAGAATTTCGCGCCGGCCTTCACGGCATCGCCGCGCCGGACGTTGAGCTCGACCAGCCGTCCCGCGACAGGTGAAGCCGGATAGAGCGGTTCGCCTTCAACATAACCCGAGAGGACGCCATGGTCGGATCCGCCACGGCCGAGGATCAGGAAGCCGGCCAGGCCGGCGGCTGCGAGCGCGAGGGCTCCAACAAGTATCTGCTGCGGTTTCATGGGCGGCTCGTCAGAAGTCCGGGCAGCACGTTGTCGAGATGCTGCTGCATGAGGCTGGGGATGTCGAAAGGCTTCGCCCCGGCGGGGACAAACGTCTCGTGGAAGATCACGCCCAGCAGGAGCGGCGACATGATCGAGACGGCGTGGTTGCGCGCATCGCCCTTGCGGACTTCGCCGCGCTCCTGGGCCCGCTCGATAACCCTGATCAGCAGGCCGAGCCCTTTGGCGAGAGCATCGTCGTGCCAGATGCGTGCGATGCCGGGGAAGTTCCCGGATTCGCCGATCACCATCTTGATCACCTTGCCCATGCCGGACTGGGCCGCCAGTTCGCCAACCCGCTGCATCATCAGGCGGATCAGCTGTTCGAAAGGGCCTGGGAAACCGAGCGCGAAGGCTTCGATCTGCCCGATATTAGGAGCGATCGCGTCCTTCACCACGGCTTCGAAGATGTCCTGCTTGGTCTCGAAATAGAGGTAGAGAGCGCCCTTCGAGACGCCGGCGCGTTTGGCGATGTCGTCCAGCCGGGCCGATGCGAAGCCTTTTTCCGAGAAGACCTCGTAGGCGGCCTGGACGATTTCGGCGGGCCGGGCGTCTGCCCGACGCCGCCATTTGGGGGCGGAAGGTGACGAAGAAGGCTCTGACATTACAGCTCTTTTATATAACTAACCAGTCAGTTACATATAACCATAGGCGCGCCGAGTCCAGACGCGGAGGAAAAATTCTTCACAGGAGCAGGGCGTACCGCCGGTACTTGCCGGTAGCGGACGGGAACGGTCGCTAAACCAATCGCGCGTAAAGAATTCAGGCTGATATCTTTACGGGCGGACCGCTTAGCTAATGTCCTCGACCAAACTTCTGGAAACGCCAGCGGTCGCCCAAGCGGTGATCGGGTCCATTCCGTGTTGCGTCGTCGACGATCGCGACCGGATCACGGAGGTCAACGCCGCTTTCGCGGCGCGCATCAACCGCCCGGCAGCGCATCTTGTCGGCATCCAGATTCTGGAGCTAATGCGCGGCGTTGCGGTCGATGAATCCCGCTCGACCGGCGCCAACTGTTTCCACCTGCGCGATGCGGGAAAGGAAAGCTGGGTCCGTCTCGACCGCACGCGGGTTGCCCCTGCGCGCGAAGTCGTGCGTCTCGTTGATGTCTCCTCGGAGTGGCTGGCGCTTACGTCTGTCGTCACCGCACGCACAGTGCGCGACCGGCTGATGAGCGACGCCGAGGTCGGCACCTGGCGCTATGATCCGGACGCCGAAGTCTACCACTTCTCGAGCGAACTCTCGCTTGGTCATGACGGCATCAACGAGCCCGTGCCGCTGGCCATCCTGATGAAGATCCAGCATCCCGATGATGTCGCCAAGGACGCCGTGATCCGCGACCACATTACCGCGCAGGGCGGTTCAGCCGAAGGCGAGATGCGCTATCGCGACAGCAAGGGCGGCTGGAAGACGCTGCGCGTCCACTATCGCGCCGGCCGCAAGCTGCCGACCGGAAAGTTCGAGATGTTCGGCATCAGCCAGAACGTCACTGAACTCGCGCACGCCCGCGACACTGCGGACACGATGACCAACCGGTTCGAGCTGGCCATGCAGGCTGCTCACGCCGGCGTCTACGAGATCGACCTGCGCACCGGCGACCGCTGGGGATCGGAACAGTTCAGGTCCCTGATTGGTCCTGAAGGCATGGCCCGCGGCGATACCGACATCTTCGGCATCTACATGGACGATGAACTGCCGCGCCTGCGGGCGGACTGGCTGAGATGTCTTGAGTCTGAGGCGGTTCAGGTGACCGAAACGCGTCTTTACCGTCCCGACGGCGTCGGTCGCTGGGTGCGCGTGTTCATGCAGGTGCAGCGTGGCCCAGGGCGCGAGCCGATCCGCGCCGTCGGTCTCATGCTCGATATTCACGACCAGAAGCAGCAGGAAATCGCGCTGGTCGAGGCCAAGCAGCAGGCCGAGGCGGCGACGGTTGCCAAGTCCAATTTCCTCGCCTCCATGAGCCACGAGATCCGCACGCCGCTCAACGGCATTCTCGGCATGGCGCAGGTGCTTCAGGGTGAAGACCTGACAGATGATCAGCGCGATCGCGTCAACGTCATCTCCGAATCCGGCCAGACCCTGATGGCCCTGCTCAACGACGTGCTGGACATCTCCAAGATCGAGGCGGGCAAGCTCGAGATTGCGCGCATCGATGGCCAGCTCTGCCTCACGATCGAACGCGTTCGCCAGCTCTTCCTGCATCGCGCCGAGGAGCGCGGCCTGAAACTCACGCTGGACGTGGCTGAAGACTTGCCGGCCGTCCTCAACTACGACCCGATCCGGGTGCGTCAGTGCATGGCCAACCTTCTTTCCAACGCCATCAAGTTCACCGAGACGGGCTCGATTCGCTGCCATGTCGGCGCCGAGCAGCTCCCTGCGGGCGACTGGCTGGTCCGGATCTCCGTCAGGGACACCGGCATCGGCATGGACGAGGAGACAAGGTCGCGCCTGTTCGGCGCCTTCACGCAGGCCGACGCCTCAATCACGCGCCGCTTCGGCGGTACGGGACTTGGCCTCGCCATCACGCGTCAGCTGGCGCGCCTGATGGGCGGCGATGTGGATGTTGAAAGCGTTCCGGGCGAGGGCTCGACGTTCCATCTGACCTTCGCAGCGGCGGCCGGCGTGCTCAAGGCGCGTGAGCTGGGCGCTGAAGAGCCGGCGAAGGCCACTGCAGACGAAGCGGTCCTGCGGCCAGTGATGGGTGCGCGCGTGCTCCTGGTCGACGATAATCCCGTCAATCGCCAGGTGGTCAAGCTGTTCACCGCGCAGCTCATGCCGACCATCGTCGAAGCGGCCAATGGCGAGGAGGCGCTGGCCCGCCTGCATGAGCAGGATTTCGACCTCGTTCTGCTCGACGTGCACATGCCTGTCATGGATGGCAAGGAAGCGATCAGGCGCATCCGCGCCAGCGATCGGCCATGGAAGGATATCCCCGTCATCGCGCTGACTGCGGACGCCATGAGCGGCGACCGTGAACGCTATCTTGGCATGGGCATGAGCGATTATATCTCGAAGCCCATCGACGCGCGCGAACTGGCGACCAAGTATGTCGGTCTGCTACACGGCCGCAGGCTGGTCGCGGACAACAGGGCCGCCTGACCGGTTGCCCGCAGCCGCAGGACCCGTCATCGTGGCGACTTCCACGGAGGCGCTCGATGGCCGGTTTCAGTCAAAGTCTGTGTCTTGGACTTGTCCTGCTCGGGCTCAGCGCGTGCGCATCGCCCTCGCCCGGCGCTCTTTCCTCGGCGTCGGCGTGGTCCTGCCCCCAAGGCTTCGAGCCAAGGGCAGGGCTCAACACCAACTTCCCCCACGAAGGCATGATGCGGGCCTTTGTCGTCGCTCCGGCGAAAGGTGTGACTGGTCCAGCCCCGGTCTGGGTTCCGCTCACAGGCACCGTTGAATCAACCAACGCCAATCTCACGGTGGCGCGCTCCGGCGCAAACGGGTTGATGGCGGAGCAGGGTTTCACCGTGATCGGTCCCGTGCGTCAGTGCGCCGGTCAGGATCCGGATGTCGGCCGGGCGCCGTGCGACGGTCCGGGATCCAATGGCTGGAACTGGAAGCCGTGGAATGATGGCCGCGCCGGCAATGCAGACGGCGAAAAGTGGAAGAATGATGCGGGCGCGGACTCGCGTTTCTTCGAGGCGATGGTGCGCTGCGTTGGGACGAAATTCCCGCTTGATGCGAAGCGTCTGTTCATCGGTGGCATCTCGGCAGGCGGCACGGTGACCAACCGCGCGCTGACCTTCAATTCGCAGTTCTGGGCCGGCGGCATGCCGATCTCCGGCGAGTGGTATGTGTCGAACGATGACGGCTCCTTCCTCTCGTTCAACGACGCGCGGCAGGCCGTCATCAGCAACCCCACGAAGGTCCATCAGGGCCGCATCGGGCCCTACCCGCTGCACAAGACGCTGAGCCCGCTGATCGTCATAACGGTGTGGGGTGGGGAGAAGGACCTGTGGGACTGCGGTCCGCCGACGGGTCTATGTGCGGATTACCGGCCGTCGACGCAGGCAGGCTCCAATTATTTCTCGTCGATGCCGAACGTAGTGCATGTCGCCTGCAGCGCCACGCACGGGCATATGTGGCCGCAGGTGAATACGCAGGCCTTCAACCTGTGGGCGCTGAAGACGATGGCGTCACATCCCAAAGGATCGGATCCGAAGTCCTTTCATCTAAACCCGCCGCCGGATGGGTATTCCTGCACGCTCGGGCCCTTCGCCGATCACTACTAGCGGAGCTGTCGCGGCGTGATGCTTTCCGCGCGGGGCATTCCGGCCTAGGCTTTTCTTGAAACTGGACGAGCCGAGATGCTCGCCAGCGCGAGGAGGATGCGATGAAGAAACTGCTTTGCACTTGCGCAGCCGCGCTGGTCTTTTCCACGCCGGCATTCGCACAGGCGCCCTATTCCCCGCCGCGTACGCCTGAGGGCAAGCCAGACCTTCAGGGCGTCTGGTCGAACCAGTCGCTGACCAACCTGTCGCGCACGCCGAACATGAAGCTCTCGGTGACGAAGGAAGAAGCCGCGGAGCTGGTGAAGAACAATCCGTGGATCCTGCTGGCGCAGAGCGAGGAAGGCGCCTCGAAGTTGAATGACGGCCTGCTCGAGGACAAGAACAATGACCGCGGTTACAACACGTTCTGGATCGATCCCGGCGTCGCCTTCGCGACGGTGAAGGGTGAGATCCGCACGTCCTGGATCGTCGACCCGCCGGATGGCCGCGTGCCTGTGTCGCCTGCAGGCCAGAAGGCGCGCGCGGATGCCGCCGCCAAGAAGCGCGCGACGATGTATCAGGGGCCGGAAACGCTTCCGATCGCGGAGCGTTGTCTTATCGGTTTCACGGGGGCTGGCGGCCCGGGGATGCTGAACACGATTTACAACAACAACTATCAAATCGTGCAGACAAGGGATGCGCTGATGATCCTCGTCGAGATGGTGCACGATGCGAGGATCATTCCGATCGCGGCGAGCAAGGCTGAAGCTAAGCACAGGCCGGCGGCGATCAAGCCCTGGCTTGGCGACAGCGTCGGCTGGTGGGAAGGCGACACGCTGGTGGTCGAGACAGTCAACGTGCATCCCGAGCAGGCGAACCAGGGCCAGATCATTCTCAGTCCGCAAGGCAAGGTGATCGAGAGGTTCGCTCGCGCTGCCGATGGTCAGCTCTATTACGAATTCACCGTCGACGATCCGGTCTACTACACGCAGACCTGGAAGGCGGAGGAGACGCTGAACAAGCGGGATGAGTCCGTCTACGAATATGCCTGCCACGAGGGCAACTACGCCATGGAAGGCATTCTCGGAGGCGCGAGGATTCTCGAGGCGGCCGGTCGCGAGAACAAGCAGGGACCTGGCATCTTCGGGCCGACGGCGCCGCCGCCCAAGCCGCGTGGAGTGCAATAGGTGGCGAACGTCTTCGTGACGGACCTCAGGGGTTTCGCCAATCCGGTGATTGCGGCTCGGCTGAGACAAGCCGGGGCGCGGGTGATCGCCTGCGATCCGGCCATCACCCGGGATGGCGAGGAAGAGGGTATCGAGGTGATCGCGTGGGGAACACCCGGCGATCTCGTGGCGCGGGCGGCAGAGCGATTTGGCGGCAGGCTCGATGCGATCGTGATCTCGCCCGCCATGCCGGCGCCGCGCACCAGGGTCGAGGACCTCGGGATCGAGGAACTGATGCCGTACTTCCAGCGGCTCGCAGCGGAATCGATCGCATTCGCTGGCGCGGCGGTGAAAGTCATGCGGCCCAACAAGTCAGGACGCATCGTGTTCGGATCATCATCCGGACCGATCGGCGGGATACCTGGCTTTGCCGCCTATGCGGCCGCGCGCGCCGCCGTGAATGGCGTCGTGCGCACGCTGGCGCTTGAAGTCGCCGGCGATGGCATCTCGGTCAACGCCGTAGGCGCCAACTTCATCCAGACCGAGACCTACTATCCAAAAGCGCTGCTCGAGGATCCGGTGAAGGGACCAAGGCTGCTTGCGCGCGTGCCGATGGGCCGCCTCGGCGAAGCCGAGGAGGTGGCGGCCCTCATCGAGCTGCTGGCCATGGGCCATAGCGGCTTCGTCTCCGGGCAGGTGATCCCGATCTCGGGAGCCTGGTGCTAGACGGAGTAACGGGCCGTGCTGAGCCTGAAGCGTTGAGCTGAAGGTGGTCGTCCCTCAGTTTGATGGTGTGACGGCGTCAGGCTTGTGGCCTGCGCCAAGCATCGCTGAAGGACAACCACCCATGAAACATCATGCCGGTATCGACGTCTCGCTGGATGCCTCGCATGTGTGCGTGGTGGATGGCGCGGGCAGGATCTTGAGAGACGCGCAGATTCTGGGCGAACCCGCTGCGCTGGTCGCATGGTTTGGAGGCTTCGAGAAGCCGATCGGGCGGATCGGATTGGAAGCTGGGCCTACTTCATGAAGCGTTCGGAGAAGAACGCGATCACGCGGTTGGCTGCGGCTTCGCGCTGGTCACGCGTGTCGCCGAACGTCTGGCCGAGCTTTCCTTCGAGCAGCAGGGTCGCAAGACCGTGCGCTGCCGCCCACGAGGCGATGACCGGCGTAAGGTCCGGGTTCGCCTTGTCGGAAGAATGCCCATGTGCATCGAGAACCTCGACCACCACGTTGAAGCACTTCTCGGCTTTCGCCTTGGCTTCGGGGTAGCGGGTGAGATCGCACATCTCGTTCCGGAACATCAGCCGGAAGAGTTCGGGATGGTTGAGTGCGAAGCGGATATACGCCTCGCCCATCGCCTTGTTCTTCGCAGCCTTGTCCCGCGCCAGACCTATTGCGCTGACCATGTAGTCATAGAGCTGGTCGAATCCATCGCCGGCCAGCTCCGCAAGGATTGCCTCGCGGTCCGCGAAATAGTGGTACGGAGCCTGGTGGCTCACGCCCGCCCGCCGTGCGACTTCCCTCATCGACAGCGCGCCCAAGCCACCCTCGTTCATGAGGGCCAGGCTGGCCTGGAGAATTCCGGCGCGGACATCGTCCTTGCCGGCAGTCCGAGTTAAAGCAGTCATTGATCGCCTATTTTTATGTACTTGACACTGTCTAGGCGTGTTCCCCCCGTGTCAAGCTCTCCCAAGTCAGTTTGGTGACATAAGCCGGGCCGTCTGTCAGCTGAGTCTTACTAGCCAATTCCCCCTGGTGAATTCCAGCTGTCTTTTCCGGCAGTTGGCGGCGCGCTCCGAATGAACAAGAGTGGGGACCGACACCGGAAACGCGGTGATGGGAGGACTGCCTTGGACTTCAATCTGCCGCCGGGACTTGTCGCCTATCTCAAGGAGCTCGACCAGTTCATCGAGGCCGAGATCAAGCCGCTCGAGAACGCGGACGACAATATTCGCTTCTTCGACCATCGCCGCGAGCATTCGCGCACCAACTGGGAGGAGGGCGGCCTGCCGCGCCACGACTGGGAAGAGCTGCTGCGCGAGGCTCGGCGGCGTGCGGACAAGGCCGGCCATTTCCGCTTCGCGCTGGCAAAGGAGCTTGGCGGCTCCGCGCGCGATGTCGGGTGCGGCATGAACCTGTCGATGGCGGTCATCCGCGAGCATCTCGCAGCTAAGGGCCTCGGGCTCCACAACGATCTGCAGAACGAACACTCGATCGTCGGCAATTCCGTCGGCGCGCTCCTGATGTGGAATTACGGCACCGACGCCCAGAAGAAGGAATGGATGCAGGATCTCGCCGCCGGCAAGCGCGGTTTCGCCTTCGGCATCACCGAACCTGCTCATGGCTCCGACGCGACACACATGGAAACCGTCGCGCGCCGCGATGGCGATCACTGGATCATCGACGGCGAGAAGACGTGGAACTCCGGCATCCACAAGGCCAGCCACGACATGATCATGGCGCGTACGTCAGGCAAGGCCGGAGACGGTCACGGCATTACCGCCTTCCTTGTGCCGGCCAACGCGCCGGGCTTCAAGGTCGAGGAATATCTCTGGACGTTCAACATGCCGACCGACCATGCGCATGTGACGCTGAAGGGCGTGCGCGTGCCCGACAGCGCTGTGTTCGGCGGGGAAGGGCGAGGCCTTCAGGTCGTCCAGCACTTCTTCAACGAGAACCGCATCCGCCAGGCGGCGTCATCACTTGGCGCGGCGCAGTACTGCATCAACGAGGCTGTCGCTTACGCCAATGTCCGCGCGCCCTTCGGCAAGAAGCTGGCGAGCAATCAGGCCATCCAGTTCCCGCTAGTCGAGCTGCAGACCCAGTGCGAAATGCTTCGCGCGCTGATCCACAAGACGGCCTGGCAGATGGACACGATCGGCAACTTCGCCGTCTCGGACAAGGTCTCGATGTGCAATTACTGGGCGAACCGCCTGTGCTGCGAGGCGGCCGACCGCGCCATGCAGACCTTCGGCGGCCTTGGCTATTCGCGCCACAAGCCGTTCGAACACATCTATCGCCACCACCGCCGCTATCGCATCACCGAAGGCTCGGAGGAGATCCAGATGCGCCGCGTCGCCGGCTACATGTTCGGCTTCATGGGCCAGCGCGCGCCCAAAGGCGTGCAGGAGTAGGCGCACGGGAATGATCGACACGGCCAGGCTCGAAGCCACGCTCCGCCGCTTGCCAGGCTTCGAGGCGCTGCTGGCGTGTGAACGCCTCTCCGCCGGCGCCAGCCGCGAGACCTACAAGCTCACCACCCGCATGGACGGAGCCGAGCGTCTTCTCGCCCTGCGCCGCGCGCCGAACGATGATCGCTCGGTCGTGAGCCGCGGCGGGCCGACGCTGGCGGAGGAAGCAAGACTCTTCGCGGCCGCTCGCGCCGCCGGCGTGCCCGGTCCAGAAGTCTACATGACGCTTGAGTCGCAGGATGGTCTCGGCGCCGGCATCGTCATGGAATGGATCGCGGGCGAGACGCTGGGCGCGAAGATCGCACGTGCGCCGGAATTTGCTGAAACGCGAAGCATGCTGGCGCGCCAGTGCGGCGAGGTGCTCGCGCGTCTCCACAAGGTAGACGTCAAGGCCAGCGGTCTCGACCGGTTCCTTGATACGTTCGACGCCGAACACACCGTCCGCAAGACACATGCGGCCTATCTCGAACTCGAGACGCCGCAGCCGATGATTGACTTCGTCGCGATGTGGCTGCTGAAGAACCTGCCGGGGAACCAGCGCTCGACGCTCGTTCACAGCGACTTCCGCAATGGCAATTTCATCGTCCAGCCGGAAAAAGGGATCGTCGCCGTGCTTGACTGGGAGCTGGCGCATATCGGCGATCCGATGCGCGATCTTGGCTGGCTGGTCACGCGCTCCTGGCGCTTCGGCGTCAAGGACAAGCCCGTCGGCGGTTTCGGCGAGGTCGACGATCTTGTCGCCGGCTATGAAGCCGCCTCGGGCGAAACGGTCGATCGCGCGGCCATCAAGTTCTGGGAAGTGTTTGGCTCGTTCTGGTGGTCGGTCTCAACCCTGTCGATGGGTCTGTCATTTCGCAATGGCGCGGAGGCGAGCGTTGAGCGCCCGGCGATCGGCCGGCGCTCCTCCGAATGCCAGATCGATTGCGTGAACCTCATCATCCCGGGGCCGGCGCGCAAGCCGCAGGCCGCGCTGCAGACGCTCTCGACCACCGAGCTGCCGCGCACCGACGAGCTGCTGCGCGGCGTGCGCGACTTCCTTCGCAACGAAGCCTCGCAGGATTTGAAAGGCCGCAATCTCTTTCTTGCCCGCGTCGCCGCCAACTCCGTTGACATCGCCCTGCGCGAACTCGAATTCGGCGCCGATGCCGCCGCCCACGAGAGCCATGCGCTCGCCCCGTTGCTCGGCCGGCTGGGCGAGGTGACGGACCTGCGCGCCGCCCTCTGCAAGGCAATCCGCGCCGGCGAGATCGGGCTCGACAACCCCGCACTCCACGTCTACCTGCGCGACAGCGTTTATGCACAGGTGATGATCGACCAGCCGAACTATCCCGGCGCCGTCGAATGTGGAAAGCACCCCTAGCGCCTTTGGTGGTCCTTCGCGCAATCTTCAAAAGACCGAACGCAGAGATACCAAGGGGCCACGAAGACCACAAAGAGGATGACCGTAGGGAACAGCTGCCTACTCGACGGTATCGAGTGGCGGGTCTAAACCACCGACAGTCAGATTGAGGTCTTCATGTCCCGTCCCGTGATTTCGTCCACCGGCCTCTACACGCCGCCCCATTCCATTTCGAATGCGGAGCTGGTGGCCAGCCTGAATGCCTGGACGGACAACTGGAACGCCGAACACGCCGCCGAGATCGCAGCGGGCACGCTGCCGGCGAAGCAACATTCCTCGGTCGAGTTCATCGAGAAGGCGTCGGGCATCAAGTCACGCTATGTCGTCGACAAGGTGGGCGTGCTCGACCCGAGGGTGATGCGCCCGAACATTCCCGAACGGCCCAACGACCAGATTTCCATCCTGGCCGAGATCGCGGTCAATGCGGCGAAGCAAGCGCTCGCGAAAGCGGGCAGGGAAGGATCGCAGGTCGACGCCGTCATCTGCGCCGCCTCCAACATGCAGCGCGCCTATCCCGCCATGGCGATCGAGGTGCAGCAGGCGATCGGCTCGCCTGGCTTCGCGTTCGACATGAACGTTGCATGTTCGTCTGCCACGTTCGGCATCCAGACAGGCGCGGACTTCGTGCGCGCGGACCATGCGAAGACGGTGCTGATGGTCAACCCGGAAATCTGCTCCGGCCACCTCAACTTCACCGACCGCGACAGCCATTTCATCTTCGGCGATGTCGCCACCGCGGTCCTGATCGAGGCCGAAGAGATCGCGCCGAAAGGCTCATGGTCCATCCTCGGCACGCATCTCAAGACGCAGTTCTCGAACAACATCCGCAACAATTTCGGCTTCCTCAACCGCGGCGATCCGTCGGGCGTGGGCAAGCAGGACAAGCTGTTCGTCCAGGAGGGGCGGAAGGTGTTCAAGGAAGTCGTGCCGATGGTCTCTGGCATGATCCAGGGCGAAATGGACCGTCTCGGGCTCAAGGCGAGGGACCTCAAGCGCATGTGGCTGCACCAGGCCAATGCCGGCATGAACCGCCTGATCGCTGAACGGGTGCTCGGCCATGAAGCCAGCGAGGACGAAAGCCCGACCGTGCTCGATACCTATGCAAACACGTCGTCGGCGGGCTCGATCATCGCGTTCCACAAGCACTCGGGCGACTTCCGGCCGGGCGAAAAAGGCCTGATCTGCTCGTTCGGGGCGGGGTATTCCGCCGGGACAGTCTTCCTCGAGAAGATGGCGTAGGTAACGCGCAAGCTATCAGCTTTGGGAGTTGTCGCGCTAACGCGCCTTGATACTGTCTGGCAAAAGAAGACTGCCGGAGGAAATCAATGTCAGCGGATGCAGCGGCGCTGCCGCCATTCAAGAAGCTGCCTTACCGGGGCCCCGACATCGAGGTCACCCGGGGGCCCGGCGGCGTTGTCTATCTCCGCTCCCGCACGCCGATGGGAAAAGCGCCCCGGTCCATTCCGCACGCGCTCGATGAACGCGCGGCCGCGCACCCGGATCGTCCCTGGCTCAAGCAGCGCGCGCCCAATCACGGCCCCTGGCGGCAGGTAACTTACGGCGAGGCCGCCCGCATCACGCGTTCGCTGGCGCAGGCCCTGCTCGATCGTGGACTGGGGCCGGATGCGCCGCTCCTGATCCTGTCGGGCAACTCGATCGAACACGCGCTCATGTCGCTCGCAGCCCAGCGCATCGGCGCCCCCGCGACGCCGATCTCGATGGCGTACTCCACCATGTCGTCCGACTTCGCAAAGCTGCGGCACTGCTTCGACGCCGTGAAGCCGAAGGCGATCTTCGTCCAGACGATGGATCCGTTCCGCAAGGCGCTGGCGACGCTGCCGCTCGAGGGCGTGTCGATCATCTCGGCGGACGGATCGGACGGCTCGGAAGCCTTCGCGAAACTGGCTGAGACGGCGCCGACATCGCTGGTGGATACCGCGATGGACTGGCTGGGACCGGATTCGGTCGGCAAATACCTCTTCACCTCCGGTTCGACCGGCATGCCCAAGCCCACGCCGCAGAGCCAGGGCCAGATGACGGCGCAAATCGCCGCGCGTGGCGCGATTGAGCTGCCGCCCGAAGATCCCGAAGAGATCGGGCAGGCGCTCGACTGGATGCCATGGAGCCACATCTCCGGCGGCAATGTGAACTTCAACAACGTGCTGTCGCTCGGAGGCACGTTCCACATCGACGACGGTCGCCCGATGCCGGGCTTGTTCCAGACCACGATCGCCAACCTGAAAGAGGTTCGGCCGCAGGCTTTCGGATCCGCGCCGATCGCGTTCGGCATGCTGGCCGAAGCGATGGAAGCCGACACCGAGCTGCGCGATGCGGTATTCTCCCGCATGCGCGCCTTCATCTATGGCGGCGCCACGCTGTCGGACGATCTATACGAGCGTCTCCAGCGCCTCTCCATCGCGGCGACGGGCGAGCGCATTCCGCTGCTGACGATGTATGGCGCGACCGAAACGCAGGGCGTGACGATGACGCACTGGGTGCTCGAACGCGTCGGCATGGTTGGCGTGCCTTTGCCCGGAACGACGCTCAAGCTCGCTCCCGTCGGCGCCAAGATGGAAGTGCGGGTCAAGGGCCCGACTGTCATGAGCGGCTATCTCAACCTGCCCGAAAAGAACGCACAGGTGTTCGACGAGGAAGGCTTCTACTGTCTGGGGGACGCCGCCCGTTTCGAAGATCCGGATCACCCGGAGAAAGGCCTCGTCTTCGATGGCCGCGTGACAGAGGACTTCAAGCTCAATTCCGGCACGTGGGTCTCTGTCGGCACGCTGCGCCCGGATGTCGTGGCGGCCTGCGCCCCGCTGGTTGCTGACGCGGTGATCTGCGGGCAGGACAAGCCCTATGTGGGCGCGCTGCTCTGGCCCTCGCCCGCTGCATTGAAGGCGGCGATGGAAGCTGCGGGAGGCGATGCCGTGCAGGCATTCACCGCTTTTACAACGCAGGTCGCGCACAAGCTGGCTGCGTTCAACGAGACACAGCCGGGATCCTCCCGCCGCATCGGCCGCTTCAAGGTGCTGACCACCCCGCCCTCGCTCGACGCCGGCGAGATCACCGACAAGGGCTATGTGAACCAGCGCGTCGCGCAGGATCATCGCGCCAACGACGTGGCGGCGCTCTTCGCAGCGGAGGTTACACCCGGCGTGGTGAAGCTCTCCTAGGACGCGACGTAACGGCTGCCTGCGACAGTTTCCGATTGGACAGGGCGCTTTGCCTGTGCAGGATGCCGCGCGCGTAATGCTGTATTTGCTGGCTTATCACTGAGCGGGGAGCTCCATGTCCGTACTCCAGGTCGAACGTCCTGATTTCATGCAGGAAGAAGAAATCCGCATGTTCGAGGCATCCGTCGCCCGCTTCTTCGAGCAGAACGCTCCGCCCGAGCGCGTCGAGAAATGGCGCAAGGACAAGGTCGTCGAGCGCGCCATGTGGACCGAGGCGGCCGAGGCTGGCCTGCTGGGTCTTTCCACCCCGGAAGAATACGGCGGCATGGGCGGCGATTATCGCCACGAAGTCATCCTGATGGAACAGCTCGGCCTCAAGGGCGTCGACGGTTTCGGCGCCTCCCTGCACAACGCGATCGTCATGCCGTACATCTTCCACTACGGCACCGAGGACCAGAAGAAGCGCTGGCTGCCGAAGATGGCGTCAGGCGAACTGATCTCCGCCATCGCCATGACCGAACCCGGCGCCGGCTCCGACCTGCAGGGCGTGAAAACCACGGCGAAGAAATCCGGCAATGGCTATGTCATCAATGGCTCCAAGACCTTCATCACCAACGGCCAGACTGCGAACCTGATCTGCGTCGTCGCCAAGACGGACCCGACGCAAGGCTCAAAAGGCATCTCGCTCATCATGCTCGAGACCGAGGGCGCCGAAGGCTTCGAGCGCGGTCGCAACCTCAACAAGCTGGGACAGCCCGCGCAGGACACATCCGAACTCTTCTTCAACGATGTGAAGGTGCCGGCCGACAACCTGCTTGGTTCGGAAGAGGGCAAGGGCTTCTACCAGCTCATGGGCCAGCTTCCGCAGGAACGCCTCAACATCGCCGTTCAGGCCATCGCCACGATCGAGCGAGCGCTTGAGCTGACGATCCAGTACGTCAAGGATCGCAAGGCCTTCGGCAAGTCGATCATGGACTTCCAGAACACGCAGTTCGTGCTGGCCGAATGCAAGACCGAGGCGACTGTCGCGCGCGTCTTCGTCAACCACTGCATCGGCGTCCACCTCCAGGGCAAGCTCGACGCGGCCACGGCCTCCATGGCGAAGTACTGGCTCACCGATCTCGAAGGCAAGATCATCGACCGCTGCCTCCAGCTCTATGGCGGCTACGGCTTCATGGATGAGTTCCCGATCAGCCGCATGTACCGCGACAGCCGCATCCAGCGCATCTATGGCGGCACCAACGAGATCATGAAGATCCTGATTGCGCGAACGCTGTAGGGCCTACGCAGCTTCTGATCACGGCGGGGAGGCAGCCGGCGGGGGCTTGGCTCTTGCGGTGAGATTGGCGGCAAGAAACACCGCCATCTCGCTGAGGACGATGCGGCGGCTTTCCGGATAGAGCAGCTCTTCGCTGTCACGATCGATCAGGATGAATTTCACAGGCTTGTTCGCAGCTTTGAGAGCCTGCTCCATCTTGCGGCTTTGCCGGTCAGGTGAGAGCCGCTCGTTGTCGCCGTGAAGCAGCAGTACGGGCGCCTCGAACTGCCGGGCGAGATTGACGGGCGAATAGCGTTGCTGGTCGAGAAGATTGTCTATGGGATCGCCGAGGTAGCGCAGCCATTTGGCGTAATAATCATCGTACCTCACATCGCCTTCGGCGCGACGCTTCATGAAGTCCGGAAGGTCCGTGACCCCGCCGATCGAGACCACGCAACGATAGCGCTGCGGCGTGATGGCGCCGCCCATGAGGGCCATGTAACCGCCCCAGCCCTGCCCAACGACGCAGACGCGGTCCGGATCGATCCACCCGGCTTTCACTAGCTCAAAGACGCCGTCGGTGACATCGTGCTGCATCGCGCGGCCGAACTGTTCGTAGCCTGCCGCGCGCAGCTCAACGCCTGCGCCGCTCGAGCCGCGATAGTTGGGTTGCAGTACCGCATAGCCCTCATTGGCCATGAATTGCACAAGCCAGGAATAGCTGACTTCGCTGCGACCGTCGGGCTCATCGTGCGGCATCACAACCATCGGCAACATCTTGCGCTGCTCGGCCGGAACGCCAGCTGGCCAGGTCAAGATCGCGCTCACCTTTCGCCCATCGCGCGCGGGGTATTCGATGGTTACTACCTCGCCCATGTCCGCACGGGAGAGGCTGGGTCGCGCCGGCATGACAGACATCAGCTTGCGCGCCTCGCGATCGAAAATCACATACCGGCCAGATTCGGATCCGCCTGTGGCGCGGATGAGCAGGCGTTTCCCGCCGGCGGACATTCCCATTAGTTCGAGAGCCTGGCCGGGGAGGGAGGCGCGCACGCTGCGCATGTCAGCGGTGAGGGCGGCCTCAAAAAACTCATGCCTGGGATAAGGGCCCGCAACAACCCCGCCAATGACGGTTTGTGTGCCGTCCCGGATAGGCATTTTCATCTCGGCTCCGCCGAAAAGTGGTTCGCCGAGCACGCCGTTGCTCAGCGAAAGTGAGCGCAGCACAGTCGCCCCGCTGCGGCTGTCGCTTAGGACGATCGCGGTTTCGTCGGCGGTTGGGCCGGCAATGAAAACCTCTGCGGGTTTGCCTTTTTCGCTGAAGATTTCCTTCCGGCCGGCCTTGGTCACGGCAAAGATCCTGTTCTCGCCCTTCTGGCGGTCGATCTTTTGCGTCACAAGCAATGCGCCGGCCCGCGACATTGCAAACATCTCTTCCCCGTGAGACCCGCCAAAGCTGTTGTTGAGAACGTTTCCCGTGACCAGCTCCAGCTCGATCACGGTGCCATAGCCCCGGAAATACCCTCTCTTGCCGTCACCAGACACGCTCAGAAGCGCGCCGAACGCATCCGAGCGATAGGAAACGTTGCGTTCCAGATCAAAGATGATCGAGACGCCGGAGCGGAAGATGTCCCGTTGGCCGGCGTAGTACTCGATGCTGTAGGGAATGAAGGTGAGAAAGCGGTCCGTCACATAGCTGAGCGCGGTGATCTGCTGTTCGTTCGTCCGCGTGATCGTACGGGTCTTTCCGGTCTCAAGATCGCGCTCGACAACCGCATGTCCCTCGCCGGCCTTCTGCGCCCATGCGACGCGCTTGCCGTCGGGCGAAATGGTCATGTCGTGAATTTCGGGCAGAGGCGTGAAGGCTTCGAGCGGCGGCTTGGCGAGCGCAGGCCCTGTCGCCCCGCACAAGGCCAGCACCAGGATTGCGAGCATCCGAAGCGACATAGAGATCTCCCCAAAGACCTATCGGGGGCCAATCTGGCGCCATCGCGCAGTCTTGCAAGCGCGGAGGAGATGACCCAACGTCCCCCGTCGTGACAAACCCCGCTTTCGATCGCCGTGAGCTTTCCGGACCCTTCGACATTGTCGGGGACGTGCACGGTTGTTGTGACGAGCTGGAACAGCTTCTTTCAGCCATCGGCTATGAGATTGCCTGGTCGGGCGCCGAGGTCGTTGTTACGCCGCCCGCCGGACGCACGCTGGTCTTCGTGGGCGATCTCGTCGATCGCGGTCCCCGCTCGCTGGATGTCATGCGCATCGTCATGGCGATGGTTGCGGCCGGGACCGGTCTCTGCGTCGAAGGAAACCACGACAACAAGTTCGGCCGCTGGCTTGGCGGTCAGGTCGTCAAGACCGGGCACGGCCTGCAGATGACCATCGACCAGATGGCAGGGGAGGATCCTGCGTTCAGGGCGAAGGTTAGCCGTTTCATCACTTCGCTCCCGCCCTATCTCTGGCTCGATCAGGGCAAGCTGGTTGTCGCCCATGCCGGACTGAAGGCGGAGATGATCGGCAAGCTTGGCGGCAAGGTCCGCTCGTTTGCGCTGTATGGCGATACAACAGGCGAGACGGATGGCTATGGCACGCCGGTGCGGCGCAACTGGGCGCTCGAACACCCGGGCGAGCCAGCCATAGTCTATGGCCATGTCGCCGCCCCCGACGTTCAGGCCGTCAACAACACGTGGTGTCTCGATACTGGCTGCTGTTTCGGCGGGCGGCTGACGGCGCTGCGCTGGCCTGAGCGGGAGCTCGTGAGCGTGCCCGCGCTGCGCGTCCATTTCGAGGCGCTCCGGCCGCTCGGGGATCGCGCGCGCTGACGCTGCGAACGGGCTTGACGGCGTCTGGCCTGTCCTTTCCTGATGCGTCAGACACTGGAGAGGACACAAACCCCATGAAGACGCGGATCACCGAGCTGTTCGGCATCGAGCACCCGATCATCCAGGGCGGCATGCACTATGTCGGTTTCGCGGAGATGGCGGCGGCCGTCTCCGAAGCGGGCGGGCTTGGCATCATCACGGGGTTGACGCAGCGCACGCCTGAGGGCCTCAGGGCCGAAATCCGGCGCTGCCGCGAGATGACGAAGAAACCCTTCGGCGTGAACCTCACCTTCCTGCCGGCCGTGACGCCGCCCGACTATCCGGGCTTTGTGCGCACGATCATCGAGGAAGGCATCAAGATCGTCGAAACGGCGGGCAACAATCCGAGCCAGGTGATGCCCTTCTTCAAGGAAGCCGGGATCAAGGTGATCCACAAATGCACCTCGGTCCGCCATTCGAAGAAGGCCGAGGCGATCGGGTGCGATGCCGTAAGCGTCGACGGGTTCGAGTGCGGCGGGCATCCGGGCGAAGATGACGTGCCAAACTTCATTCTGCTGCCGCGCGCGGCCGAAGAGCTGAAGATCCCCTTCGTCGCATCCGGCGGCATGGCGGATGGTCGCTCGCTGGTCGCCGCGATGGCGCTGGGCGCTGATGGCATGAACATGGGCACGCGCTTCATTGCGACGAAGGATGCGCCCGTGCACCAGAATGTGAAGGATGCGCTGGTTGCGGCAAGCGAGCTGGACACCCGGCTGATCATGCGCCCGCTGCGCAACACCGAACGCGTCCTCAACAATGAAGGCGTCACCAAGATCCTCGAAAAGGAAAAGCAGCTCGGGCAGGGGATCCGCTTCGAGGACATCATCAATGAGGTCGCGGGCGTTTATCCCAAGGTCATGAAGGACGGCGACATGGCGGCCGGCGCCTGGAGCTGCGGCATGGTCGCAGGGCTCATCCACGACGTGCCGACGGTGAAGGAGCTGATTACCCGCATCATGCGTGAGGCGGACGAGATCATCTCGAAGCGGCTGTCCGGTGCGCTGCGCGGGTAGGCGCAATTGTTGCGACCAGAGTGGGGGCGTCACGTCGGAGAAGCACGAAGGTGAGGGAGCTGGCCGCCTCAAGATCTTCGTCTCCCATTCGCGCGCCGACATCGATATTGCCGACCAGCTGGTCCTGGCGCGCCTCGTCCGGCCGGTCTCGGCCTTAGCGATACTGTAGCGGACGGTTATCAACGCCGTTGAGTTCGTTGATCACGATGCGTACGGCGTCCGCCGTGTAGGCATCTCTTCTGGCCAGCGTCTTCATCAGGCTTGCAAGACCTTCCAGCATTTCCGGAGCGTTCGCGCCGAGGTCGGCGATCGCGGCGAGGAGTGCTTCGAAGCGCTGGCAGCTCTCGACGCGGTCGGGCACATCCTTGAGCTTGCCGAGAGGGAGTGCGTTGAGGATGCCGAGGAGGGGACGCGTAAGCCTTGCGTCGTCCGGGCCTAAAAAAAGCCTTCGGCTATCGCGGAGCATGGCGATGCCGGCGCTGAAGTCATCATCGTCCTTCGCGGCGAGCCAGCCCATCATCAGGTCATAGGCGTCATCTCGGCGCAGAAGGAGATCGGCGGCAAGCTCGCAACCCGCGCTCCTGAGATGCGCGTGCGCCTTGAGGGTTGCAACGTCGGTTGTGGAGCGCAGATCTAGCGTGCGGCGCAGCGCGCCGAAAGCGTAGAAGTCCTCCGGCAGGTCGGAGGGCGCGCGCGGAATGTCGCCACAGGCAGAGCCCAGGCGATGGGCGCGGTTGAGCGGCGCCTGGGTCTCGGCGAGCTTTGCTTCGAGCGCGTTGAGTTCGGCCTCGTCGGCGACCCGGACATCGGCTGGATAAAACAGCGTCGGCCAGCGCACGAGCATTGCAGACATCGGCCAGCGCCAGACCGAGCCGGCATAATCAATCGAGACGCGCGGGAACCGGCCCAGCCAGCCGACGATCTTCTGCGGAACAGAGACGGTCCAGTGGGCGGTCCAGGCGTTGCCCGTGAAGCGGCCATCATCGCCAACCTGCCGGCTCACCGTGACTGTCCCGCAGCGCAGGCACGCATTCACGCTCAGCTGGGCGGACGGGAAGATGGCGCGGTGGAAGCGTTTCCCGCAATCGCACGCGACGGTCTGGTCGCCAAGGAGCGTTTCTCCGGGCGGCTGGTCGCCCTCGTATCCGGCGAAGGACGGAGCGGGCTTGGGGTCCAGGGCCGCATCCTGGTCAGCCCCAGCCTGCGGCGCAGGCCTGGACGGCTTGGGCTCGCGCGGGGGCATCACGAGCTCGCCCTTCTCGAAATACTGCTTCATGCGGCCATTGCCCGGGCCGTCCCTGGCGGCGAGCAGGAAGGTGAGGCGTTCGGGCGATTTCGTATCGCCGGGGCCGTCTCGCTCCCAGTCGATATAGATCTCGGTCATCTGCGGCCGGTTGAGGTCGATCTTGCAGATCACGCCTGTCGCTTCGAAGGGCACGCGCACGCCCTTCGCGTCGGTGAAGCCGCGGATCACCGTGTAGCGGAAATGCGATTCGAGATGATCGATCGTCGTGCCCATGAAACTCCAGTGGCGGCGCGTGGGTCGCGCCGCCACCAGATGCACGCTTCTGGGGAGGGGAAAAGGGGGCCCGCCGGCAGCGGAGGCAGGGGGACAGGGTGTGCCGGCGGGCGAGACCTGGCTGGAGTTGGGTCCAGCACAGGATCGTTCTGTTGGGGACGCCCGCCGGCAGCGGAGGCAGGGGACAGGATGTGCCGGCGGGCGCAGCCTGCGCGACCTTGGGGTCATCGCGCAGGGTCGTTCTTGTCAGGGGCGTCTGCCGGCAGCGGGAGGCAGGGGGACAGGGTGTGCCGGCAGACGCTCTACGCTACCATTCGATCTGGGAGCGTAGGGTGATGACATCCGCTTCGCCCGAGAGCGGGCTCAAGGGACGTTCGATGTCCAGGCGCGAATAGTCGGCCTGGAATTTCAGGAAGGAGAGCGGCTGCCAGGTCGACTGCAGCGTGAAGCCTTTTTGCTGGCCGCCATCGACCGCGCCATCGGTGAGGTCGAGGAAGTCGTAGCGCAGGCCGAGCGTGACGGCGCCGAAGCCGTCAGGCCCAAGCGGATTGCGCGGGCTCATGCGGCTGAACGAGCCGTCCTTCAGCTTGTAGGCGCGGCTGTCGCCCGTGGGCGACCAGAAGAAGTCGAGATAGCCGCCCTGGAAGGAAGGGTTGGAGCCGGCGATGGGAGACCCCGACTGCGGTTTCGCCGTGAGCTGTCCGTATTCGCCGGAGAAGGCGAATTCGTTGTGCTGGGCGGCGAACTCGGCGCCGAGGAACTGGTCCTGCGCGAAGGCGGCCGAACCTGTGTCGATGAAGCGGTCGCCCCAGCCGGTGTTGGGGCGGGCGCGATAGCGGAAGGCGGGTCCGCGAATGCCTGAGACGTCTTCACCGCCGGCGTTGTCGCGGTAACGCGCGAAGGCGCCGAGGTGGACGAGCGTCGTGCCTTCCTTGGTCTGGCTGAACACCGGGACCCAGGCGCCGCGGGCCGAGAGGCCGATGGTTTCGCTGGTGTTGGTCGATTCCGGGTTGTCGGCTGTGTCGCCATAGATGCCGACGGCGCCGTTCCAGTTCGAGCCCGAGGAAGCGACAACGATGCCCATCGTCTTGGAGGACGAGAAGGCGGCCGACATGGCCGAGCGTTCGTTGAAGGGGATGTTCAAGGTGGAGGTGCGGTCTTCGAGGTTCGATGCGATGGCGTTCTGGCCGAGCGTGATTTCCCACGGGCCCGCGACATACTGGATGTAGGCGTCGTCGAAGCCGACTTCGGTCTCGGCGCCCGAGGTCGAAACCGAGGTGACGACCGGGCCACGGTCGGTTTCACCGGCGAGGCATGTGGCGCGCTGGGTGATGGCGGCTGTGCCATTGTCCTGGCAGAGGCGCAGCGTCGTGACCGTGGAAGATGCGGCGTCGGCGCCCGGCTGGAAGGCCAGGGCGACCTTGTATCGCCAGGCGTCCGAGAACTGACCCTCGACGCCGAGATAGGCGCGGCGGACGTAAGAGCGGGAATAGCTCTGGTCGGTCGCGGAGGCGCCATCGGTGTCGACGTTGAAGATATCGTACTGGACGCGGCCGTTGACCTTGAAGGACTGCTCGCCCTCGCTCGTTTTCGGAGCGCCGTTGGACCAGGAGGTCGAGACGGTCGGCTTGTCGGCTTTCTTCTCGACGGGAGCGGCGGCGGGGGTCTGGGCGAAGGCCGGGGCGGCCGACAGCGCGAGCACCGCAAGGGCGGCGTGGCGGGTGAGAGTGGCCCTGGTCATCGTCGGCAGCTCCGGAACTACTCCGGCTGGCCAAACATGGCGTCCGGAGGAAGAATTTCTCTCTCCGGACGTGTATTCTCTAATTTGATGAAAAATTCTCTAAAATGGAGAATTGCCTGAAAACCAGATGCTCACAGGACGGGATGCCGCAGCTGGATGAGAAAGTTCTCCCGAATCATTCCGCGTCCTGGCGCCAGAAACCTTCATCGCCCGAGATCACCAGGAGCGCGGTGCAGGCCTCGCTGCTGGCGGAATGAAGACGGTGCTCCGTCGAGCCGTCGAAGAAGATGGCGTCGCCCGGACCGAGCTTGAGCGGGGCGTAAACGTCGGTGTGGAGCAGGGCCGTGCCGGTGAGAATGTGGAGATAGGCCTCTCCGGGCAGGGTCTGGCGCCGTCCGTCCGTGGGCTGAAGGGTCACCACCATCGGGGTGAAGGCCTTGGACAGGAGGTCCTGCGCTGCGACTTTCGCGACATGTTCGCCGAACGGGACGGGCTCGCCTTCGCCCTTGCGGACGACGGCGCGGCGGGCGCTGGGGGATGGCGTGGCGGACGCCTGCTGGAGGATGGACAGGCCCGGATCGATGTCCAAAGCGCTGCAGATACGCAGGATCTTGTCGTAGGTGAGCGAGGACTGGCCGAGTTCGAGCTTGGACAGGGTCGACAGGGGCACGCCGGACTTGTCCGACAGCTCCTGCAGCGTCCAGCCCTTGGCGAGGCGGAGCTTGCGGACGGCGACGCCGGCCTGCTGGGTAAGGCGCGACTTCATGCCTGAACCTCGCGGAGCGTGGCGATGATTTCCTCGGGCTCCTTGCCGCGGGACGTGATCAGGGTTGCGCTGATGTCGAATGGACGCCAGCCGCCGGCTGCGACGCCAAGGCGCATGCTCAGGGTGTGAGGCCGGTCGATTTCGCCGGACGCTATGAAGTTCAGCATTTCGCTACGCACGCGGGGACGATCCTCCTCGTGCACGAGGTCCAGGATCTCACGCCCCTCCAGCTCGTGCACGTCGGCACAGATAGTACGACATGCGGGCGATGCGAAGATCACAACACCATCGAGATCGAGTCGCATGACCAGGTCGCGGGAATTGTCTGCTATCAGCCTGTAATGCGCCTCGGCCGCGATGAGTTCGCCCCAGGCGGACTGGGCGTCGGCAAGTGCGCGGGAGGCCGATTCATAAAGGCGATTCTTTTCGTCCAGCGCTGCAACCAGAGGCAGGATGCAGGTGGCGATCGCGGCGATGTAGAACTGCGAGGCGAGCAGGTAGTCCGCCGTGTTGAGCGGTGCGCCCGGCGCGCGCGGGACAAGCAGCCCGTTGCCGAGCATGGTGACAGCGACAATGGCGATGGCGAAGCTGGCGCCTGCTGAGCCCAGCTCGAAAGCGATGAGGATGAAATAGGGGACCGCGGCGATCGTGAAGAAGTTGTGCAGCCGGCTTGGCATGTACCAGGCGGCGATCTGGGCGGCGAGGAGGATGCCTAGGAGGATGATGGCTTTCACGCGCAGGCGTGGCGCGACGAGCTGGCGCCAGGCGCCGCTGCCAAAGCTGCAGAAAATCGGCAGGAAGACAACATAGCTGAGCGCATCCGCGAGGAACCACGTGCCGAGATCCTTAAGGTCGAAGCGCTCCGGGCTGAGGAAGGAGCCGATCGCGACCACGATGGCGGAGAACGCAGGCGCCGCAAGACCTCCGATCAGGAGGAAGCGGAAGACGGAGGCGCGATCCTCGAACTCGAGCGCGTGGCCTGACCAGCGCAACAGGCCGGCGCACAGGAGCGGGCCGCCGATGTTTGTCGACAGATAGATGAGCTCGTTGACCGGCGAGTCACCTACATAGACTGACCGGATGATGTGAGCGGCGATAAAGAAGCCGGTAATAATGGGCCAGTCGCGGGTTGGCGATGAGAGCAGAGTCCAGGCGAAGATTGCGCTGGCGATCCAGATCGGCGTGACGTTCGCGCCATAGCGGACGAGGTCGACTGTCACCTCCATCGTGATGAAGAACAGCGCTGCATAGATCAGCGCGCGCAGCGCCGTTCGCGTCCAGTTTCGGCGTTCCGATTCCAAGGCCCCACCTTCCCGCTGCCCCTCGGAAATTGATGACACCTCGTGCGCGGATGCCGCCAGCGAAATCGGATCGCTGCGCCATGCCACACGGTTCTTCACGCGGACCGGATTCGAGAAACCAATCATTATTCTCTATTTTAACGAGGTTTTCAGCATTCTGCGAGAAAAACTGTTCCGTACTGAGAAAGTTTTCTGTTCCGCCTTCCCCGGGACAGGTCGTACGGAGAAGCTGTTCGTGGTCGCACGTCGTCTAAATCTCAAGATTTCCCGCAAATTGCTGCTGGCGTTCGGCGTTGTCGTCGCGACGGTTGGCATTTCGAACGGCGTCGTGTTCATGGCGAACCAGGCGGTCGACGCCGCCACGCTGGAAGCCAAGCAGTCCAACGACCAGCTCAATAACGAGGCCGCGGTGCTCGCGGCGGCGGTCGACGTGCAGAACTCGATGCGCGGCTTCGTCGCTTCCGGAAACGCCAAGTCGTTCCTCGACGCCAAAGTTGGCTTCTACGAGAAGCTCAAGACACTGGATGCGACCTACAAGGCGCTTTCGGACATGATCACGGAGGCGGACGACCGCGAATTGCTGGCGCCGCTGGGAGCTGCGCTGGAGACCTTCAAGGCGCAGTCGGATGCCGCAATCCAGATGGCCCGCAATCCGGAAACCATCGACACGGCGCGTGCCGAGATCGCAGACACGGCCCGTCTGTTCAGTACACGCGAGGCTGTTGCCGCTCTGATGAATCACGAAAAGGAACAGCTCGCGGCGTTCGAAGCCCATGCTGCAGCGGAAGTCGGCAAGTCATACCTCGTGCTCGGCATTGGCGCTGCGCTCGCGATCCTGATCTCGGCCCTGATGGGCTGGTGGCTGACGCGTGGCATCGCCAGGCCGGTCATCCAGATGACGGACGCCATGCGCCGCCTTGCCAGGGGCGACAACACCATCGCCATTCCGGCCAAGGGGCAGGGCGACGAGATCGGCGAGATGGCCGATGCGCTCGACGTGTTCAAGCAGGCCGCCATCGAGAAGGAAGCGATGGAGGCGGCGCAGAAGAAAGCCGCCGCCGAGCAGGCTCTGGTCGTCGAGACGCTGTCGCGTGGCCTGGCCGACCTGTCGAAAGGCGTTCTGACCACGCGCTTCGACGTCGATGTATCCCCAGAATACAAGAAGGTGCGCGACGACTTCAACGCCGCAGTGACCCAGCTGCAGGACGCGATGAAAGTGATCATCGCCAACGTGCAGGGCATGCGTTCGGGCGCTGAGGAGATTTCCCATGCGGCCGATGACCTGTCGCGCCGGACGGAACAGCAGGCTGCCTCGCTCGAGGAGACGGCTGCTGCGCTCGATGAGATCACCGCGACGGTGCGCAAGACCGCCGATGGCTCGCGTCAGGCGAACGCTGTGGTCGGCGAAGCCAAGGGCGAAGCCGAACGCTCGGGCGAAGTGGTTCGCAAGGCGGTCGCTGCGATGGGCGAGATCGAAGGTTCGTCGCGGAAAATCGCCCAGATCATCGGCGTGATCGACGAGATCGCCTTCCAGACCAACCTGCTGGCGGCGAAGTGGTTCGCAAGGCGGTCGCTGCGATGGGCGAGATCGAAGGTTCGTCGCGGAAAATCGCCCAGATCATCGGCGTGATCGACGAGATCGCCTTCCAGACCAACCTGCTGGCGCTCAACGCCGGTGTCGAGGCCGCCCGCGCAGGCGAAGCCGGCCGCGGCTTTGCGGTCGTCGCCTCGGAAGTGCGTGCGCTCGCTCAGCGCTCCTCGGACGCCGCGAAAGAAATCAAGACGCTGATCATGGCGTCCTCGCAACAGGTCGAAGGCGGCGTCGAGCTAGTGAACCGCACCGGCGAGGCCCTGCAGAAGATCGTCGTGAAGGTCGCCGAGATTTCGACGCTCGTGTCGGAAATCTCTGCTTCCACGCAGGAACAGTCGGCCGGCCTTGCGCAGGTCAACACGGCCGTGAACCAGATGGACCAGGTGACGCAGCAGAACGCGGCGATGGTCGAACAATCGACTGCCGCCTCGCACTCGCTGGCCAAGGAAGCCGGCGAACTCGCCGAGCTCGCCTCCAAGTTCGACATCGGCGCCGGAACTCCGACCGCCCGCGTCGTCCACACGCCGCAACCCAAGCGCCTGCCGCCGCCTTCGCGCCCGGCCGCGCCGGCGCGTCCCATGCCGACCCAGGGCAACGCCGCCCTGAAGCCGGTCGCGGACAACGACGAAGACAGCTGGGAAAATTTCTAGGTCTTCGGAAGAAAAAAAAGAAAATCGGGAGAGAAGCCATGCTGGACGTCATCAATTCCAGGTTGAACCTGGGCACGCGACTTGGGCTTCTCTCCGCGCTCTTCCTGGCGCCGACTGTGCTGCTGGCGACGCTATTCATCAATACGACATCGGGCCAGATCTCCTTTTCCGAGAAGGAAACCCGCGGGGCCGACTACGTTGCCGATCTGTGGCCGTCGATTGTTGCGACCAACAAGGACGTTGCTGCGCCGAACCATGCCGGTTTCGATGCGGAATTCGGCACCGGCCAGTCCTTCTCCAAGTTTGCTGACGCCAAAAGCGCCGTTGATCGCGTCGCCGCGGGCGCTTCGCTGTTCAGTGATGTTGCCGATGCCTCGAACCTGACGCTCGATACGCAGCTCGACAGCTTCTACGCGATGGACGCTGTGACGATGCGCCTCCCGGCGCTGCTCGCTGCCGTGACCGACGTCCAGGCCGCGATCAAGGAAGCCGCGGTCGCCGAGGCTCCCGCCGCAGGCGGCGAACAGTATCTGTCGTCGGCCGAAGTGATCTCCGCCATCGAAAGCACGGCCGAAGCCGGCCGCGTTGCGGTCGAGGCGCTCGAAGGCGCAATGAAGAGCAACGCCGCGGGCGACACTCGCCGCGCGCTGGGCGATGACGTCAAGAAACTGTCCGACCTCATCACGCCGCTCGCCGCCGCATCTTCCAACGCCCAGGCCGCGAAGCTGGCCAAAGATGTCGCCGACCAGATTGACACCGTCTGGCGCAAGACGCACACGGAAATGGAGCGTCTGATCCGCGCGCGCATCGACGGGCTGCGCAGCGAACAGTTCTTCAACCTCAGCATCGTCGGCGCGGCGCTGCTGCTCGCCGGCCTGCTGGCTTTCGTCATCGTCACCGGCCTGTCGGGCCGCTTCCGCAAGCTTCTGGCGGCGATGGACGGTCTGACCAACAACAAGCTGGACACGGAGATCCCGTGCCGCGAGGACCGCAACGAAACTGGCCGCATCGCCGAGGCGCTCGACGTGTTCAAGCGCGGGCTGCAGGAGCGCGCTGCGCTCGAGAAGAAGAGCAAGGCTGCGGCTGACGAACTCGCTATGGTTGTCGAGACGCTCGGCTCCAAGTTGTCCATGCTCTCGCGCGGCAGCCTGACCTGCCATATCGATCAGCAATTCCCGGCTGAATACCAGAAGCTCCAGCGCGACTTCAACGCGGCGGTGTCGCAGCTGCAGGACGCAATGAAAGTGATCATCACGAACGTGCAGGGCATGCGTTCGGGCGCTGAGGAGATTTCCCATGCGGCCGACGACCTGTCGCGTCGCACGGAACAGCAGGCCGCTTCGCTCGAAGAGACGGCTGCCGCGCTGGACGAGATCACCGCCACGGTGCGCAAGACGGCCGATGGCGCCCGCCAGGCCAACTCGGTCGTCGCCGAGGCCAAGGGCGAAGCCGAACGCTCGGGCGAAGTGGTTCGCAAGGCGGTCGCTGCGATGGGCGAGATCGAAGGTTCGTCGCGGAAAATCGCCCAGATCATCGGCGTGATCGACGAGATCGCCTTCCAGACCAACCTGCTGGC